>NZ_LMDX01000012.1:0-548981 GCF_001425225.1 Ensifer sp. Root127
AAAAACTCGATGGATTTCCGCCCATCCGCCCGATTTGGTCTTTTGGGCGCGGGGTCATCGGTTATCTGCCCTGCGCCTTAGCGCAAGGTATCGATGTATGCCGCGCTCATGCGGCGATGGCGCGGTATAGCGACCTTTGCGGCCTGAGTTTCGCGAGCCTCCTGAGGTTTTGGGCGGTTGCTGCCAGCAAGAATTCGTCTCGCGCACCGCACGGTCCTCTTAGCCTCAAACGCGCCATCCGCAGAATGCGCTTGAGGTGGGCAAAGAGCATTTCTACCTTCTTGCGACGATGTCGGGACTGCACGTATTCAGGTGTGGTGGCAATAGCTCGGGCAACATCGCGGGCATCCTCGTTGAGATCACGCGGCACCTTGCGCATAGGCATGTTCGGGCAGCAGCGAAGCTTTAATTCGCACGGGTCGCAGTTCTTTTTGCTGGCGCGATAGAGTCGTGTTCCTTCGCTCGTGATCCCTGATCTGGGCGTTGCATAGGTTCGATGGAACTGCTTCAATTCCTTTCCCGCAGGGCAGACGTAGCGATCATTCTCGGCCTCCCAGGTGAAGTCCGAACGCGAGAAGGTCCCGTCCGTCCGGTTCGATTTGTCGAAGACAGGAATGTGCGGCGCGATCTTCTTCTCCTTGACCAGCCAGGCCAGATTGTCGGCAGAACCATAAGCGCTATCGGCTGCCAGATAGTCTGGCTTCAAGCCGAAGCGGTTCTCGGTCCTGTCGAGCATTGTGCGGGATGCTCCGACCTCTGCCTGGCGGATCGCAYGTGTCGCCTCCACGTCCAGAATGACGCCATGATCGGTATCGATCAGATAGTTGGTGGCGTAGGCGAAGAAGGCATGGCCTTTGTGGGCACCCGTCCAYTGCGCTGCTGGATCGGAAGGCGAGATGAACTTCGGCGTCACCGGCGATGCCGCACCGAAAGCGGCATCATCAAGAACTGCAAGGTATTCCTGGACCGAGCGGCTGGCATCGTCTTTGACTTCCCACTCCGCACCAGGCACAGAACGCTGCTTGTTGGCGTCTGCGGCGATCAGGCTTGCATCGACGGCAAACCCTTCCGCGCCCACCAGTCCCTGGGCAAGACAGCGTTCCACCACCGTCTCGAATAGGTGCCGCAGGATGTCGCTTTGCCGGAACCGGCCATGACGGTTCTTCGAGAAGCTGGAGTGATCCGGTACCTTGCCGTCCAGTCCGAGGCGGCAGAACCAACGATAGGCAAGGTTGAGGTGGACTTCCTCGCAAAGTCGCCGTTCCGAGCGGATACCCATCGAATAGCCGATGATCAGCATCCGCATCATCAGCTCAGGGGCAACCGAAGGACGACCTGTGTTGCTGTAGAACGGCTTCAACKGTGCTCGCACGCTGTCGAGGTCGAGATGGCGGTCTATCCCGCGCAGCAGATGGTCAGCAGGGACGTGATCTTTGAGGCAGAAGTCGTAGAAGAGCTGCGCCGGAGCCGCCTGACATCCCATCATTCACCTGATCCCCTGCAAATCACTCAGAGGATTGAATCACGCGTCCCAAGTACCGGCAATACCGAGTTTTTCAACAGTATCGGCNCTGACATCCCATCATTCACCTGATCCCCTGCAAATCACTCAGAGGATTGAATCACGCGTCCCAAGTACCGGCAATACCGAGTTTTTCAACAGTATCGGCCCGAAGCGGCCATTCCGGCAAGGTCCCGAGTCAGGCAATAAATCTGGCACGAGCGAGGAAACAAGCGTAGCTTCGGAAGCTAGAGTTCCCGCCCCTGACCAACGCAAGAGCGAGGCCTTCTCTACACCTTTGGGAGAGGTGGCTATGGAAGCAGTTCGCGCAGAACGGCGGCTGGTGGCAATTCTTGCCGTCGACATTGTCGGTTATTCGCGACTCATCGAAGCCGACGAGGCCCGGACCCTGGCTGCAATCAAGGCATGGCGTTCCGAAATCTTCGATCCCTTTATGGAAGATTATCACGGACGCATCGTGAAACTCATGGGCGATGGTGCGATCGTGGAATTTGGCTCCGTCGTCGACGCCGTGGCTTGCGCAGTCGCGTCACAAAGTAAGGTCGCTGCGTGCCAAGTGGATGTCCCAGTCCAGCGTCGACTTCTCCTCCGCATGGGCATCAATCTCGGAGATGTGGTTGTCGACGAGGATGATTTGCTGGGCGATGGCGTCAACGTCGCGGCTCGCCTTGAGCAGATGTGTGAGCCAGGGGGACTTTTCGTATCTGGCACTGCTTTCGATCACTTGCAGGGCAAGTTCGAATTGCCGCTGGAATTTATCGGCGAGCAGCATGTGAAGAATATCCAGCGGCCCGTCCGTGTCTACCGGGTGAGGTTCGAGGGAAATACTCGGCTGCGACGCTTCAACCTCAAAAGCTTTCGCCGTTGGAGAATCCCGGCTGCTTTGGCCTTCCTGCTCCTGATAAGCGTTCCAGCAGTTTGGCTGGCCCAAACGCGCGAAAGTGCTGACGCGGCGTCCGTTGCGCGGATGGCTTTTCCGCTACCCCAAACGCCCTCCATCGCCGTCCTGCCATTCGACAATCTCAGCTCTGATGCGGGGCAGAGCTATTTTGCCGACGGGATGACCGACGACTTGATCACCGAACTCTCAAAACTGTCTGGCATCTTCGTGATCGCGCGCAACTCGACCTTCACCTACAAGGGCAAGCCCACCAAAGTTCAGCAGGTGGCCGAGGAACTGGGCGTCCATTACATCCTGGAGGGCAGCGTACGTCGAGAGGGAAACCATGTTCGTGTCAATGCCCAGTTGATTGACGCGATCGACGGACATCACCTCTGGGCCGAGCGCTATGATGGGGAAATGAGCGGCGTGTTCGGGCTGCAGGACAGGGTGATCGGACAGATCGTTTCAACTCTTTCAGTGAAGCTGACGAGTGCCGAGCGAAGCGTGGCAGCGGTGCCGGAAACGACGAATCCGCAAGCCTACGATTCGCTGTTGCGGGGTTGGGATCATCTTCGCCGGGACAGCGAGGCCGAAACGGCCACGGCCTCCGACTTCTTCCAGAAGGCGATCGTACTCGATCCAAACTATAGCCGCGCCTATGCGTCACTGGCAGCAGCAAACTGGCGGACGAGCATCTTGTCCTGGGATTTTTACCGTCGGGAGACCGCTTCAAAGAACCTCATCAGAAATCTAGCAAAGGCTATGGAGAAGCCGACGCCGCTTGCCTATGCGATATCGGCGCAGGTGCTTGCGCAGCAGGGTCGCTATGACGAAGCATTCACTGCCATCGACCGGGCGATGAAGCTTGCGCCAAATGATCCTGACAACCATGTCGGCCTGGCGCGGATTCTCAACGCGAAGGGACGCGCAACTGAGGCGGAACAGCAGGCCCGCCTGGCGATGAGGTTCGATCCCCATCCCTCGCGTGCAACGCTGCGCATGCTCGCAGTCTCGTTCTTTTCCCAGGGAAAATATGTCGAAGCCGTCGACACCTTTGAACGCGTGATCGGCAAAAAGTCCGATCTCCGGGCAGATTACGCCACCCTGATAGCAAGCTACGGACATCTCGGGCGCACTGACGGCATTCAGACGCTGATCGACCAGTATAACACGCTGGCCATGTCCTTCTTGGGCGATCCGCTCACCGTCCAGGAAAGTGCTTATGATTGGTATGGTAGCGCATTCAGCTACCATAGGCCTTACATCACGCGCCTGCAGGAGGGACTCCGCAAGGCCGGATTGCCCGAGGGGGCTGGCACAGACCTCGCCCTTGACGACTACGTGAAGTTTATGGCGCTGACCAAGGGCGAACTCAGTGTCGACAGAACCATAAAAATCGATGTCACGGAAGCAAAGGCGCTGCTCGCACGCGGCGTGCCCTTCATCGATGTGCGTGCTTCGCTTAACTATGACAATGGCCATATCCCCAAGGCCATCAACCTATCCCTCGTCACCGGCCTATCAAAGGAAAGCCTTGCCATGGTGGGGGGAAAGGAAGGTGAGGTCGCCTTCTATTGTCAGGGCAAGAGTTGCACCTATGCCGCTTATGCTTCGGCCAAGGCGATCGCCTGGGGTTACACGCACATCTACTATTTTGCCGGCGGTTTTTTGGAGTGGGACGACGAGGGCTATCCACTTGTAATCGAGGTCAAGAGATAGATTGAGCAAGAGCCACATGAAACCATGTGGCCACCAAACGCAATCCGGATCATTGTGACCACCTTTGGCGCAATCCAGTCGTTCAATGTCTTGCAGAGATGACCTTCACACGTGTTGTGACCCGAACGGTTAGCTGCGCTACTTTCGCAAACAGTCTGTATGTCTTGAATGTGCCGAGCCAGGCACGCAAAGTGCTTCCCGGCCTCTCACTCCACCAGCCCCGCCTTGCGCAACCCTTCCACTCGACGCTCAAAATCATCCGGGTTGCGGAAGGGCAGGACGCGGCGGCGGCGGGGGATGGAGAAATTGGGGTTGAGTTCCAGCGCGCGGTTCCAGGCCTGGCGGCTTTGGTCCAGATGGCCGAGATGGCCGTGGCAGGAGGCGAGCAGGGCAAAGGCGGTTTCCGAATGCGGGTTTCGCATCAGTCGGGCCTCGATCGCCAGGATCGCCGTTTCGTAAGCGCCGAGCGAAAAGTGGGCGTCGGCGAGGAACTGTAAAAGCACTTCGGGATAGAGCGGGTCGAGCCGCATGGAGATGTCGAGTTCGTCGAGCGCTGCCTTCGGTTCGCCGGAGAAGATCAGCGCATGGGCGAGCGCCATGTGGAGCTGCACCGAGTTGGGCGCCAGCGCCAGCCCCAGATGCGCCTCGTCCCGCGCCCGGTCCAGCTCTCTCATCCACATGCAGGCGACGCTGAGCGCGCAGTGGCAGTCGGGCTGGTCGTCCGCCATCGCGACTGCCCGTTCGGCAAGCGCACGGCCGGTGCTCAGCGACTGCTCGGGATCGGCGCTCCAGTCGTTGATATAGTCGAGCACATGGGTGAAGGCGATGAGCGCATGGGCGGCGGCATAGTCGGGGTCGATGGCAACAGCGGCTTCGGCGAGGCTGCGTGCGGCAGCATTGGCGAGCAGCGTGTGCGCAGACGCCTGCTCGCGGCCGCGCAAGAGCAGCTCGTAGGCCTTGACGTCGACCGGGCGGCCGCCGGCAAGCGAGCTTTTGTCGCCGCCGGTCAACTGGACTTTCAGCGCAGTGACGATCTCCCGCGTCAGTTCGTCCTGCACCGCGAAGATATCGGTGAGATCGCGGTCGAAGCGATTGGCCCAGACGTGGCCGCCATCGTTGGCGTCGATCAATTGCGCGGTGACGCGCACGCGGTTGCCGGCCTTGCGCACGCTGCCTTCGAGCACGTAGCGCACGCCGAGCGCCTTGGCGACCTCAGGCACGGACACCGCCGCGTTCTTGTAGACGAAGGACGAGTTGCGGGCGATGACATGCAGCTCCGACAGCCGGGAAAGGTCGGTGATGATGTCCTCGCTGATACCGTCGGAGAAATATTCCTGCTCGGCATCGCCGCTCATGTTGTCGAAGGCGAGCACGGCGATCGAAGGCTTTTCCGGCAGGCGGTACGGGCTCGGCGGCTGCGCCTTTGCCGGCGTCGGGGCAGGGGCGGGGCCATTGGCCGCGCGGGCAACGCCGATCTCCAGCGCGTAGATCCGGATCGGCTCGACGATGTTCTTCAGCTGCGTGGCACCAAGGTCGGTTGCCGTAAGGTCCAGCCGCGCCTTGACCTGACGGTAGGCATCCTCGGAAAGGCAGATCGCGCCGGGGCGGGCGATGCCTTCCAGCCGCGAGGCGATGTTGACGCCGTCGCCCATCAGGTCGCCGTCGCTTTCCTCGACGACATCGCCGAGGTGGATGCCAATGCGGAACTCGATGCGCCGGTCCTCGGGCACGCCGGCGTTGCGCTCCAGCATGGCGCTCTGCACCTCGATGGCGCAGCGCACGGCATCGACGACGCTGCGGAACTCGATGAGGCTGCCATCGCCGGTGCGCTTGACGATGCGGCCGTTGTAGACGGCGATGGTGGGGTCGATCAGGTCGCTGCGCAGCGTGCGCAGCCGCGCCAGGATACGCTCCTCGTCGGCGCCGGCGAGCCGGCTGTACCCGACCACGTCGGCGACAAGGATGGCCGCAATTTTTCGCGTATCGCTCATGGCAGCTCCGACCTGATACCAACCTGCACCGATATTGACCTCCTGCGCCGGAGCGATTTTGTTCTCCGGCAAGAAGACAACCGGAGCCGGACCCAAGCGGTCCGGTAAGGATTGTCGACGCCATCAGCGGGCCAAAAGTGTCCGGCCCTTCGGGTGGGCCGCCTGTCGACCACCGGCCGCGTCGCAATCCTTAACCGATGCCAAGGCATCGCTCCGAGGTCTGCTCCTCGCCGGATGACCGCACACGGTCCCACGCAATCGGTCATATCAGCACAGACTGATATGACGCAGATTACCACAGCGGCAAGGCGGCCGCCTCTCGTCTCTCTACCTCATCTTTAGAAGTTGCCTATCGCACCAAAAGTGGCACACTTCCCGCCTTGTATGGCTGAAGCCAGCATATTCAAATGATGGGGTCTATCGTGACACTTGCAATCAACGACATCGCACCGGATTTCCAGGCGGAAACCACGGAAGGCAAGATCCAGTTTCACGACTGGATCGGCGATTCCTGGGCCGTGCTGTTCTCGCATCCGAAGGATTTCACGCCAGTCTGCACCACCGAGCTTGGCTACATGGCCAAGATCAAGCCGGAATTCGACCGGCGCGGGGTAAAGATCATCGGGCTCTCCGTCGATCCGCTCGACCGCCACGCCGGCTGGGTCAGCGACATCGCGGAAACGCAGGGAGCCACGCCGAACTTTCCGATGATCGCCGACGTCGACTACAACGTGTCGAAGCTCTACGGCATGCTGCCGGCGCCGGTATCGGGCGACCCGACGCAGCGCACCGCCGCCGATAACCAGACTGTGCGCAACGTCTTCGTCGTCGGGCCGGACAAGAAGGTCAAGCTGATCCTGATCTATCCGATGACCACCGGTCGCAACTTCGACGAGGTGCTGCGGGTGATCGATTCGCTGCAGCTGACGGCCAAGCACAAGGTGGCAACGCCGGTGAACTGGAAGAACGGCGAAGACGTGATCATCGCCGGCTCGGTCAGCGACGAGGAAGCCAAGCAGAAGTATCCGGAAGGCTGGCGCGCACCAAAACCCTATATCCGGATCGTGCCGCAGCCGAAGTAATCGCGGGAGGCGGCCTGCCGCGCCCGCGCCACTGCATGACGCCCTGGGCCGGAGCCGGTCTCGGCAAGGATCATGCAGCCGCTTCTTGAAGTACGAGACATCCCGCGGATGAGATTTGTCCCGCGGGATGCAGCGGGCTTGCACTAAAGCGCGTCGCGATCTCTAGGATTCGCTTGCTGCGCTTTACGCTCTTGTTTTTGCGCATGTCGTCATCGCAAAACCGCTGAGCACTTTTGCGCGACATGCTCTAGGGAGAAACCGATGATCTTCCGCCAACTCTTCGACAGTACGTCCGGCACCTATACCTACCTCATTGCCTCCAGGCAGGGGGGAGAGGCGCTGATCATCGACCCGGTTCTGGAAAAGGTCGACCGCTATCTGCAGCTGGTGCGCGAGCTTGACCTGAAACTGGTCAAGGCGGTCGACACGCATCTGCATGCCGACCACATCACCGGGCTCGGGGCGCTGCGCGATCGCACCCATTGCATCACCGTCATGGGCGAGCAAACGGCGGCCGATGTGGTTTCGATGCGGGTGGCCGAGGGCGACCGTGTTTCGATCGAGGGCCTCAGCCTCGACGTGCTCTACACGCCTGGCCATACGGACGACAGCTATTCGTTCCTGACGGGTGGGCGGGTGTTTACCGGCGACACGCTGCTCATCCGCGGCACGGGGCGCACGGATTTCCAGAACGGCGACCCGCGCCAGCAATATGATTCGATCTTCAACAAGCTCTTGAAGCTGCCCGACGACACGCTGGTCTATCCGGCCCACGACTATAAGGGCGACACGGTCTCGACCATCGGCGAGGAAAAGCGCTTCAATCCGCGCCTCAAGGTGCAATCGGTCGACGAATATGTCGACCTGATGAACAATCTCAACCTGCCGAACCCGAAGATGATGGATGTGGCAGTGCCGGCCAATATCCATGTCGGCCTGCATCAGGACGAGATCGCCGCCAAGGGCTGGGCGGTTTCGGCGGTGGAAGCCCTGGCGCTCAGGGGCCGTTCGGATGTCGCAATCGTCGATCTGCGCGAGAAGGCGGAGCGGGAAAAGCACGGCGCCATTCCCGGTGCGCTGCACGCACCCTATCCGGAACTGCGGGAAAACATCGGCGCTGGCGGCATGCTGCATGAACTGGCGCTTGCGACGGGCAAGCGCATCGTTTTTTATTGCGCCTTCGGCGAACGCTCGGCGATGGCGGTCCAGGCGGCGCAAGCCGCCGGACTGATCAGCGCCTGCCATATCGAGGGCGGCATCGATGCCTGGAAAAAGGCAAACGGGCCGCTGGTGCGCTAAGGCGCCGCGCGTCGAACATGACGCGCGAACGACGCTGTAACGCTTTAAAGTTACTGCATGATTTCTCCTTGGATCGGATCCGATCCAAGGGCTGATCCCTAGCCAGCTCGGAATGGCGGCCGGTCCGGGAATAGGTGAGATGTTCCCTGTTTGCTTGAGGGCGCTACGCCTTGCCCATGAACTGGGAGAGGGCGGCGAAGTCGTCATGCAGATGGCCCGATGCAATCGCCCGGCTGAAGATCGCGTCATAACCGTCGACTACGGTCCGATCGATGCTGCGCGCTTCCATCAGGTCCTTGAGATGCTGGAACGCGCCGTAATGCGGCGAGATCGACGACAGCGTTTCCGCGTCGCTGGCAAACCGTCCGGCACCGGTCCGCTTGATCAGGTCGGCGACCAGCCCTTCGACGACGGGCGCGGTCGCCTTCCATTGGCGTCCCAGTTCGCCAACGTCGATGTCTTCGGCTCGGCAGACGGCGATCGCGTGCAGCCCGCCGAAGAGCGCCCCCCACATCAGCGCGAGGAGGGCGCTATCGAGCGCGTTGGCGCGCCCCGGTTCGGTGCCGATGTGCTGGACATTGCCGCCGAGCGCGCGAAACACAGTCTCGTTGGCGGTGAAGGGTTCAAGCGCGCCCGATAGCAGGATCGTGCCCGCATCGGTGCCGATGAAGTCGGGCGTCGCCAGGATGGCGCCATCGATGTATTGGGCGCCATGGGTCGCGGCCCACCCGCTGGTTTCGCGCGCGCCCTCAGGCGTCCCCGAGGTCAACTCAACGATCAGCTTGCCTGCCAGGCCGGGCGCAACGTCGTTTGCGCGCAGCAACGCTGCGGTGGCGGCATAGTCGCTGACATTGACGATGACGATCTCGGACGCGTCAATCGCCTGGCGGACGGTCGGCGCTAAGGTGGCGCCGAGTGCCGTGAGCGGCTCGGCTTTCTCCCTTGTCCTGTTCCAGACCGTGGTGCGATACCCGGCCTGGAGCAGGGCGCGCGCCAGCGCCGATCCCATGCGTCCCGTTCCCAAAACACTCATTGATGGCTTCATTGCAAAACTCCATATCCGTTGGCGCGACGCTTTTTTTGCCGTCGCTGGCCAGAGGTATGGTGGCGCCGGACGTGCGCAATACGCACCGGCCGGTAAGCGCTTACCGTGGGGTAAGTGCTTACTCCCCGGATAGTAAGGAGGATATCGTGAACCCGACCATGGAAAATTGCGGCTTTGCCACCGCACTCAAGGCGATCGAGGGCAAGTGGAAGGTCGATATCCTCTGCGAGCTTGGAAAGGCGGCGCGCCGGTTTGGCCGCCTACGCCAGTCCATCCCGGCGATCAGCGAAAAGATGCTGGCCCAGCAGCTGCGCGAGCTGGAGGCGGATGGACTGGTCGATCGTACGGTTTATTCGTCGCTGCCGGCAAAGGTTGTCTACTCCCTGACGGAGCGCGGCGCGGCGCTCAACGTTGCGGCCGCCGCCTTGTGTCGTTGGGGGGAAGAGGGCGGTCGGCATGGCAAGGGTTCAGTGGCCGTCGTCGACGATGCTGTGGTTGCCTGAGGCGGTTGGGGTGACCGGTGCGAACATTGGGCAGGGACAAGCTGAGCATGCCCCGCCGCTTCCGATGATTTTTTCGTGCCTGTTACCCTGGGAACACCTCCTGGCAGATCGCTCGGCTAATATCCAACACATGCAAGGCAAAGACCTTTGCCAAGAGCAATGCGAACCAACTGATCGCCTCCCAGTCAGCTGGTTCACGTGATCCCAACGAGCCTCCCCGTTGGTGATCCGCATCTGCCAAAGACCCGTCGCGTGCTGACCGCGGCGGGTCTTTTCTCGTTTGGCCGTGGCGTCGCGACAGATCACGCCTGAACGGCGCTGCGACGCTTGAAAGCTGCCGTGGATTGCTCCCTGAGCCAGATGCCAAACGAAGGAGCATGCCGTCGATGATGTCGCGGTGGCGGCAATGGGCCGCATGCCAACGCCTTGCTGCGGTTGCACTCTTGCTTGACACCCATTCTCATGCTGCCACGATCCGGCCGCCGGTTTCTGCCCCCGGTGCTGTCGACCACGGTTCCCAAGGAGAGTGTCATGAAGACGTGCCTGCGTGCTGCTGCCGCAATCGCTGCATTTGCTCTGGCCGGCGAGGCCGTTGCCGGCATTCCGCTGGTCAATGCTTCCTGCCCTGGCAATATCGAGGTGCACGCCGATGAGGGCGGGCCGATCTATATCAACGGCAAGGAAGGCAAGCTGAAGAAATTCAACGACAACTACTTCGAAGCCAAGGGCGGCGGGGTGACGATTTCGCTCAGCGTCAACCCGGACGGTTCGCCCGCCGTCTCCTATACTGGTAAGGGCGGAGCCAACGGCATCTGCACGATCAAGTAGGCGCATCTGCCGGCAGGCAGCGCCGCTCGCCGAGGAATGCATCGCGGGCGCGGACGCCACGCCCGGCCGACAAACCAACCCAGCCGCGTGCCCGGTCAAGGCTGCCATCGGCCGGGCGGGATGCGCGCAAGTTAGGCCATCGAAAATGGTGTACGGAGCCCTTACGTATTTCCGTAGTCGATCTTGCTCCTTGCTAAGAACACAATGTGCCTGTAAAGGGTCTGCCATCGATCTTGCTTGCTGAGCTTTGTTTTCTCGCCGACCGGCGTTCAAGCTGACCTTTCCTATCAAAATCGATCTTACTGCCTTGTCCGGCCCAAAGTCGGGAGGCGAACTTTTGATTGAAAGGAATTTCTTATGAATACTGGAACCGTAAAGTTCTTCAACACCACCAAGGGTTTTGGCTTCATCGCTCCGGACGACGGCGCAACCGACGTTTTCGTGCACGCTTCTGCTGTTGAACGCGCTGGCATGAGCTCGCTCGTTGAAGGCCAGAAGGTCCGTTTCGACATCGTTCGCGATGCACGTTCGGGCAAGAGCGCTGCCGACAACCTGTCGGCTGCGTAATCACCGATATTTCGTCTCTGGTCCTTGACCACGGATGTACTGGCACTGGCCATTGAGACGATATTGAGAAGGTCGGGATTTCCCGGCCTTTTTCTTTGGGCGCTTTTCAGCCCGCAAGACTGCGACGCGTGGCGATTGCCGTCGTCACAGACGACCGCGCCCTCGGGCTCGCCCGTCTGCCTGCGCCCTTGCCGTCGTGGCGCGTGTTCAAACAAATCCCGTTGCCACCGTTCACAAGAGGCGATGCCGCTCCAGCGTTTCGCGGCCGCGCCGCGATTTGACGGCGCTCTCGTTCGCACCCTTCTGCTCGTCGTCCGACAGGGTTTTTGGCTTGCGGAGAGACGGTTTTCGCGTCGGCGGCTTGGTGATGGGCACCATGGCCGGCGCGCCTTTCCACTGGAGCAGCTGTCTCAGTTTTCCGTAATAGGTCATGGCGGTTCCTCGGTTGGAGCATTTCCAGGAAAAGTGCGAAGCGGTTTTCCGTCCGGAAATGCGTAAAAACAAACAGATAGAGCGTTTCCGAAGCGATCTAGTGGCGGGGCATGCCCCACTCGATCGGCTCCAGGTTTTCCTCTTTGCTGACGCGGTCCTGGCCAAGTTCGTCGTTGCGAATTCTGTACTGGGGCTGGCTGTCGCGAACGGGCATGATGGCGGTGATGCGGTAGGTTTCCGCGGCAATCGGCGAGATATGGCTGCGATCCCTGAGACGGACCGATAATCCAACGGCGAAGCGATGTGCGGGCATTGGTTCTTGACCTCTTCAGGGTTGGGGTGCCGGGACGAAGGCATGCTTGGCGCGGTCGATAGCGATGATGCGATCGAGCTCATCCGGCGCGATTGCGACCATGCGCATGCGATGGTCATTGTCCGCGGTTGCCGGCACCTTGATGAAGGTGGCGACGCGATGATAGGCGAGCCACGAAATGCCTTCGATCAGTTCCTCGTCATCATCCACCTCATAGTCTCCAGCCGCGAGCACTCCTTCGACATCCGGCAATTGGAAGGGTTCACTGAAGTGGACGGTGCGGTGCTTGGTTCGGCTGAACATGACGTCTCCTTCTAAAGCGGGCCGCGATCTCCGAGGGGCGCTTATTGCGTTTCAAGCTCTTGTTTTTGCGCATGCCGTGATCGCAAAACCGCTACGCACTTTTGCGCAATGTGCTCTATCGCCGGCATTTGCGCGGCGTTGCGACTACAGCGCCGCGCGTCTTATTAGACGTGCAAAGGTCGCTGTAGCCCTTTGAGTGGCTGCATGTTTTCATCCTTAAATCGAATAGGATTTAAGGAAACAGGCAGTAGGACGATCTGTTTCGACTGCGTCAGAGCCGCAGGTTGCGGGCGGCGATGCGCCCCTTTTCGTCTTTCCAGATCTCGAAGCGGAAAGTCTGCCCGGGAAAGATCGATTTGATGCCTGACCTATAGAGCGCCCGCGCATCGACGTAGACTGCGCGACCACCGTCTTCCGGCTGAACGAAGCCGTAGCCGCGATTGAAGTCGAAACGCATGATCGTTCCTGTGATCATGTCAGCACATGGGCGTTCGAGGGATGTCGAGCGTGCGCGGCGCGCACACTTCAACGCTCGATATGGGGAAAGATGGCGGGTCGAGAGCCTCTGACGCCGCGAAAAGCCATAATGGCCAATGTCGATAAGATACTGTGAGCTTTAATTGCGTCTAACGCAAGGTCGCCACGAATTCGACCAGATGAGTTGCAATCGCGTTCCTGTTCGCGTCATGCGTCAATTGTCCGGGGGATCGTTCTTGTTCGTTGCTCATCTGCCGGCGGGCTACCTGCTCAGCCGTTTCATCGCGCGTGGTAGACCGACTCAATCCGGCGCGATCATTGCCACAGGGAATGTCTGTTCGGTGCTGCCGGATTGTGATCTCGCCTATTTCTATCTGGTCGACGGCCGGCGAACGGCGCACCATGACTATTGGACGCACACGCCGCTGTTCTGGCTGGCTGCCGCAGCAGCTCTGGCGCTGGCGTTGACGCTGAGTGGCAGGCGCAATCAGCTCATTCTCGTCAGCGTCGGGCTCGCGAACGTGCTGTTGCATCTGCTCCTGGACTCGGTCGCCGCCGATATTCGCTGGTTCCATCCGTTATCGGATCTTCGCGTGAACCTCGTGCACGTCCAGGCGCTCTACAAACCCTGGTATCTCAACTTCCTCTTCCACTGGACCTTCATGGCCGAGCTGCTGATCGTGGTTTCGGCCGCCGTCGCCGCCACGCTCGACTGGCGGCGATGGCGCGGCCGGGTGGCTGCACTGCCTGCGGTCAAATAACGGTTGGACCATAGCTCGCCAGCTCTGGGGACAACTGCCGGCTGATAGAGAAAATCACAGCCATTTCAACGTCCGGTGTAACCGGGCGTTGACGGATGTCGATCCTGTAGGCATCCTGCCGGCCAAAGAAGACAGGGCGGCGGAAAACGGCGCCGGGGCCGGTAAGCGGCCCGGATACAGGAACAGTTGCATTCGATGGGGTGCGGGTACGCCCGCTCCCGGGGTGCGGGTACGCCCGCTGCCTGTGCCGCTTTCAATACGCATTCGCAAGTCATTCAAGTCGATCGGTCAATGCTGTTCGGAGGGGACTGTGAAGAGACGTCTAGAGTTCTGCATGTCTGCTTGCCTGGTGCTTCTGCTCGGCTCCGCTGCCCCCGTGATGGCGGCGGATCTGGTGATCGCCATGCCCAACTGGCCGTCCGGCCAGGCGACGGCCAATATCCTCAAGGTCAGCATTGCCAAGAAATTCGGCCTTGATGCCGAGGTCAAGGAGCTCGGCACGCTCAACGCCTTCGTCGGCTTCGAGACCGGCGATGTCGATATCCAGCCGGAAGTCTGGCAGCCCAATTTCGGGGACATCGTCAAGAAATATGTGACAGACAAGGGTGTGGCAACGCTCAGCGCACGCAGCGTGCCCGCCTGGCAGGGGCTCTGTGCCACGCCGGAGGCGGCAGCGACGATCAAGACGATCGCCGACCTTAGCGACCCCGAGAAGACCAAGATCCTCGACACCGACGGCGACGGCAAGGGCGAGCTCTGGATCGGCGCGCCGACCTGGCTTTCGACCGGTATCGAGCGCACCCGGGCCAACAGCTATGGCTATGGCGCCAACCTGACGCTGTTCGAGGCGGAAGAAGAGGTGGCAATGGCAGGGGTTGACGCGGCGATCGCGACGGCGCGGCCGATGGTGTTTTACTGCTATGCTCCGCACCACGTCTTCGAGCTGCACAAGATTGCGCGCATCGAGGAGCCGCCGCACGATCCGGCCAAGTGGAAGATCGTCGGTGCGGATGACCCCTTGTGGATCAGCAAGTCGACGGCTGCGACCTCCTGGGACGCGGCGCATTTCCAGATCGCCTACGCCACCGGCTTCGGCAAGAAACATCCTGACATCGCCAAGTTCCTGGATCAGGTCGATTTCTCGCCGGAAGAAGTGACGAAGATGAGCTACGCGCTGGAGGTCGAGCGGCAGGCGCCGGCCGACTACGCGAAGAAATGGGTGGACGACAACACGGCACGCATCGACGGGTGGGCGAAACCATGACGACAACACCGGATCGAAACGCAGCCGATGCAGGACGCGCCAGGTTCATGACCCGGGCGCGCAAGCTCGGGCTGGTGATGCTGGCCGCAGGCGTTTGTCTCGGCCCCCTGGTGGCGCTGGCGCAGACCCAGATCTATGACGCCAGGACCAAGAAATGGGTCAACTACGACAAGAAGAAAGCGCGGCAATATTTTGCCCGCAACAATCAGCTGCCCGAGGCCTTTCGCCGGCAGGTGGTGCCGTTCCGCACGGCGGAAAAGCCGGGCACGATCATCATCGACGGCAACCAGCATTTTCTCTATCTGGTCCAGCCCGGCGGGCAGGCGATCCGCTACGGCATCGGTGTCGGCCGCGAGGGCTTCGGCTGGGCCGGCATCGTGCGCGTCGGGCGCACGGCGGAGTGGCCGACCTGGACGCCGCCGGCCGAAATGGTGGCGCGCGATCCGAACGCTGCGAAATGGGCGGCAGGCATGCCCGGCGGCCCGGACAACCCGCTCGGCGCCCGCGCGCTCTATCTCTATGAGGGCGACCAGGACACGATCTACCGCATCCACGGGACGGTGGAGCCCTGGACCATCGGGCTCGACGTGTCGTCCGGCTGCATCCGCATGAACAATGATGACGTCACCGACCTGCACTCACGCGTGGAGGTCGGGGCGAAGGTGATCGTGCTGATGCAGGGCGCGGCACTCTACAAGGGTGTTTGACGAGACAAACCGGCGGCAGCGAACCTGACGGCGTGTCGGGCAGGTGCGTCTCGCAGGCGTGATGAAACCGGACTGTTTAGGAAATTGCGTTGCGACAGGTGTCTGATCTCAGCCTGCCTTTGAGACAAGGGTAGGCCGGGCAGCAAGCCACAGGATCTGGAAGGGGAGGACTTTTTGTGATCGAGGGGACGATGCGTTCAAGGAACTTGTTTGTCGCGGCAGGCGTTGGCCTTGCCATTCTCGGCGGCTGCCAGTCGGCGCCCCCGAAGCCGGAGGAAATGGCGCGCACGAGCTTGCAGACGGCGCCGGCCGATCTGCAGCTGATCTGCGCCAATGCGGCGGCCGGCACCGCCAAGGTCGATAGCAGCAAGGTTCTGCCCACAAGCTCGCGCCAGCTGGACGCGACATCCTACAGCGTCGATCTCGACGCCGGCGGACGAAAGTTCAACTGCATCGTCGACACCAGCGGCAGCGTGAAGTCGGTCCAGCCGGCCGCCTGACGCACGGCGCGTGAGGACGGATCAATGCTTCCGGCCTTATGTTGCCTCCTATCGACGACCCGAAACCGCCCGCGCGGTTTCGGGTCGCGATCGTTCGGCGCAACGCGCCGGCGGCCCGCAATATAGGGCGCAATGGTTCTTGGTCGCGCCTCGAATTTCCGCATGACTTCTCCTGGAGGTGGCGCCAGCTCAAGGCGGTGCAGCGCGCGCAACCATCAATCCGCTTGATGTGACAAAGGGGGCGATGCCCCAACGCGCCGCCACGTCGCATTTCCGTTAGCGATTGACCGTATGCGGCAGTGGAGAACGCCCTTTCCATGCGAAAACATGCGCTTGCGGATGGAGGCCATGCGACATGACGACGATACCGACGCTGATCGGCTTTCTGGCGATCGTGACCTGGTCGTTCCTTGCGCTTCTTTCCACCGCTGCCGGGCCGATCCCGCCGTTTCAGCTGGCCGCGATGACGTTTCTGCTTGGCGGGCTTGTCGGAGCCTCGAGCTGGGTCTTTCGTCCGGCCGCAATCAAGTCGCTGCGCCAGCCATGGCAGGTCTGGGCGCTCGGCACTGCCGGGCTCTGCATCTACCACTGCGCCTATTTCTTCGCGATCCAGTCGGCGCCGCCGGTCGAGGTGAGCCTGATCGCCTATCTGTGGCCGTTGCTGATCGTGGTGTTTGCGGCATTCCTGCCGGGCGAGAGGCTGCAGTTGCACCACATTCTCGGCGTGATCCTCGGTCTCGCCGGCGCCATTCTGGTGATTACCAAGGGCGGCAGCGTCGGGCTGGCCGAGGGCGTGAAGCCTGGCCATCTGATCGCCCTGTTCTGCGCCTTCGTCTGGTCCGGCTATTCCGTACTGTCGCGCCGGTTCGGCCAGGTGCCAACCGATGTGGTGGCGGGTTATTGCCTGATCACCGCAGTCGTTGCGCTTGCGCTGCATCTGACACTGGAAACCACCGTCTGGCCGGAAACGTCGGTGCAATGGGCCGCGATCGCCATTCTGGGCGCTATACCGCTCGGAGCGGGTTTCTACGCCTGGGACTATGGCTGCAAGCACGGCGACATCATGATCCTCGGCGCTCTTTCTTATGCCGCGCCGCTGCTCTCGGTCATCGTCCTGCTGCTGGCAGGGTTTGGCATGTTCCATTGGTCGATCGCGGTCGCCTGCGTCATGATCACGGTCGGGGCGATGCTTGCCGCCAAGGATATGCTTTTCAAGCCACGGCGGACGGCACGTCAGGCAAAACCGAAATTCGAGCGCGGACGCTAACCCGGTGAGCTTTCAGCAAGACTGAGGGTCGGCCTGCGGCGATCATTGCCTGTACGGTGCGGCGGCCATCGGGCCCACCTGAGCTTTAGCCTATCGGGAGACGTTCGTGGCCGGACTGGTCGGCGCGGCCATGTAACGCAACCAGCCAGCCTGGGGACGGTTGCGAGCCATGACTGTTACCTCCGCGATACTCTTTCTGGTTGAGGTTTCCGTGGAATTTGACTGGTTATCCGTTTGTGCGTTGCAGTATTTGTCTGTTGCGTTGCAAGATTGTGTTTCTGAATTGACGTTGATCAATAAAGT
Source organism: Ensifer sp. Root127 (assembly GCF_001425225.1). NCBI lineage: Bacteria > Pseudomonadati > Pseudomonadota > Alphaproteobacteria > Hyphomicrobiales > Rhizobiaceae > Ensifer > Ensifer sp. Root127. The sequence continues at coordinate 17,767 of NZ_LMDX01000012.1, forward strand.
ATATTTTCCTGAAAAGCTTTCCATTGGAACAAAATTATGCTCTCATAGGTTTAGTGGGAAGGAGGATGTACCATGCCAAACATTCTGGAGCACTTTGCACTTTTCGATGCGCTGATCATCGGCGCGATCTGCACGCTTCTGATCCTGAGTTACTTTAGTCGCGAAGCCTGAGATAAGGTTTTGGCTTGAACTGTTCGCGTCGTTAGAGCGGGTCGCCGGCCTTTGCTTTCTGGTGCTGATCCGCCCGTGCCCCTACAGCGCCGCGCGTTTTATTTAGACGCGCAAACGTCGCTGTCGCACTTTGAATGGCCGCAAGTTTTTATCCTTAAATCGAATAGGATTTAAGGAAACAGGCAGTAGCCGCGCAAAGCGGCAGTTGCTGCGGGCGGTACAGTCCTCCTGAACGCGTGGTCCTTTCATTTTTCGATCGATGGTGCTGACCGACGCGCGGAGTGTCCGTCTGCGTGCGCAGGAGGGAAGCAGCCCGCTTCGAGGCGTTGCGTGGTCAGCCGTGGCCGTCACATGCAGCCAGCGGGTCGGCTGGTTGTCGTAGCCGCCGCCGTCCGCTTCTTCGATGTGGATGTTCGACCATCCGGCCCATTCGAAACAGGTCCGGAGCCAGGCTGCCGAGGGATAGTTGAAGTAACGGCCGAAGCGGTCGTGGCCTTCCCGTTCGCCCGCCTTGAAACTCGCCTGCAGCAGGCCGCCCGGCCGCAAGGCCCTGTGCACCCGCACCAGCACGTCAGGCAATTCGGTGCGCGGCACGTGCAACAGCGAGGCTTCCGCCCAGATGGCGTCGAACCTCTGGCTCCACTCGATGTCCTGAAAGGTGACGATCTCGACCTTGCGGCCGATCCGCCGCTCTGCCGCGCGCGCCAGTTCCGCAGATCCGTCGCAGGGCGTGACTTCGAGCCCTGCCTCGATCAGATGCAGGCTGTCGTGGCCGCCACCGCAGCCGAGATCGAGCACAGCGGCACCGGGCGAAAGCCGGGCGATGAAGGCGGCGAGACGATCCGTCGGCGGTTGACGGTCGCGTGCCGCATAAGTCTCGGCGTTGTCGCGGTAGAAGGCCATGGTATCGTCGCGTGTGCTCGTCACTTGGTATTCCTCTTACTGCATGTTTCCTTAAATCCTATTCGATTTAAGGATAAAAACATGTGGCAATTCAAAGTGCTACAGCGACCTTTGCGCATCTAATAAGACGCGCGGCGCTGTAGGCTGCCTCGACCTGTCGATCAGCGAAGACTCCGTCGATCCTTCCCGTGTTAACATGATGGAACTGTGGGAATCCGAAGCCGCCCTCAGGGCTTGGAGAAAAATAGCGAAGCCGCCCAAAACCGATGTGAAATTCGATGCAGGGAATGTGCGCAAACATGAGATCAGCCATTCGGGGCCGCCGTTTTGACAGTGCAGCGACGCTGCAGGCTGATTGAAATCGAGGAAAGCCAAGATGATGAAACTCTATGGATTGGGTCCGACACGTTCGCTTCGTGCCCTTTGGGCGCTTCAGGAGCTTGATGCGGACTTCGAGTTCGTGCCGGTCAACCTGCTGGGCGGCGAAAACCGTCACCCCGATTTTCTGCGCCTCAACCCCGCCGGAAAGGTTCCGGTACTGGTCGACGGAGACCTGGTGCTGACGGAATCCGCCGCGATCGTGTTCTATCTGGCCGAGAAATACGCCGACAAGGGGCTGATGCCCACCGACTTGAACGAGCGGGCGCAGGCCTATCGCTGGACGCTGTTTGCCGTCACCGAGCTGGAGCAGCCGCTATGGCGGATCGCCAAGCACACATTCCTATACCCCGAAGACAAGCGTCTGCCCGAGGACATTGCGCTTGCCAAGGAGGAGTTTGTGGCGATGGCTGAGGTGCTCGAGCGTCACATGGACGGGCGTACGTTCGTCATCGGCGACCGCATCAGCATCGCCGATTGCGTCACCGTCTATGTCATCGACTGGGGCAATGAGGTCGGGCTGATCGACGGGTTCCCCAATCTCAAGGCCTATCTCGAGCGAATGTATGCGCGCGCCAAGGCGCCGCCGCGGATCGCCGACGCTCTTGCAAGCCTCGAGGCTGCGGGCTGATTGCTGCATAATCCCTTAAATCGGATTCGATTTAAGGATGAAATTATGCAGCAAGTTTAAAGCGTTACAGCGTTCTTTGCGCGTCATATTTGACGGGCGGCGCTGTAGCGGTGTTCGCAGGGCAGGAGGCCCGGACCCGAAGGCCCGGACCTCATGACCCGGCGCTATTTGCTGCCGGAAGCGGACAGCTTGTTCATCACGTCGTCGAGGTTGAAGCTTGCCGGCTTCTGGCGGATCGGGAACTCCTGGAAGCTCGACAGCCAATTCGCCACGATCGCCTGCGACGGCACCACCACGAAGGCTCGGGCGAAGTACCAGGATTCGTATTCGATCGACTCGTCGCCGCGCTCGAATGGATCGGCCCTCAGGTTGAACAGCTTGGGCACGCGGAGCGTGGTGAACTCGTCGCGCCAGACGCCGATGCCGGTGCTTTCCTGTGCCTTGAACACGACCTTCCAGTCCTGGAAGCGCACGGCGACCAGTTCGCCGTCGTCGTTCCAATAGAGGAATTCGCGCCGCGGCCCGTCCTTCACCTCGCCGCGGAAGAAGGGCATGAGGTTGTTGCCGTCGAGATGCACCTTGAAGGTCTTGGTACCCGCCTCGTAGCCGGCCTTGCATTTGGCGACGATATCCGGCTCTCCCGCGGCCGCGCAGAAGGTCGGGATGAAATCGTAGTGCGAGAACATGTCGTTGTAGACGGTGTTCGGCTTGATCACACCAGGCCAGCGGATGCAGGTCGGCACGCGGTAGCCGCCTTCCCAATTGGTCGCCTTTTCGCCGCGGAACGGGGTGTTGCCGCCATCCGGCCAGGTCATCACTTCGGCGCCGTTGTCGGTGGTGTAGATGACGATGGTGTTTTCGACGAGGCCGAGATCGTCGAGCTTCTTCAGGAGTTCGCCGACCATGCCATCATGTTCGACCATGCCATCGGCATAGACGCCCTTGCCGGTCTTGCCTGCGGACTCGGGTTTCAGGTGGGTGTTAACGTGCATGCGCGTGGAGTTGAAGTAGCAGAACCACGGTTTCTGGGCATTGTTCTGCCGATCGATGAAATCGAGCGCTGCGACCAGAAACTCGCCGTCGACCGTTTCCATGCGTTTCTTCGTCAGGGGACCGGTGTCTTCGATCCGGCCATCGGCATAGGAGTGGATGACGCCGCGCGGGCCGAAGCGTTTGCGGAACTCGGGGCTCTTCGGATAGTCGGGGTTCTCAGGCTCTTCCTCGGCGTTGAGATGGTAGAGGTTGCCGAAGAATTCGTCAAAGCCATGATTGGTCGGCAGGAATTCGTCCTTGTCGCCCAGGTGGTTCTTGCCGAACTGGCCGGTCGAATATCCTTGCGCCTTAAGGAATTCGGCGACCGTCGGGTCCTCCGGCTGCAGGCCGACATCGGCGCCGGGCAGGCCGACCTTGGTGAGGCCGGTGCGGATCGGCGACTGGCCGGTGATGAAGGCGGCGCGGCCGGCGGTGCAGCTCTGCTCGCCATACCAGTCGGTGAAGACAGCGCCTTCATTGCCGATGCGGTCGATATTGGGCGTGCGGTAACCCATCATGCCGCGGTTGTAGATGCTCGGGTTGAACCAGCCGATATCGTCGCCCATGATCATGAGGATGTTCGGTTTGGCGCCTGCGGCGGCGGGTTGGGCGGATTGCTGCGCGACGGCCGGCGTCGCCCCACCTGACGTGGTCAGCGCCGCTGCCGCAAGCGCACTGCCGGCAAGCAGAAGATTGCGCCGGCTGACGCCAAGGGGATGTCCGTTCTGCTGCTGATCGTCGTCGGGATGCGTGCTCATGGCGTCTTTACTCCACGTCGTTGAAGGGTCGGAAATGCTGCCTGGGTCTGCAATCGGTGGACGAACGGAAGTCTGCGCCCCGTGCGTGAGGCGGACAAGGATGTAACAGTAACATCAGGGCTACGAAGGCCAGTCTCGTTCGGTGGAACGGTGGGTTACGCTCCGTCACTCAATTGACGTCAAGTGAGATGGCGTGAGGCAGAAATTGAAGCCGATTTAGGTCAATAACATTGACATAAATTAGCCGCCGTGATCCTGTCGAAGCACAATGAGAATGATTGCGGGACGAAGCCTGGAGGCGCTGCCCCGCTCCAATAATCCTTGAGGAAACGACCCAATGCTCGACTGGGACCATATATTCGCGACGCGCGCCAGCAGGATGCGCGCCTCGGAAATCCGCGAACTGTTGAAACTGCTCGACCGCCCCGACATCATCTCGTTTGCCGGTGGCATTCCCGATCCCGAGCTGTTTCCGGATGTGGAGTTCAAGGACGCATATGCGGAGATCTTCTCCGGCCCCGCCGTCAGCGCTGCGCTGCAGTATTCCGTCAGCGAAGGCTACAAGCCGCTGCGTGAATGGCTCGCCAAGCAGATGGAAAAGATCGGCATTCCAGCCGGTGTCGACAACATTTTCATCACCTCGGGTTCGCAGCAGGGCCTCGACTATATCGGCAAGCTGTTCCTGTCGCCCAACGACACGGCGCTCGTGACCTGGCCGACGTATCTCGGCGCGCTGCAGGCGTTCAACGCCTATGAGCCGCATTATGACCAGCTGAACCCGGGCGGCAACCGCACGCCTGCGGCCTATGCCGAGGCCGCGAAAGCCGCCGGCGGCCGCGTCAAGTTCGCCTATCTCTCGGCCGACTTCTCCAACCCGACGGGCGAGACGGTGGACCGGGCAGGGCGCGAACGGGTGCTCGACCTTGCCGAAGAGCTCGACATTGCCGTTATCGAAGACGCCGCCTACCAGTCGCTGCGCTACGACGGCGAGGCGATCCCGCCGATCCTGGCGTTGGAAATCGCCCGCAAGGGCGACATCAACCACACCCGCACCGTCTATTGCGGTTCGTTCTCCAAGACGCTGGCGCCGGGTCTGCGCGTCGGCTGGGTCTGCGCCTCGGAAACGGTGATCCGCAAGCTCGTTCTCTTGAAGCAGGCGGCCGACCTGCATTCCTCGACCATCAACCAGATGGCGATCTGCACGGTTGCCGAGCGTGGTTTCGACGCGCAGGTCGCCAAGATCCACAGGGTCTACAAGCACCGCCGCAGCGCCATGCTGGCAGCCCTTGAAAAGTACATGCCCGATGGCGTGACCTGGACCAAGCCGGAAGGCGGCATGTTCGTCTGGGTGACGCTGCCCAAGGGCATGGACGGAACGGCGCTTCTGGCGAAATCGCTGGAGACGGCCAAGGTCGCCTTCGTGCCCGGCCGCGCCTTCTTTGCCGACGGTTCGGGCGAGAACACGCTGCGCGTTTCCTTCTCCTGCGCCAACGACAAGATGATCGAAGAGGGCATCCGCCGTCTCAGCGATCTCGTGCGCGGCGAAGCCGCGGCACTGGCGGCCTGACGGTAGCCACCCGGTTTCTCCTAGAGAGGCGCGTCCGCGGAAACGGGCGCGCCTTTTTTGATTTGATGGGAAGAGCCCCTCACTCTTCCTCATCCTCGCCCTTGTGACGGGGATCCAGCGATCCGACGTCTGTCGGATCGAAAGACCTTTCCGTCCAAGGACTTGGACTGACTGGACTCCTGTGACAAGCACAGGAGTGAGGGTTCCTCGCTAGGCCGTCCCAGCGATCTGTCGAGGACAATGCATGGCTTGTCAGCAATCCCGCCTGAATTTGCTGAGCTTTGTGGTGTCTCTTCCGCTTTGAGCGGAGCGGAAACGGCCGGGCTGGTGACGGCACAGGAATGCTGTTTAGCGGGACACGCTTTGGCTGGCCGCGATTGGCCCCGCCCGCCCTGAATCTGTCGTTACGCCGCCATCGTAACTGTTACGTTCTTCTGTCATCTCCATCGATGTGATCTTGTGATCGAGCATTCCAGGAGCGGACGATGCCACGATACACTATTCTAGCTACTGGCCTGACTGCGGGCCTTCTCGCCCTTTCGACGATGACCTCAACCACTGTCGCTGCCGACGCGCGCGATCTGGCGCGCGCGCCCTACACCAAGGGATATCTGTCGCCGGACAGCGTCACCGCGCTGCAGAAAGAGTTGATCTTCCAGCGGGCGGTGCAGACCTATCTCTGGGCGCTGCCGGCGCTCAACATGTACGGCATGAAGGAAGGCTCGGAGGCCAAATTCGGCAAAGGCTACAATGTCCTGCCGATCTTCAAGAAGCGGCTTGATGCCAAGACGCTGATCACCACGCCCAATTCCGATGTGATCTATGGGCTCGGCTATCTCGACCTCAAGCAAGACGGGCCGATGGTGATCGAGGTTCCGCCCGGACTTCAGGGGATCCTCGACGATTTCTTCCAGCGGCCGATCCCGTCTGAAGGCGAGATCGGCGGACGCAAATGGGCGGGTGATGTCGGGCTGCCCGGACCGGACCAGGGCAAGGGCGGAAAGTATCTGATCCTGCCGCCGGACTATGAGGGCGGAATTCCCGACGGCTACTTCACCTATCGCTCCGGAACCTATGGCGTCTTCGTCTTCTGGCGCGGCTTCTTCAAGGACCCGAAGCAACTGGAAGAGCCGGTGAAGGTGATGGAACAGACCCGCATCTATCCGCTCGGCAAGGAGGCGACGGCGAAGAAGATGGAGTTCCCCGATGCCTCAGGCGTGGCGGTCAACATGCTCTATCCGCAGGATGGCGCGGCCTTCGACATGCTGGCGCGCTTCGTCGAGCACGAATATGTCGACCCCAAGGATTTCGAGATGCGCGGCATGGCCGCCGATCTCGGCATCATCAAGGGGCAGGCGTTTGCGCCCGACGAAGAGATGCGCAAGCTGCTCGACGATGCGGCCAAGACCGCCTCGCGCATGGCGCATGGCCTAGGCTATGGGCCGACCTCGTTGAGATATTACGAGGACCGACAGTGGCTGAACCCGTTTTCGACCAATGCCGATTTCACCGCCGACAGCTACAACCAGCTTGATGCCCGCTCCAGCTTCTTCACCTATGCCTATTCGACCAGCCCGGGCATGGCGATCAACATGGAGAATGTCGGCGCCAAATATCCCAATGCCTTCAGGGACGCCGACGGCGACTATCTCTCGGGCGACGTGAACTACAAGCTGACCCTGCCCAAGGATATCCCGGCCAAGATCTTCTGGTCGGTGACGGTCTACGATCCGGTCACCGGATCGGGCCTTGACAACGGCCAGCCGTTCCCCTCGCTCAACACCATGGACAAGCCGGTCCAGAATGCCGACGGCTCGACCGATATCTATTTCGGGCCGAAGTCGCCGGGTGAGGGGAAGAACTGGATCGCCACGATTCCCGACCAGGGCTTCTTCACGATCCTGCGCCTCTACGGCCCGACCAAGGCCTTCTTCGACAAGAGCTGGAAGCCCGGCGATCTGGAGAAGGTCAAGTAATCCACGGTCTGCCAATCGGCGCCCGTCGCTTCATTTCCCTGGGAATTTCTTATGGTCACCACCACAACCCATCGCCCGATCCTGGCCGTGACCGCGATTGCCGCGATCCTTGCTGTTCGCCAAGCAGCGGCAGAACCGGTACGGATCTCGCCCGCCTGGGCCACCTCCATGCCCGCCGGCCCGGTTTCAGGCACGCGGATCACCGCCGACTATGCAAAGCTCGTCGTCAGCGATGCCTATTTCTGGGCATGGCCGATGGTCAACATGTTCAATCGGCGGCTGGCCTTTTCCAAGATTCCGCAGCGGATCTATTCCGGTGCCGCCCCGATGGCGCCGATCAACAGCCTGACGATGCTGACGGACTATATCGAGCCGGATGAGCGGCTGGTGGCCTGCCCGAACCAGGACGTGGTCTATGGCGCAGGGCTGCTGGGGCTCGACCAATCGCCGGTTGTCATTCAGGTCCCAGACTTCAAGGATCGCTTCTGGGTCTATCAGGTCGTCGACCTCAGGACCGACAGCTTTGCCCAGCTCGGCAAGATGTATGGCACGCAGCCGGGATTCTACCTGCTCGTCGGGCCGAACTGGCAGGGGGAGGTTCCCAAGGGCATCACCAAGGTTTTCCGCGCCTCGACCAACACCGCCAACGTCATTCCGCGCGTCTTCCAGGACGATACGCCTGAGGACAAGGCAGCCATCCAGGAGGTGCTGAAGGGCATCACGCTCTATCCGTTGTCGGAATTCGACGGCACGATGAAGTCGGTCGACTGGAGCACGGTCAAGAAGGTGCCGGCCTCCGGTGACGGATCGGCGGAAACGCAATGGGTGGTGCCGGAGAAATTCATCGACGAGTTGCCGCTGGTTCTCGCCGATGCGCCGCCCTTGCCGGGCGAAGAGGCGCGCTACGCCCAGGTGCTTGCGGTCGCTGAAGCGGCCAAGGCCGACCCGGCTATTCGCAAAGCGGTGGACGAGGCGGCTGTGGAGGCAGAGGAGCGGCTGGTCAAGCCGCTGTTCCAGTTCCGCAACTACGGCCTGCCCTTGACGCACAATTGGACGACGACGTCGAACAACGCGGCGTTCGGCACGGACTATTACACCCGTACGGCCGTCGCCAAGTCGAACATCTTCGTCAACGCGCCATCCGAGACCAAGTATTTCTACCAGGATCTCGATCAGGCGAGCGCACGCCTGAACGGCAAGAACAGCTACACCGTGACCTTTGCCAAGGGCGAAGCACCTGCGGTCAATGGATTCTGGTCGTTGACGCTCTACAACGAGCACCACTTCTTCGAGCCGAACGATATCAAGCGCTATTCTCTCGGCACCAAGAACAAGTCACTGAAATACAATGCCGATGGATCATTGACGATCTACGTCCAGTCCGAGCCGCCGAAGGAGGACCTTCGCGACAACTGGCTGCCGGCGCCGGAGGACGGGGATTTCTCGCTCTACATCCGCGCCTACTGGCCAAAGCCGACGGTTGTCGACGGCACATGGACGCCGCCGGCGGTCGACAAGGCGGGATAGAGCCTTTCCAGGAAAAGTGCGAAGCGGTTTTCCGTCGGGAAATGCGCAAAAACAAACAGATAGAGCGTTTCGGCGACGCCGTTTGGTCCGAACGCTCTAGAGGCGCTGTCGCTCTTGGTAGCGCGTTCAGAACGCGTTGCAGAAGGGCGGCATGTCGGCTACAACGGGCGAAATGGTCGGGCGCTGTCCGGCCACGTAAGCGTTAACGTCACTCAACGCGTATGATCGAACGGCTCTCATGTTTCGATCTGCGCGACTGTGTCCTGCGGATCGAGATTTGCGAGCCCCCAGAGGATACAGATGGACAACAGCCAACCCTCTTTCCACAGTGCTTCCACCCCAAGGATCGAGCGTGTGCGTCACGATCTCAAGCGACGCACGCTCACTGTTACCGATGTCGAGCGGATCACGCCCGGCATGCTGCGCATCACGCTCTCTGGCGATGACCTTGCCGATTTCGTCAGCCTTGGCGCCGATGATCACGTCAAGATCCTGGTGCCTTCAGCCGAGGGCACGGAGGAGCGGCGGGACTATACGCCGCGCCGCTACGATGCCGCCGCCCGCACGCTGGTGCTTGATTTCGCGCTGCACGAGGCCGGGCCGATCACGGAGTGGGCAATGAACGCGCGCCCGGGCGATGGCTTGAGCGTCGGCGGCCCACGCGGCTCGGCGGTTATTTCCAACGTCGAGCGCTGGCTGCTGATCGGCGACGAGACAGCGCTGCCGGCGATCGGTCGGCGGATCGAGGAGGCCACTGCCGGCGCCCGTATCACCAGCATTGCCGCCGTCGCTGACGCTGCCGAGCAACAGGCGTTCGAGACGAAGGCCGACCTGACGTGCCACTGGGTCTATCGCCCCTTGCATCAGGCGACCGACGCCTCGGCGCTTCTCGCCATCCTTAGCTCTGTCGTCATCGAGCCCAACACTTTCGTCTGGGTCGCGGCCGAAGCCTCGGTGACGCGGGCGATCCGCGCGCATCTCACCGAGGAACGTGGCTATCCGCTCTCCTGGATCAAGGCATCGGGATATTGGGTCAAGGGCAAGGCGGATAGCACGGAGAAGTTTGAGTAACCGCCACGGGGCGGGCCGTTCGCTTGAAGCGCGCCGCGAGCTCCGGGGTGTGCTTGCCGCGCTTTAAGTTCCGGGTTTTTCACATGTCGTCATTGCAAAACCGCAGCGCATTTTTGCGCGACATGCATTCGGGAAAGCTGGGTCAGGCGGCGCTGGCGAGCTTGAGGCGAAGCGCATCGAAATCGTGCACAAACCAGAGCGCATTGCCCTTGTTGGTTTCGCGAACGAAGTCGCCAAGCGCCTTGCTGCTTTCAAGCGCCCCAGAGATATCGCCGACGATGGCGCATTTCATGCGGTAGTTCACGAACTTCTGGAAGACCTCGCCGGCGACGCGCGTGCTGAGGTTGAGGAAATCCGGGCCGAGGCGCGTGACCGGGATCGCGAGCATATCGGCACTATGGGCCCAGGCATCGCCAAGAAAATCATTGGCGTCGCCTGCGACCCGCAGCAGGCCGCCTTCGTCTGCGCATCTGAGAACACGCGTATTTCCGATTTCGACGAGCTGTTCCATGGCGAAGGGCATAGCGAGGAAAGACGGAGGTTGCAAGATTATGCCTTACACGTAGTCGCCGGCGACCGACCGTTGATCGGGTCGGCGCCGGCGCCGGCCTCCTCAGCGGCGGCGATGGATCAATTGCGCCAGCAGCGTCAGGATAGCAAAGGCCAGGATGACGATGACGCCGGGATAGAGCATGGCGAGTTGCGTGCCGGGCATGATCGCGGCGGTGACGACGGCAAGTCCGCAGGCGCCGCCGACCTGCAGCGAGCTGTTGAGCAGTCCGGCGGCCAGCCCCTGTTCCTCGTCTGCGACACCACTGGTCCCGACGACCATCAGCGCCGAGATGCTGAGCGCAAAGCCAATGCCCCAGAGCAGCGATGCCGGCAGCAATACGGTCCACAGGTCAGGCGTCGGGCCGATCCGCAGCATCAGGAGATAGCAGGGCACGAAAGCCACAAGTCCAACCATCAACACGCGACGGACGCCGAAACGGTTCATCAATGCCCCCAGTTTCGGCCCGAGGATGACCACCATGAGACCGGCCGGCAGGAGCATCAAAGCCATATGTATCGGTTTCCAACCCTGGAGGTTCTGCAGATAGAGAGCGATCAGGAATTGAAAGCCCATCGCGCCGCCATAGAGCAGGGCGGCGCTGACATTGGCGGCTACTAGGCCGCGGTTGCGAAAGATGCCGAGCCGGATCAGCGGCTGCTCGACATGGTGCTCGATCAGCAGGAAAGTGATGAGCAGCAGGGCGGAGAGCGCAAGGCCACCGGTCGTGCGCAGCGAGGTCCAGCCGGCATCGGCCGTCGAGGCGACGGTGAAGACGAGCAGCAGCATGCCGGCGACGAGGGTGACCGCGCCGCCGACATCCGGCCGCAGGCGCTCGGCGCGCGGCGCATCCGGCGGCAGGAAGCGCAAAGCAGCCAGCATCAACAGCACCGCGATCGGCGCCGGCAGCACGAAGATGTAGCGCCAGTCCAGCCCGGCGAGCAGCCCGCCGACGAGCAGGCCGGAGGAGTAGCCCGAAGCCTCGAAGAGGTTGAAGATGCCGAAAGCCTTGTTGCGGTGGGGGCCTTCCGGGAAGGTCGTGGTCAGCAACGACATGGCCGCCGGTCCGGTGAAACCTGCGGTCATGCCCTTGATGAAGCGCGAAACGATCAAAAGGATCGGGTCGTTGGTGACCATGCCGAACAGCGACACCACGGCAAAGACACCGAGCCCGACGACCAACACACGCCTGCGGCCGAACAGATCCGCACAGCGCCCGCCCAGAAGCAGGAAGCCGCCGAAGGCGAGGATATAGGCGCTGACCAGCCATTGTGCGGTGGCTGCACTGATACCGAACTCATGCTGGATTTCGGGGATCGCTACGGCAATCATCGAGATATCGAGCCCGTCGAGCAGGATCACCCCGCTGAAGATGAAGAGCGCTACCCAAAGGCGCGCCGGCCAATGCAGCGCGTCGTTCTGACCGGGCGCAAGGGCAGCGCTATCTGCCCGCCCATCGCTCGGGGTCAAGCCAACTGACATATGTTCACTCCATGGAAATTTGGGCGCCGCGAGACGGAAATCTGCGGTCCCGATGGCTTCGATCATCAATGCTTTCGATCATCACCGATTGATCGCTCATTGAAAAACAAATAGTTCTCGATGCATTGTTAAATGGAGCTTGAAGATCCATGAGCCGAATGCTGCCAGGAACCCGCGCGCTCAGAACCTTCGAGGCTGCCGGTCGCCATCTCAATTTCACCCGTGCGGCCGACGAAGTCGGGCTGACGCCGGCGGCGGTCAGCTACCAGATCAAGGAAATCGAGGATCAACTCGGCCTCGTGCTGTTCACCCGCACCAGCCGCAGCATCCAGCTGACGCCGGCCGGCGCCGTGGTGTTCGAGGCAGCGGTCCAGGCGCTCGAGACGCTGCAGCGGGCGGTCGGCCGTGCGCGCCGGATGGCGCGCGGCGCCCAGCAGTTGCGCGTGTCGCTCAGCCCGCGTTTTGCCACCAACTGGCTGTTGCCGCGGCTGTCGCAATTTCGTGCCGCCAACCCGACGATCGAGCTGACATTCGACATCAGCGACGAGGTCAGGGATTTCGACGCCGACGATGTCGATATCGCCATCCGCTTCGGCTCCGGCCGTTATGCGCAGACGCGGTCTGAGCGCCTGTTCGAGGCGGTGATCGCCCCGGTCTGCAGCCCGAAGCTGATCGCTGCCAGCGGACGGCCGAAGACGCCACGCGATCTCTTCGCTCAGACGCTTTGCCATGTCGAATGCTATACCGAAGGCATGCTGTGGCCGAACTGGCGCATGTGGATGGCGGCTGCCGGCATCGATGATTTCGACGACAGCCGATGCGTGGCCTTTACCGACACCAGCCATGTGGTCGAGGCCGTTATCGATGGTGGCGCTGTCGGCCTTGTCGATCTCGCGATGATCCGCAACGAACTTGCCGAGGGACGGCTGGTGCAGCTGTTCGACATCGGCGTCAGCGTCGCCGAGGACTATGCCTATCACCTCGTCTATCCCGAAAGCTCTGGCCAGGATCCGCGGGTTCTGGCGTTTTGCGACTGGATGCTGGGCGAGGTTGGCCAGGGAGCGAAACCGGCGGCAATTGCCTCCGTAGCAGCCGGCTGACGCTGCTGCCTCGACAGGTGCTTTCGCCCGGTTCTCCTCGTTGCGCCACCCGCAAAAGAAAAACGCCGCGTCTCGTCGAGAGGCGCGGCGTCTTGCTGCCGAGGTCGTTGTAGCGGTATTTGCGCAGGAAGCAGCTTGCGCGATCGAAGGGATCACGAGAGGAGGGCGGCAAGGCGCCACCCTCCCGCGGCTTCAATATTCCTGGCTGGTCGGCCGGAACAGGATCTCGTTGATGTCGACATCCTCCGGCTGGCTCATGGCGTAGACCACGGCGCGGGCAAAGCTGTCGGCGGGGATGGCGATACGCTCGTAGAGCGCGCGGACATTCTCGGCGACATCAGTCTCGGTGACGCTGTCGGGCAGTTCGGTCGCGACCGCCCCCGGCGAGATGATGGTGGTGCGGATATTGTAGGGTTTCACCTCCTGCCGCAGCCCCTCGGAAATCACGCGTACGGCGTGTTTGGTGGCGGCATAGACGGCACCGCCGGGGCCGACCTTGTGGCCGGCGACCGAGGAGACGTTGATGATGTGGCCGCTCTTCTGCTGCTTCATGTGAGGAAGTGCAGCACCGATGCCGTAGAGCACGCCCTTGAGGTTGACGTCGATGGTGCGGTCCCAATCCTCGACCTTGCAGCGCTCCAATGGCGAGTGCGGCATCAGCCCGGCATTGTTGAGCATGACGTCGATGCGGCCATGGAGCCGGACGGCGTGATCGACCAGGCGCTTGACCTCCTCGAACGACGTTACGTCGGTCTGAACGGCAGCTTGCTTGCCGAGCGATAGCTCGTCGGCAAGCGCCCGCAGCCGGTCGATGCGGCGCGCGCCCAGCACCAGCCTGGCGCCGTCACCGGCAAGCCGCCGCACCGTCGCTTCGCCAAGGCCGCTGCTGGCGCCGGTGATGACGACCACCTTGTCCTTGATATTCTCTGTCATTGTTGCCTCTTCTTCAGCGGCCGACGCGCGCCTGCAGGTGGGCCGGATAACGATCGCCCTCGATGGTGACCTTGGCGAGCGCATCGTCGATTTCGCCGCGATCGTCCGAGGTCAGCCGTACGGCCGCGGCGCCGATGTTTTCCTCGAGCCGGGGCAGCTTGGTGGTGCCGGGGATCGGCACGATCCAAGGCTGTTGCGCCAGCAGCCAGGCGAGTGCTACCTGCGCCGGCGTTTTTCCCTTGCGGGCAGCGATCTGGCCCAGGAGATCGACCAGCGCCTGATTGGCCTTGCGCGCCTCCGGCGTGAAGCGCGGCACGACATTGCGGAAATCCTTGGCGTCGAAGGTGGTGTCGGCGTTGATGGCGCCGGTCAGGAACCCCTTGCCGAGCGGGCTGAAGGGTACGAAGCCGATGCCGAGCTCTTCGAGCAGCGGCAGGATTTCGGCCTCCGGTTCGCGCCACCACAGCGAATACTCGCTCTGGAGTGCAGCGACCTTCTGTTCCGCATGGGCCTTGCGGATGGTCTCGGCGCCGGCTTCGGAAAGGCCGAAATGCCTGACCTTGCCTTCGCTGATCAGCCGCTGCACCGTGCCGGCCACGTCCTCGATCGGCACATTGGGATCGACACGATGCTGGTAGAAGAGGTCGATGACGTCCGTCTTCAGGCGCTTCAGTGCCGCATCGGCGACCTTGCGGATCTGATCCGGCCGGCTGTTCATGCCGCTCTGGCCACCTTGGTTGTCAAAGTCGAAACCGAACTTGGTGGCGATCACCACCTTGTTGCGCATCGGCGCGAGCGCCTCGCCGAGCAGTTCTTCGTTTTGGTAGGGGCCATAGGCCTCGGCGGTGTCGAAGAAGGTGACGCCGCGCTCGAACGCGGTGCGGATGAGGGCGATTGCCGCTTGCTTCTCCGTTGCCGGGCCATAGCCGTAGCTGAGGCCCATGCAGCCGAGGCCGAGGGCGGAGACTTCAAGGCCGCTTTTGCCGAGTGTGCGCTTTTCCATGGGGCTTTTCCTTGTCTCGAATGATGATGTCTTTGGGCTAGAAATGGCGCACACGGCCGGGCTGGCGAGGGCGCTCCGGGAGATGGCGATCAGTCGGCCCTGATTTCGGCGCCATAGTCCGCATCGCTGACCTTCTCCATCCAGTCGACGACCTTGCCGTCGAGGGCTTCGGCGATCGCGACATGGGTCATGGCGGCGGAAGGCGAGGCGCCGTGCCAATGCTTCTCGCCCGGTTCGAACCAGACGATATCACCGGGGCGGATTTCCTCGACCGGACCGCCTTCGCGCTGGACGCGGCCAAGGCCGGATAGGACGATCAGTGTCTGGCCGAGCGGATGGGTGTGCCAGGCGGTGCGGGCGGCGGGCTCGAACGTGACGGTGGCGCCACCGACGCGGGCAGGGGACGAGCCGTTGAAGGGGGCATCGATGCGCACCGTGCCGGTGAAATAATCCGCCGGTCCCTTGGCCGAGGGCTGCGAGCCGCTTCGTTTGATGTTCATGGCGTCGATCCTTTGCAAATGGCGACGCGGCCGTGGTCGGGCCTGACGTCGTCGCTGTCGTCACTACAGCGCCGCGCGCCTTATTGGACGCGCAAAGGTCGCTGTAACACTTTGAATTGCTGCGTGTTTTATCCCTAGATTGAATAGGATCTCAGGAAACATGCAGCAGCAATTTAGGGCGTGGGATTGATCAGGATTAGATGGTAAATATCGCACGAGCTTATGAGGGGAATTCATGAATGCCGCGCCAGCCGATCAATGACCTCATCGCCTTCCTTGCTGTAGCAAGGGAACGGAGCTTTACGAAGGCGGCAGCGCAGCTCGGGGTCTCACAGTCGGCGCTGAGCCACACCATCCGCGGGCTCGAGGCGCGGCTGGGCTTGAGGCTCCTGACGCGCACGACCCGCAGCGTCTCGCCGACCGAAGCTGGCGAGCGGCTGCTGGTGTCGATTGGGCCGCGCCTGGATGAGATCGACCAGGAACTGGCAGCGCTCAGCGCGTTTCGCGACAAGCCGGCGGGTACGATCCGCATCACCGCCGGCGAGCATGCGGCCGATCGCATCCTCTGGCCGGCGCTGGAGCGGCTCTTGCCTGATTATCCGGATGTTCATGTCGAGGTGATCGTCGACTACGGCCTGACCGATATCGTCTCGGAGCGCTACGACGCCGGCGTGCGCCTCGGCGAGCAGGTGGCCAAGGACATGATCGCCGTGCGCATCGGGCCCGACATGCGCATGGCGGTGGTCGGCGCACCCGCCTATTTCGCCACACGGAAAATGCCGCTAATGCCGCAGGACCTGACGGAGCACAATTGCATCAACTTGCGCCTGCCGACCCATGGCGGCATCTATGCCTGGGAATTCGAGAGGCAAGGCCGCGAGGTGAAGGTGCGGGTCGAGGGCCAACTCGTCTTCAACAACATCGCGCTCAGGCTGAACGCGGCCCTTGGCGGGCTGGGCCTGACCTACCTGCCTGAAGATGCCGTCGCGCCCTATCTCGCCTCGGGCCAGCTGGTGCAGGTTCTGGAAGATTGGTGCCCGCCCTTTGCCGGCTACCACCTCTATTACCCGAGCCGCCGGCAAACGTCGCCCGCATTTGCATTGATTGCCGACGCGCTGCGGTATCGGGGTCCGCGTCACAAGTCATTCCAGCAGGCGTGATCGTTGAAACTTTTCAAGAGCTACACGCAAAGAGCGCCCGTTGCCGGACGCCCTAAGGTTGCCTCAATGCCTTACGATTGGCAGCGGTGCCCAAAAGCAAGCAGCCACGTTCACGTTATCAATTTTTCGGCGATTCCAAGATTAATGAAGGGTTAATCCACCGAATTATTTGATTGCCGGTGCAATCCAGGCGACAGCGCCGATAGTATTTCGCCCGTTTCCATTAGAAAGCCGCAGTTGCTCGCTTTTCTCCTGCGCGCAAACTCGTGTTGAAGCCGTTGCAGCGCAGCCTGTTGGGCGCTGCTATAAACGGCGTCCTTCCGCGCTTGGCTTGGTAATTCCTGTTAAACATAAGGAGATTGCTATGAAAACGGAGATTGCAATTGGACTGACGCTGGCGTTCTCGACCCTCCTTGCAACCGGTGTGATGGCCCAGACCAAATACGGTTCAGAAGCCGGCTGGGACATTCTCGTGAAGGACAACATGGGGCCAGGATGCTTGATCACAAAATCAAACGCAGACGGTACACAAGTTCAGATGGGCATCGATGCAACGGCCGCGCTGCGTGGCTACATGGCGCTCTACACCAAAGCTGATGCTAATGTTGCTGCAAACGAAAAGCTTGCGGTCCTGTTCGATGTCGATGGCCAGCAGTTCAGCGGCGAGGCGAAGGGCCAAGCCATAGACGGCTATCGCGGCGCGTTCGTATGGGTCAACAATGCTGACTTCATCTATGACCTGGCCAAGAAGAAGGCTGTGACGATTACGCCCCAGGGCGGCAATCCCATTGTCGTAAAATTGGCCGGAACCGACGCAGCCTTCAAGGCCCTGAGGGCTTGCCAGGCCGCTCAGTAATCACGCCCTGACAAGCTCGAATGGACCGCGAGCGGGAGCGTGGTGCATCTGCGCATTGATGATGTCGCGTGCGTTGCTACAGCGCCGCGCGTCTTATTAGACGCGCAAAGGTCGCTGTAGCACTTTGAATTGCTGCATGTTTTTATCCTTAAATCGAATAGGATCTAAGGAAACATGCAGTAGCGCATTCCCGGCATTCCAAACTTACCGCCTGATGGCGTTTCGACCTATTCCCGAGCCCCGGTGCTGAGTGGTTGGTTCCGACGAACCGTTCCGCTCAGGGCGGAGCGCGCGACTTGCTCTCCCTCATTCCGGCCGTGTACCGGCATCCAGCGACTTGGCGGCTGTCAGGTCAAAAGACCTTTCAGCCCAAGGACTTGGGCTGGCTGGATTCCGGCACAAGGCCGGAATGAGGGAGTTTTTAGGCAGTCAGTGGATTTAGATCTTTCCGCATCACAGATGACTTTGCGTCCGCAGCTCCGCTGCGGCACCCTCAGCCTTCCCGCCGGATCGTCGGTTCGGGCGAACCCTTCCACTCGAAGGTGATCGTTTGGCCCTGGCGGATGTTCTGGATGACGGCGGGGCGGAAGACGGCGATGCATTCGCCTGAGAGGTGACGGGCGGAGGGGTAGATCAGGCCGTTGCCGCCTTCCGCGTAGACAGTGGCGGCGAGTGCCTGACCGGCCGGATAGGCAAGGGTCGGGTCGGAGTCGAGATAGGTAGCATCGGTTTCGCCGCGGACATCGTGGAAACGGCAGGTGAAGCCGGCGATCAGCTCGCGGTAGGCGCCGATGTCTTGGAACATACCGGCGTCGGCAAGCGCGCGGGTGCGGTGATAGACGATCTCGGCCTGGCAGGTTTCGAGCGCGGTGTCGCCGAAGGCGCAGTACCAGGCGCCGCGGTCCTCGTTGTTGAAGCGGTTGCCCGGCGGGCGGGCGTGGCAGAAGGCGGCGTTGATCAGCGACCAGCCGTAGCCGAAGGATTCGTTCAGAAGCTCCGCCGGGTTGACACCGGCGGGTAGCGCCAGCGGGCTCAGCCGCGCGGATGTCAGCGCCTCCAGCCGGTTGAGGATCTCGATGTCGTCCTCGTCGTCGCAGAGCGGCTTGACGGCCGGCTCGTCGATATAGGCGGTCGAGATCAGCCGGATGGTGGCCGGATCGGTAAAATCGATCTCGGCGATCATAGGCCGCCGCGCAGGCCATCGAGATAGCGGCGCACCTTCATCATCGCGGGTATGCCGCCCTCGATCATCAGGTCGACCGGCGACTGGCCGTCGAAGACCGGCCCGGTGTTGACCGCCTTTGGCCATTGATAGGTCAGCGGTCCGTTGAAATAGAGCCGCAGGCCCTTGAAGATGCCGACGATCAGGCTGGCACGCATGCGCTTGTCCTGGTCGAGCTTGCCCTTGAAGTCGCCGGCCTTCATCCGGTTCCAGGTGGCGATCGGCACGTCGAAGAGCTGCGACGCTTCCCGGTTGGTCAGCTTCCACAGGTCGCAGGCCTTCACCACCGCCCTGACGATGACGGCTTCCTCATGTCTTGCCGCGTCGCGGTCGGGGGCAAGAACCGGCTGTGCGCTGGGCATGAACGTCTCCTATGAAATCCCGTGCCGTATCATATGATATAAAATGGGGGTTTTGAGCTGGAAGTCAAGGGGAGGTGTGGTGTCCGACAGCGACGCGTGGCCGGGTGGGTTCTCGCCGGGCTCTCGCAGTTTTGCCACTCACTGCTGTCGCAGATTGGCCCCTCACCCTAACCCTCTCCCCGCAGGCGGGGAGAGGGGACGCGGTACAGAGTGGGTTGCAACTCGGCGATCCCTCTCATGGTGATCGGGAGGCTTTGGTATGGCGCGATGTGAATGGGTAGGGCGCCGCGGGTTTCCTTCTCCCCGCATGCGGGGAGAAGGTGGCCGGCAGGCCGGATGAGGGGCAACGCGCTTCGCCGCGTTGGCAATAGCGTGCTCTCACACATGCGGGCCCAGCAGCGAAAGATCGGCTTCGCCAAGTCGGTCCTTGGCGCTGCGCAGCTGGTGCCAGTAGGGATAGATGACCGGCGGCAGACTGACGGCGTCGAGCAGTTCGCGCTCCTCATCGGTAAGCTTGAGGCTTGCGGCGGCAAGGTTGTCGCGGAACTGCTCCTCCCGGCGACCGCCGATGATGACGGAGGTGACGCCCTTGCGGTCGATCAGCCAGGCAAGGGCGATCTGGGCTGGCGAGACGCCGCGCTCGCCTGATATCGCTACCAGCATGTCGACGATCTTCCACAGCCGTTCTTCGTCGCGGATCGGCGGCTCGTTCCAGCCGGCGAGCTGGCGGGTACCCTCCGGCGTCTGGTTGCGCCGGTGCTTGCCCGACAGCAGGCCGCCGGCAAGCGGGCTCCAGACGAGCACGCCGAGGCCCTGGTCGATGCTGATCGGCAGCAGTTCGTATTCGGCCTCGCGGGCTTCGAGCGTGTAGTGGATCTGCTGGCTGACGAAGCGGTGGCGGCGGTCGAGCGCGCTGATGCCGAGCGCCTTCATGATGTGCCAGCCGGAATAGTTGGAGCAGCCGATGTAGCGCACCTTGCCGTGGCGAACGAGCGTGTCGAGCGCCTCCATCGTTTCTTCGAGCGGCGTCTGGCCGTCCCATTCGTGCACTTGGTAGAGATCGATGACATCGGTCTTCAACCGCCTGAGGCTCGCTTCGCAGGCGGCAATCAGGTGGTGGCGGGAGAGGCCGCCGTCGTTCGGGCCCGGCCCCATGTTGAAACGCGCCTTGGTGGCAACCAGCACGCCGTTCTTGCGCTTGCCGGCGAGGATGTCGCCGATAATTTCCTCCGAGCCGCCGGTGGAATAGATATCGGCGGTGTCGATCAGGTTGACGCCGGCATCGAGGCACATGTCGACATAGCGGCGCGCCTCGTCGAGACCGACACTGCCGACCTGCGCGAACTTGCCGCCGCCACCGATCGTCATCGTTCCCATGGTGATCGTCGAGATTTTCAGGCCGGAGCGGCCAAGCAGTCGGTATTCCATCTGGCTTTCCTCTTCCCTGTGGTGTCGGCCTTTGCTGTTGGGTGACAAATTAGGGGCGGAGCGAGGCGGAACAAGGTGACGGTGCGGATGAGGCGTCGGCTCCGCGTCGAACGGGAGAACGTCCGCGCGTGCGGCGCCGCAATGCTACTTATAATAGATGCATCGCTTGATCGGGCAATGCCTTGTATCATGGCGGGCGGAGAGGCGTTGGAAGGGCGGGCAATGAGCAATCACTATTGTCTCGGCCGGATCGATTTCGGCGTGGGCAGTTCGGCCTTCTGGTGCCTCGATACGCCCGGAACGCTGGTCGTTTTCCTGCACGGTTTTACCGGCGCCGCGGAGGCGACGTGGCACAATGCCAGTGCCTATATCCGGCGGGATGCGCTTTTTTCCTCTGCGGACGTTCTCTTCCTCGGTTATGACAGCGTGCGCAGCCGGGCGCGTGTGATCAGTCGCTGGGTGCTCGATCTGTTTCGCAAGCTGCTGGCCGAGCCGGCCGAATTTTCCAATCGCTACATCTATTACGGAGCGCAGCGGCAGCCCTTCATCTACGACCGGGTCGTCGTGGTGGCGCATTCGCTGGGTGGCGCGATCATGCGGCAGGTGGCGCTGGATCTCGCCCGCGCCAACGACGCCTATGCGGATCACATCCAGCTTCTGCTCTTTGCGCCTGCTCACAAGGGATCGAACGCGCTGCACAACGCGGGCGGGATGATGGTGGGGCACGGGATACTGGCGGCGCTGCGATGCGGCCTGCTCTACAAGGCACCGATCCTGGAAGACCTTCGGCCTAAATCGGACTTCATAAGGGATATCGAAGCCGGGACGTTGACGCGGCTGGCGCGGGGCCGACTGCGATGTCTGGTCGCGACCAAGATCACGATCGGCCAGTATGAAAATATCGTCGAACCCGGCGATTTTGCGCAGGATCCGCCGTTCTATACCGTTGATCGTCGCAACCACACGGATGTCTGCAAGAGCGATGCCGGCTATCGCCGGGTACTCGACGACATCGAGGAGTGCCTGCGGTGAGCGACGTGGCAAGCCCCCAACTGTCGCTGGAGAGCTTTGCCGGTTTCGAGCACAATTGCTTCGAGCGGCACGATCTGCGCCTCTACAACTTGCCCGTTGTCGGCAGCGGCTATCTTCTGGCGCGCTGGGCCGCATCCAGACAGGTGCGGCTTGCCTGGCTCGCCTATCTCCAGACGTCGATGCTGCGCTACGAATATCTGGCAAGCCGGGGCGAGATCGAACGGGGCGTGCCGGACGCCGGCATCGTGCGCCTGGCGGAGGCGGAAGCCGCGCGCGGCTCGCCGATGTCGCCTTCTACCGTCCGGCTGGCGCTCATCCTCGCCAGGCGCTCGATGCCCTATTTCAACCTTGACCATGAACTGAGTGAGCTTGGCCCGCTCGATGAAGCGGAATGGACCGAGCTGATCGACACGGCGTTCCGGATCGATATCTTCCTGTGCTCGCGGCCACGCTTTTCCGAGACGTTGCGCGCCTTGCCGCGCTATCCTGAGGCCGATCTCGGGGCCGACGGTTATCTCTTCCTCGTCAATTTTCTGTCGATCCTGGGTTTGCGCTCGGAGCTCAGCGCCGGTTCGCGGGGCTACCTGCAACGCAAGATCAACATCGTGCTGCACTCGCTCGGACTGAATGTCGATGCGCTTCGCGCCGATCTCTACCGGGTACAGGACGAGATCGG
Organism: Ensifer sp. Root127; assembly: GCF_001425225.1. Lineage (NCBI taxonomy): Bacteria > Pseudomonadati > Pseudomonadota > Alphaproteobacteria > Hyphomicrobiales > Rhizobiaceae > Ensifer > Ensifer sp. Root127. The sequence goes on from NZ_LMDX01000012.1 coordinate 40,085, forward strand.
CCGCCGGGAAATACCGTCTTCGCGCGCGAGGCTTGAGCCGATCGATGTCAGCATCGCGCTGTTTGAAACCGAACTTCAGGCGGCCTGGGAGCTGGTGCGCACGCTCGAGGTTCTGCAGCCGGCGAAGGCGAGGGACAGCGGCCCGGAAGGCAGCGGGCAGGCCGAGCCGCAACCACAATTCTAGGGTGCGGCGTCCGACGGCGGGCGGCGGTTTCGAGGCCGTTTCAGGCCCCGGCAAGAAAGCGCGCGGGCATGAGATCCTTATAGGGAAACATGTGGAAATAGGGGCGCGCCTCGGCCAGCACGCGGGTCATCGAAGGGCGTTCGAGCAGCCGTTCGAAATAGGCGGAGAGATGCGGATAGGCGTCGGCAAAGGGCTCGACAATTCCGGCATAAAAGAGTGCGGGGGCCGCGGCGCAATCTGCAAGGCTGAAGGCGGCACCGCCGGCAAAGGCGTTGATTGCGAAATGCCGGTCGGCCATGCGATAGGCGACGCCGAGCGTAGCGCGGGCATCTGCGACACCGCGATGGTCGTTCTCGCCCTGGGCGCGCAGCGTGTCGGTGACGATCTTCTGCATCGGCACATGGATGTAGAGATCGAAGAAGCGATCCCAGAGCCGCGCCTGTAGCGCCGCGTCGCTATCCCTGGGGATCAGCGGCTGGCTGCCGGGGTAATGGCGATCGACATATTCGATGATGATGGACGTCTCCGGGATGGTGACATCGCGGGCGCTGTCGCGCAGCACCGGCATCTTGCCGACCGGCCAGAGCTCAGCGAAACGGGCCGCCTCCACGGGATCCAGAAGATCGACCAGGCTCGGCTCGAAGGGTGTATCGTTCTCATAGAGCGCGATCAGCACCTTGTGGCAGAATGAGGCGAGCGGATGCAGATAAAGCGTGAGCGACATGCGGACAATCTCCGATGCTGACGGTTCAGGCGGGCGTTGCGTCCGGTAACCCGGCGCAACGCTGATGGGTCGGATTTTACTGGGGAACTTATGGCAAAACTGATGCACTTATGCAATCAGTTTTTGGAGTGTTGCGAACGCCAAGTGGCGTGCTTTGAAGCACGGTTCGTGTTCCGTTTTTGCCCAAGGCCATTGAAAGCCCAAAAGATGCGCTAGACTTAATAGAAGGCAGGGCGTCGAAACGCACGGCGCTCCGCAACAGGGGAGGATCGCCGATGCGCTGCTTCACGGTAGTTGGGCCTTCGCAGACCGGAAAATCCACGCTGGTGGAAAAACTGGCTGCGCTGGGGGAAAGCTCCAGAAAGGCCACGTCACCTTATGGATTGAACATCACCGAATTCGAGATCGGCAAGGAAGCCTGGTGCGCGCTCGATGCGCCCGGCGGCACCGAGGCGCTCGCGCACGCGCAGCACGCGCTTCTGGCGAGCGACGCCTGCGTGCTCTGCGTCTCGCCGGCGCCGGAGGAGGCGGTGCTGGCAGCGCCCTATCTCAAGGTGATCGAAGCATCGGGCACGCCCTGCATCATCTTCGTCAACCGCATGGACGAGCCGCGCGGCCGGTTGCGGGATGTCATCGCCGCGCTGCAGGACTATTCCAGCCACATGCTGATCCTGCGGCAGGTGCCGATCCGCGAAGGCGACAGGATCGTCGGCAGCTGCGACCTGATCTCCGAGCGGGCCTGGCGCTATCGCGAGGGCCAGACCTCGGCGCTGATCGAGATCCCGGATACGACGCTGGAGCGCGAGAAGGAAGCGCGCACCGAATTGCTCGAACATCTCTCGGAATTCGACGACTGGCTGCTCGAAGAGCTGATCGAGGATCGCGAGCCCGGCAGCGACACGATCTATGCCATCTCCTCGCGGCTGCTCAGGGAAAACCGGATCATCCCTGTTCTCGTCGGCGCGGCGAGCCACAGCAACGGCATCCTGCGGCTGATGAAGGCGCTGAGGCACGAGGCGCCGCCGGTCGACACGCTGCGAAAAAGGCTCGGCGAGGCGAGCAAGGTTCCCGAAGCGAACCTCGCTGCCGTCAGCTTTCATGCCTATCACCGCCAGAATGTCGGCAAGACCGTGCTTGTCCGCGCGCTTTCAAACGGCATCAAACAGGGTGCGGCACTCGGCGGCGGCGGTGTCGGCTCGGTGCAGGACCCGGCGACCGGAAAACCGCTTGCCACAGGGACACCGGAGCCTGGCACGATCTTTGCCGCCGTCAAATCCGACCACCTGCCGGTGCCGGCGCTTCTGACCGGCACTGCCGCATCCGAGGCGCCTGACTGGACGGTGCCGCCGACGCCGATGCTGGAGCGCATCCTGGTGCCCGACAGCGAGCGCGACGAGACCAAGCTTTCCGGTACGCTTGCGAAGCTGGCGGAGACCGATCGCAGCCTCAAGGTGATGCAGGAGGAGGGCACAGGCGCGCAGCTGATCTGCGTGCAGGGGCCGGTGCATCTGCGCGATCTCTGCAAGACGCTGGCCGATGTCTTCCATGTCGGCGTCACCGATAGGCCGCCGAGCCCGACCTATCGCGAGACGGTGCTCAAACCCTCAGACGTGCACTACCGCCACCGCAAGCAGACGGGCGGGGCGGGGCAGTTTGCCGACGTCAAGCTCAGTGTTCACCCCAACCAGCGCGGCGGCGGCTTCAGCTTCAACGAGACGGTGAAGGGCGGCGCGGTGCCACGCAACTTCATCCCGGCGATCGAGGCGGGCGCACGCGAGGCGATGGAGAAGGGGCCGCTCGGCTTTCAGGTGATCGATGTCGGCGTGACGCTGACGGATGGCCAGCACCATCAGGTCGACAGCTCCGAATTCGCCTTCCGGGCTGCTGCCAAGATGGGCGTGCGCCAGGCGCTGTCGCAGGCCTCCGCCGTGCTGATGCAGCCGGTGGTGCGCGTCGAGATCCACATCCCGTCGATCTATTCCGGCAGCCTGGTGCCGGTTGTCTCGACCTTCAAGGGCCAGGTGCTCGGCTTCGACCGCGACGAGGCGGCCAAGGGCTGGGACGTTTTTCGCGCCCTGGTGCCGGGCTCGGCGCTCGACGAGCTGGCGCGGGCGTTGCGTTCGGCAACGCAAGGGATCGGCTACTTCTCCAAGAACTTCGACCATTTCGAGGAGCTCTACGGCAAGGAGGCCGAGGCGGTGATCCATTCTCATGGGACGGCGCAGGCTGGGTAGGTCGCGCACGGACCAGGCTTTCGCTCCGGCATAGTCCTCGGCGGCCCATGCGGCGAGGCTCCGGGCCGCGCCAGGCAAACGGTTCGGCAAACTGGCCGGCTTGTCTCATTTTTCCCATCAAATTGGGTGTCCGGGCTGGAGACAGGCGGTTTTCCTCCTACTTCAAGTCGTTCAGGCCGGATTGGGCAACGAACAGTGAGAGGACGACACAATGGCCAAGAATACGATCTGCCTATGGTACGACAAGGACGCGGAGGAGGCGGCCCGCTTTTATGCCGCGACCTTTCCCGACAGCGCAGTAGGCGCTGTGATCCGTGCGCCTGGAGATTATCCGGATGGAAAACAGGGAGATGTGCTGGTCGTTGAATTCACGGTTGCGGGTGTTGCCTGTATCGGCCTGAACGGTGGCTCCACGTTCAAACACAGCGAAGCCTTCTCCTTTCAGATCGCAACCGACAGTCAGGAAGAAACCGACCGCTACTGGAACGCCATCGTCGGCAACGGTGGCAAGGAAAGCGAATGCGGCTGGTGCAAGGACAAATGGGGCCTGTCCTGGCAGATCACGCCGCGCGTGCTGACCGATGCGCTCGCCATAGGCGGTGCTGAGGCCAAGCGTGCATTCGACGCGATGATGACCATGAGGAAGATTGACGTGGCGGCGATCGAAGCGGCGCGCCGCGGCTGAGACCATCCCTTTCGCGGGCGACGCGCCTGGCGTGAAGCGCGCCGGGCGGCGCGAGCTGGTCAGATGGTTGCTCTGTCCTTCCATCCACCTTCAGAGGACCGCGCGAGCGCAACAGGCGCCTGCGGCCTCACCAGCCGCGGCAAATGGCGGCTCTGCGTAGACGCAGCCGGCTACCTCAACACAACGGCCTACAATCTGGCTTTCAGCCACGGCAGCCGAGGATGCCGGGTCGTGGCCATGGCGCGCAAGTCCTCCGCTGTCGGGCCGGAGGCGCGTTCTTTCCAAAAGAAGGCAGGACTAGGACGGACGCATTGGTGCCGCCGTTTTGGCAGGGCCAGGTCCAAACCGACGCCTGGCAAGAAGCTGCCAGCCACCACGCGCCAGCAGCAGGGGGCTTGCCGCGCGCAATCGTCTGGCGTAAATATCGCCCATCGCGAAAAGCGACTGCTTCCCTTGATCCGCTCAGTGGCGGAGTAAACAGGTGGACGAATTCACGTCCAGGCGGTCAAGCACACGCCATCCGTACGCCTGACGTATGGATCGGCCAGCGGTTCCCAGAACATCAAACGCCTGACCTCTGTCGGGCCTTATCGTGAGCTCATGGCGCCTGGCGGCGTCCGCATGCTTGCGTCCATCGGAACCTGTCATGACCAGACCCCTCATCGTCATCTTTACTGCCATTGTCCTCGATGCCATCGGCATCGGCCTCATCTTTCCAATCCTGCCCTCGCTGCTCAAGGAGGTGACCCACGCCGACAACGTCGCCCCCTATATCGGCATCATGACCGCACTTTACGCGGTGATGCAGTTCATCTTTGCGCCGGTGCTCGGCGCGCTCAGCGATCGGCTGGGCCGTCGGCCGGTGCTCTTGATTTCGCTTGGCGGTGCCGCCATCAACTACCTGTTCCTGGCTTTTGCACCCAATCTCTGGATGCTCTTCATCGGCCGCGCGATCGCCGGCCTGACGAGCGCCAACATGTCGGTGGCATCAGCCTACATCACCGACATCTCGCCGGAGGATAAGCGCGCCCGGCGCTTCGGCCTGTTCAACGCCATGTTCGGTATCGGCTTCATCATCGGCCCAGTGCTTGGCGGCGTTTTGGGCGACACTTGGCTGCGGCTGCCATTCATCGCGGCGGCCGTGCTGAACGGCTTCAATCTGCTGCTGGCGTTCTTCATCCTGCCGGAGTCGCGCGCGCCGAGCCGGGAGAAGATCGATCTTGCAGCGCTGAACCCGCTTCGGCCGCTGCGCTGGGTGTTTTCTGTGAAGAGCCTGCTTTCCCGTCATCCTCACCTTCTTCATCTTCAGCGCCACCGGCGACGCTTATGGCACCTGCTGGGCGCTCTGGGGCAGCGACACCTTTCAATGGAACGGGCTCTGGATCGGCCTTTCACTCGGCGCCTTTGGCGTCTGCCAGGCCCTTGCCCAGGCCTTCCTTCCCGGTCCGGTCGTGAAACTGCTCGGCGAGCGCGCCACCATCCTGACGGGCATCGCTGGCGTTTGTCTTGCGCTTGTTGTCATGGCGTTTGCGACAGAGGGTTGGATGATCTTCGCGATCATGGCGGTTTTCGCGCTTGGCGGCATTGGCACGCCGGCGCTGCAATCCCTGGCGACCCGGCAGGTCGACGAGGACCAGCAGGGCCAGTTCCAGGGCGTGCTGACGTCGGCCGTCAGCCTCGCCTCGATCGTGGCGCCGCTGGCGTTCTCAAGCTTCTATTTCGTCGTCCGGGAGCAATGGCCCGGTGCAATCTGGCTTACGGTCGTCGTCATCTATGCGATCGCCGTGCCCCTGGTTCTCGGTCTGCGGTATGGGCATTCGCTGCCTGACGCCGGCCCAGCGACGTCGTCATCCCGAGGGTGAGATCGCGTCGGCTGCATAGTGGTCGCGGAGCGGTACGGTTGCCCCGTCACGGCCACTCCGCGCCTTAGCCAGCGGAGCCGGCCGGGGCAATCTCGGCATAGCGGCGTTGGCGCTCGTCGATTTCCTGCAGCAGCCAGCCGAGAAAGCTCTTGGTCACCGGTTTGGTACGGAACAGCTCTTCCTGGCAGACGAACTGGTAGGTCTCTGCCGGTTCGTAATAGTGGTCGTGCACCAGGCAGATCTGTCCGGTTCTGAGCTCATATTCGACCATAGTGCGGTCGACGAGGGCGACGCCCTGTCCTTCCTTGACCGCCTCGAGGATGATGTGCTGGTCGTCGAAGATCAGGTCCTGGCGGCTGGGCGAAAGCCGGAGGCCGGAGGAGGCGATCCAGCTCTGCCATTCCTGAAGGCCGCGATAGTGCAGGCGGTTGCCCGAGAGAAGATCGTGCTTGTCGGCCTGCCCCTCCCAAGTGGCTTTGCCGCAGACCGGCACCAGGCGCTCGCGCAAGAGCCGCTGCGAAAACCGGGCGGGTGGCGGGTGCAGGCAATAGTCGATGATGACGTCGGCGGTGCCGGAGGCGGGCGTGTTGGTTTCGAGGTGGGAGAGGTGGATCTGCAGGCCGGGATTTTCGGCCAGAAACTCAGAGATGCGTGGCGCAATCAGCTTCATCGAAAAGAACGGCCCGACCTTGACCCGCAGGATCTTCTGGGTGTTGCGCGGGCGGATATGCTGGACGACGCCTTCGAGATCGTCGAAGGCGCGGTTGCAGGAGGCAAAGAGCAGGGCACCCTCGGGCGTCAGTTCGACGCCGTGCTGCTTCCGGACGAACACGCTGAGGCCGAGATTGTCTTCGAGAATTCGGATCTGGTGGCTGATGGCGCCCTGGCCGATGCAGAGCTCGTTTGCCGCCGCCGTGAGGCTGCCATTGCGCGCCGCCGCTTCGAAGGCGCGCAGGGATTTCAGGCTCGGCAGATCGCGCATGGGTTTCTCCGGAAGGCGGTTCAATCGCTCAGGTATATATGAATTTTTTGGATGGCTGGGATTATTTCTTTGACATTGCGAAGCGCTGCCGCATCCCCCATTGTCGATGAATAATAAAGCGAAAATGCAACAACGATCGGCAGCAAGTTTACGGAATAACAAGCGAAATCCGCATTGGGTGTAACCCGGTGTGCGGCTTTGCGAGCGATATTCCGGGAGGCGCCGAGAAGAACAATAAAGGGAACGAGTTGCAAAAGAAGTTCATGAGTGCGGCAGCGATGTTCTTCGCCTGTGCGATGGCTGGCACCAGCCTTGCGGCGGACAAGCTGGCGATCGGCACGGAAGGCGATTATGCGCCCTTCAACTATGTGACGGCGAGCGGCGAGATCAAAGGGTTCGACTACGATATCGGCCAGGCGGTCTGCGCCGAGATCAAGATGGAATGCGTGTGGAGCACCAACGAGTGGTCCGGCATCATTCCCGCCCTTCAGGCAAAGAAGTTCGACGTGATGATCGCCTCGATGGCGATCAACGAGGACCGCAAGAAGGAAGTCGACTTCACCAAGCCCTACTACTTCAACGCCATGCGCTTCATCACCCGCAAGGACCTGGGCTTGGCGCAAGTTTCACCGGAGGCGCTGAAGGGCAAGGTGATCGGCACGCAGTCCGGCTCGGTGGCGGTCGAGGCGCTGCAGGAGTTCTTTCCCGACAGCGAGATAAAACTCTATCCAACGCTCAGCGAAGTGTTTCTCGACATGGCCAACGGCCGCCTCGACCTGATCCTCGAAGGGCAGATGGCGCTGACCGACTGGCTGGCCAAGGACGACAGCGGCTGCTGCGATTTCGTCGGCGACAGCTTCATTCTCGACACCGCCCAGGGCAACGCCATGGCGGTGCGCAAGGGCAACGAGGCGCTGCTTTCCAAGCTCAATTCCGGGCTGGAGGCGATCATGGCGAACGGCACCTACGAGAAGATCCGCAAACAGTATTTCGACTTCGACATCATGGCGCGGCCGAAGAGCACGACCGAATATTTCCGGTGAGGCGAGGGGCTAGAGCAGGATCGTTATTGGCTCATCGAAGCCCCTCATCCGGCCTGCCGGCCACCTTCTCCCCGCATGCGGGAGGAAGGGACATTGCGGCACCCGCTCGCAACCCCAACAGCCGCCAGCCCTCTCAGCTTTCTCTTCTGTCACGACAAGGTGACGGCGTCGCTGCCGCGCCCGCAACGTTCGCAACAGTGAATGAGTGCGCAAGGTGATGCGCGCGTGGCGGCCTCGTTCCCTCTCCCCGCCTGCGGGGAGAGGGTCAGGGTGTGTTGCACGCCTCTCACAAGGAATTCGCGTGTTGTGCGTTGCGCTCAGCGCAGGGCGCGGCAAGCGGTGGGCGCGGCGCCGGGGTGTTCGCGCTTCCCCGGCGCCCGTTTCCTCGATTTTCTCCCAGTCCCAACATGAAAGTGCATGCGATGAGCTTCAAGGTCGCCGTTCTCGAGTTCAACCAGGAAACCAACACGTTCTCGAAGCTGAAGACCGGCTTTAAAGATTTTCAGATGTGCCACTACTTCAAGGGCGCGGCGATCGAGGACAATTGCCGCGGCACCAATTCGGAAATCGGCGGCTTCATCGACTGTTGCGATCGTTATGGCTGGGAGTCGGTCTATACGGTGGCGGCGCGGGCGGAGCCCGGCGGAAGGGTCGACGAGGAAACGCGGCTGCGCTTCGTCGAAGATGTGACGGCGGCGCTCAACGGCGAAAAACTCGACGGCGTCTTCATCGTCTTTCACGGCGCCATGTGCACCGAAACGGCCGACGATGCGCAGATCCAGTTGTTAGAGACGGTCAGAGGCATCGTCGGGTCCGATCTGCCCATCGCTGCCACCTTCGACCTTCATGCCAATTCCGCGCCTGACATGGCCGCGCTGCTGGACATTGCCGTGTCGTTCCGCACCTATCCGCATGTCGACATGGCCGAGTGCGGCCACAAGGCCGGCGCGCTGCTGGAGGCGGCGATGCGCAGGGAGATCACGCCCGCCATCGCCATCCGCCAGCCGCCGATGATCAATGGCTGCAACGACGGCCGCACGACCCATGCCTGCGCCATGACCGAACTCCTGGAGATCGCCGATGCCATCGCTGAGGAGAATGGGATCCTTGCGACCTCCATCAATGCCGGCTTCTACGACGCCGACATCCACAACACCGGACCTTCTGCCGTGATCTGCTACGACAAGGCGCGGGTTGCCGACGCCGATGCCATTGCGCACGCCGAGCGGCTCTGCGACGAGATCTGGCGGCGGCGCGAGCATCAGGACCAGCAATTGCCGCTTGCCGCGCTGCCGGGCGCCATCGCGAAACATTTCGCGGCCAAGCGCGAGCCCGGGCCGCTGGTGATCGCCGATTTCTCCGACAATCCCGGCTGCGGCGCCTACAGCGATTCCACCTGCCTGCTCACAGGCCTGCTGCAGGCGGGTGTCGAAAACGCAGCCTTCGGGGCGATGTGCGACCCAGCTGTGGTGGCCGAACTGATCGAAGCCGGCCTCGGCGCCGAGCGGGAGGTGACGCTCGGCTGCAAGATCGACCCTGCGGTCGGCGGCGGGCCGATCCGGGTGAGGGGCACGGTGCAGGCGATCTCCGATGGCCGGATCATCTTCGAAGGGCCGATGTTCCAGGGCCTGCCGGCGTCGCTCGGCCCAAGCGTGCGCTTCCATGTCTCAGGCATCGACATCCTGATTTCGAGCGAGCGGCAGCAGCTGCTCGACCAGAACCTGTTTCGCGCCGTCGGCATCGAGCCCGCCCGCTACGACATCGTCGTCGTCAAGTCGCAGCAACATTTCCGCGCCGCCTTCGGCCCGATCGCGTCTGATATCATCGAGGTCGACGCCGATGGTCTGAGCACCGCCAATATCGGGGCACGGGCATTCAAACGCGTGCGCCGGCCGATCTATCCGCTGGATAGGGAGGCAGAGATTGTGGCGGCGCGCTAGACCGGGGCGAGTATTGTGATGGCGAGCAGGATGAAAAAGGCGACCATGGTGCCGACAACGAAAAGCGCCATTGTTCGCAGAAGCTCCGGCATCCCGTCAGACGCACCAGCTCCGTCTGCCGACAGGGAGGCGGGTTTCTCGGTAACATCGTGCCAACCGAGCCGTTCGAGCTGACGGCTTATCCTCTCGTGCTCGGCCGCATAGCCCCGGTAACACAGCCAGCCCGGACTGGTGAAATCATAGAATGTCTCGCCGAGGCCGCGAATTTTTGCAAGCAGCCTGGCCGCGCCTTTCCGCGTATATGAGCAGCTCTCATCGTCGGGAGAACGCGCCCAATGTCGTTCAACGAGCAAGCCGTAAAGCGCGTTGCACCCTTCCATTGTCAGGGCGAGGTTTCGGATCTCGGAACTTTGGCAGAGATCGTAATCGAGGCGTTCGTTGCGGCCTTGCAACATGTACTCCGGCAACGATTGATCGTCCTCAAACACGACATCGTCGGGGCCTATCGTCAGCGTGCCCCAACGCCAGTGGACCGGGATTGCCACGGCGGCGCTGGACCAGGCGCGATTATGATCGTTGAGCGGTCGCCGCCAATGAGGGCCTTGGGGCGCAAGGCGCACCCGACCGCGCGTACCATCCGGCAGCCGGACATTGTCGGCGGCGAACAGCCCGTAGTGCCCATAATGCAGAACGGCAACCCCGTGCCGCCGCCCGAAGTCCCTCCATCGCAGTGGTGTCCCGGTCACATCCACAGGCAGCAAATACCCTTCCGGATACACGTCATCTTCGAATGGCCACATGGCTATCGGCACCTCGGCAACCGGCCACTCCTGCGGCAGAAGATCCCACCGGTAACGAGAGCGAGCGCGTTCGTCCATTTAGCAACCAGGGCGTTAGTATTTTGATAAAAGGGGGCGGACAGCGAGCGGTGGCTTGCGACAATTTCAGCCTCGCCTCCTTCCTGCATCGAGCGGAAAAGTCATTGAGTTCGGCTGGAAGGGAGGGCAGCGCCGAGGCCTCGCTCAGCAAGCGCATTGATCTCGCCGCGTGATCCCGTCACCTTCGCTGCACGACGATCGCCAGCCGCGAATCGCCATCATCCCCCAGTCGGCACCCTCGCTCGCACCGCCCACAGTGAACGGTGACGACATTGCATCTGAACCGTGTTATCGTTTCAGCCCAATATAGACGGGGAAAACATGCCGCGCCCACTGTCCATTGGCGCATTTTCCCTGACGCCAAATTGGGTGCGTCCAGAGCGATGACTGGGTCGACTGCCGACGTGTCGATACCGAGATTGGTCAACTCTGGCGACGTGGATTGGTCGAATTCGATCTGCGCAAAACCGGCTACATCAATCGATTCTCGCCTCCCAAGACGACGCGACGATGAAGGCGGAGATCATGAAGCTTCTTGAAGAGGGCTAAAGCGCGTAGCAATCTCTAGGATTCGCTTGCCGCGCTCTAAGTTCTTGCTTTTACGCATGTCGTTATCGCAAAACCGCGGCGCACTTTTGCGCGACATGCGTTAGGCGCCGCCGCCGCTAACCAGAGATGAAGGCCATGACGGGGTTCGAGCATACCGCGTTAACCCGGTTGAGCCAGTTCTTCAGCCCGGCCGCTGCCGCGCATCCTGGCCTCTCCGGCTTTAGCCTCTTGAGCGAGGCGCGACATGCCTTCATCACGCGTCTGGCGCTGGCCGACCTGGCCGAGAAACATCTCGACATGCAGTATTATGTGTGGGACGGCGATACAACCGGCCGGATCATCGTCGACCGGGTGATGCGGGCGGCCGATCGCGGGGTCAGGGTGCGGCTCCTGGTCGACGATCCCTATTACAAGGCCAGTGATCAGGTCAAAGCTGCCCTCGACGCCCACCCCAACGTCGAAATCCGTCTGTTCAACCCGACCAAGAACCGGAGGTGGTCCAGGCTAGACTTCCTTGTCGACTTCCGCCGGGTCAACCGCCGCATGCACAACAAGCTGATGGTGGCCGACAATTCGGCGGCGATCGTTGGCGGCCGCAATATCGGCGACGACTACTATGGCGTGAACACCGTCGCCAATTTTCGCGATCTGGATGTGCTGGCGGTCGGGCCCGTTGTGGACGATCTGTCGGGGGTGTTCGACCGATACTGGAACAGCGCCTCGACGAGGCCGATCGCGACCATCGTCAAGCGCACCTATGGCGCCGCCGATCTCGACGCCATTCTGACCCGCTTGCGCCAGGAGATTGCCGCCGCCGAATACCCCTATCCGATCGACCAGGATCTCGGCGAGCTGGCGACCCGGAGCGCCGAGCTGCGCGACGGTCTCGTGTGGGCGCCAGGGCGGATCATCGCCGACGACCCGGAAGCAATCGCCAGCGGCAAGGCGGCCGACGACGTTACCGCCTTCATTCGCGGGCGGGTCACCGAGTTGAAGGAGGAACTGCTCGTCGAGGCGCCCTATTTCGCCTTGCCCGCCGGGGCGCAGGCGATCGTCAAGGCGCTGCACGAGCGCCATGTTCGGGTGCGCGTGCTGACCAACTCGCTCGCTTCGAACAACCAGATCGCCGCGCATTCGGTCTATGCCAAGACCCGCAGGCGCCTTCTCGAGAACGGCCTGGAGCTCTACGAACTGCGCGCGGACACCGACGCATTCCGGTCAGGCTGGTCGCACCATTCCGGGCGGTCGCGGGCGGCCTTGCACACCAAGGCCATGGTCTTCGACAACAAGGCCGTGTTCATCGGCAGTTTCAACCTCGACCCGCGATCCGCGGTAATCAACACGGAAGCCGGCCTGTATATCGAGAGTTCGGAGCTTGCCTCGAGGCTGACGGCCTATATGGCGACCGGCGTCGCGCCCGCCAACAGCTACCACGTCTTCCTTGATCCTAATGGCGCGATCGTCTGGAAGACGGTGCGGGACGGCGAGATCGTCAGCTACGGCGACGAGCCCGAAACGGGATTCCGCCGGCGGCTCATCGCCGACCTCGTGAAACTCCTGCCGATCGACTCGCAAGTTTGACGCCGATCGCTTTGCGACCGGCGTGCAGCCTGACGTCCCGGCATTGCTGGGCCGTAAACGGCGCGACGACGTGAGCGCGCGCTGAAGCATGGAAGAATCTCCGCAGACGCGCCTCTTAGAGCAGTTGCGTGCCTGTTGGCGCGACGACGGTCCCCGTAAGTACCCATTGGTATCCGCTCACACAGTTGCCAATCGCGCCTCATGCGTCGCCGCCGCTATTTCAGCATGACGACGGCTTCGACCTCGAAGAGCATGGGGTCGATGGCAAGCTTGGGGACGGGGATCAGCGTCTGCGCCGGCAGGGACGCGCCGAACATTTCCTTGACGTTTTTGGTCAGGACCTCGAGCTTGGACATGTCGTGATCGACCACGAAGACCGTGAGTTTGGCGACCTGATCCGGTTTGGCGCCGAGCGCATCGAGGGCGGTGCGCAGATTTGCGTAGGCCTGCCTGACCTGGACGGCAAAGTCGGGCGACAGGGCGCCGGTGCTGTCCTGGCCGCCCTGTCCGGAGATGTAGGCAACCCGGCCTTCACGGGGCACGATCACCGCCGTGCTGTAGCCGTTCGGCGTCGGGTCGTAGAGGTTTTGCGGATTGACGATGGTCAGCTTGAGATCATTCTCATTCGCTGTCGTCGCAGTGGGAACTGCCATGCTCATGATGATTAGCCCTCCGATAAGCAGATGCTTGCTGTCGCGTGACATGATTTTCTCTTGGCTCCGAGAGGACCGTGAGCAACCGACGCTCACGGCCTGCAGGATTGAACTTGAACGCATTGCCGATGCGATTGACTCGTACGTTGTACGATTAAATTGCATCGTACAACGTACGCGTCAATTGGTCAGGATCGACATTCGGCGGATTGTCGGCTTAAAACGACGCTCTGATCAGCAAGGAAAAACGATGGCAGCCAAACGCAGCGGCACTCAGAGCAAACGGCCTCAGCGGAAGGCTGCGTCACTCCAGCCTGTGCAGGAGCCACGCAGTGAAGCGCCGCTCTCCCTGGAACGGATCGTGGCGACCGCGGTAGACCTGCTTGATGCCGAAGGGGTCGACGGATTGAAGATGCGTCGGCTGGCCGATCGCCTCGGCGCCGGCGCGATGAGCCTCTATTGGCATGTCGGCAACAAGGACGAGGTCTTTGATCTGGCGCTCGACGCGGTGCTCGAATATCGCGGGCCGTCGCATAGGGTCGAGGCTCAAGACTGGCGCGGGGACGTCGTTCATATGCTCGAAGACTGGCGCGCCGTCATGCTGCGCCATCCCTGGTCGGCATCGCTATTGCCGCGCCGGGCGCTCGGCCCGAACATGCTCAATCGCCTGGAACTCCTGAGCAGGACCCTGTCGGGAGCCGGTGTTTCGGACGCGGACTTGAACGTCGCGATATGGTCGCTCTGGAACTATGTGATGGGCGCTACCATCACTCGGGCGAGCTTCGACCTCTCGGACGAGGACAGGGCCGCCGGGCAGCAGCGCCTTGCAGGTCTCAGCGAACACTACCCGACGATTGAACGCTCTCGTCTGCTATTGGATAACGACTGGGACGGTGCTTTCAGGAAAGGCCTCGACTTCCTGCTCGATGGCCTCGGCCCGAGACGATGAGCGCGCGACGACACGGTTTCCCGCAACACCGCTGCACGCTTTTGCGCGACATGCATTGATACACGTCGCGATCTTTCAGATTCGCCTTCTGCGCTTTAAGCCCTTGTTTTTACGCATTTCCTGACGGGAAATCGTTTCGCCCTTCCTGGGAGCCGCTAACGGGCCACGGGACAATGGCGGCGTGGGTGACCGAGGCGCGGCAACAGGAACCATACCGGTTGCGCTCAACCGGTAATTCCGATCGTCCTGCGCAGGCCGAAGAAGCGACACGGAGTTGGTCGAGATTTTTTCGGCTTGGCGAATGCGAATTGTCGGAACCGATTGATCTCGCCCGTCCTTGGGTCGGACCAGCGTGAGGAAGAAGCAATGAGAGAGTTGATCCTGAAGATGTCCGTGTCGCTCGATGGCTTTGTCGGCGGGCCCGAGGGCGAAATCGAATGGGTGTTCAGCGGCGATCAAGAGGCCATTGCCTGGTCGGTGGAGACGGTGGGGAACGCCAGCCTACACATCATGGGCAGCCGCACCTTTAAGGACATGGCGGCATTTTGGCCGACCTCCACACAGGTATTCGCGCCGCCGATGAACCGGATTCCGAAGGCCGTCTTCTCAAAACAAGGGCCGGCGGTCCTGAAAGCGGCTGAAGCGACCAGGGCGCTCGAAGATGCCCGGACCGACGCGGGAAGCACGCATTCGGGGAAGCTGCAGCCCGGCGCGGACAGTTGGAGTGAGGCCTATGTGGCGAGCGGCGATCTGGCCGACGAGATCGCCAGGTTGAAGTCCCGGGACGGCAAGCCGATCCTCGCCCACGGCGGCGCCGCCTTCGCGCGCAGTCTCATCGCGAAAGGTCTGGTCGATCAATACGCCCTGCTGGTGCATCCGGTGGTGCTCGGCAGGGGTTTGCCGATCTTCTCTGACGTCGCCCCGCCAAAGCGCCTCAAGCTGATCAGCTCAACAGCGTTTCCGGGGGGCTCGGTGGCGCAGATTTATCGGCCGGCGTGACCACGTCCGAGCATGCGATCCACAACTCCTACTGCATGTTTTTATCCTTAGATCCTATTCGATTTAAGGACAAAAACATGCAGCAATTCAAAGTGCTACAGCGACCTAAGACGCGCGGCGCTGTAGAACGTTTCCGATTTAGACGAAAACGCTCTATCTCTCTGTTTTTTAGCATTTCCTGACGGAAAGCCGCTTCGCGCTTTTCCTGGAAATGCTCTTAGTGCAGATGCCCCAGCTTGTCGGGATTGCGCACGATGTAGATCGCCACGACCTTACCGTCCTCGATCTCTAGTGCTGTCGACTGCAGTTCGCCGTCGGCTTCGCGAGTGACGAAGCCGGGCAGGCCGTTGATGAAGCCGGAGCGCACGAGCGTCGAGATCTGCGTGCGGAAGGCGACCGCCAGTTTTTCGTGCACGCCGAGAACCGCCTCGAAGCCGAGGATGGGGCGCATCGCTGCGGGGCGCTTGCCGCCGCCGTCGGCGTGGATGCTGACATCGGAGGCGAGCATGGCGCCGAGCGTCTTCAGGTCGCCGCTGCGCGAGGCGGTGAAGAAGGCTTCGGCAAGTTCGACGCCGCGCGCCTGCTCGACATGGAAGCGGGGCCGCGCCTCGCGGACATGGGTGCGGGCGCGGGCGGCGAGCTGGCGGCAGGCGGCCGGGTCGCGCTCGATCGTCGCGGCGACTTCCTCGAAGCTGAGGCCGAAGACGTCGTGCAGCAGGAAGGCGGCGCGCTCGAGCGGCGACAGGCGCTCCAGAGCGAGCATCAGGGGCAGGGTGACGTCCTCTTCCGGTTCCTCCTCGACGACGGGGTCGGGAAGCCAGGGGCCGACATAAGTCTCGCGCTGGCGCCGCGCCGACTTCAGCTGGTCGAGACAGAGCCGGGTGACGGTGCTTCGCAGGAACGCTTCGGGCTCGCGCACCGCGGAGCGGTCGGCCCCCATCCAGCGGATGAAGGCCTCCTGCACTATGTCCTCGGCGTCGGCGACCGAGCCGAGCATGCGATAGGCAACGCGCATGAGTTTCGGACGCAGCGGGTCGAAACCGGCCGCTGCGTCGAGCTGGGCGTTGCCCGTCATCAGGCGGCGACCTCGGCGACTGCCTTTGCCGCTGCCGGCTCGATCCAGAGGCCGAAGCCGACGGCCAGGCGGTTCCAGCCGTTGATGACGTTGATCATGAGCGTGAGCTTCACCTGCTCCTCCTCGGTGAAATGGTTCTGCAGAGCCTGACGAGCGCTTTCGTGGGTATGGCCCTCCGACAGGCGAGTGAGCGCCTCGGTCCAGCCTAGCGCGGCGCGCTCGCGTTCGGAATAGCAGGGGGCTTCGCGCCAGGCCGACAGCAGGTAGATACGCTGCTCGGTCTCGCCCTTGGCGCGCGCTTCCTGGGTGTGCATGTTGATGCAGTTGGCGCAGCCGTTGATCTGGGATGCGCGGATCTTGACGAGTTCGATGAGATCAGACTCGAGGCTGGCGGCGACGGACATAGAGACGCTGGTCCAGCTCTTCATCAGTTGCGGAGCGGCGGCGAAAAGGTCGATCTTGGCAGTCATGGTTCCGTTTCCTTTCGTTGGTTCCGACTACATGACGAGCCAGGATTGGCCCCTGTGACATCGACGCAGATTTTTTCGCGAATTTTTTCTGGCAGGCCCGCAGGCGGGGTGCGTGCTGCACCTTTGAAGGGTGGTGAGCAGATGGTTGCGCTTGAGCCTTGCCGCCATCTTCGCCGCGGCCAAGCTGGAAACGTGTTTGCCTGTCTATGGGCGTGACGTGTTTCCCGCACGTCGAAGAGACCTGCGGCGAGAGCCCACGGTCTCACCCGATGGCTGCGGGATAGGGTCGTCGCCGATCGCAAGCGGTACCGTTATTTCGCGGGCTGACGGCGTTCCAGAATGGATTGGAACAGATCGGCCTGGCGCTCGGCGGCAAGGCGAATGCGCTTCAATTGGCCGAGCATCGAGCCGAAGGCGGCAAGGGCGATGCCGATGCCGATGCCCGGAAGCGCCCATTGCAGCGCCCACATCACCGCCGGTGCGCCGAAGGACGGCAGGGTTACGGCAACGGCCGCGCCAGCCGATACCAGGATGACCAGAGCGCCGGCCACTTTCAGCAAAGTATCCATCACAATTCTCCATCCGTTTGGGGCGCACGATTTCGCGGCTTGCCGGTGCTGTCAAGGGTGTGTCAGCCGGCGGCCCTGTCACACCCCTGTAAAACACCGGCTCTAAGGCTCGGCGCCATCTTGAACCGAGGATATGCCGATGAAATCGTTTGTTTCCGTCGTTGCCGGCGCGCTTGTCGCTTCGCTGCTTTCCACCGCCGCCTTTGCCGAGAGCCTGGTGCTTTACACCAGCCAGCCGAACGAGGATGCGCAGGCGACGGTCGACGCCTTCAAGGCGGCCAATCCCAGTGTCGAGGTGGAGTGGGTGCGCGAAGGCACGACGAAGCTGATGGCCAAGCTGATGGCCGAGATCGAGGCCGGCAACCCGGTTGCCGACGTGCTTCTGATCGCCGACACCGTGACGATGCAGCGCCTGAAGGAAGCCGGCCAGCTGCTCGCCTACAAGTCGCCGGAAGCGGCCAACTACGACGCGGCGCTCTATGACGCCGACGGCGCCTATTACTCCACCAAGATGATCACCACCGGCATCATCTACAACACCTCGGCCTCGACGAAGCCTCAGGGTTGGCAGGATCTGGCGAAGGCCGACGCCAAAGGCCTGGTGACGATGCCGAGCCCGCTGACCTCGGGTGCGGCCCTCATCCACGCCCAGACGCTTGCCGGCATCGACGGCCTCGGCTGGGATTATTACAAGGCGCTGGCCGAAAACGGTGCCACGGCTGCCGGCGGCAATGGCGGCGTGCTGAAGGCGGTCGCCACCGGCGAGAAGGCCTACGGCATGATCGTCGACTTCATGGCGATCCGCGAGAAGGCCAAGGGCGCGCCGGTCGAGTTCGTCTTCCCGGCCGAGGGCGTTTCCGCCGTCACCGAGCCGGTCGGCATCCTGAAGACCGCCAAGAACCCTGACGCCGCCAAAAAATTCGTCGACTTCCTGATCTCGGTGGAGGGCCAGAAGACGGCGGTGAAGATGGGCTATATCCCGGCACGCAACGGCGTGGCGCTGCCCGAAGGTTATCCGGCGCGCGAGACGATCAAGGTTCTGCCGATCAATGCTGCTTCGGCCGTGAAGAATTCCGACGCCGACCTCAAGACCTTCTCCGGCATCTTCGGTACGAACTGATCGCCTGAATGTCCGAACAGGGTGAAACCATGCGCAGCCGGCACCGCTGGCTGCGCTTTCCCATTGCGGGGCTGCAGCGTCCGGGGCGGGTGAGGTCAAGCGAGCCAGGGTCGGGTCGCGCGAGACCGGGTGCTTCGCCCGCCGGCGAGCCGCGCTGGCTGGTGCCCTTCGTGCTCGCCTGCCTTTTCTTCCTCTGCGCGCTGCCGCTCATCAGCCTCGCCAAAGCCGGCTTTGCGGGAGTGATCAATGGCAATTCCATCGCTGTCTTGACCGAGCCTGCGACCTATGCGGCCATCCGCAACACTCTGGTGACGGCGACAGGCGGCATGCTGATCTCGCTTGTGATCGGCGCGCTCTTTGCCTTTGCCGTGGCGCTCACCGATGTCAGGGGCAAACTGTTTTTGAGTTTTGCCTTCATGTTGCCGATGATGATCCCGCCGCAGGTGACGGCCCTTGCCTGGGTGGAGATGACCGGGCCGGCAAGCCCGCTCCTGAAAACGCTGGGGATCGCACCGCCGCTCGGCAGCCCGCAGCCGCTCTATTCGCTGTTTGGCATCTCTCTGCTTCTCGGGGTGCAGCACGCGCCGCTGGTGTTCCTGGCGCTGAAGGCGGGGCTGGCTGCGTCGCCGCGCGACGGGGTGGAGGCGGCAAGACTTTCCGGCGCGTCGCCGTTTCGCGTCCTTCTCGATATCGTTGCGCCACTGGCCGCCCCCGGGCTGATCGCCGGTGCCGCAATCGCCTTCGTCTCCGGCGTCGGCAATTTCGGCATTCCGGCGATCCTCGGCATTCCCGCCGGGATTTCGGTGCTGCCGACGCTGATCTACACGCGGCTCGCGAGCTTCGGCACCGGCACCTTCGGCGAGATCGCGCTGCTCTCCAGCCTGATCGCTGTGATCGCGGCCGCCGGGCTGATCCTTCAACAGCGCGCGCTGGCGGGCAGGGACTACCGCATCATCGGCCTTTCCGGCGCCAGCGCCGCCTTTTCGCTCGGGCGCTTTCGTGTGGCTGTCGAACTGGCGCTTTCGGCGATCCTGTTTCTGGTGTTGGTAGCGCCGCTGGCGGCGCTGATCGCCAGCTCGCTGGTTCCGGCCTATGGCGTGCCGCTCAACCTTCAGACCGTCTCGCTGCGCGCCTATGAAGAAATTCTCTTTCGCCAGACGATGACGCTGAGCGCCTTTGGCAATTCGCTGTTCCTGGCGAGCACGGCGGCGCTCGGGCTGCTCGTCGTCGCGGTGCCGGCCGCCTATCTCATGAACCGGCGCAAGGGTGCGCTTTCAAGCACGATCGGCATCCTGATCGAGATTCCCTATGCGCTGCCCGGCATTGTTTTGGCGGTTGCTTTCATCCTCACCTTTGCAGCGCCGCTGCCGATCCTCAAGGTATCGCTCTACGGCACCATCTGGATCATCCTGATTGCGTATTTCTCCTCGTTCCTTGCCGTCAGCCTGAAGCCGGTTATGAGCGCCTTCCTGCAGATGGACCCATCGCTGGAGGAGGCGGCGCGGCTGTCGGGCGCCGGTTTCTTCCGACGCATGCGCGACGTCATCCTGCCGCTGGTGGCGCCGGCGGCGGGCGCTTCGATCATCCTCGTCTTTCTGATAGCCGCCAATGAGCTGACGGTTTCAGCCCTGCTGTGGTCGGCGGGTACGCAGACGCTGGGGGTGGCGATCTTCAACTTCGACGACAGCGGCTCATCCGATCTGGCGTCGGCGCTCTCGGTGCTGGTCGTCATCATGGTGATGGTACTGATGGCGGCGCTCGAGGCCCTTGCAAACTATCTACCGGAAGGCGTGCTGCCGTGGCGCAACTGATCCTCAATCACCTGACCAAGGATTTCGGCGGCGGTCGTCCTGCCGTCTCCGACGTGTCGCTGACGGTGCGCGAAGGCGGGTTTCTGGCGCTGCTTGGGCCATCTGGCTGCGGCAAGACCACGGTGCTGCGCATGATCGCCGGCTTCGAGCAGCCGACCGACGGCTCGATCGACTATGGCGAGCGCCGGCTATCGGATGCCTCGCGGGCGCTGCCGCCGGAAAAGCGCAACATGGCGATGGTGTTCCAGTCCTATGCGCTCTGGCCGCATATGACCGTGGCGGAAAATGTCGGCTATCCCCTGAAGGTGCGCGGCATTTCCGGCGAGACCTGGCGCAGCCGCGTCGGCGAGGCGCTGGCGCTGGTAAAACTCACCGATTATGCCGAGCGCCGACCTGCGGCCCTTTCCGGCGGACAGCGGCAGCGGGTGGCGCTGGCGCGCTGCCTGGTGACGTCGCCCGATGTGGTGCTGCTCGACGAGCCGCTCGCCAATCTCGACCAGCACCTGCGTAAATCGATGGAGGAGACCTTCCGCATCTTCCATGAGCGCTCCGGCGCAACGATGGTCTATGTGACGCACGACCAGTCGGAAGCGATGGCGCTGGCGACCGATGTTGCTGTGATGTCGGAGGGGCGGCTGGTGCAACTGGCGCCGCCGGCGGAAATCTATACCCGCCCGGAAGGCAGTGTTGTCGGCGGGCTGATCGGCCGCGGCTCGATCCTCAGGCTACCACTACCAGAGGGCGCGCCGAGGGCGCTGGAGTGGCCGATGCTCCGCCAGGCGATCGGCTCCACCGACAGCGGCCTTCGTCGCGACGTGCTGGTGCGGCCCGAGCATGTGCGGCTCACCGCCGACGGCATCGCGCTCGAGGTCAAGGCTTGCGTCTACGAGGGCGAACGCTTTGCGCTGACGCTGGCGCTGCCGGACGGGCAGGCACTGAAGGCCTATGGCGGCACGGCCATTCCTGTTGGACAGAAAGCGACCTTCGCGATTGCCAGCAGCTGGCGGCTTTGAGGGCATAGGATAAGCGCCGATCGCGACCGACGGTCGGCAGCATCTGCGCCGGGTCGACAGGCAGGCAGAAACATCAATCGCAACGCGGTCTGTCGAGCTCCACCTTGAACTGTCTTGGTCCGACCAGCCCCGGCTCTGCCGGCAGGCCGACGATGTGGGCGA
This sequence comes from Ensifer sp. Root127, assembly GCF_001425225.1. Classification (NCBI taxonomy): domain Bacteria; kingdom Pseudomonadati; phylum Pseudomonadota; class Alphaproteobacteria; order Hyphomicrobiales; family Rhizobiaceae; genus Ensifer; species Ensifer sp. Root127. The sequence continues at coordinate 61,568 of NZ_LMDX01000012.1, forward strand.
TGACGGTGCATTTGCCGGCGACCACCGTATAGCGGTCGCGCCCCTGGCTGATGATCTTGTCGATCGGATATTTCGGCACTGCTGCGGCAACGGCGCTGATGATCGCGGTCAGTTCGTTGGCGCGCTGATAGTTCGGCGCAAGGGCGGCATGGGAAGCGCCGGCGCCGAGAAGCGCGACAGCCGAAAGGGCCAGGGCTCTGATCTGCATGCGCGGCTCCTGTTGCAGCAGCAGTCCACGGAGCCCGGCGGTGTTCAAGTCGGGTTACCTTTGCGCCTGGCGACTTTGACGCAGTCGGCTTGCGCAACCGCGGCTCGAAATAAACTATATAGTTAAATAAAACTGGTTGCTAAAAACAACTGGTATGGCAAGTGGCTGCATCACGACGGGGCGGCAATCATGCCGTGCGAGCCGATGGGAGGAAGCGATGAAACTTTATCAGGGCATGGGACCGAATTCGTACCGGGTGCGTATCTTCATGGCGGAGAAGGGCATCGAATTGCCGATGGTGGACGTCGATTTCGCCAAGGCGGAGCACAGGGGGGCCGAGTTCCTCGCGCTCAATTCGCTTGGCCAGATCCCGGTGCTGGAACTGGATGACGGCACCGTCATCACCGAGAGCGTCGCCATCTGCCGCTATCTCGAGGAGACGCACCGCGAACCGCAGCTTTTCGGCAGCGACGCCGTCAGCGGTGCCAAAGTGGAAATGTGGAACCGGCGGGCCGAGCTGGTGATTTTTGGCACCATCGGCAATGTCGCGCTGCATTCCGATGCTTTCTTCAAGGACCGCCTGAGGCAGTTTCCCGCCTTCGCCGAGACCGAGCGGCAGGCGGTGCCGAGGAAATGGGGTTGGCTCGACCGGGAGCTTGCCGATGGCCGGCCGTTCCTTGCCGGCGACAAGTTCTCGATCGCGGACATCACCGCCGGCGTCTGCGCCTGGCTTGGCGACGTCTTCGGCATGGAGGTGCCGGGAGATCTCAGGAATGTCCAGCGCTGGCTGGAAAGGGTGCGGGCGCGGCCGAGCTTTGAGGCTTGGACCGCCCGTCGAGGGACGGGGTTATCGCGGTGATCCGCCCCTCATCCCCCTGCCGGGACCTTCTCCCCGCTGGCGGGGAGAAGGGACTTTGCGGCACCCGCCGAGACGCATTCCGCAAGAGGGATGGAATTGGACGTGCGGAGAATTGGAGGGGGCCGCACGCTCGGTTCTCCCTCTCCCCGCACGCGGGGAGAGGGCTGGGGTGAGGGGCAAATCTGGCCGCCATTTGGAGTGCGCCCCTGAGGGTGGACAGTGATCAGGCCGCTGTTTTGCCAGTCTGCCGGATGTGTTGATCCTCGAACTGCTGCGGGCTCAGATAGCCGAGCGCTGAATGAAGTCTGCGTGTGTTGTAAACCTCCTCGATGAAGTGGGGAAGGTGTTCGGTCACCTCTTCGAAAGTTTCATAGGCCATCGGGTACACCGCTTCGACCTTCAGCGTCTTCATGAAGCTTTCGGCTTTGGCATTGTCATAGGGATTCCCCCTGCGGCCCATTGAGCCGACGAGACCACCGCCAGCCAGTGCATCCCTGTAGACCTGAGCTGCGTATTGGGAACCGCGGTCGGAATGATGTATGCAGCCCGATGGCGGCCGCCGACGCTCTATCGCTGCCTTTAATGCTGCAACCGTCAGACGCGCGTCGATACTCCGATTGACGGCGTAACCGACGATCAACCGTGACCAGGCATCGAGGATGACCGCGACATAGATGAAGCGGGTTGGCAGCGCGACGTAAGTGATGTCGGAAACCCAGAGCTGGTTGGGGCCGGTCGGCACGATGTCCTTCGCCAGGTTCGGGAAGATCAGGCCATCATGATTGCTGTCGGTGGTGGCGACGAACCTGCGGCGAATCTTCGGATGCAGATCGTGTTGACGCATTAACCGTCTGATCTTCTTGTGGTTGATGACCAAACCCTGCTGGCGTAGCGCGGCACCAACGCGACGGTAGCCGTAGAATTCAAATTCATCGCAGATGGCAAACATCGCCTCGACGATAGAGGTATCGTCGACAGGCATTTCCGGGCGGTCATAATAGGTCGAGCGTGCGATACCCATCAGCTCGCATCCTTCGGTGACGGAGATACCAGCGGGCCGGTGATGGCGGATGTAGCTCCGCTTCTCGGCCGCGGTGCGTTTTTCAGAGCCCCCTTTAGAAACTCCAGTTCCAGCGCCTGTTTGCCAACGAGGCGTTCAAGCGCTGCAATCCGGGCCGTATTCCTGAATAAGGTCGGCGGCCTGAGCGTCGTCGTCGAACGCACCTTGCTCATACTTGCTCACCCAAATCCGGATCAAGTTGCGCGACACGTCGTGGCGCTTTGACAGGCCATGCAAGGTCTCGCCCGCGACAAACTCCTGCGCGACCTGCCGTTTGAATTCCATACTGTGAATGCGATGTTTTGCCATGGGTTCCACTTTCGGAAACCCGGCCAGCCCGGTCAATTCATCATGCCTATCTGTCCACCCTCAGGGGCGCACTCCAATTTGCAGTTCACGTTTGCCCCCGATTGGCACTTGTATTGGCCGATCCGCCCTGTCGACATAGAGTGGGAAGAGATGCGCCGCGCCGTTTCGGTCCATTGAAGCAAGAAGAGGGTGGCGCCGGCTCGATCCGAGGCAAATGGCGGTTGCCTATGTGGAAATGTAGCAAGTCATTGATAAAAAGAATTAATTTGGTCGCCACGACGAACTGGGCGAAGGACTGAAATCCCACTCGAACGGCAAATGACAAATCATGTGTGGAAAGTGGCATCAGCCTTTTCTCTTGCCTTCTCCGTGGCTTTTTTCAATTCCTAAAATAACAGCTGCCCGATTCGCCCCGATCCGTTGTTTTGGCGGCGTTCGCCCTAGGAGACAAAGCCATGAACGATTTCAAGAAGCCCACGATCACCGAAATGCGCCCGAAGATCACCGTCATCGGTGTCGGCGGCGGCGGCGGCAATGCCATCAACAACATGATCACCGAAGGGCTCCAGGGGGTCGATTTCATCGTGGCGAATACGGACGCCCAGGCACTGGCGATGTCGAAGGCGTCGCGGTTGATCCAGCTCGGTGCGCATGTGACCGAGGGCCTTGGTGCAGGTTCGCTGCCGGAAGTCGGGCGCGCGGCGGCGGAAGAATCGATCGACGAGATCATGGATCACCTCGGCGGCACGCATATGTGTTTCGTCACCGCCGGCATGGGCGGCGGCACCGGCACCGGTGCTGCGCCGGTGATCGCGGCGGCAGCCCGCAAGGCCGGCATCCTGACGGTCGGCGTCGTCACCAAGCCGTTCAGCTTCGAAGGCAAGCGCCGCATGCAGATGGCTGAAGAGGGTGTCGAGCGCCTGCGCGAAGCGGCCGACACCGTTATCGTCATCCCCAACCAGAACCTCTTCCGCATCGCCGACGCCAAGACCACCTTTGCCGATGCCTTCGTGATCGCCGACCGCGTGCTCTATTCCGGCGTCGGCTGCATCACCGACCTGATCGTCAAGGAAGGCCTGATCAACCTCGACTTCGCCGACGTGAAATCCGTCATGAAGGGCATGGGCCGGGCGATGATGGGTACCGGCGAGGCGACCGGCGAGGGCCGCGCGCTGATGGCGGCGGAAGCGGCGATCGCCAACCCGCTGCTCGACGAAGTGTCGATGCGCGGCGCCAAGGGCGTGCTGATCTCGATCTCCGGCGGCATGGACATGACGTTGTTCGAAGTCGACGAAGCGGCCACCCGCATTCGCGAGGAAGTCTATGACGAGGCCGACATCGTCGTCGGCTCGATCTTCGACCGCACGCTCGACGGCACCTTCCGCGTGTCGGTGGTGGCAACCGGCCTCGACAGCCAGCGCAACGCGGCAGACCCGGCAAGTGCTGCGGCGAACGCCGGCCAGCCCGGCCAGCCCGGCCAGGCGCCGACCCGCACGCTGCAGTAACGGCTCGGCCTCACGCGCTGCCAGGTTCCTGGCGGCATCGAAGCCTTCTGCCTTTCTTTGAAAATCCTCCCGTGCGATGACAGCCGCCCGGGGGGATTTTTCGTATGGACGAGAGGGGCATGATGGACGCGGAACGAGACGGTCAGGCGGGTTTGCCCGACAACGACGCCACGGCCGCCCAGCGCGTGCGGGCGGTTCGCACGGCCGAAACGATCCTGAACGAGCGCTATCCAGGCGCGCTGTTTGCCATCGTTGCCGGCTCGATCCTGCGCGGCGAGGGCACGCCATCCTCCGATATCGATCTGGTGGTGCTGCACGAACACTTGAGCAATGCCTGGCGCGAGAGCTTCATCGCCGGCGGATTTCCGGTCGAGGCTTTCGTCCACGATTTCGAGACGCTGAACTGGTTTGTCGATCAGGATCTTGCCAGCGGCTATCCCGTGCTGCTCGACATGGTCGCAGGCGGAACAGTTGTCGGCCGGGACATCGATCGCGGCCTGGCCCTCCAGAACGAGGCAAAGGCCAGGCTTTCATGCGGGCCGGGTCCGCTCAAGGCGGAGCGGCGGGACATGCTTCGCTACCAGATCACCGACCTGCTTGACGACCTCAGGGATAGGCGGCCGACGGCGGAAATGCGGGCGATCGCCGCGGCCCTCCACCAGCCGCTATGCGACCTGGCGCTGCTCGGGCGCGGCCACTGGTCGGGCAAGGGCAAATGGCTGCCGCGGCTCCTCCAGCGTCTTGACCCCGCGCTGGCGCAGCGCTTCGACGACGCTTTCCGGTTGGCTGGCGAGGCGCAGCCAGATGTGCTGGTGACTCTGGCGCAGGACGAGCTCGAGCGCCAGGGTGGGCCGCTGTTTGACGGTGATCGCCGCGATGCGCCGCAGACTGCACGGCGGCAGGGTGGGCTTTCGGGCTAGAGCATCTCCAGGAAAAGTGCGAAGCGGTTTTCCGCCAGGAAATGCCGTGGCACGGCGCGCCGCGATTTCCAGGGTGCGCTTCAAGCTCGTGTATTAGCAGCATGTCGCTGCGCACGTTTGCGCGACAAGCGTTATGTCTCGGCGGCGGCCGCTTCGGGATCGATCGGCTTTTTCGCCAGCCTCGCATTCGCCGCAGCCACATCGGCGTCGCTCAGGCCACCGGGGCCGGAGCGCACGGTGACGGCATTGGAGGCGAGGCTGAGGCCGGCCTCGCGCAGCGCGGGCAGCAGCCGTTTCATCGCCTCGCGCTGCAGGATGCTGGGGTTGCCCGGCCGGGCGGTGAATTTCAGCCGCACGACCAGCGAGTTTTCGGTGACGTCCTGGATGCCCTGCATCTTCAAGGGTACCAGGAACTCCGGCCCGAACTCCTCGTCCTCCAGCATGGCAAGGCCAACCTTCTTGATGGTCTTGCGGATTATTTCCGGATCGTCCTCGCGCTCGAATTTCAGCTCGAACTTCACCGTGCTCCAGTCGCGGCTGTAGTTGGTGACGGCCTGAAGCTGGCCATAGGGAATGGTGTGGATCTGGCCGTTCTGGTGGCGCAGGCGCAGCGAGCGGAGCGAAATGCGCTCGACCGTTCCCTTGAGCTTGCCGGTGTCGACATATTCGCCGACGCGAAATGCGTCGTCGGCGATGAAGAAGATGCCGGATACCACATCCTTGACCAGCGTCTGCGAGCCGAAGGAAAGCGCCAGGCCAAGCACGCCGAAGCCGGCAAGCAGCGGCGCGATGTTAATGCCGAGCGCCGAAAGCACGACGAGGCTGGTGACGGCGAAGATACCGCCGAAGACGAGATTGCGGATCAGCGGCAGGATGGTCGAAAGCCGGCTTGTCTGATGGATCTGCGCCTCCTCCTCGGTCTCGCCGGGCATGGAGACGCGGGCGGTGGGCGCAAAGGCCTCAAAACTGCGCCAGAGGAAGCTGCAGATCACCCAGCTGGCGACGACGGCAAGGCTGACGCGCTCTAGAATGACGATCCAGTCGACGGCGGCGGTGGTATCGCCCTGGATCATGATCGGCCTCCACAGCACGATGATGATATGCAGCCCGATCAGCCACACGGCGCCGGCAAGGGCGGTCTGCACGCTGCCGGCGATGGCCAGGTGCAGCGGCGAGGAGGCGGGCGTGCGCCGGCGATCGGCGGCCGCACCCGCCAGCGAATGGATGCCGAAGGCGAGGATGGGAAGGCCGAGCAGGATGACCTGCGTCGTGCCGCCGGCAAAGCTCCACTGAGCGCTGTTGGGGCTGCCGGCGACGATGCAGCCCATGAGCCAGAGCGTCAGCGCACTCAGCGCATAGAACTCGGGAACGACGAATGCGATGGCGCGGCGGACGGCGCCGGGCGCTTCGCCGGCAAAGAGATTGCGGATATCGGTGCGGCCGGCGATGAACCAGTAGAGCTTCAGGAACGTCACTGCGGTGACGCCGATCAGAAACCAGCCCTCGATGGCGGCGGGCTCCAGGGCACGCTCGTTGGCGAAGCGCACGCTGGCGCCGACGACGGCACCGATGGCGCCATAGGCAACCAGCATGGCGAAATGGAAGCGTGGCCGGGCGATGGGCAGCAACCGCGTCTGCGGCCGCGACGGGGCGAAGAGAAAGCGGCCGCAGACCGCATAGGCGGCCGTGGTGACGGCGACGGTTACCAGCGCGCGGGCCAGCTCTTGCGAGGCAGTGCCGGCGGTGAGGAAGAACCTTAGCATCGCATGCGCGACGCCTGCGAAGATGACGAGATGGATGATGTCGAGACCCAGCCGCACCAGCGAAGCGCGCACGCGGTGCAGCACGTCGACGATGGCGAAATGGCTGCCGATGAGGCGGTGGAAGACAAAGCCGAGCAGGCCGGCGGCGGCGAGGCCGGCAAGAATGGCCGCCAGCGCCACCGAGGTGACCGAAAGGATAGACCGTCCCTCGGCGCGCACGCTGGCTGCGACATCGCCCATGACGGCAGCGATGGCCGAGGTGCCATTCAGGCCCATCTGCAGGCCATTGACGAAGCGAGCCGATAGTCCCTCGAGCGCGTCGTCGGCCGCGGGCGACTGGGGCTGAGGCGTTGTGGCGGCGGCTGTGGTGGCGTCGATCGGTGCCTTTGGTGCGGTGTCCGGCGCATCGCGCCATTCGACGGTGACCGGCCGGCCGGAAGCGGCTGCTGCCCGCAGCGTGCTTTCGATCTCCTCGCTTGGCTGACCATGGGTGAGAACGACGGTCACGGGGGCCGGCGGCGTCTGCGCCCGGGCGTAGAGCGGCGGAAGGAGCATGACGAGAAGGGCGAGCAGCGCAGGCAGGCGAGGCGACGTGGGCAGGAAAGACGCCATGAAATCCATCCGTGAAGCGCCGGGGCGTTGGATGCCGCAGCAGGTCGAACGGCCGCCCGCTCCGGTCGATCTTCCGTCGGCGGAGCAGGGCGGCTCGTTTATGAGGCTATTGTGAAATTTCTGTCCTGTCGACGGGCGGCGCCAGCACCGCCCTTTGCCGGTCACTTCGTGGTGTAGCCGCCATTGACGAGGATGGTCTGGCCGGTCATCCACCAGCCGTCGGAGACGAGGAAGCGGATGAAAGGCACGATGTCCTCGATATCGGTAAGGCCTGTGGTCGAGAACTTCGACAGCGCGGAAGCAGTCTTGTGATAGGCAACGGCATCGGCGCCTTCGGCAGGATAGAAGAAGGGCGTATCCATCGGCCCCGCGCCGATCGCCGTCACCGAGATGCCGCGATCGCCGAATTCCTTGGCGGCGGCGCGGGTGAAGTGTTCAACCGGCGCCTTGGTGCCGGCATAGGCGGCGTAAAACGGCGTGAAGGCGCCGAGCAGCGAGGTGACCAGCGTGCAGACCTTGCCGTTGTCGCTGACATTTTTGCCGGCTTCCTTCAGGAAGAAGAAGGCGGACTTGGAATTGACCGCGGTCATCTCGTCATACTCGGCCTCGGTGATGTCGACGAGCGGCTTCTTCACCACCTTGCCGACCGTGTTGACGGCGATATCGATGCCACCGAGCGCGGCCTTGGCATCGGCAAACAGCTTTTCCACCGCGCTGGCGCCGGTCAGGTCGGCCTGGAAGGCGAAGGCATTGGCACCAGCCGCCTTGATCGCAGCCACGGTCTCCTCGGAGGGGGCCTTAGTTGCGGCGCTGTTGTAATGGATGGCGACGGCGCGGGCGCCCTGTTCGGCAAAATCGCGCGCCAACAAACCGCCGAGGTTTTTCGCGCCGCCGGCGATGAGAACGGATTTACCTCTGATGCTGTGATCGGTCATGGCCAGAACCTTTTCGGTGCTTGAAGGCCGCCCGCTGCGGCCGTCTTTCCACCCGAAGCATATCGTCGGCATCTCTGTTATAAAGCCGCCGTCCGTGACATAACCTGTCAGGAATCTCGAACAATAAGCGGCTGACCATGGACCGGATCGAGCTTTTTCGCATTTTCACACGCGTCGTCGACTGCGCCAGCTTCACTCGCGCCGCCGACACGCTGGATATGCCGCGCTCGTCGGTGTCGGCGGCGGTGCAGGCGCTGGAAACCCGGGTGGGCACGCGGCTCCTGCATCGCACCACCCGCAAGGTTTCGCCGACCCAGGATGGGGCGGCCTTCTACGAGCGCTGCATGCGGCTGATCGCCGATGTCGACGAGACGGAAAACCTGTTTCGCCAGGGAGAGGACTGGCCGACCGGCCGGCTGCGCGTCGAGCTGCCGAGCCGGATCGGCCGGCTGATCGTCGCCCTGAACTCGCCAGCTTCCTCGAGCGATATCCCGGTATCGACGTCGACCTTGGCATGACCGACCGGGCGGTGAACCTGATCGAGGAAAGCGTCGATTGCGCGCTGCGGGTCGGGCCGCGCAGTGATTCCGCCCTGATCGCCCGGCCGATCGGTAACCTCAAGCTCGTCAATGTCGCAAGCCCGGCTATCTCACGCGCTATGGCACGCCCGAAAAACCGGAAGACCTGGCCCGGCATTTCGCCGTCAACTACGCGTCGCCCTCAACCGGCCGGGTGGAGGAGTGGGAGTGGATCGAAGGTGGCGAGACACGGACCGTGGCGATGGCCGGCCGCGTTACCGTCAACAGCGCCGAGGGCAGCATCGCCTGCTGCCTGGCGGATCTCGGCCTCATCCAGATCCCGGCCTATGACGTCAAGGCGCATCTGCAGGCCGGAGACCTCGTCGAGGTCATGCCCGGCCATTGCGCCGAGCCGATGCCGCTGGCGCTGCTCTACCCGCACCGCCAGCATCTTTCCCGTCGCTTCCAGGTGTTTGCCGAGTGGCTGGAGGGATTGATGCGGCCGTTGCTCGCCACCTGATGGGGTGCGTGGCGGCGAAGGCGGGCAGCCGCTGATTGCAAGGGTGGCGAGGCGCGTCGCGGGTTTTGCGGACAAGAGGAGGCGTCCGGTGCGGCGATGGCCCTTACTCATTCGGGCTTCGGACTGTCATGGATGGCCGATCCGCGCCTCTGCCTGGTGCCGGTTTCCAAGTGCCTCATGCCAGCGGATGACGTCAGATAATGCGGGGTGACCGCCGCCCGCGGATGGGGCAATATCAGCGATTACTCTTGTCATCCCCAGCGCGGTGCCTCACCGACAGTGGGCTTTCGCGCGGAGGCATTGTAAGAGCCTGCCGCGTCCAAACGGAGTTCGATCGTGAGCGTTGCCTTCACCAAGGAAGAAAGTGCCGAAACCGCGGCGGAAACCCTTTTGCCCGACCGCCCGGTTTCGCCGCATCCCAACCTTGTCACCGAAGCGGGCCTCAAGGTGCTGGAGCAGCAGCAGCGCGAAGCGCGCGCGGCCTATGATGCGACCAGCGGGATCGAAGACGTCAACGAGCGCCGGCGGCAGGCGGCCGGCCCCTTGCGCGACCTGCGCTATCTTGCCGAACGGCTGCGCACCGCCCAGCTCGTCGCCGCCCCGACCTCGACTGACATCGTCGCCTTCGGCAGCACCGTCACCTTCAGCCGCGACGACGGCCGGGTGCAGACCTATCGCATCGTCGGCGAGGACGAGGCGGACCCGAAGGCCGGATCGATTTCCTACGTTTCCCCGGTGGCCCGGATCCTCATGGGCAAGGGGGTCGGCGATGTGGCTGCCATGGGCGGACACGAGCTGGATATTACGGGGATTTCATAGGGCGGGCGTTTTGTCCGACGGCCATTTCCTCTCGATGCAACGGCGTCAGTCGGGCATTCTTGTGAATGTTCATTCGGTGCGATCCTGGAAAACTGAGGTGTGGTAACTCCAGTCTCCTAAATCTGCTCCAAATGGACAACCTCCTGAAAGTTCACAGCTAGAGGCGCTGGCTTGGCTGCTACTGGCCCGGGATGGGACGATGGCTATCAATCACGGCTATCGTGGAAAGAGAATTCGATATTATATTCAATCAACAAAGGCCTCGAAACAAACTGGTTTTGCCATGGCGCAAGAAAAACCTACAGTCATGCGGCGCACGGTCGTGCTCATCAAGATCGTATGGTCAGTGTCGATCATCGTCGCAGCGACAGCGGTGGGAGCTTCGACTGGCTGGGAGAACCATGGACTTGTCGGAGCGCTAGCTCTTGGATTCGTTGGCCTCTTTGTTGGCGGCTTCCTAAGTTCGCCTTCGCTGCTTTTGCAACTGATAACTTAATATCTCGCCGACGTTGAGCCACTTCACATCGGGGGTGTTTTTCAACGGTATCGGCCAAAAGCTGCCGCTGCCTTTCACCCGGCTACTCGACGGTCGGGGGCGAGCCACGCCGGGTCGTGAGCGGTTGAGTCAGTATCAAGAGCGCAATCTGTGTGGTAGTATTCCGCCACATCCGGAAGACTGATCCAAGCGGCGCATCAATGACGCCGTCCGGTTGCTCGCATTCGCTGCAATCACTGCCGTCACGTCGTCCTGCTCAGAAGCGTCATCGCTGAAATAATCAAGGTGCCGATTCTGAAAGCTCCGCCGATGTTGCCGGCCGTGCCCAAGGCGACCAAGGGCACAGTCCTACGTCTCTACAGTCCGATCGAACCTTTCTTCAGTATGGAATGGCCGCCGAGCGAGATCGAAATGGTGCAGTGCGCGTCCGCCCTCGGACGGAGCTGCCACGAGGGGAGGGTGTTGACATGCGTAGCATGAAATCGACCGCGATTGCATCGACCGCCATCATCACAATCCTGATGGGGTTTGGTGCGGCGAGCGCACAACAGATCACCGGCACACCGGGCAACCCGGATGCCACGACGACGGTCGACGGGCGATATCTCCCCAACCCCCCGCCGACATTCGGTGGTGCGATCGGGCTCAGCGCGAAAGACTCGAAGCCCTATTGGCCGCCGCAGATCGTGCCCCCAAAAGGCGCGCCGAACATCCTTTTGATCATGACCGACGACGCGGGCTACGGTGTCCCTGGTACCTTCGGCGGTGTTGTCCCCACGCCTGCATTGGACCGGATCGCGCAGGCGGGGCTCCGCTACACCCAGTTCAACTCGACGGCGCTCTGCTCGCCCTCGCGCGCGGCTCTGATTACCGGCCGCAATCATCACTCCGTGGGTTTCGGTGTGATCTCCGAGCAGGCCACCGGTTATCCAGGTTATGATTCCATCCTCGGTCTCGATAACGCCAGCGTCGGTGAAATCCTGAAAGACAACGGCTATGCGACGTCCTGGTTCGGCAAGAACCACAACACGCCGAGCTATCAGTACAGCTTGGCGGGCCCCTACGACCAATGGCCCTCTGGGATGGGTTTCGAATACTTCTATGGCTTCATGGGCGGCGAGACCGACCAGTGGACACCCTACCTGTTCCGCGATCACACACAGATTTTTCCATGGATCGGAAAGCCCGGCTACAACCTCACGACTGACATGGCGGATGAGGCGATCGGCTACATGCGACAACTCAGCGTCGTTGCGCCTGATAAGCCGTTCTTCCTCTATTACGTGCCGGGCGGCACCCACGCCCCCCATCATCCAACCCAGGAATGGGTCGATAAGTTCAAGGGCAAGTTCGACATGGGCTGGAATGCCATGCGCGACCAGATATTCGCCAATCAGAAGAAGCTGGGCGTCATTCCGGCGAACGCCCAACTGACGCCGTGGCCCAACGATCTGCCCAAGTGGGATACGCTCGACGCCGACAGCAAGAAGCTCTTCGCGCGCCAGGCGGAAGTCTATGCCGCCTATGTGGCCTACACCGACAATGAGATCGGACGGGTGATCCAGGCGGTGGACGATTTGGGCAAGCTCGACAATACGCTCGTCATCTACATCGAAGGCGACAATGGTACCAGTGCCGAAGGTTCCACCGTTGGCACGCCGTTCGACCTGGCCGCGATCGAAGGCATCAATGTTCCGGTCAAGGAACAGTTGAAATATTACGATGTCTGGGGTTCGGACAAGACCCAGCCGCACATGTCGGTGGCGTGGTCCTGGGCCTTCGACACCCCATTCAAGTGGACGAAGCAGGTGGCATCGCACTTTGGCGGCACCCGGCAAGGCATGGCCATGGCCTGGCCGGCCCGTATCAAGGATGCCGGTGGAATCCGCACACAATTCCACCATTTGATCGACATCGTCCCGACGATCCTCGAGGCGACCGGCATTCAGGCTCCCGTGATGGTCAACGGCGTGGCGCAGAAGCCGATTGAAGGCGTTTCCATGGCCTATAGCTGGGACAAGGAGAACGCCAATACTGCGTCTCGGCGTACGACGCAGTATTTCGAAATGCTGGCCAACCGCGCCATCTACCACGACGGCTGGATGGCATCCACAACGCCGCCGCTTGCGCCGTGGTTGCTCGGTTTGGGTAAGATGCCCGAAGTGGTCAATGGCTACACCTGGGAACTCTACAATCTCAACGAGGACTATTCGCAGAACAACGACCTCGCGGCCAAGATGCCTGACAAGCTTCAGGAGTTGAAGGAACTGTTCCTCGTCGAGGCGGCGAAGTATGGTGTGTTTCCGCTCGACAACGACTTTCTCCAGCGCGTTCTCGCACCCCGCCCGAGTGCCACGGCCGGAAAAACCTTGTTTACGTACTCAGGCGAAATATCCGGTCTTCCATCCGGAAACGCGCCCGACATCGTCAATAAAAGCTACACTGTCACGGCTGAGGTAGACGTGCCGCAAGGCGGCGGCGATGGCATGCTGGTCACCCAAGGCGGTCGCTTCGGCGGGTACGGGCTCTACCTGCTGAAGGGCAAGCCGGTCTTCCTTTACAACCTTCTGGCACTGGAAAAATTCCGTTGGGAAGGCCAGGACGCGCTCACTCCGGGCAAGCATACCATCGTCTTTACCTTCAAATACGATGGTGGCGGCCCCGGCAAGGGCGGCAGCGGAGTCCTGAACGTCGACGGCAAAGAAGTCGCCAGTCAAAAGGTCGCAAACACCGTGCCCTTCCTCATGACGATTGACGAGACCTTCGATGTCGGCGTCGATACCCGCACTGGCGTCGAGGACGGGGATTACCAGGTGCCATTTCAGTTCACGGGAACCATCGACAAGCTGTCGGTGCAACTGAACTAAGCAAGGGCCGGTTCGTCCGTCTGCGCCCCAAGAGGCGTCTCGTACATCCGTGCCGGCAGGGAGGATGAAATGACAGATGTTCAATTTAGTGGGCTTCAGGGCGAAACGGTCACCCTTTCAACCGACCTTTTGGAGATGTTGGGAACTCGGTGTCGCGGGAACGTGTGTTTGGCCGGCCAGGCTGGTTACGACGAGGCCAGGACAATCTGGAACGCCATGATCGATCGGCGGCCTGGGGCTGTGGTGCGCTGCCATGGCGCAGGAGATGTCGTAAAGGCGGTGCAGTTTGCCCGCGACAACGGATTGCTCCTCTCTGTACGCGGTGGCGGTCACAACATATCCGGCAATGCCGTCTGCGAAGGCGGACTTTTGATCGATCTTTCGCCGATGCGTTCTGTCCGGGTCGATGACAAGGCACGCACCGCGAGGGTCGAGCCTGGCGCGACGCTCGGAGAGTTCGACAAAGAGGCGCAGGCGTTCGGTCTTGCCACCCCGCTCGGTATCAACTCAACCACAGGGGTGGCCGGTCTCACGCTTGGGGGTGGTTTCGGGTGGCTCAGTCGCAAATACGGATTCACGGTAGACAATCTGATTTCGGCCGATGTGGTGACCGCCGACGGCGAGCTTGTCCATGCAAACACAACGGAAAATCCGGACCTATTCTGGGCTCTTCGCGGCGGCGGTGGAAATTTTGGCGTGGTCACGTCGTTCGAGTTCAAGCTGCATCCGGTCGGTCCCGATCTGGTATCCGGGCTGATCGTTCATCCGTTTGCCCACGCCCGTGAACTTCTTGCGGGGTATCGCCGCGTGGCGGCCGCTGCGTCCGACGATCTTACCATTTGGGTGGTCCTGCGTAAGGCGCCGCCATTGCCGTTCCTGCCCGAAGAGGTGCACGGCAAGGAAATCCTCGTCTTCGCCGTCTGCTATGCCGGTGAGCCGAGCAGAGCCGAGGAGGCACTTGAACCACTGCGTTCGCTTGGCGAACCGATCGCCGACGTCGTCGGCGTGCAGCCATATTCCGCATGGCAGACGGCATTCGATCCGCTTCTCACGCCAGGGGCATTCAACTATTGGAAGTCGCACAATTTCACGGCCCTGAGCGACGGGTTGTTTGAGATCCTGAGCGAACATACAGGGACGTTGCCGACTGATGAATGTGAAATCTTCATCGGGCAGCTCGGTGGTGCCAGCAGCCGCGTGGCACCCGACGCGACCGCCTATCCGCATCGCGAGGCCAAGTTTGTCATGAACGTTCACACCAGGTGGCGTGACCAGGCCGACGAACAACCCTCCATCGATTGGGCGCGGGCAATCTTTGCCGCGGCTGCGCCACATGCGACAGGTGGCGTCTACGTCAACTTCATGCCGGAGGATGAAACCGAAAGGGTCGCCCAGGCCTATGGTGGCAACCATGCACGGCTGGCGGCGCTTAAAGCCAAGTACGATCCTGGCAATCTCTTCCGGCTCAACCAGAATATCCAGCCAGAACGAAAATCGGGCTAACGCGGCAAAAGCTTTCATGCAGCGAGGAATTCGCGCGGTGCCTAGGAACGCCAACGTGCCGGCGCTCGGCACGTTGGCCATGCGCCCACCGCCGTCAGGCTTGGGACCGCGAATAGACCAGCTCGACACCGGCGCGGAAACAACGCTGGGCCATGGCTGCTGCATCAAGCAGCGGGCAGAAATCCATCCGCTTCATTTGCTGTATTCCGGCGGTTTCTCATGCGGTCGCCTTTGTCGGCACGAAAAAACTCTTGGTTTTCGCCTTCACGGTGGTCTTCGGTTGTTTCGAAGACACGCAGGCGTGTGCTTTCCACATCACTGACCGTTCGCTGGACAACAAGCGTTGGGGGCCACTCAGGAGAGGCTCCCGCACCTGCCGGGAAATCGCCCTCGACATTTGCGCTTCAATGCCTAATCTCCGCGGCAATTCAGTTATGGAATTGCTTGATGTCCCTTCGACTTGCCACCTTCAATATTGAAAATCTCATGAGCCGCTTCGATTTTTCCGGCTTCCGCAATCAGCTCAAGCAGGACCGGGTGCTCAGACTCTTCGAGGTGAAGAGCGAGGCGGAGTATCAGCGGCTGGAGGAGGCGCGGACGATCGCGCATACGGATGATACGCGGCAGATGTCGGCGCTGGCGATTGCCGATTGCGATGCGGATATTCTGTGTTTGCAGGAGGCCGACAACATGGCGTCGCTGCAGGCGTTTGAGTACAACTATCTCTTCCGCATGGTCGGCAACGGCTATCGCCAGAAATACCTGATCGAGGGCAATGATTCGCGCGGGATCGACGTGGCGGTGCTGATGCGCGAGGAAACGCGCGATGGCCAGCCGATCGAGTGCCTCGAGGTGAAGAGCCATGCGGGGCTGACCTATGCGGATCTCGATATCTTCAACGATGCGCTCGCTGCCTCCAGCCGGCCGAACGACCGGATCTTCAAGCGTGATTGCCTGGAACTGGACCTGCGGATCGGCGGGCGGCCGCTGACGCTTTATGTCGTGCATTTCAAATCCATGGGGCCGGCACGCGACGGGCTCGACGGGCGCCAGGCGACGATGCCGGTGCGGGTGGCCGAGGCCAAGGCCGTGCGCCATATCATCGAAAGCCGCTTTGGTCGCGGGCATACGGCTGACAAGATGTTCGCGATCTGCGGCGACATGAATGATTATCAGGAGAAGGTCGACATCCTTGGCGACCGGCGCAACGGCTACGAGTTCGTGCCGCGCGAGGAGGAGGAAAGCGCGCTCGATGTGCTGACTGCAGACGGTTTTGTCGAAAACCCGATGCTGCGCCGGCCGGTGCTCGACCGCTGGACGCTGTTTCACAGCCGCGGGCCGCAGGAGCGGCACCTCTGCCAGCTCGACTATATCTGGCTGTCGCCGGCGCTCGCGCAGCGCAATGCAGCCCAAGTGCCGGAAATCATCCGCGGCGGCCAGCCCTTCCGCACGATCTTTCCGCCGGGGCAGGAGGTGGAGCGCTATCCGCGCACCGGCTGGGACCGGCCGAAGGCATCGGACCATTGCCCCGTGGCCATGACACTGGACGTGTGACGATGGATACTCTCGAAAGCAACCTTGCCCACTGGCCCGAAGAAGGCGAGATCCTGCCGATCTCAGGCGTCGATATCCGGGTGAAGGAGGGCCCGCATCCCTTCCATCTCGATCAGGTGGATACCGCGCAGGAAAACTGGCGGGCGGAGATCGCCGCTAACCCGCATCTCTTCGACGGGCAGATGGTGCTGCAGCGGGCGCTCCGGATCGAGGACGGCCGCGTGGTCGGCGAGGGGCATGTGGTGCCCTATTCGACCTTTCTGTGGTGGCGCAAGACCCGCGCGGACGCCGCCTTCCACCTGTTCGCCATGCCGGTGATCGTGTCGTCCGATGGTGCCCTGATCCTGGTGCGCATGGGATCGCACACGGCCAATCCGGCCCGGGTCTACAGCCCCTCGGGCTCGCTGGAGCCTGATGACGTGGTCGACGGCCGCTGCGACATTCCAGGCAATATCCGCCGCGAGGCGCTGGAGGAAACCGGCATCGACCTCGATGCCGCGACTGCCGAACCCGGCTATCACGTGCTGCACATGGGGCGGGCGGTGACGGTGTTCCGGCTCTACCGGGTGGCGGAAACGGCGGAAGCGCTGGTTGCAAGGGTGGCCGCCCATATCGCCGGCGATCCCGAGCCGGAGATCGACGAGGCGATCGCCATCTGGGGGCCGGATCCGGGTGCGCACAACTATCCGCCGTTCATTTTGCCGATCCTCACCTGGCTGTTTGACGGAATGCGGTGACGATGTCTCGGGGGCATGGCCATTGCGCTGTGCGGCGGCGGAGCGCGTCGTCTTTGAGATGTGGTCAACCGGTGCGCGGAGCGGCCCTGTTCGTCGGCAGGCGGCGAACGGCGGCGCTATCCATGGGCGGCGCGCGGCTGCTTGGCGTATGCCGGAAAATGGCAGGGGCTGATTCAAACGGTCGGCGTTGGCTTTTCGGCGAACGATCGGCGCAACCGTCAACCGTGCGGAATTGAGACGCTCACAGCGATCGACCCAAGACTTCCATTCTGTGCTGCTTTGTCCCGATGGGGACCGGCCCTGCGGTGCGCACCATCTCGAAGCCCTGGCCTTCCCAGAAGCGAAGGCCCTGTTCATTCTCTGCGAAGACGGCGAGCTCCACGCGGTCCGCGCCTTGTGTCTTCAGCCAGCTGAAGAAGTCGTCGCAGAGTGTTTTCGCCGCGCCGTGCCGGCGAAAGGCCGGATCGATCATCAGCAATGCGATCCACCAGGACTTCTCCTGCGGATAATTGCGGTCGCAGGCGAGCATGCCGATGAGGTTCCCGGCGCCCGATTTCAATCCGAAGACGAACTTGTCGGCCTCGGTTCTGCCCGGCGGAAAGCTTTGAAATTCTTCGATCGCCACGGTTGCATCCGGTGGATGGCCGCGCTCCAAAACCACATAGTCCTGACAGTTCTGGTAAAGCGGCATCAGTCGCGGTGCATCCGCTTCAATCAGCCCTTCGATCTCAAAACCGGAGAGCGAGATCGGGAATGTCGTGGTCTTATCCATGGCCGGCACATTACATGGCAAAGCTATCGGTACAATCCGCATTGTGGCGGTGCGGCGGCGCCTGCACATCGGTCGTCAGGGAGGACACGGCGTCACGGTCGATAATGTCGATCGTGCCTCTTTTTGGCGTTTCGGACCCAATGCCGAAGAATGATCGTGGCTAGGCAGGCGGCTGCGGCCGGATAGATCGCGGGCCACTGGAACAGCAGTGCGACGATGGCACCCACGTAGCTGGCGAATGCACAATAGATGACGATGGAAAACGACCCGGCATAAAACGAGGTGATGCGGCGATAGTCCTGCAGGAATTCCGCCAATCCCCTGGCGAACGGCGACAAAAGCCCCCGAGACGGTGGGCGTTCGACGCCGCGCCGCGCCTCCATCTCCCTGAGCTTGTTGAGTAGCCGCTTTGTTGTGCTGGGCATTTGTCGATGTTGATGGGCGTCGTGACAGGATTTCATCCGAGATTATCGCAAGAGCAGTTTCGGCAAGGTAAAGGCAACTCTTCCGCGTAGCCGCATTCAATGCGTATCCGACCCCGATGGTGCCCAATGGTCGGGCGTTGGCTCGGATCACCAAAATCCTATAGCCGTAAAGCATGAAGACACTCGCTTGCCTCATCCTATCCGCCGCATTGGCGTTTGCTTCCAGCCTGATCATCGCGGGGTTGTTTCTACCCGTCTACGGCATTTTCGAGGGCGGGACGCACAACTGCCTGAATGACGGTTTGCGGGCGTGTGTCTCCATCATCCCGCTGAGCGCGCTGATTTACGGACCGTTGTTTGTCTTCGCCGGCGTCGTGGTCGGGACGCCCATTTTCATGACGATGCTCGCATCGCGCGGTTGATTGCTGTGGTTGGGTGCGCAGATATGCAGTCAGCAGCGCTCGCCAGATGCGGGGTCCGGGCTGGTGGGCATGATGTCGCGTTGCTGGTGCAGCGCCGCTGGCAGGGGCGCGAGACGGAAGGCCGACATGTGCCGACCCATCCGCACGCCGGCGTCAGGCCTCGATCTTGCGCGCTATTGCGATCTTCGGGTTGCGGAAGCCCATGGCGATCCAGGCCCAGAGAAGCTTGGCGTAGAAGGATACGGTGTGGGTCTTCAGGTTGGGGATGTCCTTGGGCAGCCAGGAAGCGTCGGGCAGGTCGCCGACCATGGTGCGCAGCTCGGCCTTCGGCCGCGTCTCGGCCGGCCAGAGGTGCAGATAGAGGCTGAGCCAGTGCGCGCCCTTCATTTCCAAAAACATCGGCGTGTTGCAGCAGGTGGCGACGACGCGGCGTGAGCCCGCACCCTCTGACAGCCGGAATTCGCTGAGGTTCTCCTCGCCGGAGACAATCGTGATCCGGTCCTTGCGGTATTCGGCGCTGGGGGTGGCCTCATAGGAAGTCAGGATGTTGCGGGCGCCGGGCAGGGCGCCAAGGCGGGCGGCGGCCGCCCTGCAGCTGTCGCAAAGGCATTCGGAAACAAGGATCGGCGCTCCCTGCACTTTCAGCCGTGTCTGTCCGCAGGCGCATCCGATATGGGTGGTATCGCTCATGTCGCATCCTCCTCAAGTGACGTGAAACAGGTGCCGGATGTACCGGTCGAGATGGTCGAGGCTTTCGCGCGCAAGCTCGGGGTCGTTGCCGGCCTTGGCGAGCACGAAGCCGCCCTGGATGACGGCCTGCGTGTGCCGGGCCAGGCTTTCGGCCGTCCAGGCGTCGACAATGCCGCGGTCGCTGCGTGCGGCCTCGATGTCGGCTTCGAGCGTGGCGGTATGACCGAAGATGCTGCGGGCGCAAGCCTCGCGAATGTCGGGCGCGCTGGCATAGACCTCCTGCGCCAGCGTGCCGACCAGACAGGTGAACTCGGTGATTTCACCGAGGATGATCGCCTTGCGGAAGGCGACGTAGGCGAGAACGCGCGCCAGCGGATCGGGCGGTCCGTGATAGGGGGCGGCGGCGAAAAAGTCGGTCGTCGTTTCCGCCCAGTAATCGGCCGCAGCGACGCCGAGCGCGTCCTTGCTGGCGAAATGGTGGAAGAACGCGCCCTTGGTGACGTCAGCCGCACGGCAGAGGTCGTCGACGCTGGTGGCCGCAAAGCCTTTTGCGCGAATGACATCGCGCGCCGCATCGAGAAGCCGGATCCGTGCGTTGCCGCGTTCGGGTGATTGCTTTGTTGGTCTGGGCATTTAACCAACATACCATACGGTCGGTATGTGTCAATGGCGGGATTTTTTGGTAACTGGGCGATAGGAGCGATCCCGAGCGGCTATGAGGGTGATTTTCGTGTCATTGCATTGACGAAGGCCGGAATGGGACGCGACACGGGGTACCTCACGGGCCCGGATCATGATGGGCAAATGCCTGAATTTATTCAAGGAATTGCGCGCGCTATTTAACGCAACGCAACATCTCCATGCGGCCCCGGTTTTGGCGCAACGCGCCATAACGGTTTGGCGCCGGAGCGATGGCGAAGGGCGGGTAATGCGAGGGGATGGTTCGCGACCATCAGTCGGCGGCAGTGTCGGCGATGGGAAGCCCAAGGTCCTGCCATTGCTCGCGCGGGATGGCATCGCCGACCTTGAAGTCGAAGCCGACCACTGTCGTTCGATCCGGCGTGACCGAGCAGGAATAGGCGATGCGCCACCATTGCCGTTTGCTGCGAAACGCTCCGCCATTGGTCTTCAGCGTTTCCCCGGAGAACTTCACGCCCGACAGGGCATAGGCGACGAGGTAATCCGGATCGAGGTCGGCCTTCCAGCGGTGGACCTGTTCCATCGCTTCGAGATTGCAGAGCTGCACCACGCGCTCTTCGGGCGCCAGCTGCGCCAGACCCTTACGCGCCTGGCGGCTACGCGGCGAGGCGAGGATGCCGGCGGAATAGAGGTTTTGGGCGTGCACCATGCCTGGGGCCTGCGGCGCGGGCTGGTTGCCGCGGGGGCGCTCGTCGGTCGTCTTGGCCGGCGTCTTCAGATTTTCGCGCTGCGGTTCTGGCACCGGCAGGCTCGCTTCCGACGCGGGCACGGCAGGTTTCGGCTTTTCCGGCACGCCGGCCAGGATTTCGACCTCGATGCTGTCTACGGCGCCCGGCGGGGGCATCAGCTTCGGCGGCAGGCGCGAGAATGCGGCGAAGGCGAAGGCATGCAGCACCAGCGCAAGCGCCAAGGCCCACCAGATCGTCGTGTCATCCGCCCGTCGCATCGTTTGCTGCATGCGCTACTGCCCGCTCCTTAAATCCTATTCGATTTAAGGATAAAAACATGCAGCCATTCAAAGTGCTACAGCGACCTTTGCGCGTCTAATAGATGCGCGGCGCTGTAGATCACGTCGTTCAAGATCGGTTTGCTGCGTTGTGTTTTGAAGTGTTGCCCGTTTCGACGGGGTCGCAGAAGCGCTCTACCTCTTTGTTCTTAGCTTTTCCTGACGGAAATCCGCTTCGCACTTTTCCTGGAAGTGCTTTGGCTTCTCGCCCTATGCACGTCGTGACGCGGAAGCGCGGGACATTTTCGGGCGCCATGCATGAGATCAGCACCAAATCCGCGGCACGGTCGCGCATTGGCGGCCGCGGCGATCACTTTTCCGGCACCGGCAGGGGCGTTCTTGCGCAGTCGTGCCGCTGACGGGTGTCCCATGCGGTCAACGGCGGCCTTGTTTTCGGCCCAGTGGCGAGGGGGATCGGATAACGATGGGTGTGGTGCACGATGGCGTTTTTGCGCTTGCCGCCCGGGCGATGACATTGCAAGTTCGTGGCCGGACTATATTCGCAAGGGGGAATAAATGCCGCTCAGCTACGCGATCTACGATGTCTTCACGCAGAACCGGCTGGAGGGCAATCCGCTGGCCGTCGTCTTCGGGGCGGATGCACTCGACGATCAGGCGATGCAGACGATCGCGCAGGAGTTCAACCTTTCGGAGACGGTGTTCATCCGCCGGCCGGGCGGGGCGGCGCATACGGCGCGGCTGCGCATCTTCACGCCGGGGCGCGAGCTTCCCTTTGCCGGGCATCCGACCGTAGGTGCTGCGGTGGCGATCGCCGAAAGAGCCCACGGCATGGCTGAGGAGAGCGCCGATCTCGTGCAGGTACTGGAGGAGAAGGTGGGGCCGGTGCGCTGCGCCGTGCGCATCAAGCCGGGCGAGGCGAGCTTTGCCGAATTCGACCTGCCGCGCAGATCGACCCGGCTCGACGCCCGCTTCGACAAGCAGGCGCTTGCCGACGCGCTGAGCCTGAAGACCTCGCAGATCGGCTTCGAGAACCATGCGCCGTCCTTCTGGAGCGCCGGCGTTCCCTTCGTCATGGTGCCGCTGCACGATGTATCCGCGGCCGCTACCGTCGAATTCGACCCGCAGCGCTGGGAGCATCTGGCGCCGCTTGCCGAAGGACGCCTAGCGTCTGCCTATCTCTATTGTCGCGGCGGCATCAACCACACGGCGCGGTTCCACACCCGCATGTTCAGGCCCGAGATGGGCCTTGCCGAGGACCCGGCAACGGGTGCGGCGGCGGCAGCACTTTCCGGTGCCATCCACCACTTCGACCAGCTGGTCGATGGCCACCACCCCTTTCTGATCGAGCAAGGGGTGGAGATGGGGCGGCCGTCCTTCATCCACCTGCATCTCGATGTGGCGGGCGGCCAGATCAACACGGCGCGCATCGGCGGCCATGCAGTGAAGATCGCCGCCGGCGAGCTGCTGCTTTAAGGGAGCATGGCGCAGGGGCGGATGTCAGGGCGCTTGTAGCGTGCCGCGATCCCTGGGGTTGGCCAGTCGGACTTTAGGCGTGTCGCTACCCGCAAACCGGCTGCACGCTTTTGCGCGACATGCGCTTGGGTTCTTGTCCTCGATGTATTTAGCCTGATGCATGTCGTCGTCCCGAGGCCGCGATATGCTTTGGGAGGCATGCATTCGCCACAGACGCGGCGTTCAAGGTCGGGCAGGGGAAAAGACGGCGTGTTGTTTCAGAGGCTTATGGTGGGTGCATCCAACGCAGTTGGCGAGAAGGGCGGCAGATCCTGTGGAAAAAGCCTGTTTTCCGCCCGTCTGAAATTTTTTCCCAAGAATTTTACAAAGGACGCTAGACAAGCCGAAAGAACGCCTTTATACGCCCCTCCAGACCGCAGCGACAAACACCGAAGCGGTCCGGATGGGTGATTAGCTCAGTTGGTAGAGCAGCTGACTCTTAATCAGCGGGTCCACGGTTCGAGCCCGTGATCACCCACCAAAACTTCCTTAAGCCGCTGATTTATTTCCAAAATTCCTGCTCTGTAAGAAGTTGCCGGTTTCCAAGAATTTGGAAACGGATTCCAATTTACATTGCGTTCTTGTTCCGGAAAGCAGCCGGTTCAATCTCGCTCCAACGAGCCTCCATCAGCTTCATTGCGTCCTTCGCCAATGACCGCAGCGCGACCTCTCGGCCGTAGTGCTGAACCATCTGCGCCGACATGTTGCAGATCGCCCCGACCTGGTTCTCGGTGCACCCAACTTCCAGCAGATTGATGACCGCGTTTTTGCGCAATCCGTGAAAGTCAATCCGCTCGTCGCGGAACCGTGTGAACTCGTGCTTCTTCATCAGCTTCTGCCATTCGGTCCGGAAACCGTCGGCCGACTTATAGGAGGGGGCCTGGGGCGGCCCACTACATGTGGCTGGAGATCGAAACGGCCACGGAAAGCCCACCAGATTAGATCAACTTGGCGAGCTTGGCGCCGTAGTAGCTCAAGCCACCGCTGACGATGAGGCCGACCCAACTTACCCACATAGGAACTGTCCAGCCGTCGATGACAACCGAAAAACCTATGAGAATGCGAACCAAGTGCACCATTGCAACGATCCCGAATATTGCGGCCGCAATCGTCAAGAAGGTCTTCTCGGTCATCGGAAGTTCCTCGTCTCAGAAACAAATAGTCTCTATCACACGCGCATCAGGGTCGTCTTGCGCCGGATCGCTCTGTGACCATACCGCAGCAGCTATGGTCGCCATGTGCAAAGTTGGTATAAGCAGGGTGAGCACTTGCAGCCAGCTAATGTCCACGTGGCGTGTCCTCCTGCAGGAGAGGCGAGTGCCGCTTGCGTGCGAGCAACACGACACCGGCGCCAATCTCGAACATCTCGGCATTCGAATTCATCGCGAGGAAATTGTTGTCGGCAAGTTCCATCAGCGCCGTCGCCACTTCCTCGCGTGACCGTCCGGCCTGGAAGGCCCGATCGGCAATCGACTGAAATTCGGCTTCTATCGCCTCCTGGCAATGGAGGTCGCGATCTGGATGGCATTTGGGATGCTTCGGCGCGGCGATTTTCGGCATGGCGTGTCCTCCCGCAGAAGATGGTAGGGCGCGGGTTGCCGTTCTCAAGGCCTAGCTAATTCACTGATGCCTTCTCGAACACGATGTGCATGTCGGTCCAACCGCGCTGGTAGGCCTCTTCGAGCACGTCGCACGACACGTCGTCGTCGACCCCGTTGACCCAATTTGCATGAGCAAGGTGGAAGATGCCCACTAGGCAAAACTCACGCAAATCGTCGTCGTCAAGCTCGGTGATGAAGGGGGTTGCTTCCATGATGGTCTCCTTTGATCGGAGGCTAAGGCGCATCGGTTGCGGTTGGCTACTCTCACTAGTGATAGTGATTTTTCGGGGTAGTCGACTCGACAAGAGCACGGATCGAAGAATTGGCCGGAGGGTTTCCCCTCCGGCCCCAGGCGCTGTGATGCCGAGGGTAGCGTCGCACGGCTCACACGCAAGGCTGCCACTAGCGCGATCAACGTCAGGCGTCATTCCCGGAGGTCTGTACCGCAAAACTTGACGTCGACCTTTTGAACCTGCCTATTCAAGAAATCTTAGGCGGACTTCCGCAAAGTGGATGCACGCGCGCGCCGGAGAAAACATGAAGTGCAGGAATAGTCCGATATGAAGGCTTCAACTGCCATCCCGCTTGCTCTGCTGCTCGGCGCTGCCACGATGCCGTTCTTGGGAACAACCGACGCGCAGGCACAGAACCGCGACGTCGATCAGTCGGTATTCGCCTTCGGCGGCACGATGGTCGACGCGGACATGTTCCAGTCAGCCAATCCTTTCGGCGTCAAATACGCCGACCTCCCGATCGTCGGCCTCGGCTACCAGTACTTCCCGGTAAGGATGGGCTCCTTCAGGTTTGGACTGGAAGCGGGGCTCGCCGGAAGATTCGGCGGGCATCCGAATGCGGAATTCTGGGGCGGCGTCGTCGGTCGCTACGACGGTTTCGAGATTGGCGATGCTGTCCGTATCTCGCCAGCCCTTACGTTTGGCATCAGCTATGTCACGCATGCCCAGGAGGGACGGGAGCGCCAGAACGAGCTGGAACGCAACGGGAATGCCAGAACCCTGTTCTATCTAGGCCCCGAGTTGAACCTTTCCTTCGAAACCATGCCCGACGTTGATTTCTTCTGGCGGGTTCACCACCGGTCCGGAGCCTGGGGGACGCTCGGCGACATGCACGGAGGCTCCAATGCAAATGTCCTTGGCGTGCGGTTCAATTTCTGAAGGACCTTCTTCGTCTCCAAATCTTCCGAATGCCACGATTTATGTTCTCTATCGGTTGCGCCATCGCACTGCAGCCGATCGAATTCCTTAGTTCACCAAACGCCGAACGGCATTGGCAATGTGTGTCGGTCGTTTGTGGAATTACAGAAAATAATCTAAATAGCGATCAGAATCGGTTGCCAATTCGCGATATGTTCCGGCGTTTCTCGTGCTTTGTCCTAAGCACATTGGAAACAGCTTTACTTGGGCGGTGGCGTTTTCAGCCTAAAGTCAATTACTCTTAATCAGCGGGTCCACGGTTAGAGCCCGTGATCACCCACCAAAACTTCCTTAAGCTGCTGATTTATTTCCAAAAGTCCTGCTCTGTAAGAATCGATCGGCTGGCTTTGGTCGACCGTTTCGCGTCTCATGTTGACCATTGAGGACAGCTCCGCCGGTTCCCTTAAGTAGACATCGTGCAAAAAACTCCAGAAATAACAGAGCCCTGGCGTAAAATGAGTGGTTTCGAACTCTGTTTGCTGCTCAGTACCGTAGAAATATGAATGTCGCGCAAGCAAAGCCGTCTTGCGACGGCGTGCAACACACACGTCCTACTGCATTAGCGAGGGGCAGACCATGACGACCAGACGGAATCTCCTGCTGGCAGCCACAGCCGTCGCAGCGACGGAAGTGCCACTCAGACCGCAGCACGTCGTCCGATACGCCCGCCACTGAAGCCTCGTTGCCCCGAAGGGCGCATCGCGTTCGAGGTTTAGTTACACGCTCGTAACAGTAATTTACGTTGCTCTAAGCCCGGAAGCGACGCAGCGTAAGTGGTGCACTGAGGGAATTCTATTTCACAGATCCAACGCAATTTTAAAGGTTCGGCCATGAGAGCAATGATACGTACGACGAGACTGCTTTGCGCCGCCGCCGCGGCAGTCCTGATAGGCTTGAGTACTGCTTCTGCTGCCGATACGGCGCAGACCTACAAGATGACGACGCCCTTTGCGTCGGGCGTCGCGGTTCCGGATAAGATCGAGTCCTCGATCGGGACGCTGAATCTCAATTACGGCTACCCGTCGGCCGATACCGTCGACAAAATCTACGACAACCTCGACCGTTCGCGCGCGCTGCAGGCTTATCTGCTGGCGATTCCGATCGTAAATCAGGCCGGCATGCGCGACTCGATACGCAAGTTCGGGCCTGATAACCAGACCGACGTGATCTGGGAAAATCTGGTCGATCCGAAGTCCGTGGAGCTGACGGCCAACGATAACACGATCTACAACTACGTTTGGGTCGACACGAGCAAGGGACCGTTGGTGGCCGAGATACCGCCCAAGGTGCTGGGGATGGTCGACGACTTCTGGTACAAGTGGGTGGCCGACATCGGCATCACCGGGGCCGATAAGGGCAAAGGCGGCAAGTACCTCCTGTTGCCGCCTGGATTCAAGGGCGACATACCATCGGGGTATCACGTGGTGCGGCCGAGCACTTTCGGCAGCTACCTCGTCTTTCGCGCCTTCGTTGTAGACGGTTCCACCCAGCCCGGGGTTGACTCGGTCAAGAAGCACCTGCGGATCTATCGCCTGGACGAGGCCGCCAACCCGCCGCCGATGAAATTCGTCAATGCCTCCGGAATTCCGGCGAATTTCGTCTCGCCAGGCGACTATTCGTTCTGGAGCCTGTTGAACCAGGTCATCCAGGAAGAGCCGGCGGACGGTTCCGATCCCACCACCTTGGGCCTGTTCGCCTCGATCGGCATCGTCAAGGGCAAGCCCTTCAATCCCGATGAGCGGATGAAGAAGATCCTCACCGATGCCGCCAACATCGGCGCCGTGACGGCCCGGACGATCGCTTTCAAGGTTCGCGCGAAGGATGCGTATTTCTATCCTGACAGTACGTGGCGCCTGCCGTTTTTTGGCGGCTACAAGTTCGAGTCGGCGCCCGGTGTCAGCAACCTGGATGGTGCTGTCTTCTACTATTACTTCGCCATCGGCGTGACACCGGCGATGGAAGAGAAGATGGTGGGCGAGGGCTCGCAATATCCGTGGTCGGTTCAGGATTCGGAGGGCAATCCCTTTAATGGCGGCAAGACCTACAAGCTGCGCCTGCCGCCAAATGTCCCGGTCAAGGATTTCTGGTCGGTCATCGTCTACGACAACCAGACCCGGTCGATGGTGCAGACCGACCAGCAAGCCCCAAGCGTCAGTAGCCAGAACAAGGGCGTCAAGGCCAATGCGGATGGTTCGGTGGATGTCTATTTCGGACCGAAAGCCCCGGCGGGAATGGAGAACAACTGGGTGCAGACAATCCCGGGCAAGGGCTGGTTCATGATCCTTCGCCTGTACGGTCCGCTGGAACCTTGGTTCAACAATTCCTGGCGGCCTGGTGAGATCGAACTGGTGAAATAGGGGAAAACAGTCGAACGAGCGGATGGTTCGCCATCCGCTCGTTCGATCGTCAGGCGAAGGTTCGTCTCGCAGCGCCGATCGGAGCCGTGCGCTGGCCAAGGCCAGCCGCTCTGGAGGTAAATCCGCGCGCCACCCATCTTGAAAAATCGCAATTGTCGGATTACCGGATATCTCATGAAGATCTTCTCCGGAATTGCGTTTGCTGTTGCTACCCTCTTGCTTGTTTCGTCCTGCAGCGAAACTGGTCCGTCCGGGGATTCCCGGGCTGGCGTCGAAAATGCCCATCTGAGCGAAAAGGCCAAGGCGAAGCCTGCGAGCGGCAAGAAGGCCAAGACTGCAACTGCGGCCGAGGCGAAGGCGCTGGCTGATGCGAAGAGCCCAAGACAGTGCAAGACCCCGAGACAGCAGTGCGGCTATGGCGCAGGTCCGGCCGGCGAGCCGTGTTCGTGCTGGTCGAACGAGGGCTCGCCCGCAATGGGCGTGACCGTCAAGTAGCGAGAGGCAATCTGTCCCGGCCGCCGCGAATCTCTGCGCCTATGTGCCGAGGGCAGGGGTAAGGGCGTGGTGCATCTCGCCCTATTGTTGACCGTGCACTATCAAGTGATCTGTCTGGCTCCATCAGCCGTGTTCGGTTGATGGGGTCTTTTTTGTCGGCAGCGCTTCCGTTTCGACAGACGCAATCCACTGCATCCTCACCTTCAGGCCTTGCCGGCATGCCAACAGGCCGCCGCGCTCGAGCCTCTCTCGCCGATCCTCCAAAAATATTTCGGACGCATGTCGAAATCCGACGGCGGCTTCCGTTCTTGGGTCGTACGCAACTCAAACCGGGGATATCCCCATGATGCTGACGACCACTTCCCTCTACGCCCTCCTGCTCATCCCAATCTGGTTCGTTCTCTGGATCAGGGTGAGTAACGCCCTCCGGCGCAGGGCCGGGATCTCGCCGAGGAGGCCCTGTTTCTGTGCCGGCTGCTGAACCGGCTTCGCCCTGAAGATCCAGAGATCGAGGGGTGCCTTGCGCTTGTGCTGATCACGCATGCGCGCTGCCTGGCGCGCGTCGACGGCGATGGCGTCACCGTGCCGCTCGGCGAGCAGGACCGGACGAAATGGAACCGGGGGCAGATCGACGAGGGGCTCGGGTTGATCGATACCGCCATGCGGCGGCGCGCGCCGGGGCCATACCAGATCAAGGCCGCCATTGCCGCCTGCCACGTTCAGGGCGAGGCATCCGACTGGGCGCAGATCGTACTGCTCTATGACAGCCTGCTGCGGCTGGAGCCGACGCCTGTCGTGCGGCTCAACCGGGCGGTGGCGCTGTGCGAGGCGGGGTGGCAGGAACCGGCGATGCGCTCGCTCGACGCGCTTTCGGCCGAGCTTCGGGACTACCAGCCCTATCATGCGGCGCGAGCGGAGCTCCTGTCGCGGATGGGGCAAGCGGACGAAGCGGCAAAAGCCTATGCGATCGCCATTGCTCTCGCCGGTTCGCCTTCCGATGCGGCCTTCCTGCGGCAGCGGGCAGAACGTCCTTTGCGAACAGCCACTTGAAGTTTCACCTTGCAACAACCATCTCGAATCCAGGGCGTGCAACTGCGCGCTGGCAGTGACGCCTTGGTGAAACTTCATTCGTGGAGGTTATCAAATGGCGTACCATTTCATGGAAGGCAAAAGAGGGCAGGATTGGTGCAATCTTGCGCTGGCAGTGTGCCTTTTCCTTTCTCCCTGGGTGATCGGGTATAGCATGGAAACCGTTCCGGCTTGGAATGCCTGGATTGTTGGGCTTGCGCTTGCTGTGCTGGCCTACGCTACTCTCTCGGTCTTCGCAGAGTGGGAGGAGTGGGCCAATCTGGCGCTTGGGGCATGGCTGGTCGTGTCGCCCTGGGTGCTCGGCTATGCGGTCAATATGAGCGTGATGTGGACGCACGCCGTCCTCGGGCTGCTCGTGGCCGCCGTGTCGGCCTGGGCGGTTTGGGCGCATCGCCACGATCCGCATGCGCATGCGTGAAAGAGCATCGTCTGATAATCCATGATGGCCCCGGTAGGCGCAAGCCGAAGGGCCATCATGGACGAAGGACAGGTTTGATCGAAGGGTTCTCAAGGGACTGACGACACGTGCGTTCATTGGAACTGTTCGTTAAGTTCTCATGGCTCCGGGGCTGGGCTCCGGGTCTGGGGCGGAGCAGCGTCTTGCAATGCTGGTTGGGCCCTACAGCGCCGCGCATCCTGTTGGACGCGCAAAGGTCGCTGTAGCTTTGAATGCTGCATGTTTTTGTCCCTAAGCCGGATAGGGTTTAAGGAAACATGCGGTAGCAATGAAATCGGAAAATCGCTGGAATGATAGACCAATGGCGAGCGCCGACGCCGGCTTTCCATTGTCGGGCCGCGATCGCGGGCGGCGGCTTTCCGGACCGCGAGGCGCCGTTGCGCCCACGGCGCCGGCGTTCAGCGGTTTATGGGCAGCAACCGAGGCGTCTGCAGGCGAATGTATAGGTCCTGTCGGGCGGCTCGAAGACTTGCTGCGCGGACTGCAATGCGGACCAGACGACACTCCTGACGTTGTCGGCAAATAGGGCAAGGAACGTTCCGATCGGGCCTTCCGCCAGCGGGCCGTGGATGGCGGCATGACCGAGCCCCTCGTCGAGTTCGTACGACTGCTCGGCGGTGATGTGCAGCACCTCACCCCGCGTCAGATCTTCCGGGTTGGGGACGCCGACATAGGCGAGCACGGTGGAAGCCAGGAGCTTGCAGACCTGCTTGCAGGCGCGGCAGGACAACTCGCTGGCGGCACTGACAAAGGCGCTGCCGATGCGAGCGATGATGGCGCGAAACCGGCTGCCGGGTCGGGCGCGGATCTCCAGAAAGGCATCGTAGGCCCGCCGCGCGGGGGGTATGATATAGAGCCGCACGCGATCGGCGAAATCCCTGGCCAGGTTTGCGACATCCGGGCCCCTGAGCGTGAAGGTGACGTCGCCGGCCAGGATCTCCAGAAGCAGAACGATGTGGGAATCCTCGTCATCGAACAGGATGCGCTCGTCGATTTCGACGCTGCCTTCGCCAACGAACTCCCGCACCTCTATCGTGTGCTCGCGGATTTCGGTTCGTTGCAGAAACATTGCCGCCCCCAGGGTCGCAACCGTGGGCATATCCTACAATGCGGGGCGGAACCGGGACATTAGCCTTATCTGAGTATCGACCCCGTTTGCTGACTAAGCCTGCGGAGTAACGCAAGGGCAAGGGCCGTATCTCCGACGCTTTGCGAGGTAAAGCGCATCACCGGGAATGCCACGCGGACGGGAACTTTTTGCCGGGATTCGACTTTCCGTAGCGACAACCAAACAGGAGTATTTGCGATGCTCAAGTGGGCGCTGATCTTCTTCGTCGTTTCATTGATCGCCGGCTTTCTCGGCTTCTCCGGCGTTTCGTCGGCAACGGCGGGCATCGCCAAGATCCTGTTCTATCTTGCTTTGATCGTCTTCCTGATCTTCCTGGTGCTGGCGTTCATGGCCGGTAGCGTTGTCGTTTGAGGTGACGAGGGCTGCGGCGCCGACACTGGCGGACATATCGAATTTTCTGTCGCCGCCGTCAGCGAGATGATACGGACCCGCGCATGAACCAGACCTTCCTTGCCGATCGCGCCTGCGGCACCTGCACGCTCTGTTGCCGGCTGCCGGATATCGATGCGCTGGCAAAGCCGGCCAACGAATGGTGTGAGAATTGCGTCGAGGGCAAGGGCTGCCGGATCTATCAGCGGCGGCCGCAGCTTTGCCGCGATTTTCTCTGTCTATGGATGACGGATGAGCGGCTCGGGCCCGAATGGGATCCTGCGAATTCGCACATGATGATCTATCGGCAGGGGCCGCAGATCACCGTGCTTGTCGATCCGGACTTCCCCGATATCTGGAGACGCGAGCCCTATTGGCGGCAGCTTTCGGACTGGGCAAGCGAGCCGACGACGGAGGGGCAATATGTCATCGTCTTCGCCGGCGATGCCGTCTTCAAGGTCGATTGAAATGTTTCCGTCATCGACGGACGAAAA
The DNA here is from genome assembly GCF_001425225.1 of Ensifer sp. Root127. Classification (NCBI taxonomy): domain Bacteria; kingdom Pseudomonadati; phylum Pseudomonadota; class Alphaproteobacteria; order Hyphomicrobiales; family Rhizobiaceae; genus Ensifer; species Ensifer sp. Root127. The sequence continues at coordinate 93,442 of NZ_LMDX01000012.1, forward strand.
CCGCTTCGCATTTTTCCTGGAAGGGCTCGGTCTCTTTGTTTTTCGCATTTCCTAACGGAAAACCGCTTCGCACTTTTCCTGGAAAGGTTCTGCGCCCGGTAAGAAAAAGCCCCGCGCGATGGCGGGGCAAGCAAGCACCCAAAATGGCTCAGGGTGCGGGGAAGCGCAGTTCATAAAGGAACGTACTGCGCGGTACGGTAAATACTATGCCGACCTTGGGCTGGGGAAGGTCCGATTCGGCGATTCCGGTACGCCTGATGAAATAAATACGACGGGCGAGCTGTAGCGGCGCGGTTGCGCGGGCCGGCAGTACGGCTCAGGGCCGCCGGGGCGAGACAGGTGGCGGGCCTATTCCGGCGTCGTCAATTCCTCGTCCCAGGCCTCGAGGCTGCCCAGGATCTCCCTCAGCGTCTCTCTTCCCTGAACCCAGAGGCCTTCGTCCGGGATCGGCTGCACATCACCGCCCGCCGCCGCGATCGCGCTTCTGACCTCTTCCGGGCTTTCGCGGACATATTGGCGCTTGCCGCCGATATCCAGCGCTGACCCTAGGCCAGGCACGCGGTGGTTGGGCGCAAGCGGCATTGGCCCCTTGGCCGCGTGCACATTGACCCAGACCGGCGCGCCGATGCGATGGGTGAAACGATAGAGGGATGGCAGCTCGGCCTTGACGGCAGCGGCGACGGCCGCTGCCTCCTCCTGGACGAAAAAGGTCTGGCCGGCATTGATCAGCGTGTTGCCGAGACCGTCATCGAGGCGCGGATCCGTCTTGCGGATGCGCAGCACCTGGCTTGCCTCTAGCTCCAAAGGGGTGCCACTCCTTCGCATAAGCCTGATCATGAAATCCTCTCGAACGACAGGTTTAAGAGTGCTCCAAGTTTCGGAAGGTGTCGAGTGGGCGGTGCCGGCACGAAACTGGTTTAGTCCTTGTTTTTGTTGTCGGACACGTTGATTTTACCAGCGGGCGCGTCATCTCGTCAGGCGAGGCAAATCAAGACGGAGATGAGGATGTCCAGGGCCACCATCGCGCTGGTGTGTCCGGTGCTGCTTTCGCTGACGGCCTGCGGGAACACGGTGCGCGGATTCCAGAAGGACGGCACCGAGACCGGCCTTGCTCTCGACAATGCGACGTATCGGGTGCTGAAGGCGAGCGCTCAGTAAAGAGCGCCCGGCCTTGCCACCGGGAGACGGCCGCGCGTCTTTGCGAGCCAGCGCGGTTCCGGTAAAGACGGAAACGCGCTAGCTCCTTGTTTTTTACGAAAACCGCTTCGCACTTTTCCTGGAAATGCGCTGGAGCGTTTCCCGTTTAGACTGAGCCGCAGAACGCTATGGCTCTTTGTTTTTACGCATTTCCTGACGGAAAACCGCTTCGCACTTTTCCTTGAAATGCTTTAGCGCGACGGCACCGCGGTCGGCCGCGTCACCGTCTCGCTGCTGCCAAAGATGATGGCCGCAAACAGGAGCACGCCGATGAAGGTGATGACCGACGCGATGGCGACCACCGGCTCCAGTTGCGGGCTGCCGGTCAGCATCAGGTACAGCGACGGCACCAGCAGCGCGACGCCGGCGGTGTAGACGCAGTACTGGATCATCGCCAGACGCTTCTGCGCCTTGGCCGGGTTCAGCGCGTGGTAACCACCGAAGATCGCCATCGTCACCCATCCCAAAAGGTTTGCATGGGCGTGGGCGCCGATCGCGCTGTGATCCTGGCCGATGGCCATGTGCAGGCCCATCGATATGCCGATGATCAGAAAGATGATCGCTGTCTTGAAATACAATTGTGCTAGGCGTGGCATAAAGTAATTCCCCTCTGTTCCTGCCCCACCTGATTATTAGCATTTTCGCAGATGATTGCTGCCTGCCTTTATTGGGTAGTTCTTTGGGCTGGGTGCGAGATCAGAAGCTGACGGCGATACCGCGATTGGCGAAGAAACGGTCGAAGGTGGAAAGCGGCACGACGACATCGGCTTGATTGGCCCGGTCATGGCCGGAAGGATTGTGAAACCGGACGCTCTCGCGCGAGGCGGCCGTTACCAGCACGAGGTGTCCGCCTTTTGAAGGCGGCTCGCGCTGCGGCCACCGTATGGCGCTGCTGACCGAAGCGATGAAGAAGCGGCCTTCGGAAAGCACCTCCGGAATGTCCGTCGTCGGGATGTTGGTCAGCGTTTCGGCGGCAAGCCCGAAGCGCTCGCCGACGAAAGACACGAAGGGAGCGTAGATCAGTCCCTTGATCGAGGCATCGGCCTCGTTGACGACATAGCCGCCATAGTCGGTGCAGCCGCGCGCAAGCGACAGGATCGGGTGCAACTCGCCGCGTGCGGCCAGGATCATCTTCAGGCAGGCCATGCCGCAGACATTCACCGCCCAGCGCGCATATTCCTCAATCGTCTCAGCGCCCGAGTTGCGCCAGAGCGGATCGCGGTGAAGGGCCGCCGCACCCTCCGACAGAACCGCCAATGTCATCTCCGGGCTTTCCCATTGGCTGAAATAGGGGACCTTGTGTTCTACTGTTTCCATACCGCTTACTCCGTCGGGCGCGACGCAACTTTTGTCATTGGCGCAAGCCCCTATCAAGCCGGTAGAGCAGCGCGTGGAACTGGCCCTTGCTTGGTGCGCGCGCCGGCATTCGCTGCACGATGTGCCGGACTTCGGGTGGTGCCTGCGCGATCGCCCAGCGGACTTCCGCTTCGATGATGCCGGCCGGATCGACGGCGGCGAGCGCTGCGGCTTGCGCGCCGTAGGCTGCCGGGCCAAGGATGTGGTTGACCTGGTGAGGGGTGGCGATCGGATGGGCGTAGGCGGATCCGGCGGCAGCCATTGCGGCGCGGGCGGCGGCGGAGGCTGCGGGATCGCCGGCCTCGCGTGCAGCGGAATTGGCCGCCCAGGCTAGCTTGCGCAGCGCTGCAGTCCGCGCACCGCCTTGCGCAAAGGCGCGGATGGCCGAGAGAGCTGCGCGCGGGCGGGTATCATCAGGGGCCTCCGTCTCGAAAATGGGGAGGGCGCGTTCGGCGCAAACGGCAGCCCAGAGCGCAATATTGCGCAGGTCTTCTTCGTTCAGCAGTGGCGGATTCGTTTCGATGGGCATCATCTGCGGTCCCGGCGCGATGGGCGTGTCGATGTCTGTTTCGATGAAGCGGGGGATTTCGGCAATATCAGGGCGTGGCGTGGAGCGTCCCCCAAAGGCTGTCACGTTCAACGCCTCTCTACGGCCGGCCAAGGGTGTTTCTAGTCTCAGAACCGCTGCAGCGCTTTGTTTTCACGCATTTCCTGACGGAAAACCGCTTCGCACATTTCCTGGAAATGCTCTATGCGGCGCGGAAACAGAACACGATTTCGGGGTCGTTTTCATCGAGGTTGTCGATGTACCCGCTTGTGTGAAAACCGGCGCCGCTCAGGAGCTGCTGCATTTGCCTGTTGGACTGGTTCGTCGATGTGAAGATCTTCGGCGTTGCGCATATGCTCTTGAAATGTTCGACGAGCGCCATTCCGAGGCCCTGGCGACGAAACTGCGCGCCGACCATGACCATTTCAATGAAGCCGTTGCCGAAGAAATGGTAGGCCAGGACACCATAGGCTCCGACGGATTTGTCCGTCTCGGCCACGTAGCAGCAGCCTGTCTCTATCCACGCCCTGATATGATCACGGCGCTCGGGGTCACCAGCCGCAATCGTATCGAGGGCGACCAGGCTGTCGTAGTCGGCGATGGTGGCGCTTCTGATTTTCATCAACGAATCCGGATGTGGTCGAGTCAGGGCGTAAAGAATCCGCCGAGCGAGATGCGGGCACGACGCCTAGCTTTAGGCGGCCAGCGCATCTTTTTCCATGGCGGATTTTCAGAAGCGTACAGCGGGACGAATGTCTGAGACGGGAATGAAGAGCGATCGCACGGGCAGCCAAGATCGGTATTTGAGCTGGCATTTTGGGTGATGAGGGCGGGTCGTTGCTCGACCCTCAAGTGGTGGAACAGATGCGAACGAGTGATCAGCGCCGCGCCGCATCAGGCTGGCGAGCAGTGGCGGCGGCAAGGGTGGCGCGCTTGCGGGTGGCCATCTCGTTGAATGGGGCAAGGCCCATGCGCTCGATATAGGCTGTTACGGCTGCCTCGACGCCCTTGTCGTTGCCGTCTTCCGTTTGCCAGAAGGCTTCCATGGCGGCGAAGAGGGCCGATTTGTCGAGTGCGATATCCATCAGGGCTGGGGTCCGAACTGCTGGCGGTGATTGAGCGTGCCGTGGCCCGGCTGGCAGAAGGGAGCGGCCTGGCGGAGGCCACCACCCGGCGCCTCGAAATCCGCGCACCAGCGTTCCCACGCCTCAGACGTGCGCACGAAGGCGGGCAGGAGGTGTTCATCGTCAGGGGTGCGATCGAAATCGTCGAGCCAGGCGTCGGCGACGGTCTCGGAGATGTCTTCGCCGGAGAGCGCTTCGAGATCGAAGCGGATGAGCTTGGTGGCGTGCTCGCCGTCATGGGCCCTCAGCCAATCGGCGGCAGTCGCAAAGATGGTGCCGATGCAATCGCTTTCCTCGATGAAATGGCCGCGCCCGAGCATGGTGACCGCGAGGATGATCTCGCGGCTCTGGGTGAAGGGGCTGACAAGCTTACCTTCTCGTACTGATGTCACTGTCATGCCTTCTCCCTGGCGAAACAGCAGGAAGGGCCGGCACGAGCCTTGAGGCGCGCTGCCGGATCCGGCTTTCCTCGTTTTCAATTGATGGTCACATAATAGGGAAAATCCTATTTATCCATCAATAGGAAAAATATATTCGGCAGGATTTTTCTGACTGGCCTGTCGATATCCTTCTGTTTGTTCTTGTTTTGTTCGGAAGATTGAGTCAGCTTAGGGCTGCCATTGCAGGTGGCAGAGAGGAGCATGACATGGTCACAAACTTCGTCGTTCAGAGCTTTACGCGGGGAAATCGGGGTGCCTTGCTCGCCGACACTCCGGTGCAGGCGACAGGGGCCGATCACGCGCTCCGGCTGGCCGAAAGGCTGGCATCGACCAAGGTGGGCGTTGTCGCATTCAGCCGGGCAGGGGATCTGTCGACCGGCGAATTCGAAGACGCGACCATCCTTTTTATCGGCGGCGACCTGCCGTCCGAGATGCAGGAGATCATGGCCGCATAGACGGATCGGCAATTGCGTGAGACGGGCCTGTCCGTCGGTCTCGCGTTCTTTTCCGGTGTCCCAGGCGGCGGGGTGCGTTGTGTGGGCGGGCGCTTGGGCGCCGGTGGGCCGCTTAAGGCTTCCCAACTGTCATGCGAGCCGGCGCCGTGTCTGCCGGCGGCCACGTTGCACGCGCCGGTTCCCGGGATTTTTACTGCGTGCCGGCTTCCTCTCGGCGGCGTGCCATTTCGGCTGCGTGCTCCGCTGCTGACAGTGCACTCCAGCGCCGCGCGTCTTATTAGACGCGCAAAGGTCGCTGTAGCGCTTTGAATTGCTGCATGTTTTTATCCTTATCGCCGGCTGCTCTCGCGCATGACGTAGCGTCAAGCAGGCGCCATTTTCGAAAAGCTATTACTTTTGAAGCTGTTGCGGAGCGGTGTTCCGGGCGGCGGCTGGCGGGCGATGCCTGCGCAGCGTCAGCGGGCGCTGTATTTGCCCACGACCCGGTGGCAGAAGGACCATTCCACCCGGCTCTCGGTGAATTCCAGATAGGGATTGTACTGCTTCAGCGTCCATTCCCGGTCGTTGAACGACACCAGGCGCTTGATGATCGCCTCGGCGTCGTTGGCGGGTGGCACGTGGTAGAGCACGACATCCTTGTCGCGCGCCGGCGGCAGGTGCGGATGCACCAGCGCCATGTCGCCGGGCTCATAGGCCGGAATCATCGAGGTGCCGGTGAGGTAGATGCCATAGGCGCCCTTGACGCCTTCGAGCACCGAGGGGCGCTTGACGTATTCGACCGCATCGAAGGTGACGATCACATGGCCGTCGCCGCCCTGGGCGGCAACGAAAATCGGCAGGTCGCGATGGCCGACGAGCTGCTCGCCGGGCACGATCTGCGGATTGAAACCGGTGGCGTTGCGGGGTTGGCCGGTTTCGCCCGCGTCCGGCGTCGCGCTGATCAGGTCGGTGATGGTGCGCACGTCACGTTCGCGCAGTTCGCGCGGGCTCTCGCGCTCGACGAACTGCTGGATATAGGCGTGGTTCTTCCCGATCGCGATGGACAGATCCTTGTAGGTCGTCCTCTTCGCGTCGACTGCTTCCCGGATAAGGCGCCGCAATTGATCCATGGCAATGGCATCCCAGATTCCGCTTCCTACGTCCAATAGGATTTTTCCTCTTGATAAAACGATACGATCCTATTATTGATAGGATATGAACGGAAACGAACAGTCAATCGAACTTTACGAGGCCGACATTTTCGGTCGCGGCTCCAGCCTGGAGCGGGCCGGCTGGCACTTTGCCGGGCATGCCAGGCGCGACGCCTCGTGCTTCGCGGGCGGGTGTGACCGACGAGGTAACGCGGCGGGCCGCATCGACGATGACTGCCTGCTTGCTGGAGTGAGCCGATGACTGCCACCAGAATCGCATCAAGGACAACCAGGCGCGCCACGCGCCAGCCGCTCGGCCTGACGCTGCGGCAGAACGAGCTGCTCAGATTCATTCGCTGCTACAGCGCCGACAAGGGCGGGGTCTCGCCGACGTTCGACGAGATGAAGGACCATCTGGGTCTGTCATCGAAATCCGGCATCTCGCGGATGGTGGCGGCGATGGAGGAGCGCGGCGTTATCCGCCGGCTGAAAAACCGGGCAAGGGCAATCGTCGTGGTGGAGGTGGCACATGCTTGAGCACGTGACGGACACGCTTCTCGGCAATCCTGTTTTCGCCGGGCTTGCAGCCTTTTCCGCCACCTCGGTGACGCTCGCCGCCTTCAGCTGGGCTGCCAGCCCGGCGCTTGGCTGCGGCAGGCAGCGCACGGGCAGGAGGAGGGCGGTCGGTGAGGCCGGGCTGGCCGGCCGGCTTAGGCGGTGGGGCATGGCGCTTCTCGCGGGCCGGATGAAGCTGGCGCCGGGGCTCGAGCTGATCGGCAAGGGGGACGCACCGGGCAAGAGGGACCTGCCGGGCAAGGAGGACCTGCCGGGTCTCGACTTCGAGGCATTGCAACGCGAGCTCGACGAGGCGTTCGCGCCGGTCTGGCGAGACAGGAGGAAATCGTGATGTCCGGTCCGACAGTCGTCATCGCCTTTGTCGGTGGCTCTGTCGCCGGCTGAAGGCGAGGTGGGGAATGGCTCCCTCCCTCAGGTGAACGGGAAGAGGCCAGGGAATTGTAGGCCATTGGTTCGTCGGCAACGACGGGTGAGGCCCTACTGCATGTTCCTTAAATCGTATTCGATTAGGGACGAAAACATGCAGCAATTCAAAGGGATACAGCGACATTTGCGCGTCTAACAAGACGCGCGGCGCTGTGGAAGAGACTGATCGTCGTCCTGCTGCTGCCCCCGATCTTTTCGGTGCCATGCGGCGCGGCTGCAGCGTCCCTTGCGTGCCGATCCGGCGCGCGGGCGCAGCCGCAGCGGCGATCACAGCGAGGGGCTGCTGCCCACCTCCTCCCCGGTGGCCCCTCGCTTCCATTTCGGCGCCGGCAAACCGTTTCTGACGCATGCCCCCGACGATCGGATGCGATCTCGGTGCGTGATCATGCGCGGGTTCGAAAGGCTGGAGCGGTTTGTGCGTCATGGGGGGTGCCAGGGCATCGTGGATGCCGGGGCATACCGGACGCGCAGCGCTCCAGCGCCACGGTCACGTGGCCGAACCCAGTCCCGCCCAGCAGGCTGCAGGCGGGGTTTCAGACGGCTTGCCGGCGAGGGCGCGGAGGAAAGTCAGACCAGGTGCAGGGCACGAAGAGCGATCGTCGGTTTGGGCGACGCGAACCTGTGCCGACAATCATGAGGAGCGACGTGATGCGAGAAGTGAGTTTGCAGAGATTTCTTTGTGCGTCGGTCCTGTCGGCGGAGAAATGGCCGCGGAGATGGGTGGCGGGTGCGAGCGTTTGGTCGAGCCGGCGCGTGCACGACCGTAGCGCCATGGCGGACCGGTCGTTGCGGCGAGGCGGCGTGCCTGCCGTTGTCGTGCCGGTGGATGGTCGTGTCCTTTCGTCTGCGAGCGGGATCTTGGCGACGCTTGCCCAGCCTGTTCGACCGCGCGCCATCGCCGGCCGGATCAACAGGTTTGTGCAGCGGCCTTTGCCGCAGCGGCATCGCGGTGTTTTCGTCCGCGTGGCGCTAGAGCGTTTCCGATTTAAACGGAACCGAACAAACGCTCTATCTCTTTGTTTTTACGCATTTCCTGACGGAAAACCGCTTCGTACTTTTCCTGGAAATTCTCTAGCCCTTGCGAGCGAGGACTAGGCGATGCGCATCACATCGATCGTCGAGGCTCTGGTCCAGTGCGGCGCGACGCCGGAGATGATCCTGTGTGCGGTGCGTGCGGCGGAGGCCGGCCAGCAATCGGACATCGACAAACGCCGGGCCAGCGATCGCGAACGGCAACAGCGCCGCCGCGCTCACGTGACGTCACAGGTCGTCACGGCGACGGACGGCGTCCCCCTCTCTGATAAAGAAAGATCCCCCGCACCCCCTAAAGAAATTAACTCTCCCGACAACACCCAAACCCTTGCGCCGCGGCGTCCTGTGCCAGGTGGCAGGCGCGCCACGCGCCTTCCCGAGCAATTCGAGCCGGACCGGGATTTTGCCGCCCGGCTGGGCTTCGGCGCGGCCCAGGTGGAGCTGGAGCTTGAAAAATTCCGCGATTACTGGACGGCGAAATCCGGTCGGGACGCGGCCAAGCTCGACTGGCTCGCCACCTGGCGCAACCGGATGCGCAATGCCGCAAGGCCGCGCAAGGATCACAGGCCACAGGCGCCGCCGCGCGAAAGCGCCTTTGCCCGCCACCAGCGGGAATGCCGACAAGCGATAGAGCGAGAACTCAATGGAAACCTTGGAAATGACGACCTTATCAACAAACCGATATTCGACCTTGAGCCGGGAGATTACCGCGCTCACTGAACGGCTGGCGCCGGCAAGCGACGATGCGATCCTGCGCAGCCTCAACGTGATGCAGACGGCCGGCATGACCATGCCGCAGGGCATCGATCCCCGAAAACTTCTGCCTGTCTACCAATATGCGCTGGCGGGGGTGCCCGCTTGCGGGCTTTCGGTAGCGACGCAGAAGCTGATCCGCGGCGACTATGCCGCCAACGCCAACGTGCTTCTGGGCACGATTCCGAAGCCGCCAGTGCTGGCGGCGCTGGCCAAGAGCGAGGCAGCAGCGACGCGCGCCGAACTGGCGCGCAGACGCGACCTCGCCGTGGCGCTGAACCCGACAGGGCCAGTGCCTGAGCGCTCGCCCGAGATCCGCGAGCGGGTGAGGGTGCGGCTTCGCCAGTTTCGTGCCGAGCAGGCGGCGGTCAAGGCGGCCAAGGCCATGCCAAGCGAGGCGCCAGCGGTCTCGCGGGCCGGGGTGCTGGCTGAGATGATCGGGCTTCCCGATGCAGCCACCATTACGACCGAACAGCGCGCCTATCGAGTGAGGCTGGAACGCGAGATGGCCCATCCCGCAGGGCGTGGGGCGGCGATGGATTTGACCATGGAGGTGGCGAGCGATGCAGCCTGAAACGAGATATTCGACGATGCCGACGGGCGAGCAGCTCGCCCAGAAGGGGTCCGGCAGCGTCGGCACCGCGCGCGGCAGGAGGGGCGGGCCGGATGCCGAGCCGCATTCTTTGGAAACGCGGACGGCGGACTGCACGACCAGCGGAAATGCCGGCGAAAGCGAGCCGCCGCAGGCGCCAACGCCCGACGCGTTGCTCGGCGCGCTCAGCGCCCATGTGAAGGCGCAGCGGCTGCGGGTGCTGGAGCTGGAGCTTGCGCTTGCCGACGCTGAAGCGCGGATCCTGTCGCAAGCGCAGCTGCTCTGCGGCACGAATGCCGACGGCGAGGGCGGCCTCTTCAGCCGCCGACCGGTGCGCGAGATCGTCGAGGAGGTGCTCATTGCCTATCCCGGCATCGGCTGGGCCGATGTGATCGGGGTTCGCCGGGAGCGCCGGCTGGTGGAGCCGCGCCACCGCTGCATGGCGGCGGTTTATGACGAGCGGGAGGACCTTTCGCTTCCGGCGCTCGGCCGCATCTTCCGGCGGGACCACACCTCGGTGCTGCACGCGGTCAACAAGGGCAGGGCGAAGCGATGAGCCGCTCTCTGAGCGGTCGGCCTGACGGATCGTGGCCCGGTCCACGGGCGATCGCGATCGGCGGCGACGGGACGGGGTGGCTTGGGCGGCGGACTATCGCCAGCTTCGGCTGGTGGGTCGCCGGCTATCGCCGGTGGCGGGCTGCAGTCTCTGCTCGCCGTCGCCATCGGGCGGGTGTGGCGGTGCCAGGCCCGGTGCACGATGGACGCACTGACGAACACGTATTTTCGAGGCGAGCACCCGCATTGCCGCGGCCAAGCGGGCAGGCAAGGCGGGCCGGCCGCGCAAGGCCGATGTGGCGCGCTATCCCGGCGGGCAGATCAAGCATGGCGAAACCGAAAGAGAGGTGCGCTCGGTCGCCATCGCCGCACGGCAAAGTCACCACTTTTCAGGAGCGAAGGGCGTCGATGTCGGCAGTCCCTTTGCCGGCTACACACTCGGCCGGATGTTTCTCGACGGCAAGCTGACCGCACACGAACGCGCGGCTGGCGACGAGTATGCCCGGCAGATGGCGCGCTATTACAGCCTGACCGGCATTCCCTTCCCAAGCGTGCGGGCGCAGTCGCTGTTCAGCGTCAAGGGTTTCGAAGGCGAGACGACCGAGCGCACCCGGGCCGCAATGGCTGCGACCAACCGGATGATGGAGCTCGAGGGCGTGCTTCTGAAGCTGCCGGAAGGGCCGCGGGTGAAGACCACGGTCTTCAACGTCTGCGTCATGGACTACGAGGTGCTGCGCACCATGCCGGAACCGCAACTGGCCTGGCTGAAGCGCGGCCTGACCGAACTGCACTGGCATCTCGGGCTTTCCAGGGAGAGGGAGGCGGTTTGAGTGGCGCGCGCCTGTTGCCGAGGGAGCGGTCTCAGGCAGGCCCCCTAGGCTCCGGGCAATTGCTGATAATGCCTGGGAGTGACCCCGTTGACCTTATCCTCGTCCCTGTGGCCGGGATCCAGCGACCTTTGCGCGTCTGATAAGGCGCGCTGGGCTGTAGGGTGAGGCGGAATCGCGCCGCGATGGCCTTGGTGCAACCATGATCCATGGCGACGCTTCGGCTTGCGTCATCAACGTCTGCTTGTACCTAAAAGCAGACGTTGATATTGTTTGGTGCCGAATGGCGATCGGCCTGACTGCGAACATGGCCTTGCAAGTGCATGGACGAGCGGTGGCTCGCGCCTCGGCCCATCGCAATGGATGCTGCAACTTTCTCTCGTGTGCCACGACCCATCCCTTCCTCAAGGTTGGAGAATCGCCGTGTGTATCAATTCTTTCGAATCGCAGGAGTTGATGAAAGCCACGTTTGTGACGCGTGCCTTGTCCCACGCCGTAGCCGTGTACGCTTGTGTCCGCACAGCTTTCATGGTGCTGCTGTCCCGCAGGCGGTGGATTGCGGCAGTTCTCGTGCTCGGAGCCTGCCCGGCTGCGTGGGCGGATGATGTGCTTTTCGAGAACGTCCGCATTTTCGATGGAAAAGGAGCGACCTCGCTTTCGGCTCCGTCGAATGTACTGGTCAAAGGCAATGTGATCACTCGGATCTCGACAAGCCCTGTCGAAGCGGAGGGTGCCCAGCGCATTGCCGGGAACGGCCGAACGCTGATGCCGGGTCTTATCGATGCGCATTGGCACGCAATGCTGGCCCGGTCCACTCCTGCAGAATCGTTCGGCGACGTCGGCTTCAACAATCTTGTGGCCGGCGACGAGGCGACGGACACACTGATGCGTGGCTTCACCACCGTCCGCGATGTTGGAGGGCCGGTGTTCGGTCTGAAGCGCGCGATAGACGCCGGTATTGTCGAGGGCCCGCGCATCTACCCCTCCGGCGCCATGATCACCGTGACCAGCGGGCATGGAGACTTCCGCCAGATGACCGACCTGCCGCGGGTGATCGGCGGCCCGCTCACCCGCATGGAGCAGATCGGCGGGAGCATCGTCGTCGACAGCCCCGACGAGGTGCGCATGCGGGTCCGTGAGCAACTGATGCAGGGCGCGGCGCTGGTCAAGATGACGGCAGGTGGCGGCGTGTCGTCACCCCACAGCCCGCTGGATGTAACTACCTTTACCGAGGCTGAGCTGCGGGCCGCGGTCGAAATAGCCGACAATTGGGGCACCTACGTTGCGGCACACGCCTTCACGTCGCATGCGATCAAGACAGCGATTGCCGCCGGCGTGAAGTGCATCGAACACGGCTTCCTCATGGATGAGGAAACCGCCAAGCTGATTGCCGACAAGGGCATCTGGCTAAGCCTGCAACCGCTTCCCGAGTTGTTGCGGCAAGGCTTTCCTGAGGGATCGGTCGAGCGGGCCAAGGCAGATGAGGTGTGGCCCGGCATCGGCAGAACCTACGAGCTGGCGAAGAAGTACAAGATCAAGACGGCGTGGGGCACCGATGTCTTGTTCTCCCGCGCATTGGCGCAGCAGCAGGGGGCGATCCTCGCCTCCCTCGTTCGCTGGTACACGCCTGCCGAAGCGCTCTCCATGGCGACTGGGACTAATGCGGAGTTGCTGGCGCTATCCGGCCCGCGCAATCCCTATCCGGGAAAGCTCGGCGTGATCGAGGAGGGCGCGCTTGCCGATCTCCTGCTCGTCGACGGCGACCCGTTGGGCAACATCGACCTGGTGGCCGATCCCGCCAACAACTTCAAGATCATCATGAAGGACGGCATCATCTACAAGAACACGTTGGTGAAATAAGGAACAACTAAAACGGCTTGTTGCCTGGCACACGATTGTGAGAAACGGTACAGCAGGCTGACGGCGCAGGCCCGAGCGGCGGCGGATTTGCCGTCAGATGATAGCCAGGCACAGGCGGCAAAGACGTACCCGGGAAGATGGCGTGCTCAATGCTGGTGTCGACAGCCGGGATTCGTTAGAACCCCAGCTCTCCGCAATGCATTGCCGGTCTAAGACGCTCTCAATTGCCGCCGATGCGTTCGCGCAGGCGGTCGTCGCGCTCGGCGATCTCCGGGGTGATCAGGTCGCCGAAATCGGCGGCCTCGAAGACTGGGCGGATTTCGATTTCGCTCGGGCCCGGCATCGGGTTGGGGCAGCGCTTCACCCAGGCGATCGCCTCGTCCATGTCCTTGACCTGCCAGATCCAGAAGCCGGCGACCAGCTCCTTGGTCTCGGTGAAGGGGCCGTCGATGACGAGGCGGCTTGCGCCGTCGAAGGCGACGCGCTTGCCCCTGGACGAGGGATGCAGGCCTTCGCCCGCCTGCATGATGCCGGCGTTGACCAGTTCTTCGTTGAACTTGCCCATGGCATCGAGCAACTCGGTCGAAGGCATCTTGCCCGCTTCGCTATCCTCGGTCGCCTTCACCATAACTATCACGCGCATGGTCTTTTCTCCTTTGATCGACGAAGCCACAACGACCTCTCTGCCTGAATGACGATCGGCCGACGACGGGGCCGACATTTCGCCGAAACTTTTTTCCGCACACCGTCGCGGCACTGCGTGAACCCCACGCAGAGAGGGAGCGCAGCGTTTCCGCAACGCCTGGCCGAGTGCTCAGGTGGTGTCGTCGACCAGCGCAGGGAAGACATCTTCGTAAAGATATGGCGATTGCCGCGGATGGCGAGATGCGCTGGCGACGAGATCGGCTGCGCTGTCGCGCTGGTTTCCGAGTGTGATGACCTGTCGTTCATATCTCTATGTTTTTAAATGATAATATGACGAAGGACGCATTCACCATGGGTTCACGTCAGGGGGACATAGCTTGCGCCTGTTCGAAACGGATAGGTATCGAGATGAAGAAGATAGGCATTGTGATCCTTGCGGCGGTGACGGCTCTGACGAGCTACACGCCTGCGAATGCCATGCCGGTTGCAGCCGTTCAGCTGACGCAGCAGAGTGACATGGACAGGGTACAGAATCGCGAATGGGGCGGCGACAGACATCGTCCGCGGCCGGGTTGGAACCATGGCGGATATCGGCCGCGCCCAGGTTGGCACGGCGGCTACCGTCCGCGTCCGCACTGGGATGGCGGCTACCGCCCGCGGCCGGGCTGGCATGGCGGCGGATACCGCTATGGCTGGTACAATGGTCACCGCGGCTACCGCGGCTATCGCGACGGCTATCGTCGCCACAATGACGGCTGGTGGTATCCGCTGGCAGCCTTCGGCGCCGGCGCCATCATCGGCGGTGCGATCGCTGCTCCGCCACGCCGCGTCGAGTCCGGTGTGAACCAGCGTCATGCCAGCTGGTGCTATGACCGCTACCGCTCCTACCGCGCCTGGGACAACTCGTTCCAGCCCTATGGCGGACCGCGGCAGCAGTGCTACTCGCCGTATTATTGAGCTGAAAGAGAACCCGCCGATCGGCTGCGATCGGCGGGTTTCCTCGGGACCTGCCAGACGCTTCGTTCGGTCGCGGCGCGCGCTTTTACTTGAGCTGCCAGGCCGAACCGAGCCCCACAGACGATGGACGCGCCTCCTCGCTGGATTGCCGGTGACCTACTGCATGTTTCCTTAAATCCTATTCGATTTAAGGATAAAAACATGCAGTAACTCAAAGTGTTACAGCGACCTTTGCGCGTCTGATAATACGCGCGGCGCTGTAGAGTGCATGGTGTCCCCGATGACCCCTGATGGAAGCGCGTGAGACATAGCCGATTTTGCCGTTCATATTGACGAGATCCGGGCACTCGAGGAGGCGCTTCATCGTCCGGAGCTGCGTCGCTCAAGAGCGGCCGTCGAGGTGCTGCTGGCCGAGGGCTTTGTCGAGTTCGGAGCGTCCGGGACGAAATATCACCGCGCGGAAATGATCGACCTTCTCTCAGAGGAAGACGACGACCCAGCGGGTGATGAGCTTCGAGCGACGGACTTTTCGCTGACGCGCATTTCCGCCCGGGGCGACGACACGATGTCGACCGAAGCAGGTGCTGATGCTCGCGCACGATGCTGCCTGGTTGATGGCCGCGGCTAATTCATCCGGGCGGGCGCGGCTTTTGCGTCATGTGGACCGACGTTGCGGTCAACTCCGGTTTCAGCGTTGTTTTTGCGCATGTCGTTATCGCAAAACCGCTTCACACTTTTGCGCAAGCGCCTAGAATTTCAGCGTGGCGTCGTCGTGTTTGGGTGGCGGGTGGCTGTCTCTCTGGCGGCGCATCCCGTAGGCGAGGGCAAGCCCCAGCACGGCAGAACCGATGACGACGGCGAGTAGTGCGAAGAAATTCTCCATGACATTCTCCTCCCGGCAGCGATGATAACACAATCGGACGCGCACAACCAAATTCCTGCACATCCTCGAGAACCGGCATTGGCTGCAGGCAAAAGTCGAGCCCGAAGGGACAACGAGGGCGGGGCGTGGGTTGTTCCGAGCGGTTTGAAGATATCCGGTTTAATCGGCCGGACGCGGGCTTTGGTTGTCCGATCTGCGTTTGGAGCCGTCGGCGAAGTCGATGGGACTTTGTCAGTTTCGCGTTGAGACCGCCTGGCCGCACGTGATGGCATGGTCCGGAATGTGCGGCCTCAAAAAAAGAACGAAAATAGAACAAAGTTTGTCCGAGAGGGTTGCCATTCGCCTAGAACCGGGCTAAGGATATTACAGGATGGTCGTTTCGTAATCGAAGCGGCCTTTTTCATTTTAGCGGGGCAGGCGGCCCTTCCGGGCGACACCTCTCGTTGTACTCAACACCTCTCGTTGTACTCAACGGCGCCCAGTTTCTCTCTGTTCGTCTTCGACCCTCTCCAGCGCCTGATTTGACAGGCTTTCCGCAGGCTTTCTTTCGACGGGTCCTTCGCGCCTTTCGCGGGGATCGAGTGCTGCGCACAGGCTGGCCGATGCCGTGTTCTGTTCGGGGCCACCGTCGTCCTGATTGCGCCTGTCGATCACCTGGCGGGCGCCGTGATGACCCTTGCGCGCGGCGCTCCGCAACCAGCGAAGTGCCTCCTGCTGGTCGGGCTCGACACCGATGCCCTTGTGGTAGATCGCTGCCAGGCGGGCTTGCGATGCGGCGTCGCCCTGGCGGGCGGCTTGGCCGTTCCAGTGGTAGGACGCAGCGTAGTTTTCCTTGCGGCCATCGTTGAAATAGATTTCGCCGAGCGCCGCCTGGGCGTCGAGATTTCCTGACGTGGCGAGTTCGAGCAACCTTGGCGAGACATTTGCGGCGGAGAGCCGCGGCTTAAAAATGGTCTTCAACCTTCTGACTGCATTTTGGATCATCAGACACCCGTCTTATTCATCGCATAATTCCTCAAAGTCGGCATCGATCGAACGGATAAATTATGCTGCGATTTGAAAGTGTTATGTCTTCAACCTGCCTGTCATATCCGCTGCGAGGCGCCTTTGGCCGCCCAGCGTGCCGCGAATGCGCTGCGTGTAAATTAGTATTGGTGACAGAATACAACCTAAGGTCAAGTAGGTGAATGCAATTCCCCGTGGATATCGGGTGGCTGTTGCCTGATTGCCGATGGCCGGGCGCGTGGGTGCGTGGGCGACATTAGAGAGCTTTGCGGCGCTACTGCATGTTTCCTTAAATCGACGCGTGGCGCTGCATGGGAGCCATCATCATGAGCATCGGTAAGCCAGCCAAGGACCCGAAGACCGGGCGCTTCCTGCCGCGTGTGCCGGGGGCGGCGACACCAGTCCGGACACGCGCCCGCAAGGCGGTGCGCACCAAGCTCGGCGAGCTGTTTCTCGAAGACATGCTTGTTGCCTGGGAGAGCCGGGGGGCGGCCGCGATCCACGCGCTGATCGAAAAGAGTCCGCACGATTTTCTCAAGGCCGTGGCCTCGCTGATGCCGAAGGACGTGAATGTCAATGTCAACCAGATCGGCGAGATGACGGATGCGCATCTGCCCCCCCTTTTCCTCCGGCTGCCGATCGATGCGCTTTGGCGGTCGTACTATCGATCATATGAATATCCGCATCGCCACACTTGACCAAAGCCTCAACCAGCCGCCGCCATATTCCCCGTGCCGACCAGCGATGAAACCGGTTGTAGATGGTCCTCCTTTGGTTGAGTGATTGAATCATGGCAACGAAGAATGTTCAATGGCTTGATTGGGTTTTGACCCTAGAGCCACAAGAACAAACCACTCATCGGATCCTTCAGCGAAGAATCTAAATCAGATGTCAGCCAAAATTATTGGGTCCAGAGCCTAAACGGCGATTGAGGCCGCAAGCACTGCCAGAAGTGTCGCGAGTGCGAGAGCGGCTCCGTACTTGGCCACTGTGATGCGGCGGCGGCGTCCGCCGGTCCAATCGTAGCTCATGGTCTTGCTCCGACGACTTTCATGTCGCGACGCGGACGATCGGTGATTCTGCTTAACAAATAGGAAAGCATTGTCGACAAAACTGCGCTTGCGTTTTGGGGATGCTGTTAGTCTGGCGTCCAGAGGCCCCTATGAGGCGGAGGTAGCGTATGCCGGATGCTTCGATCGACTTGGCGCTCTATTCGGCAGCGCTGAACATCACTGCGCCACCGGCGCTTATCCGGCCCTTTCTCGACCAGTTGGCGGAGGGCCAATTCTCCGTTGATGAAATCAGGAGGCGTTGCGCGGAGAACGGCGTCCGCCTCAAGGCCCATCTGCGCAAGGGCGAACGCACCCGCAAGGACCTGCGTGCGGCCTTCGACCTGCAATCGGTGGAGCGGCGGCACTTGGATATTCTCGACATGCTGATTGCGAGCCTGGAGGCCAAGGCTGCGCGTGACGCCAGCGAGTTCGATGGGCTGCTGGATGATTTCAAGGCGAGGGTTTCAACCCTTTCCGGCTCTGTCGATGTGGGGGAAGCGGCAGAGCTCGAAGAGATCTACAGGACGATCGAGGCGCAGGTGCGGGTGGAGATCGGTGAACTCGTCGATGTCGCCCAGTTCTTGCGTGGCCTGCGCTCGAGATGCGGTGACGACCGAGGCGAGAAACGCCTACCCGACAGCGAAAGCCTCAAGACGTTGCTGGGTTCGTTGTCGCCGTCCAAGCCCCCCTCTGTCTCCTAGTGCGTTTCCGGTCTAAACGGAGTCGTAGAAACGCTCTATCTCTTTGTCTCGACGCATTTCCTGACGGAAAACCGCTTCGCACTTTTCCTGGGAAGGCTCCAAACCGGCGAGAGTCCGCATGTCCTATTCGGTCGGACGCGGCTGTTACCGGCGACCCTGCGATGCAGGCGCCGCGACAGATGTTGTCCGCGAATTGCCGCTTGTCAGTAGGGCTGCACCATGATGACACAGCTGACAAGCACGATGACCAAAGCGGTCATCTTCACGAATGCGGCATCCATCATGGCTAGATCTCCCCTTTGATCGTTTCCTTAAATCCCATTCGATTTAAGGAAACATGCAGCAATTCAAAGTGCTGCAGCAATCTTTGCGCCTCTAATAAGACGCGCGGCGCTGTAGCAACACATTACCGTTGCTTCTGGTTCCCAATCTAAACAGGACAAACGACATGAACATGAACCGACGCATCAACGCGGCGGGCCTTGCGCTCGTCAAGCAGTGGGAAGGTCTGAAGACGAAGGCCTATCGGGACGTCGCCGGTGTGTGGACCATCGGCTATGGCCATACCAGCGCCGCGGGCGCTCCGGCGGTGACGCCGGGAATGGTGATCTCCGAGGCGCAGGCAGACGATATCCTGAGGGCGGATTTGGCGACATTCGAGGAACGGGTCTTGCGTCTCGTTAAGGTGCCGCTTTCCGACAACCAGTTCGCCGTGCTTGTCTCGTTCGATTTCAACACCGGTCGCCTCGGCAAATCGACTTTGCTGAACAAACTGAATGGCGGCGACTATGACGCTGTGCCGGGCGAGCTTATGAAATGGGTCAATGCCGGCGGCAAGCGCGTGAAGGGGTTGGTCAATCGCCGAGCTGCCGAAGCCGGGCTTTGGGCCAAGGGCGAGTTCGTGGCCTCCAACACCGTTATCGCCGCGCCGAAGCCGCCCGAAGCGGAACAAAGGAGAATATCTCCTGGCTCGCGGGCATTCTGTCCTCGCTCGGCTTTGCGTTGACCGGAAGTGGCCCGCTGCAATGGGTGTTTGCCGGCATCATTGTTGCTGCCTTCGCAATCGGCGCCTTCCTCTTCGTTCGCAAGCGGCTCGATCCGGCATGATCGCCCGGCCAAAGATCCTTTTCGGCGGGCTTGTGCTCGCTGCCGTCACCTGGGCCGTACTCGAGATCCGGGCGGACGGCGCCCGGTCCGTTCTTCATGCGATTGAAAGGCAGAATGATGACGCTGCGAACCGCGCTCGAAAGATGCGCCTTGATTACGATTCCTGTCTTCGCGCTGGCGGGCTATGGGATTTCGGCGCCGAAGACTGTGACCGGCCTTAAAAGCGTCGTCGGCGTCGACCTTGTCGGCGCGCGCGGCGCGACGCCGGCAGATCAGCGCAAGATCGACCGCACTGTCGTCGGTCTCTGCGCCGCGGCAGTCTGGTCAAAGGCGGACTGCGCAAGGCACGGAGGGCGTCAAGATGTCTCCAGCTGAAATCGATGTCAGCGTGCACCGCCAGCTCGGAGAGCTGGTCGCGGGCATGCGCGGTCTGCAGGAATCGATCCGGCGGATCGAGGAGGGCGCACAACGTGCCGAGGATAAGGCGACGAGCAGTCGGGCGGGCGTCCATCAGCGGATGGACCAGTTGGTCGATCGCGTCGGTGATCTCGAGGCTTCGGTCTCGACGCTTGGTGGTGACGTTGCAGAGATGAAGCCGGTGACCGACGACGTCAAACGCTGGAAGCTGATGGGCATCGGCGCCCTTGGTGTTACCGGCATAGCGGCGATGGCGCTTGGCGTCAGCTTTGCCGAGGCGATAAGGCGGATCATATTCGTCATTGTCGGAAAGGGGTGATGGTGTCGTTCGCAGCTGCTGCTCTGCCTTGGCCGAACAGGGGTGAGCCAAGCAACGTGACAGCGGCAAGCTGCCGCTGTCACTGATGTGCGCGTGAGAGCATGAGGCGTGAAGGGGGCCGCGGAAATGGTTCGATTGGCTCAGTCCAACCGGGCCAGCCTAATGAAGCGTCTGGACGGGATGTTCGGTGAACGTGTGGATGCCATCGCGTTCGATCGTGGCGAGGAATTCTTCGTAGGCGTCGCGGTCGGTGGGGAAGGAATCTTCCCAGACGGTGGAGTAGCCCTCCTCGTCGATCACCTCGAGCGTCCAGTCGAGATTGGAGCCCGTCGGGCGCGAGATGCGGATATGAACAACGACGTCGTCGTCGGCAAACTCGCCGGACAATTCCGAAAGCTCCAGGTCTTCTTCTGTTTGGGTCATGAGCGTTTATAACATGTCCTGAGTGAGCGAACCAATCTTGTGGCGGTTCCTGGCCTTTGCCTGCGTACGAAGGCTACGTTTGCGTAGCCGATTACTGCATGTTTCCTTAAATCCTATTCGATTTAAGGAAACATGCAGTAATTCAAAGTGCTACAGCAACCTTTGCGCGTCTGATGAGACGCGCGGCGCTGTAGGTGAGGGCGTTTGACGCCTTGATAGGCCGAAAGGCGATTGCCATACAATAGGATAGGTTTGGCCGGGGTTGCTTTGCAACCCCGGCGTCTTTTGCACGTCAAGATGGCGGCAATAGCGAAACGATCCCGGATCGCTACTGCATGTTTCCTTAAATCCTATTCGATTTAAGGAAACATGCAGTAATTCAAAGCGCGACAGCGATAGCAGGTCATGCCGGCGCCGGTCATCCTTGTTGCCTTGCAACGTCACTGCTCGGGAGCCAACGACCACGGCTCGCTTCTGCGCTCGAACCACAGAGCCCGCTCGCACAGGGCCGCCTCGTCGCGTGTGCCGGAGCGGAATTCGCCGATGATGAATTTCGCCAGGCGATTGGCACGGTAGTCACTGCGCGGCATCCTTGCTGCAAGGCAGGCCGTGTTGAGAACCCGCTGGAGCATGGCGATCTCAGCTGGATTGAATGCACAATCGAAGTGTTTGGAATGATGCTGCATTTTGACCTCCCTACTGCATATTTCCATAAATCGTTTTCGATTTAAGGATGAAAACATGCAGCAATTCAAAGTGCTACAGCGACCTTTTCCGCGTCTGATAAGACGCACGGCGCTGTAGGTGCGACTGCGGGAGCCTTCATTTCTCACTGTCGGCTTGTATCGTCGTGCACGCATGTATCAGGTGGTCAAGTTCCACCTTATAGGGGCCGTGCTTCGCGAAAATCTCGCGTGCCTCCAGCGGCGGCAGGCCGGAGGCGGCGATGAATTCCTCCAGGTCGTATCGTGTATTCCAGTTTTTGACGATCCGGCCGAACTGTCTTTTCGTATCTGACGCAAACATGATGAACCTCCCGTTCTGCAGGCTAAATTCGCGACGCGAACGGTGGTTCCACGGTGCTGAAAATTCCGTCTTCTGGGATGTGCCGGCCCTGTTTTCTCAGCTTGCATCGTTCGGGCGCCGCCGCGACGGCCTCGCGACCAGACAGTTATAGAGAAACGTCTGTGGCAGGTCAGAAATCGCCACACGCGACCCGTTGCAGTTGTGGTCCTGCGGGCAAGACAGGCGTAGAGTAAGCCATTGCACATCAATCTTGAATGCGGTCTCGGTTATCCACGGAGAGGCCGCATTTTTTTGTGGCGGCCTCAGCGCTGATGCGGACTGCGCCGGCCGGGTCTGGCAACCCAGATGTCGACGGTTTCGGTCTCTTCTGTCCTTGGCGGTACCCGGCGCCGTTCGCGCCACAGCGCGCATTCCAGCAGCGTGCGCTCGTCGCCATTGCCGATGCAAAATTCATCCATGATGAATTTGGCCAGCCGGTTGGCGCGTTCGCCGCGGCGTGGGACGCGGGCGGCAAAGCAGGTCGCGTCGAAGACCCGCTGCAGCATTTCGATGTCATCCGGACTTAATTGTCTGCCCGAGGTCTGCGGGAGATCATGCATTCGAACCTCCTTCATGGACGTCCATAGCCAGTGCCGAAGGGAGACAAGATACATCAGCCGTCTTATCGGGCAATACGGAAATATTCGCCTGCATCCCGGACGTGGTGTCGGCAGCAATTCCAAGTCCTACGGCGACCTTAGCGCGTCTAATAAGACGCGCGGCGCGGTAGACCGCGCCATCTGCGCACGATCGTTCAAGATCGATGCCCGCGCTCCATGCATGTTGGCACTTCATCGAAATGAGGAAAGACATGACGGAAAGCATCGAGACGTCCGACCGCAAGCCCATCAAATTCTCCGAGAAGCTGGAGATGATCGCGGAACTGTGGCAACCGCGCGTGATCGCCGAGATGAACGACTACCAGTTCAAACTCGTGCGCATCGAGGGCGATTTCATCTGGCACGACCACCCCGAGACGGATGAGACGTTCATCGTGCTCGATGGCATCCTGCGGATCGATTTCCGCGATGGATCTGTACAGATTGGCCCTGGCGAGATGTTCGTCGTGCCTCGAGGCGTCGAGCACAAGCCGTTTGCAGAGAGCGAGGTGCGGATGCTGCTGATAGAACCGCGTGGCGTTTTGAACACCGGTCATGCCGGCGGCGAGCGCACAGCGCAGAACGACCGCTGGATCTAGGGCAGGGCTGTCGCGCTGGCGTTTCCTTGATGCCCGCTCGCGTCGTATTCCTGTCAGGCGCCTACAGCGCCGCGCGTCTTATCAGACGCGCAAAGGTCGCTGTAGCACTTTGAATGGCTGCCTGTTTTTATCCTTAAATCAAATAGGATTTGAGGAAACATGCAGTAGTGATCACCCGCGCCTGATCGGCAATGCCGATGCTAGAAGGGGCAGGCCGGGCCGACGGCCAGGCAGGCACGGGCGAAATCGGCCCCCGGATCAGTGCAATGCTGGTGTAATGAAATCAGTAGAGTTTGCCGCCAATGCTCCAACGATGAGGATTGGCGTCATCCCATGTGTTTTCTCAGGATCGGTCTGCTGGCATGTCACCTGCTCGGGGCGTCATCCCAGATGGAACACAGCCGCCTCGAAGCGAGCGGCGACGATCGCTTTGCACTCGAGCGACAGTTCGTTCAGTATCGCCCGGATCCCTGCCGCGACGGGCGTTTCAGTGACGGCCGGCCGCGCAGCTGCGCGGAGCTTCGCCGCTGGCTTGACGACGGCGGCGACCCCGGCTGGCGAAAGCACCGGGAGGGATTGAGTTGGGCCGAGCGTCGCCGGCGGATCTGCACCGACGGACGTTTCAGCGATGGCCATGCGCATACCTGCGACGAGCTGATGGAGCGATACCATCCGCAGGACGAGGATTAGAACATTTCCTGAGATAACCCCCTGCCGTATTGCATCCCTCCGATTTTCTGAAAAGTGGTCGAAAAATAATGGTCTTTCATCAAGCTAGCTCTTCATCGCCGCTACGATACTTGGTCTCCATCCTGTTGTGGCCGGCGCTTTATTTCGGCGGACTGGCCGCAGCCGGATTGGCTTTTGCCACATCCTCGCCGGTGCCCTGGTTCAACGTCGTCTACCTCTCGGTGGTGGCGATCATCGCGCTGTTCGAGCGCATCATGCCCTATGAGCCGACCTGGCTTGCTCCGGATGGCGAGACGCTCAACAATCTCGGCCATACGATGTTGACGAAGGGGATCGTGCAGATCGCGGCGGCGTTCGGTGCATCCTTTCCATTACTGGTCGCCATTTTCGCGCAGCCGTTCTTCGGGTCGCAGCCGCATATCTGGCCGGCACATTGGTCGATGTTCGCCCAGGTCGTGCTCGGGCTGGTCGTTGCCGAGTTCGGGCTCTATGCCGCTCACCGCCTGGCGCATGAGCGGCTTGGGCTCTGGCGCTTCCACGCGCTGCATCACAGTGTCACGCGGCTTTGGGTGCTGAACACCGGCCGCTTTCACGTCGTCGATTCCCTGCTGAAGGTGGGCCTCAGCCAGCTGCCGCTCTATCTGCTCGGGGCGCCGCTGCAGGTCTTCCTCTGGATCGGTGCCGTCACCGCCTTTACCGGCCTTCTGACCCATTGCAATGTCCAGATGCGCACCGGCCCGCTTGACTGGGTCTTCTCGACGCCACGGCTTCACCGCTGGCACCATTCGAAGGACATGGCCGAGGGCAACAGCAACTACGGCGAAAACATCGTGCTTTGGGACCAGCTGTTCGGCACCTACTTCAATCCCGACCGGCCATCCTCCACCGACATCGGCATCACCGGCAAGGTGTCGCGCAGCTTTGTCGGCCAGCTGGTGCAGCCTTTTTCAAAGAGCGGCGCGCGCCAGATCTTGGGGCGAAAGCCGAGCGGCGATTAACGGCGCCCGGAAAACGTGTTGGCGAAACATGCCGGCGTCGACGCCGTGCAGATCAGGCGGGCGCGGCGGCTGCAAGTCCTGCCATGGCCGGCCGTCGCGTGCCGTCCGACACCGAGAAGCGCAACCGGTACTCCCGCGGCGACAGGCCGAGGATCTTGCGGAAGATCTTGCGGTAGGCGTTGGTGTCGTCGTAGCCGCTCTGCCAGGCAACCTGCTCGATCGACAGGTGCGAGCGCTCGAGCAGGTCGCGTGATTTGGCGATCCTCAACCGCTGGCAATATTCCGTCGGGTTGAAGCCGGTCGCCTTCTGGAAGCGCCGGAGAAAAGTGCGGTCGCCGAGCCCGGCGCGCTCAGCCATCATCTGCAGCGTCACGCCCTTGGTGTTGGCGCCGTGCAGCCAGTGCTGGATTTTCAGGATCGTGCTGTCGCCGTGGTCGAGCTTGGGCGCAAAGACGCTGTAGTAGCTCTGTTCGCGGGCACCGGGATCGATGATCATGAAGCGGGCGGTTGCCAGCATCACATTGGTTCCAAGGAACCGGTCGACGAGTTTCAGCCCCAGATCGATCCAGGCCATCATGCCACCGGCAGTGATGATATCGCCTTCGTCGATCAATAGCTTGTCGGTATCGACACGGACATCGCGGTAGCGATCGGCGATCAGGTCCTGGTGCGACCAATGGGTGGTGATCGTGCGACCTGCGGCGAGCCCGGATTCCGCCAGCAGATAGGCGCCGCCGCAGACCGAGCAGACAGTGGTGCCACCGGCATGCTGCTCGCGCACGAAGGCGGGCAGCTGGCCCATGCGCCCGCCTACGGGCAGCTCCGCCAGCGTCGGCGGCAGGATCAGCGCGACGAGACCCGAGGAGGGGCCGGGGTGGGTGTCGAGCGTCTTTTCGACCGAGCCATCCTCCTGAAGCTGCCAGTGGCTGACGCGGATGCGAGGTGCGCGTGCGCCGCCCTGTTCTGTCGCCTGCATGCCGGCCACCTGGAACATGTCGGTCAGCCCATGGACCGCCGACTTCAGCGCGCGCGGATAAACGACGATGCCGATCTCCGCCGGTTCGCTTTCGAGTGGTTTTGTCACTTCTGCCCCCATCGTTGTCAGCTTTGCCGGTCGAGAGGGTAGGCCGGTCATTCTATCAATTCAACCAGCGCTCCGGAACGGAGATCGCCGGTCAACCGAGATGGAAGAGGGCAGGACAATGATTGAAGCAGAAGCAGTTTCCACAGCAGTCTCCACTGGCCTTTCGCGCCGCACAGTTCTTTCGGCTGCCTTTGGCGCCGCGGCCACAGCCGCCGCCGTTCCAGCCGTCATTCGCCCGGCGAAAGCCGAAACCGCATCAAGCACCACATCCGACACATTGGGAGTAACGACCATGGGCAGCCGCATCATCACCCGCGATGGCGTCGAGATCTACTACAAGGACTGGGGCTCAAAGGAGAGCCCGGTGGTCGTGCTCAGCCACGGCTGGCCATTGTCATCGGACAGCTGGGAGGCGCAGGCCTTCCACCTCGCCAGTAACGGCTTCCGCGTCATCACCCATGACCGGCGCGGCCATGGCCGCTCCTCTCAGCCCTGGGACGGCAACGACATGGATCACTATGCCGACGATCTTGCCGACCTGATCAATGCGCTTGATCTGAAGGACATATTCCTCGCCGGGTTCTCCACCGGCGGTGGCGAAATCACCCGCTATATCGGCCGTCACGGAACAAGCCGTATCGCCAAGGCCGGATTGATCTCGGCGGTGCCGCCGCTGATGGTCAAGACCGACAGCAATCCCGGAGGGCTGCCGAAGGAGGTGTTCGACGGGTTGCAGGCGGCAAGCCTGAAGGATCGCTCCAAGCTCTATCGCGATATCGCCTCGGGTCCGTTCTTCGGCTTCAACCGGCCGGGTGCCGTGGCTTCGCAGGGCATGATCGACAGCTTCTGGCTGCAGGGCATGATGGGCGGGCACAAGAACACCTATGACTCGATCGTCGCCTTCTCGCAGACCGACTTTACCGAGGACCTGAAGAAGTTCGACGTGCCGACGCTGATCATCCATGGCGACGACGACCAGATCGTGCCGATCGATGCGGCCGCCCGCGCTTCGAAGCAGCTGGTGCCGAGCGCCACCCTGAAGGTTTATCCCGGCGCGCCGCACGGCATCACCGACACCCACAAGGACCAGCTCAACGCTGACCTGCTCGAATTTGCACGGTCTTGACCCTCGGCCCCCGGCCGGTGCCGCGGAAACGCGCTGCCGGCCGGTTGCTCTCGCTCAAAACAGAAGGAACCGATCCATGACCTGCACAGACGACAAAACCTCCGGCCTCAACCGCCGTTCCTTTCTCGCCGGCTCCGTAGCGGGCGCTGTATTGCCGCTGCTGCCGAAGGGCGTTTACGCCGCAGACACCCACCGCTTCACCCATGGGGCTTTCGATATCGCCGTCGTCAGCGACGGCTTCCTGACGCTGCCGGTCAGCATCGTGCTACCGGATGCGGCGCCGGAGGAGCGCGACGGAATCATGCGCCGGCTCGGCGGCACGCCTGAGGGCGCACCCTTCCACACCAACATCCCGTTCATCCGCACCGGCAGGGACCTGATCGTCGTCGACAACGGATCGGGCGGCAATTTCCAGGCGAGTGCCGGCAAGCTTGCGGCCAATCTGGCGACTGCAGGTATTAATCCGGCGGATGTGACCAAGGTGGTCTTTACCCATGCCCACCCGGATCATGCCGGCGGCACGGTCGGGGCAGACGGCAAGCTCACCTTTCCGAATGCGCAATATTTCGTCTCGGAGCGCGAATGGGCATTCTGGACGAACCCCGACTACGAGAAGGTCATGCCGAAGGCGCTGCACGGCTTTGCCCGCGGTGCGCAGCGCGATCTTTTCGCGGTCAAGGAGCGCCTGACGCTGGTCAAGCCGGGCGACGAGATCGTGACCGGCATGCAGGTGCTCGACACGCGCGGCCACACGCCGGGCCATATCTCGCTGGAACTTGCCGGCGACAACGGGCTCGTCATCTCAGGCGATGCGGCAACCAGCAATATTGTCTTCTTCGAGCACCCGGACTGGCACTTCGGTTTCGATACCGATCCGGAGCAGGCGCTGAAAACCCGCAAGACGCTGATCGACCGGGCAGCAACGGAAAAGCTGACGCTGCTCGGCTACCACTGGGGCTATCCCGGCATCGGGCGGGCCGAACGGAACGGTGCCGCGTATCGCTTCGTCGCGGGCGCGTAGGGGGCGAGGCCGCTGTCGCCACCAGGCGCAATGGCCAACGTTGGATCAGGGGTTCTTGCCATGGCAATGCCTAAACCGTCCTCATCTCTGTGCTTGTCACAGAGATCTCGCGCAGTTCCGTAGGAACTGCGGGACCAGCCCAAGTCTTTGGGCTGAAGGGTCTTTTGACTCGACAGACGTCGGGTCGCTGGATTCCGGCACAAGGCCGGAATGAGGGACTGGGGATGTTCCTACGCTCAAAGCAGGCCTGTCAGCTGCCAGGCCAGGGCGGCGCCTTGTTGTGGCGCCGCCTCTCTTGGCTCAAAGCTGAAGCTCGCTGTCCTTGATGTCGCTGATCGGCGACAGCATTTCCAGCTTCAGCGGGCGGGCCTCGCGCTTCTCAGTGGCGATGCGCGGCCAATCGGGATTGGCGAGCGCGCCGCGACCGAGCGCGATCATATCGGCGCCGGCCTGCAGCACCTGCTCGGCGCGGGCGATATCGTGCAGACCGCCATTGGCAATGACGAACAGATCGGGCGCATGCTGGCGGGCAAGGGAGACCAGCGATCTGCCGCCGGAAGCAAAGGCCGGTTGCCAGGCTTCGAACTCAGTCACGTGTACGAAGTCGGCGGGACTGGTGGCCAGCGCCTTGAAAACGATGGCAGCACCTTCTTCGCCCTCCGCCCATTTATGTAAGGGGTCGTTGACCTTGCCCTGGGACAGGCGGATGCCGACGGGCACCTTATCGCCGACGGCGCTGCGAACCGCGTCCAGCACTGCGAGGCTCAGGCCCAACCGCTTGCCGATGTCGCCGCCCCAGCGATCCTGCCGCCGGTTGGTGTAATCGGTGAAGAACTGGTCGAGCAGATAGCCGTTGGCGCCATGGATCTCGATGCCGTCGAAACCGGCGACATCGATGGAAAGCCTGGCGGCTTGCGCAAAGCCTGATATCGCTTCGGCAATCTCCGTCCCATCCATCTCCCGCGGCTCGGCATAGAGACCCTCACCGTGGTAGGAGACCATCTGTTTGCCTCTCGGCTGCAGTGCCGAGGGTCCGACTGTGTCGCTGCGGAAGCGATTGCCCTGGGCGAGCGCACCGCCATGCATAAGCTGGGCAAAGATGCGGCCGCCCGCGGCGTGCACCGCATCGACGACCGCCTTCCAGCCTTCCGCCTGTTTCCGGTCGGCAAGTCCCGGTTGGTCCCTATACGTTTGCGCATAGGCCTTGTCGGGATAGATGCCTTCAGTTGTCAGGAGGCTGAAGCCGCCCTTTGCGAAGCGCCGGTAGTAGTGCGCCATCCTTTCGGTCGGTACGCCCTCGGCAGTGGCGCTGATGCGGGTCATCGGCGCGACGGAAAGCCGGTTGCCGAAGGCCAGCCCTTTGAGCGTCGTTCCGGTCAGGATCGGCGAGGCGACCGTGCTGTGCGCGTTCATCTCAACGATCCTCGGTCAGCGCAATCGCCTCGATCTCGATCATCGCCTTCGGCGAATAGAGCGAGGAGACCTCGATGATGCTGTCGGCGGGATAGGGTGCCGAGAACCATTTGCGGCGCAGCTCGACGATCTTCCCGAAGTTTTCCATCGAGCGCAGGAAGATCGTTACCTTCACGACCTTGGAAAGGCTGGAGCCGGCAGCAGTCAGGACGCGGTCGAGATTGCGGAAGGCCTGCTCGGCCTGACGGTCGAAATCGTTCTCACCGACGATTTCGCCATCGTCGCCGATTGCGGCCTGGCCGGAGACGAAGACGAAACCGTTGGCCTTGATCGCCTGCGAAAGCAGGAATGGCGCGTAAGGATCGGGCTTGGTGATGACCTGTTCGAGAAACACGGGGAATCCCTCTATGCTTGAGTTCAACTCAGCTTGGCGGCGTTGCCTTGGCTGCTGAACTCAATATGATGAGGCTTCGCCCGGCTGACAAAAGACCATTTTTCAGCCGACAGATGAATTCAAGTCATTTGTTGCCGTCATGAGAAAATTGCCGCCGCTCGGCGCATTGCGGGTTTTCGAAGCGGCCGCCCGCCGCTTGAGCTTCAAGCAGGCGGCCGACGAGCTGAACGTGTCGGCGACGGCCGTCAGCCATCAGATCCGCCAGCTTGAAGATCTGCTGGAGCTGAAGCTGTTCGAGCGCGGCACGCGCCAGGTGCGGCTGACGCCGGCTGGGCAGACGCTGTTTCCGGTGCTACGCGATGGGCTCGACCGCTTCGAGCAGGCGATCGGCGAACTGCGCCGCAGCCGTGACACCAAGGTGGCGCGGCTCACCTCAACCGTCGCCTTCGTCGCCAAGCGGCTGGCACCGCTCGCCGGCAGCTTTCGCGACGCTCATCCGGACTGGAACCTGCGCCTCGACGCCTCGAACAGGACGGTGGATCTGGATGCCGATGCCGACGCGGCCATCCGCTATGGCGACGGGCAGTATCCCGGCCTGCTTTCCGAGCCGCTTTTCGCCGATCGTTTCGCGCCGGTCTGTGCGCCGCGGTTGGCGCCGATGTCCCTCGATGCGCTGCGAGAGGCGACACTCATTCACTTCGATTGGGGGCCGGCGCGGCGCGACGACGAGCGGGCGCCGGTCTGGCGGCAATGGCTGAGGCACGCAGGCGTCACCGATATCGACCCGGCTGGCGGCCTCTCCTTCACCGACGAGATCCATGCGGTGCAATCGGTCGTGGCCGGGCAGGGCATCGGTCTCTTGAGCCTGACCCTGGTTGCCGAGGAACTTGCCTCCGGCATACTCGTCCAGCCGTTTGCACTGTCGCTCGAAAGCTACCGCTACGATCTGGTCTATAGTCCGCGGGCTGCCGAGCGGCCGGCAACGCAGGTGCTGAGGGATTGGGTACTGCAGCAGTTCAACGGCGGAAGCCAGTAAGAGGCGAGGCAGCCGATCGCCTCGGCAAGCTCAATTGCCGCAAGGTAGGCCCCGCAATCAGTCGAAGTCACCGAAGACGTCGAGGCTCCTCCAGCGGCGGCTGACGAGGCGCAGCGAGCGATCCGGTTCGATCACGTAGGTCTCAAAGACCTGACGGCCGAATTGGTCGAAGAACTGGTGCGGCACGATACTGCCGACCGGCGCCTTCTTCAACTTGGTGCGAGGCTGGCCGCCATAGGTGATGCTGCCGGGGATCGGCTGAAGGTTCGGCGAGTAGCCGTAGGTCTGAACACCAGTGGTGCAACCACTGAGAAGGAGGACGACGGAAAGGGCGGCAAGAGCATGTTTCATATCGATGGTCCTCGACTATGCAGAAGGCGGATCGGAGTTCTGCCCGACGCCATGCGCAACTTCCAGGGCGTTACGACTTACTTTGGCGCCTGCGGGCGATAATCCAGCACCTTTCTCTAAAGTGTAGCGCTTCAACGGAAATTTCCAAGTTTCCGTGCGGCGATTGCCGATGGCGACAGGACCCTCGGTGGCCGCGTGTCTCATTAGACGCGCAAAGCTCGCTGTAGCACTTTGAATTGCTGCATGTTTCTACGCTTCTTCGCGGGTGAGGCCGTCGCGCAGCATCTGGACCTTTTCGTTGAGATCGATCATCTCGGGCACGGTAAATCCGGAACGACGCAGCAGCGTGTCGGTGAGGCATGCGGTCTTGGGGTGAAGCTCCTTGCCCTTCTCTGTCAGGAAAACCTCGACCAGCCGTTCGTCGACGGTGCTTCTGCGTCTTGAAAGGAAACCGGCCGCCTCGAGCCGCTTGACTGCCGGGGTGATGGTGCTCGGTTCCAGGCCGAGCCGATCGGCAATCGCCGATATGCTCAAGCCGTCCTGTTCCCACAGTGTACTGACGGCCAGATACTGCGTGTAGGTGACGCCGAGCGCGTCCAGCATCGGCTTGTAGGCGCGATTGATGGCGATCGCTGCCGAGTAGATCGAGAAGCAGAGCTGGCTGTCGAGCGGAAGCGGTGCGGGTTCGGTCATGGTCGTCTCCAATATTTAAGTCCGTGGCTTTTCATGAGCTTAGCACGAAAACCATTATTGCGATAATAAAATGCTGGACAGGTGATCGCGTAAGGCATATCTAATGATTACCGCGATAACAACTATCGCGCTAACAAATTAAGGAGTTGCGCAAATGTTGAAGACATCTCTGCTTGCCGCCGCCGCCTCGCTCACCCTGGCCGCCACCGGCACCACCGCGTTTGCCGCTGATGCAGGCGCAAAGAACGTCGTTCTCGTCCATGGCGGTTTCGTCGATGGCGCCGGCTGGAAGGGTGTCTACGACATCCTGAAGAAGGACGGCTACACCGTCAGCATCGTCCAGAACCCGACGACCTCGCTTGCCGCCGACGTCGCTGCCACAAGGCAGGCGATCGACAAGGCTGATGGATCGGTGGTGCTGGTCGGGCATTCCTATGGCGGCGTCGTCATCAGCGAAGCCGGCACCCATGAGAAGGTGCAGTCGGTCGTCTACATCGCCGCGTTCGCCCCGGATAAGGGCGAGTCGGTCTCGTCCTTGATTGCCAACCCGCCGGCCGGCGCGCCGGTGCCGCCAATCCTGCCGCCGGTCGATGGCTTCCTGTTCCTCGACAAGGCAAAGTTCGCCGCATCGTTTGCTGCTGACGTCGATGCCGAGACGGCCGCCTTCATGGCAGACTCCCAGGTTCCGTGGGGCGTCGAAGCGCTGGCCGGCGCCGTCACCGAGCCTGCTTGGAAGACCAAGCCGAGCTACTATCTGGTTGCGGGTGAAGATCGCATGATCCCGCCGGCTGCCCAGCAGATGATGGCCAAACGCGCCGGCTCAACCGTCGTCGAAGTGCCCGGCAGCCACGCCGTCTATGTCTCCAATCCGAAGGCGGTCGCCGATCTCATCGAGAAGGCGGCGGAAACCGCCAACTGATCGTCGGCGACGAACGACACAGCAACAATCGACCAACACAGGGCCGGGAGAGGGATCTCCCGGCTCTAAAGCGCGTCGCGATCTCCAGGATTCGCTTGCTGCCCTTTAAGCTCTTGTTTTTGCGCATGTCGTCATCACAAAGCCGCTGCGCACTTTTGCACGACATGCTCTAGATTGCCGACATACCCCAGAGAATCCTGTCTAACGGGAGGCTCACCCAGTTCTCCCTCATTCCGGCCCTGTGCCGGAATCCAGCGAGCTGACGTCTGTCAGGTCGAAAGACCTTTCAGCCCAAGGACTTGGGCTGACTGGATTCCTGTGACGGGCACAGGAATGAGGGTGCTTTGAGCGCCGTGAAGGCGCCCGAATGTCGAACAGGTCATATGGATGACTTTGTCATCAGTCTGAGGGGCGGGAGAGGGATCTCCCGGCCGTGTTTGCTGGGCAGGACCTTCCGTCTTCCGAACGGCCCGGCGGCAACATGCAGCTTGCCCACAGCTTCGCCGTTGATGGCCACGCTGGCCCATTGGTACAAGCCTTCCACCGTCAGCTGTGGGAAGAGGGCAGGTTGCGAGTTCGCCGCGCCAACCCGATGCGTTTCGCGCTCATACCCAGATTTGTCGCTGCGGCGAATTCCGATTTGGCGAAACATGCGGTAGTCCTTGGGTGAACTTCCCGTCGGATTGTGCGTCAGGCCCCAAGCGCCTGTCGCGCGCTCTGCTGTCGCCCAGTCCTTCTGCCGAACCCAGGTATTGCATGACCGCCGAACAGTCCCTCGCGTTTATAGTCATCGGCGCCATGATGGCATTCTTCATCTGGGGGCGGTTTCGATATGACGTGATTGCCTGTTCCGCCCTGATGCTTTCGGTCGCCGTTGGCATCGTGCCTTTCGATCACGCCTTTGATGGTTTCAGCGACGATATCGTCATCATCGTCGGTAGCGCCCTTATCGTCAGCGCCGGGGTGGCGCGCTCCGGTGTCGTGGATGCGGCGATCCAGCGGTTTCTGCCGAACATTTCCTCGGTCCGGGCGCAGCTTGCGCTGCTGGTCATCACGGTCACGGTGCTTTCCGCCTTCATCAAGAATATCGGCGCGCTGGCGATCATGATCCCGGTGGCGTTCCAGTTTGCCCGCCGTTCCGGCGTCCAGCCCTCGGTGTTCCTGATGCCGATGGCCTTCGGCTCGCTGATCGGCGGGCTGATGACCCAGGTCGGAACCTCGCCCAATATCGTCGTTTCGCGCGTGCGCCAGGAGTTGACGGGCGAGAGCTTCACCATGTTCGATTTCACCCCCGTCGGCGCCACGCTTGCTGCCGTCGGTGTCGTCTTCCTGCTGTTTGCCTACAAGCTGGTGCCGCAGCGCACGAGCCAGCATGTCTCGGTGCAGGCGGCGATCGAGATCACAGACTATACCTCGGAGGCGGTGGTTGCCGCCGGTACGCCCATGATCGGCAAGTCGCTGAGCCAACTCGTCAAGATTGCCGACGGCGGTGCCGTCGTCACCGCGATGTTCCGGCGCGGCCTGCATGTGGCGCCATTGCCTGACGTCAAGCTCGAGGCCGACGATATCCTGCTGCTCGAAGGCGGGCCGGATGCGCTCGATCGTATCGTCTCGCAGGCCAAGCTGAAGATCTCCGGCGACCGTTCGCCGTCATCCAGCGAAAAGACCGGCGCGGAGATCGAGGCGGTCGAGGCTGTGATCGGCGGCGGCTCGCCGCTCGAAGGCATGACCGCGCAGCGCCTGGCGCTGTTCAGCAACCACAACATCAACCTGCTTGCCGTCAGCCGGCAGGGCGAGCGGCTGAAGCAGCGGCTCGGCAACATTCGCTTAAGGGCCGGCGATATCGTCGTGCTGCAGGGCGCGCGCCGTGAACTGCCGTCGTTCCTGCAGGACTTCGGCTGCCTGCCGCTGGCGCAGCGCGAGATCCTGCTTGGCACCATCCGCAAGGCGACACTGCCGCTCCTCGTTCTTGCCGCCGCCATGGGCTCGACGGCCGTCGGCCTCGTGCCGATCCCGATCGCCTTCTTCGCCGCGGCCCTTGCCATGGTGATCTTCCGCATCATTCCGCTGCGCGACGTCTACCGGTCGGTCGACGGGCCGATTTTGGTGATGCTGGCAGCGCTGATCCCGGTCAGCGATTCGCTGCGCACGACAGGGGGCACCGACGTGATCGCCAGCTGGCTCGGCACGATTGCCGCGGGCCTGCCGCCGGCCGGGGCGCTGACGCTGATCCTGCTCGCCGCCATGGCAGTGACGCCGTTCCTCAACAATGCCGCGACCGTCCTGGTCATGGCGCCGATCGCCGCCAGTTTCGCGACCACGCTTGGCTACCGCCCCGAAGCCTTCCTGATGGCGGTTGCCATTGGCGCAGGCTGCGATTTCCTGACCCCGATCGGCCACCAGTGCAACACGCTGGTCATGGGCCCGGGCGGCTACAAGTTCAGCGACTATCCGCGCCTCGGCCTGCCGCTTTCGGTGGTGATTGTCATCGTCAGTGTGCCGGCGCTGATCGCCGTCTGGCCGCTGCGCTAATCGCCTTCCTAAAGGTAGTTGCTTCCTCTAACGGCAATCGGACCGGACCCCAGACGTCACTTCACAGCGACGACGACTTTCCCCTTGGCACGCCCCGTTTCGACATAGTCCAGCGCCTCGTTGGTCCTCTCGAACGGGAAGACCCGATCCACTACCGGTCGTATGGCACCTGTGTCGATCAGGGAGGTGATCTGACCAAGCTGCCCACCGTTGGCCGTCATGAAGTGGAAGGAGTAGCTGATCCTTCGGCGCTTCGATTTTCTCCTGATGCCGAAACTCAGCAGGCGCATGACCTGTTGAAGCAGCCAGCCAGAACCGTTCTGCCGCGCGAAGTCCGGATCGGGCGGACCGGAAATCGAAATCAGCTTCCCGCCCGGCTTCAGAACAGCAAGGGATTTCTCCAGCGTTTCCCTCCCTAGGCTGTTCAGCACGACGTCATAGCCCTGCAGCACTTTCTCGAAGTCATCCTTCTTGTAGTCGACGACGACGTCTGCGCCGAGACTTTTCACAAGAGCGATATTTGGTGTGCTCGTGGTCGTCGCCACATATGCCCCAAGATGCTTGGCAAGCTGGATCGCGATCGCGCCCACACCACCGGAGCCGGCATGGATCAGGACCTTCTGTCCCTTTTGCAAGTTGGCCCGCTCGACAAGCACCTGCCATGCTGTCAGGGCAACAAGCGGAATGGATGCGGCCTCGTTCATACTCAGATTGTTCGGCTTCATCGCTACATCGGCCTCGTCCATGGCGATGTACTCTGCAAATGTCCCGATGCGATCCTGGGCCGGGCGTGCATAGACCTCGTCACCAGGCTTAAATCGCCGGACATTGGCCCCGACCCTGACCACCACGCCCGCTACATCGTTGCCCAGCACCAGTGGAAGGCGGTAGGGAAGGATGACCTTGAACTCTCCGTCCCTGATCTTATTGTCCAAGGGGTTCACGCCGGCGGCATGAATCTCAACCATGACATCGTTCTCACGCAACTCCGGCTGTGGGCCTTCGCCGAGCCGGAGAGCGCCGCCTTTCAGATAGCGATCGATCAGGAATGATTTCATCAGACTAACTTTCGTTTCTATGGTGAGCCGGCAGCGCCAGCAGTGCGGCGGCGACAGCTCAATCGGGAAGTCTGCTGAACTTCCGAAGGTTCTTGTCGACGATGGACTCGGGCAGGAAGCGACGCATGAAACGGACTTGTCCTGCAGCTTTTCCGGCGGTGTAGCGTCGTTTGGGCGATGCCGCATTGGCGGCCCTTACGACGGCTTCGGCGACCACCTCGGGTGCATCGCCCTTCGCGACGATGTCGCGCATCAGCCTCTCCGCGTCGGCGCGAACCGTGTCGTAAACGGCAAGCGGGCGGTCCGGTCGCGTGATGTTCTCTTCGAAGGATGTGCGGGTTACGCCGGGCTCGACAAGCACGATGCGGATGCCTTGCGTTCGCACTTCGTGGTCAAGAGACTCCGAATAGCCTTCGATGGCATGTTTGGTCGATGCGTAGAGCGCATTGTAGGGGGCGGGGATCAGCCCGAGTATGGAGCTGAGGTTGACGATCCGTCCTCGATGCTGCGGTCTCATCGTGGGCAGCACCGCATTTGTCATGCGTATGATGCCGAACACGTTTACGTCGAAGACGGCTTTCGCCTGTTTCGTCGTGGATTCCTCAGCGCCGCCGAGCAGTCCGATCCCGGCATTGTTGACAAGAAGATCAATCCGTCCTGCGCGACTTAGAACCTCGTCGACGGTTGTCTGCACCGATGCGTCATCGGTTACATCGCAGATCAGCATCGTGATCCCGTCCGGGGTATCGGGCATCGGCTTTCGGCTGGTACCGAAGACACGGTAGCCATCGTGCCGCAGCGCTCGTGCTGTCACCAACCCAATGCCTGAGGAAGCGCCCGTGACCAGGGCAATGCCGCGTTCTGTCTTGCTCATCGGCTTGTGCTTTCATTTTATCATGGAATATCGCTGAACATTCAGTTACTATTAAATTAGTAGTTAGTCACTATCAAAAAGATACTAACATGAAAAATCTGTCGAGCCAGCCATGCCTGATCGCCAGGAGCCTTGCGCTTGTGGGGGATGCCTGGAGCATGCTGATCATGCGAGATGCCCATGCGGGCCTGACCCGCTTCGATGATTTCCGCAAAAGTCTTGGTATCGCGCCGACGATGCTGACGGGGCGGCTTTCAGCGCTGACGGAGGAGGGGCTGCTGGAGAAACGCCGCTATTCCGATCGTCCGCCACGAGACGAATATGTCCTGACCGAAGCTGGCCAAGACTTCCTGCCGGTTCTGTTTGCCATCGGCGCGTGGGGACGCAAGCATCGCGGCGGGGGCGAGGTAACCCGGTTCTTCGACGCCGAGACCGGAACGGAGATCGATCCCGTCACCATCGACCGGGCGACCGGCGCTCCAGTCGGGACACGTCCCATTCGTATCGCCGCACCGGAATGAGGCACCCCAGGCAGATGAAGTATCGCCTGACAACGCCTCTTGAAATCGCTTCCAGCACAGAGTTGCCGGTCCGTTGGTCGAGCAATGTCTTATGACCGTCGCCGGCAAACGCTGATGCCAGATTAATAGGTCCGGTTGACAGTCGCGATCGATCGTCCTGATGGCGTGAGAAGTGCTCTGCCAATGTGCGTCGCAGGCATCATTCGTTAGCTTGTGTTGTATTATGATATTACATAACAGATGAATATGAAAATATGCCGCATGTTGATATGCCAATGCCGCACCTTTGCGGTAAACGTCGGAAGCTGCTGGAACAATGACGGCCCGACTGCTTAGGTGGCAACGCCTTCCAGCGTCATGATCCGCGTCTTGGCGCAGCGCTCTCGGATCGCCTTGAGGCGTTGATACGCCGGCGAGTTGTACCACTCGAGCAAGGAGTGCATGTCCGGGAACTCGACAATGACGAGCCGGTGCGGCTCCCAGTCTCCCTCGAGCACCCGGGTAGCGCCCAAATATCGGCCACCATAGCGCGCCTCCGTTGCCGGCACTTCCCGTATGTATTCTTCAAAGGCCGCGGCATCGGTGACCTCGACATCCGCAATCAGATAGGCGGCCATGGCAGATCTCCTTTTCCACACAGGCGCCATCGAAGGATACGCCCGTTGGTCGGTGCGGGCGAGTTGGTCAACATATTTTTGTGTTGAATAATGTTATGTTATCACATAACAAATGCGCATGAAAAAATGCGACATGTTGATAGGCCAAGGCCGTGCTGTCGCGGCGGTTGTCACCTCCGCCGAAGTGTGCGACGAAGGCTTTGATGGTGCTGCAACCGCGACAATGCGGAAGCGGCTGAAAAGGGAACACGGAGCGGACGACCCAAATGGGGCCGAAACCGTGGCTGCCCCCGCAACTGTGAGCGGAAAGCGCATTCACACCATGTCACTGGCGATCAGCCGGGAAGACGTGGATGCGCCGCGACCCGCGAGCCAGGAGACCTGCCATCGAACCGATCAACCACAACGGACGGGGTGTTCCGATGGAAAAGAACTGGTTTTTGCGCGACGGTCATCCGTCATCATGCCGCGTTGCCACATTCTCTCCGGACCAATCCGGAGGAGAAGAGACATGGCCAATCCGGTTTCCCGACAGCACACGATAACGGTCTGCACCGATTGCCGTTTCACCGGCGGCCCATGCCGTCCGGGAGCGGATCTGATCCAGCGGCTGAACCGCAGTATTGCCGCGCTCGGCGAGCCGCTCGACCGGGATTTCTCCATTACTGGGACGGTCTGCATGGCCGCGTGTACCAGGCCTTGCACCATCGCTTTCCAGGCAACCGGCAAGGCGACCTACCTCTTTGGCGATATCTCGCCCGAGGAGGATATCGATGATCTCGTCTCGTTCGCGACCACCTATGCCGGAAGGGGCGATGGCATGACGCGGGCGGCCGAGAGGCCGCGCGGGCTCAACGGCAAGACGCTGGCGCGCATCCCGGCAGCGATGCTGGTCTCCGAAGACATCGGCTGGCATTTCCAATGATGGCGCGGGGAGGGACGAGCCGATGAGCTGCACCGCGACAGGGGCCGGGCTTCGGGTCCACGCCCTGGATTGGGGACCGCGCCCGGACCTGCGGCTGGTCCGCGAGATCGACTTTGCCATTGCGCCCGGCAGCCGGCTTGCCATTCTCGGGCCGAACGGTGCCGGCAAGACCTCGCTGCTGCGCTGCCTCTATCGCTCGGCCCAGCCGATAGCGGGCGCAATCGAGGTCGATGGCGTCGACATCTGGGCGATGACGGCGCGCGAGGCGGCAAAGATCATTGCCGTCGTGCTGCAGGAAATGCCGAGCGACTTTCCCTTCAGCGTGCGCGACGTGGTGATGATGGGCCGCATCCCCCGGCGTGAGGGCATGAGCGGCTGGACCGCGAGGGACCGCGAGACGGTTGCGCACGCGCTCGAGCATCTCGATCTCACCCACCTTGCCGGGCGGCAATTCGCGACGCTTTCGGGCGGCGAGAAGCAGCGGGTGCTGATCGCCCGGGCGCTTGCCCAGCAGCCGCGCATCATCATTCTCGACGAGCCGACAAACCATCTCGATATCCGCCACCAGCTCGAAATTCTCGAGTTGTTGCAGACGCTGCAGCTGACGATCGTCACCACGCTGCACGACATCAACCTGGCAGCCGAGTTCGCGACCGATGTGGCGATCCTGACGGAGGGACGCATGACGGCCTTCGGCCCGCCCGAAGACGTGCTCAACCCACAAGCGCTTTCCGCCGCCTTCGGCGTCACCGCCACTGCCCACAACAATGCCGTTTCGAGCGGCGCACGCTTTTCCTTTTCACTTGCTCGACAGGAACTGATTTCATGAAGACCTTCATTGCCCATTCCGCCTTTGCCCTGCTGGTTCTGGCGGCAACGCCGGCGCTCGCCTATCCCGTGACCGTCAAGAGCTGCAACCGCGAGGTGACCTTCGATTCAGCACCGAAGCGCGCCGTTTCCAACGACGTCAACCTCACTGAAATGATGCTGGCTCTGAAATTGCAGGACCGCATGGTCGGCTATACCGGCGTATCCGGCTGGAAGACGCTGGACGAAAAGCTGCGCGAAGGCGTCAAGGCGCTGCCGGAGCTTTCGGAAAAATATCCGACCAAGGAAGTGCTGCTCAATGCCGACGCCGACTTCTACTTCGCCGGCTGGAACTACGGCATGAAGGTCGGGGGCGAGGTGACGCCGGAAACGCTCGAACCCTTCAAGATCAACGTCTATGAGCTGACCGAATCCTGCATTCACGTCATGGCCAAGGGCAAGCCTGTCATGGACGACATGTTCGTCGATATCCTCAATCTCGGCCGCATCTTCGGCGTCGAGGATCGGGCGCAGGCGCTGGTCGACGGTTATCGCCGCGATCTCGACAAGATCACTGCAGACACCGGCGGCATCGAACGCCCGACCCGCGTCTTCGTCTATGATTCCGGCGAGGAGAAGCCGTTCACGTCAGGCCGGTTCGGTATCCCGACGGCAATGATCGAGGCGGCGGGCGGCGTCAACGTCATGGACGACATCGAGAAGAGCTGGACCGAGATTTCCTGGGAGCCGGTGATCGACAAGAACCCTGAGGTGGTGGTGATCGTCAACTATGGCGAGGTCACCGCCGAGCAGAAGATCGCCTTCATGAAGAGCAACCCCGCCTTCAAGAACATCGATGCCGTCAGGAATGACCGCTTCGTCGTGCTCGATTATGTCGAGGCGACACCGGGTCCACGCAACATCGATGCCATTGCGCGCCTTGCCAGGGCCTTTCACGGGCAGGCGATGTAACCGAGGCGGCCTGCGGGAGCATGCCGTTTCGCATGCTCCCGCCTTTCCATTCCAATAATTGACCAGGGACGGACTGTGAAAACCACGACCGCCATTCTCGCGGCGCTGCTGTTGCTGTGCCTGACGATCACTGCCGCCGTCTCATGGGGTTCAGCGCCCATCCCGGTCTCGACCGTCTGGTCGATCATCGCCTCGAAGCTGTCGCCCGGCAGCGTCGACGTCGTCTGGTCGGCGGGGCGCGAAAGCATTGTCTGGGACGTGCGCCTGCCGCGTGTCGTGCTTGCCGGGCTGGTTGGAGCCGGGCTGGCCTTGACCGGCGCCGTGCTGCAGGCGGTTACCCGCAATCCGCTTGCCGATCCGCATCTGCTCGGTGTGTCCTCCGGCGGCGCGCTCGGCGCGATCATCGCGCTACTGCACACCGGACTCATTCTCGGCCTTGCCACGGTGCCGCTGTTTGCCTTTGCCGGCGCGCTGGCTGCGACCGCACTTGTTGCGCTCGTGACAAGGGTGCTCGGCACCAATGCCGACCGGCTGGTGCTATCAGGCGTGGCCGTTGCCTTCACCTTGACGTCTGTCGGCAACCTGATGATTTTCCTCGGGGATCCAAGGGCGGTGCATACGGTGATTTTCTGGATGCTCGGCGGTCTCGGGCTCGCGCAATGGCCGCATCTTGTCTATCCCGCGGTGGTGCTGACAGCCTGCCTCGGCTACCTCGTGCTGAGGGCGCGCGAGATCAATGCGCTTGCCATGGGCGACGAGACGGCAACGACGCTCGGCATTCCCGTTCGCCGGTTCCGCCTCGTCCTCTTCGTCGTCACCGCACTTCTGACCGGGGTCATGGTCGCTTTTTCCGGCGCGATCGGCTTTGTCGGCCTGATGGTGCCGCATTTCGTGCGGCTGTTTGCCGGCAGCGACAATGTCCGGGTCATCCCGCTTTCGGCCTTCGTCGGGGCGCTGGTGCTGATCTGGGCGGACCTCTTTTCCCGCGTCGTCATGGCGCCCGAGGATATGCCGATCGGCGTCATCACCGGGCTTGTCGGCGGCATGGCTTTTATTGCCATTTTGAAGCGTCGCGCGTAAGCCAGCGGCATGGACACGGTGCGATTGCCGCCTATCTGATAGGTCGACCGTCCCCACGGCATGACATGAGGAGCGAATGACCCATCAAGCTGAGGCCTGCACCCCGGATGAAGTGCTGAAATTCTGGTTCGAGGAACTGTCGCTCGACCACTGGTTCAAGCCGTCGCGCGAGCTGGACGAACATTGCTTCCTGCGCTTCCAGGCGTCGCACCTCGCCCTTGCCAGGGAGATCGGCGACATCTGGCGGGCGACGCCGGAAAACCGGCTGGCGGCAATCGTGCTTCTCGATCAGTTGCCGCGCAACATGTATCGGGGGACGCCGCTTGCCTTTGCGACCGACGGCCTGGCGCTCCGGGAAGCCAAGCTCGCCGTCGGCGCCGGCGCCGACATGGCGGTCCGGCCGGAGTGGCGGGCGTTCTTCTACATGCCGTTCGAGCACTCGGAGAACCTGACGGATCAGACGATGGCGGTGAAGCTTTTCACCGAGCTCGGCGATCCCATGTATATCGATTATGCAATCCGGCACCGGGAGGTGATCGAGACCTATGGTCGCTTCCCGCACCGCAACGCCTTCGTCGGTCGGACGTCGACGGCGGCGGAACTGACCTATCTGGCGCAGCCGGGCGCAGGATTCTGACAGTTTTACGGGCTGTGAAGGCATGTTTTACCGTGTCTTTGCATCTTTCCGCCGTCTTTCGTATTCAAACCGCATTGTGACGGCTGCCGGGGCGATTCCGCATCCGGGCGAGGTCTGGGCTTCCGAGGGTTTTGAAATTGCATTTCGTGGCAAAGTTGTTCGCTGTTTCTGTCTGCCTGCTGTCGCTGGCCGGTGCCGGCACTGTCGTGGCGCAAAACGCCCAACCGGTGCAGACGACGACGCAACCCGGCGAGAAGCCCGCTCAAGCTCCGGCAGTGCCTGCCGAGGGCGGCGCGCAGCCTGCCCAGAACACACAACCGGCCGCCGACGGCAAGGCGCAGCCGGCAGCGAACGTGCAGCAGCCTGCAGCGGGTGCTGCCCAACCGGCGCAAAACGCCGCGACGCCAGCGCAGCCGACCGACGCAGCCGTTGCTGCCGAAGCCGGCCAGAGCCAGACGGCGGAGCAACTGGCTCACGCCGGCAAGGAACTGGCGCGGCTGAGGGACCTCATTGCCAAGGCCAGTGACGACGACATTGCGCTTGCCGAGCTCAAGGTGCAGGTCGATGCCGTCGCCAAGCAGATCATCTCGACCTCGATCGCCACGCGTCCGCGGCTGGACGAGATCAAGGCGCGGCTGACCGAACTCGGCGATCCACCGGGCGCGGGGCAGCCACCGGAAGCCGATATCGTCACGGCCGAGCGCAAGCGGCTGCTTGCCGAACGCGGCGAGATCAATGCGCTGACGGGGGAGGCCGAGGGCCTTTCGGTCCAGGCGACGAAACTGTCGAACGGCATCACGGCGACGCGACGCGCGCTGTTTTCCAACACGCTGTTGAAGAACACCGACGTTTCGGTCGAAATGTTCGACGAGGCGCTGTCGGCAACGGCCAATGAAACCAAGGTGCTGTCGCGCAGCACGATGAGCTGGCTGACCTTCGTCTGGAAATACAAGCGGATTCCCTTGCTGACCGCGATCTTCCTGTCGATCTGTGCCGCACTCGTCTTCCTCGTCGGCAGTAACAAGCTGTTTTCACCCTATATCCACCACGACAAGTCGGACGAGGAGCCGAGCTATTTCCGGCGTCTGTCGGTTGCCTTCTGGTCGACATTCATTCCGACCATTTCGACAGGCGCCTTTGCGCTGTCGAGCTTCTTCTTCCTGCACAGTTTCAACGTGCTGCGTTCGGATATCACGCCGATCATCGCGATTGCGCTTGCGGTCACGGTGGTCGGGTTCTTCGTGACCACGCTCGCCAATGCGGTGCTGTCGCCGTCGGACTCGCGCTGGCGCCTCGTGCGCGTGTCGGATCGCGGCGCCAAGGTGCTTTTGGTCACCATCTTCGCCATGGCGCTGGTCAACGGCCTTGACTACATGTTCGGCGGCGTCAGCGAAGCGCTCGGCTCGCCGGTCGTGCTGACGGTGGTGAAGAGCTTCACCGCCTCTGTCATCATCGGTCTGATCATCATTGCTTCGGCCTGGATCAAGCCGACGCTCAAGCACGATGAGCCTTTCGATGCGCCGGGTCGCCCGTGGCCGCGCCTGGTCTCCATCGTTCTGATCCTGACTGGCGCGTCGCTCATCATCGCCGCCGCTACCGGCTATGTCGGCCTGTCCCGCTTCATCGCCACGCAGATCATCATTACAGGCGCGATCCTGGTGATGATGTATATCGGCTTCCTCACCGGCAAGGCGGTCTCGCGCCAGGGGGCGTTCGCCGAAACGGCAGCCGGGCGCTATCTCGAGCGCCGCTTCAAACTTGAACAGGTCGGGCTCGATCAGGTGGGCCTGGTGGCAGGCCTCAGCATTTACGCGCTGGTGACCCTGTTCTTCATTCCGCTGATCCTGCTGCAATGGGGCTTCCAGGTCGCCGACATCGAATCCTGGACCTATCGCGCCATCACCGAGATCAAGATCGGCACCATCACCATCTCGCTCATGGGCATCATGGCGGGCATCCTGTTCTTCATTCTTGGTTACATCGTCACCCGCTGGGTGCAGCGCTGGATCGACGGCAACATCATGGCGCGCAGCCGGGTGGATGCGGGCGTCAGAAACTCTATCCGCACCGGCATCGGCTATATCGGCGTTGGGCTCGCGTGCCTGATCGGCCTTTCGGCTGCCGGTATCGACCTTTCCAATCTCGCGCTCGTCGCCGGTGCCCTCTCGCTCGGCGTCGGTTTCGGTCTGCAGAACATCGTTTCGAACTTCGTCTCGGGCCTCATTCTCCTGGTCGAGCGTCCGTTCAAGGTCGGCGACTGGATCGTCAGCGGCACGACGGAAGGCTTCGTCAAGCGCATCTCGGTGCGCGCCACCGAGATCGAGACCTTCCAGCACCAGTCGATCATGATGCCGAACTCGCTGCTGATCAACGCGTCGGTCGGCAACTGGACGCACCGCAACAAGCTCGGCCGTTCGGAAATCGCCGTCACCGTCACCTATGCCAGCGAGCCCCGGCGGATCATGGATCTCTTGGCCGAGATTGCCGCCGCCCATCCGATGGTG
Organism: Ensifer sp. Root127; assembly: GCF_001425225.1. Classification (NCBI taxonomy): domain Bacteria; kingdom Pseudomonadati; phylum Pseudomonadota; class Alphaproteobacteria; order Hyphomicrobiales; family Rhizobiaceae; genus Ensifer; species Ensifer sp. Root127. Next base: position 138,336 of record NZ_LMDX01000012.1, read on the forward strand.
CTGAAGAACCCGTCGCCAAGCGTCGGCTTCACCTCCTTTGGCGATGACCGCATGACCTTCGAACTCCGGATCTACGTGGCCGATGTGTTGACCGGCGGCGGCGTGCGCAACGATCTGCGTGTGGCCATCTACGAGCGCTTCCGCGACGAGGGCATCGGTGCACCGTTCCCCTTGAAGATCGAGGACGTGCCGATCGAAGATCAGACCGGCATCGAGAGCCACGAGCCGGAAACCGTCGGCGAGCCAAAGGGCGCAACGTCGGCCGAGGCGAGGGCCACAGCCTCGAAAAAGGAAACCGCTTCCGCGGCGCCGCTTGACGAGGAAAATGAAGAGGAAGGCGGCAAGCGCCGCGCTTCCAGCCGCCGCTCAAACCCCAACCGCTGATAAACGGAGCGTTCAGCCGCTATTCAGCCTGCCCGCGATAAAAAGCATGCAATTCTTCTTTTGACGGTCTAGGCTGTCATGGGCTGAAGAGGTGGCCGGAGCCACCGTCGCTTATCCGACGGGGCGGACGGCTGTGCAAAAGGGCGGCGCCGCGGGCGTCGATGGGCGATGAAGACATTTGTGATTGCTTTGCTTTCCGGCGTGCTGGCGGCAGGGGCGGTTTCGGCCGCGACTGTCACGAACAAGGATGGCGAGACTGCTGTTCTGGTTGTCGTCGAGGGCGAAAGCCGCATGGAAGTGGCGATCAGCGCCGGCGCCACCGAGATGATCTGCCCCAGCGGCTGCTTCGTCACCACGCCGAGCGGCGACCGTATCGGCCTGCAGGGCGACGAGAATGTCGAGATCGTCAACGGTTCGGCGATCGTCAAGTAAGCGCAGCTCTTCAAACGGAATTCGAAACGGCGTCGGGATCACCCGGCGCCGTTTTCCGTTTCACGACATCGCGCCAGATGCATCGGTGCGCGACCTCGCCGGCAAAAGCGGCCTGCGCGCAGCCCTAAACCGAAGGGGTGAGGACGCGCTAATCCCATTTGGCAATTGAATGAAATGCGGCGATCGCCCGTTATTCCAGAGACGAAGCGTCCACAAGGTTTCGCGCAGACCGGGTGACGCAAGGGCGGGTCGGCGGCATTGACAGGGCCGGCAATGGATCGCACCCTTGCGACAACAGGCGCTGTGCGGCGGCGGGGCAGGCGAGTTAAGACAGCGCCGCGCGTCTTATCAGACGCGCAAAGGTCGCTGTAGCGCTTTGAATTGCTGCAGGTTTTATCCCTAAATCGACAACGATTTAAGGACACGTGCAGCGGGGGGCATGCATGGGCATGCCCGGGGGGTATGGCATGCATTGGCTTCGCATCGTCATCGCGGTCTTCCTGGTGCTGATATGTTCGCAGGCGCTTGCCGAAAGGCGGGTGGCGCTGGTCATCGGTAACTCGGCCTACCAATATGTGCCAGAGCTTCCCAACCCCGACAACGACGCAGGCGACATGGCCGCCAAGCTTGAAGCGCTGGGATTCGAGGTCGTCGTCGGTCGCGATCTTGATCTTGCCGGCGTGCGCAACACGATCCGCGACTTCGTCGGCAAGCTCGACGGTGCGGACCTCGCGCTGTTCTACTATGCCGGCCACGGCCTGCAGGTGAACGGCGAGAACTATATCGCTCCCATCGACGCCAAGCTTCTCTCCTATATCGACCTTGAATTCGAGGCGGTACCGATGAACCTGATCCTTTCGGCGATGGAGCGCGAGACGCGGGTCAATCTGGTGTTCCTCGATGCCTGCCGCGACAATCCGCTGGCAGTCAATCTTGCCCGCTCGATGGGCACGCGCTCCAGCTCGATCGGCCGGGGGCTGGCGAAGGTCGGTACCGGCATCGGCTCGCTGATCGCCTTTGCCACCCAGCCCGGCAACGTTGCGCTCGACGGCGCCGGGCGCAACTCACCGTTCACGGCGGCGCTGCTGCGCCACCTCGGCAAGCCCGGACGCGACATCACCCGTGAGCTGATCGACGTGCGCCGTGACGTGCTGGAGGCGACCGATGGCAAGCAGGTGCCCTGGGACAATTCCTCGCTGACCGGCGAGGTGGTGCTGAAGCCATCGACATCGACGGAGCCTGCGGCGTCGGCCGGCGGCGACAAGGGCGACAACGCCGCCGAGCTTGCCTATTGGGACACGATCAAGGGATCGAGCGACCGAGACCTGTTCGACGCCTATCTGCAGCAATATCCTGGTGGTGCCTTCGTCTCGCTGGCGAAGGCGAAAATCAGGATCATCGAGCGTGCGGCGGCCGACGTTGCGGCTGCGCAGCTGGAAGCCGAGGGGGCGAAACAGCAAGCACCGCCTGTCGGGGGGCTGCCCACCGCAACGGAGCAGGTGGCTGCATTGACCCAGCCGCTGGCCAACCAAACCCCGACGCTTGAAACCGCCTCGCCCGACCGGGAGCTGGTGCGCTCGATCCAGAAGGAGTTGAACCGCGTCGGCTGCCGCGCCGGCAGCGAAGACGGGCTCTGGGGTCTCGGAAGCCGCAGGGCGCTGGAGCAGTTCGCCAAACTGATCAAGGTCGAGCTTGCGGCCCTTGAGCCGTCTGATGGCGTGCTGGAACGATTGCGGTCGCAGAAGGCGCGGATCTGCCCGCTCGTCTGCGCCCAGAACCAGCAGCTGAAGAGCGGCCGCTGCGTCGATATCAAGCGCGAGGCGAAGCTGCCGGAGCCGGCGAAGACGCGCAGCACCGACGAGACGCCGACCAGGAAAGCGCCATCGAACACCATTACGGCGCCTGACGACGCCAAGAAAAAGAGTTTTGCCAACTGCCCGGCCAGTGCCCAGCTCGCAGCCCGCCAGACCCTGGAGCGCGGCACGGGGCGCGGACGCACGATGAGATCCGCCATGCATTCCTGCGGCCGCACCTTCGTGTGCCACCGCGCCGCCCGCGGGCAGCCCTGGGACTGCAGCTGGCGGTGACAGGGCCGCGGCATGGCGACCGACCGGAACGGCGTCGCGGCCACACAACAGCGTGATCTTCGGACCCAGATGGAGGATAGTCAGCATGAGCCAAGCGATCCGCGCACTGCAACCGGGCGAGCCTGCTCCGGCCTTCTCGCTACCCGCCGCCAACGTCGGGGGCGTGGTTTCGCTCGCGGACCTGCGCGGACGCCCGTTTCTGATCGGGCTGTTTCGCGGCCTGCATTGCCCGTTCTGCCGGCGCCAGCTGCGGCAATTTTCCGCGCTCCAGCCCGCCTTGCGCGAGGCGGGCGTCGAGACACTGGCCGTGATCAACACGCCGCTCGAGCGGGCAAGGCTCTATCTCCAGTTTCAGCCGACGCCGGTGACGGTGTTGTGCGATCCGGAGTGCCGCACGCATCGTGACTTCGGCGTGCCGCGCGTGGTCTTCGCCCCGGCCGACGGTGAGGAAAAGAAGCAATGGCCCTTTCACGCCAGCTTCGAACAGTTTGCCGCAGCGCGCATCAATCCGAACGACGAGATGGCCGAGCCGGCACACCCGATGGAGGCCAATACCGTGCTCAACACCAAGGATGGCTTCGAGCTGAATGACGTCGACCGGTCCATCTTCGAGAACCATGGCACCCAGCTTGTCGGCCATTTCCTTGTCGATGGGTCAGGCCATATTGCCTGGGCCGAGGTCGAGGCACGCAACGGCCCCGAGGGCCTTGGAACCTTGCCGACCGCCGAGCAGATCATTGCCGCCGCAGGAGATGTGGCGGTTTCCTCCGCCAACCAGGGGCCGCGATGATGGATGCTGCCGTGGCGAAATCAACCGCGCTCCTGCATGCGTGATGTTTCAGTCGCGCCGAAGACCGAAGCTTGTTGTTGCGCCGCGCTGGGGCTGGCCTGTCTCGGCCGGTCCGCCCGTGTGTTTTCGGCTGGCGTAGATGAGATAGACCGAGGCAGCGATGAACAGCGACAGCGGCAGGCCGGGATAAAGGGTGAAACGGTGCAGGTAGACCTTGGCCCAGGTCAGCGCACCGTAGAGACCAAAGCCATGCAGGCCAAAGAAAAATGGCCACAGCATTATCGCAAGCCCGAGCAGGCCGTACGCCATCATGAGAACGAGCAGGGTGGACCAGACGCGATACGCGGCGGCGTGGCCCTCGTTCATCGGACCGCTTGGTGCGCGTGCAAGACTCAGCGTGATGATGGCAATGACCGCGCTCAGGAGCGAAGTGGGTAATTGCGGGCCGGCGAAGCCGAAAAAGAAAGCGACGCCCCAGTGCGCCCCGAAAATGAGCGCAAAGGGAAGATCGGACAGGGCAAGCAGGACGATGTAGATGCCGATCTTGCCCGGCATGCCGACTACCTTGCTCCGGGCGATCGAGATGCGTGCAAGCGACGCTGCGAAGGTCAGGTAGATGATCGGCTTCAAATAGACGCCAAGCACCACGGCGAAGGCGCCGGCAGCATCAGTTCTGGCGGCGCCGCTCATATGGACCAGGGCATACACGATAAACGGAAATGCCAGGGTGACGACGACGAAAAGGCCAAAACGCCATGCCCATGCCCGCGCGTAGGCTCCGCCGCTAATGACGTTTTCCACGATGTCTCTCCCGATTGCTCGTGCTTGTCGCCACGTTTGGCGATAGGTCGTTAAAGTTCTGCTCGGTAGAACAATGCAACTTTAGGGATTGTCTCCTTTGGCGGTGGTAATTGCGAACGCGGGCAGTTCCCGCGGTCGGCGCTCCCAGCCCCATCCGCGTCGTCGGGACCACGCCGCGTGTCCGGCTCGCCCGGCCGTGGTCGCATTTCGGGGCTTGATTTTGTCGCCGCAATCGTAACCATCCGGCGACCGTCAAACACCTGATGTCGCCAGAGGATGCGCCCCATGAAACTGCAGCTGATCCGCAACGCCACCTTGAAGCTCGACTATGCCGGCCGCACGGTGCTGATCGATCCCTATCTGGCGCCGAAACACAGCCTGCCGTCCTTTGCCAACCGGTCCGAGAACCCGATGGTCGAGCTGCCGGTGTCGATCGAGGCGATCCTTGATGGCGTGGAACTGGTCATCGTTTCGCACCTGCATTCCGACCATTTCGACGATGTGGCCAAGGAACGGCTGCCGAAGCATCTGCCGATCTTCTGTCAGCCTGGCGATGAAGGCGAGATCCGCGCCGCGGGCTTTACCGACGTGATCCCGCTTGTCGACCGCGCCAGCTGGCAGGGGCTGACGCTGACGCGGCGCGAAGGCAGCCACGGCCTTGGGGCCGTCGTCGAGCTGATGGGCTCGGTCATGGGCTTCACGCTTGAAGCTGCGGGCGAACCGTCGATCTACTGGGCCGGCGACACCGTGCTCTATCCGCCGGTGGCAAGCGTGATCGCCGAGACGAAGCCCGACATCATCGTCACCCATTCCTGCGGTGCCCGCTGGGACGGCGACCTCATCGTCATGGATGCGCAGGAAACCGTTGCCGTCTGCGAAACATCCGGCGATGCCGTGGTCGTCGCCACGCATATGGAGGCGCTCGACCACGCCACGATCACCCGGCATGACCTGCGCGAAGCTGCTGATAACAGCGGGATTTCGGCGATGAAGCTGCGAATCCCGGCCGATGGTGATGTCCTGGTTCTTGAAGGGGCTGCGACATAATTTCGAGCGCGGGCGCCATCGCGAGTCATGCTGGCCCTCAGCGGAAAGGCGGCTCTCGCATTCGCAGACGGCTGCCGCCGTCTAACTCCGCTCTCGCGTCTGCATTTACAGTAACGCACTTACGTCTGCGATCGATTCGGACAATGCTGTAGCTCCACGGCCAATTGGCAGGAGGGCAGCATGAGGCGGTTGTTTTTTGCGGCGATGGCTCTGGCGGCGATGTCGTCGGCCGCCGCAGCACTTTCACCCGATGAACTCGCACGGCGGACGATCGAGCGTCGTGCGGTGGAGGCAGTGATCTGGGGCATGCCAGCGGTCAATTATGATCTGATGCTCCAGGAAATGCTCACCAAGACCAAGGGCAAGGTCAACGAGATCGTCTACTGGTCCCGTCCGCTCGATTGGCAAAATCAGACGCTGACGCCCAACCCGGATGCGATCTATCTGATGACCTTCACCGATACCCGTGATGTCGGGCCGGTGGTCATCGAGGTGCCCCCTGCCGAGGGTGGATCGATCAACGGCAACATTGTCGATGTGTGGCAGATGCCCCTGGAGGATGCCGGTCCGTCCGGCGCCGACCAGGGCGAGGGCGGAAAGTACCTCGTTCTGCCGCCGGGCTATGTCGGGACGATCCCCGAAGGCTACATACCACTGAAGTCGAATACCTATGGCGGTTATGCGCTGTTGCGGTCCAACCTCGCCAGCCACGCCGACGCTGATATCGAAAAGTCCGTGGCCTACGCCAAGAGGCTGAAGGTCTATCCGCTGTCCCAGGCGGCATCTCCGCCGGAGACGGTGTTTACCGATGCCAGGGACGTGCTGTTCGACAGTACCATCCGCTACGATGTCAGCTTCTTCCAGTCGCTCGATCGCATTGTCCAGAGCGAACCATGGCTGGCGCGGGACCGGGCGATGATCGATCAGCTGCGGTCTCTCGGCATCGAGAAGGGAAAGCCGTTCAGGCCGGAAGCCACGACCACCGAGGCGCTCGCGGTAGGAATAGAGGAGGCCCGCGAATGGCTCGAGTTGAAATACGATGCCGGCTTGAAACCCTTCTATGACAAAGGACGCTGGAATTTCCCGGCCGACCCGGAGCTCGTCAAGGCGGCGCAGGCGTCGTACGATGAGCCGGATGCCTATCCCGTCGATATTCGCGGCGTCACCTACAGCTATGCCTATGTCGGCATCAAGCGCCTGGGGGCGGGGCAGTTCTACCTTATTGCCATCAAGGACAAGGACGGCCAGGCTTTCGAGGGGTCGAAGACCTACCGGCTGACGGTACCGGCCAATGTCCCGGTCGAGCAATACTGGTCGCTGACCGCCTACGATCGCCAGACCCACGCGCTGATCCGCAATATGCCGCACGCCAGCCGTTCCTCGCAGGTCGCCGAACTGCAGAAGAATGCCGACGGCTCGGTCGATATCTACCTTGGTCCGAAAGCTCCTGATGGAAAAGAGTCGAATTGGATCCCGACCGATTCGCAGCGCGACTTCGAACTTATGTTCCGCCTCTACGCGCCGACAAAGGCCTTGTTCGAAAAGACGTGGGTGCTGCCGGACGTCGAGCCGGTACGCGAATGATCCGGGATCGGTAACCGGGGCAGCCGTCATGTGGCTGCGCGTCGTGTGCCCCTTGCGGTGGAGAACTCGCGCGTCGCACCACACGCCGCGATAGGTGGCGACCGGCTGCACTGCGGCCGGTCACCTTGCCTCGGTATTGATCGTGGCCTCAGTACTGGTCGCAGCGGCGCACCCATTCCATCGGGTAATTCAAGCTGTCCTCGTCGCGGCCCTTGGGTACGAGGTCGAGGAAATGGTAGGCGCCGTTCAGCATCTCGACGCCGCGCGAGTAGCAGGAATAGGTGTGGAACAGCTCGTTCCTGTCGTCCCTGTAGAATACGCTGATGCCCACCTGTTCCGACACGGTGCTCGGCTGGATCTTGTAGTTGTAGTAGGCCTCGCCCTTGGCGAGCTGTTCGGGCGTCCGGGATGCCTGATAGTCGAAGTTGAAGTCGCTGCCGAAGGATGACACCCATGGGAAGCTCCAGCCCAGCCGCTTCCTGTAAGCCTCGATCTGGGTGAGCGGTGCGCGCGATACGGCGGTGAAGGTCACGTCGCGATGGTTGAGATGAACCGGGATGCCGTTGAAATTGTCGGCCCAGAACGAGCAGTGCTTGCAGCCTTCCTGCCAGTCGGGACCAAGCATGAAGTGGTAGACGATCAGCTGCGAGCGGCCGTCGAAGAGATCGGTGAGCGACAGGGCGCCGTTCGGCCCGTCGAACTGGTAGGATTTTTCCACGCGCTCCCAGGGCATTTCCATGCGGCGGCGCGTCAGCGCCTCCCGTTGACGGGAGAATTCCTTTTCGGCGGCAAGCAGGTCCAGGCGCGCCTTCAGCCACGCCTCGGGTGAAACGATTTCGTTCTGCATCGTGGTCTCCTTGGTGTTGAGATGTTTGTCTGGTGGCAACGATCGGGGCTCACGGCCGATGGGTAGAGTTTCGCCGTCCGGAGAGCAGCCGCAGCCACGGCCCGGAATGGAAGGCGCTCATCAGCCCGTACATCGCCACCATTCCCGTCAGCGGGGACGCGGCTGAGGTCGTGCAGAGCATGTCCGGCTCGCCGATGCTCAGAACGCCGGTCAAAAGCGCCATGAACGCAAAGGTCGGACTGGCGAGGAGAGGGAGCCGATCGGCCGCGCCACGAGCTATCGCCCTTCGCGACCCTTCAATCGTTCCGGTTCTGTGCGTCGACATTTTCGGCTATCCATTTGTTCGGCGGTTGCGCAGGTCGTTGCGGGTCTGCGAATACAGTTAGCGTCCGAAGCTGAGAGTGCGGGAGTTACAAGTTTGACGGGATTGCGATGGACTCGCTGATCACGGCTGCGGCGCGGGCGCTGGCGGCGGGCGATCCGCTCGGCGCGCTGAAACGCGTCGCACTGCGCGACGACGCGCCGGCGCTGGCGCTGCGCGGGATCGCGATGGCGCAGCTCGGCGACTTCCCACGCGCAAAAGCCCTGCTGAAAAGTGCCGCGCGTGCATTCGGCCCAAGGGAAGCGGTGGCACGGGCGCGATGTGTCGTGGCTGACGCCGAGATTGCGCTGGTTTCACGCGACCTTGGCTGGCCGGAGAAGGCGCTTGAGACGGCGCGGGCTGTGCTCGAGGCCCATGGCGACCGCGTCAACGCCGCCCATGCGCGCAATCTCCAGGTCCGACGTCTCGTCCTGATCGGCCGCCTCGATGAAGCCGAGCAGGCGCTTGACGGCTTCGACCCGATGCCGCTGCCGCCCGCATCACGCGCCGCCAACGCTCTCATTGTCGCCGGCATCGCCGTCAGGCGCCTGCAGACGAAGACGGCGCGCGCTCAGCTGGCGCTGGCGCGCGAGGCGGCGCGTGAAGCCGGTATCCCGGCATTGACCGCCGAAGTCGACGGCGCCTTTTTAGCGCTCTCCAAGCCGGCTGCGCGCCTGATCGCCCGTGGCGAGGAGAGGGCGTTGCTGCTCGAAGAGGTCGCGGCGCTGCTGGCATCCGGCGCGCTGGTCATCGATGCATGCCGGCATGTCGTGCGGGCAGGTGATAGGTTAGCATCACTCTCGACGCGCCCGGTTCTCTTTGCGCTTGCCAGGACGCTGGCTGAAGCCTGGCCGGGGGATGCTTCGAGGAGCGCGCTTCTCGCCCGCGCCTTCCGGGCGAGGCACGCAGACGAATCGCACCGGGCGCGACTGCGCGTCGAAATCGGACGGCTTCGCGCTGAGCTACGGGATGTGGCCGAGGTAAGCGCGACAGCGCGCGGCTTTGTGCTGGTGCCGCGGCACGCTCGCGAGGTCGCCGTGCTGGCGCCGCCCGTCGAGGGACAGCACGGCGCGGTGCTTGCCTTGCTCGCTGATGGCGAGGCGTGGGCGAGTTCGGCGCTGGCGATTGCGCTTGGGGCGAGCCCGCGCACGGTGCAGCGGGCGCTTGACGCGCTTTGCGCGGCTGGCAAGGTGCAGCCGATCGGGCGGGGACGTGCACGCCGATGGATGACGCCGCCGGTGCCGGGTTTCCCGACAGTGTTGTTACTCCCCGGGCCGCTGCCGAGCGATTAGGATGAAACCATGAAAAAAGCCTCAGCCGAAATTCTCCGCGAATATGGTCCCTTTCCCGGTGCCGAGCAGGTGCATGGCGTGACGTTCGACGGCCATCACGTCTGGTTTGCCACCGGCGACAAATTGAATGCGCTCGACCCCGAGAGCGGTGAGACGGTGCGTTCCATCGATGTCGCCGCCCATGCGGGCACGGCCTTCGACGGGGAGCACCTGTTCCAGATCGCCGAGGATTGCATCCAGAAGATCGATCCGAAGACCGGCCGCGTACTTTCGACGATCCCGGCGCCGGGCAACGGTGGCGACTCCGGCCTTGCATGGGCGGAAGGTACGCTGTGGGTGGGCCAGCATCGGGGGCGAAAAATCCATCAGATCGATCCCGAGACGGGGGCCATCCTGCGCACGATCGAGTCAAACCGTGTCGTTACCGGCGTCACCTGGGTCGATGGCGACCTGTGGCACGGCACCTGGGAAGGCGACGACAGCGATGTCAGGCGCATCGATCCGCAAACGGGCGAGGTGCTGGAGCGGCTCGACATGCCGGCCGGCATGGGCGTGTCGGGGCTTGAGGCCGATGGCGGCGACCGTTTCTTCTGCGGCGGAGGCGCAAGCGGCAAGGTCAGAGCCATCCGCCGGCCGAAGCGGGCGGAGGCCGCCGACCGCAGCGCCAGAAGCAAATAATCCACGCTCTCTCTATGTCCCGCGCATCGTGAGGAATAGCAGAGCGCCTTGTCGCCTCGTCGCGGCGTCGCGTGCCTACGCTGACGCGACAAGGACGCCGTAACGTCTTGCATCAGTTGCCGAAGTCTCTTTTCAAATCGGTGCCGGCTCAACGAATTGTCAGGCCGGCTTCAGCGATGCAACGCTCACGCGCCGAACCTCTGGTCAAAGCGTGCAGGCGTACCTACCTACAATGCAGAGACGAAAATCGGCGCCCGCAAATCCGTCTCGTGGCCGCGACGTTCGTTTGCGCCAAGTAATAGGCGGCGCTTTGGAAGAGGCAAGAATGGCTAGGACGTTCCAGTCCTTCATTCACGGTGTTTGGGTCCTTGCCATCATCAGCGCGGCGACATCTGTAGGTATTGTCTATGGGTGGCAAAGCCACGGCTGGGTCGGGGCGAGCCTGTACGGGCTGATCGGTTACGGCAGCGGCGTTTTGTTCGCCTACTCGCCCTCGATGTTTTTCGATTTCCTGGAGTTGTTGGGATCCTGAGCGCGCGCTGAACGCGCTTGCCGACATCACGATCAAGGTATGGCGAAGATGCTGATCTCGTTGGTGATGCCGCGCAGCGTGACGTTGTGTGTCATCGGGTTGAGGCCGCGCTCGCTGAGCAGGTCGGCGGCGGCCGGATTGCGCAGCACCGTGCTGGTGGCGAAGATCTCCTGGGCGGTGGCGAGGTGCTGCACGCGCGAGGCGATGTTGACCGTCTGGCCGAAATAGTCCTGCCTCTCGTTGAGGCTGACGGCGATGCAGGGGCCTTCATGGATGCCGATCTTCAACAGCAGGTCCTCGCTGCTGCGCTCGTGATTGAGCTCGCGCATGGCGTCGCGCATCCGCATGGCCGCGGCGATCGCCCGATCGGGCGTCGGGAAGGTTGCCATGACGGCGTCGCCGATCGTCTTGACCACGGCGCCGGCTTCGGCGGCAACGATCTCGTTGAGCACGGTGAAATGGGTCTTGACCAGATCGAAGGCGGCGAGATCACCGACACGCTCGTAAAGCTCGGTCGAGCCGCGAAGGTCCGTGAACAGGAATGTCATGCTGGTGATCTTCAGGCGCTGGTCTACGTCGATCGTATCGGTGCGGTAGATGTCGCGGAATGTCTGGTTGGACAGCAGCCGCTTGGCCGTCAGGAAAGGACGACGGCGCCCGAGCAGCGCATGCAGCGCTTCGCCGGCGACGCAGACCGTGGGCAGCGTGCGCACCTCCGCATGGTTCTCCACCTGGATCCGCAGCGGACCCGGCTGCATGCTGATGGTCTCGTTATGCCGATGGGTGCGATCGAACACCAGGGATAGGTTGCGCCTTTCCTTCGTCGGTTCTCCCGACACGTCGATGAACTGCGCTGCGTGTGTCACCGGCTCGAAGATGATGATGAACTCGGCCGGAAGCTGCAGCGCGATGACGGCCTTTTCGCCGGGCGGCAGTTCGAGAGTCTCGAGAATGAACTCCTCGGCCTTCGCCTCGTAATCGTCTTCAGGCAGGTCGACACCGGAGCCCCAGTAGACCTGGCGGAAATATTCGGCGGCTGGAAGCTCGTGCGGATTGTGGGCCTCGATATGGCGGACGCGCGGGCTGACGGTAAACGTCACCTCGATCATCTCGTCCAGCGTCGGCTCGTAGCCGGCTGCGCAAAGCGCGCAGGTATAGGCCTCGCTCTGCACGGTTTTCAGCGAGGTGTTGGCGTCGAGCACCCCGCCGCAGCCGGGGCAGAGCACATTCCAGGACAGTTCGAACAGACCAAGCCGCGAGGCGTGCAGGAAACCGGCGATCGTCTTTTCTTCGTCCAGCCCGTGCTCGGCGGCAAAGGCGAGCGCATTGATGCGGCCGAGCTTGCGGTCCGGCGCGTCGCGCACGTGCCGCTCGATGGCATCGGCGAAGGCGGGTGCCGCCGACTGGCGCAGGACGTCGAAGAGGGCCTGGGTTTCGCTCATGGTGGTATCTTATACTGAAATGGGCGCGCGGTCAGCGCCTTGTCTTGGCGGGCTGAGAAACTGAGCCGGCTCTTCGACCAGCCGATGGGAGCCGGCGCCGCGTCGACGCTTTTGCCAAGGTCAACTCTGCTCCAGGGTCGTCTCGTTGGCCCCATTGCGCTTGGCCTGAAGCATCTTATGCTAAGAGGGTGGTAGGCCGCGGGAGCATGAATGTCGGCACGGCCGTTCTCGAAGATTTCTGCGCCGTTCGGCGGGCTGCTCGCCGTGGTTGGGCTCGTGGCGGTCGCTGCACTCACGACGCCGGACATGACCGGACGAACCAGGCTCAATTTGGAGGTCCTGCTTGCTCTCATCTGGGCCATCTATGTCCTGCAACTGATCGTGACGCTGATCGCCGCGCGCGAGAGAGACTTTTGGGACAGGCTGCCGGCGATTGCTATCGATGTGCTTGCTGTCTTGGTTCCTTTCGCCGCGGTGCTGTTTGTCGGCACGCGCGATCAGACCCTCTACTGTGCCATCTGGCTGCTGAAGCCTCTGCGCGGATCGCCCTTCTTCCGGCTTATGGGCAGCGTCCTGACCAAACAGGCACGTAACCTGATCGGCATCACCTCGATCTTCGGCATCGTTCTTTTTGGTGCGGCGCTCACGGCCTATCTCATCGAGCGCGACGTCCAGCCTAACACGTTCGGCAGCATCCCCCAGGCGATGTGGTGGGCGGTGGTGACGCTGTCGACCACCGGCTATGGAGACGAGATTCCGCAAAGCTTCGCCGGCCGCGTCCTTGCCGGGCTGGTCATGATGTGCGGCATCGGCATCTTTGCGCTCTGGGCCGGCATCCTCGCCACCGGCTTCTACGAAGAGGTCCGTCGCCGGGACTTCGTGCGCAATTGGCAGTTGGTGGCGACCGTGCCACTGTTTCAGAGGCTTGGCTCGTCGGCGCTCGTCGAGATCGTGCGGGCGCTGAGGCCTCGCGTCGTGCCGGCGGGCGCTGTCATATGCCGCAAGGGCGAGGCCGGCGACCAGATGTTCTTCATCGTCGAGGGACGCGTCAGTATCGCGACACCGAACCCGGTGGAGCTAGACGCTGGCAGCTTCTTCGGCGAGATGGCGCTGATTACGGGCGAGCCCCGCTCGGCGACCGTCAGCGCGGCGACCGAGGTCTCGCTGTTGTCGCTGTATTCGGAGGATTTCCAGATGCTGTCCAGCAGCAACCCGGAGATCGCGGACATCATCCGCAAGACTGCGCTCGAGCGGCGCGGAGCGACGCCGAAGGCTTGACGGCCCCGCAGGGCTATTGGGTCGTATGCGCAGACCTGAATGCAAGCGCGCCAAGCAGCATTTCACGGCTACCTCATTAACAGCCGGGAAAGTCTTTCTCCTCTAGCATGGCTTCGGGGACACTCTTTCTTATAGGCGATCAATGTCATTTTTCGGCGTTTCCGGAATGTACTATTCCGGTGAATCTCTTGCTGAGCACCGCATCGTGCTTGCCGAGGACTCCAATCTGTTTTCGTCGATGGTCTCGAAGCGGCTGAAAGAGCTGTTCGACATCGACGTCATCGTCTGCCGCGATTATGACGATCTGCAGTTTGCCGTCGAAAATGCGACATTCCCGGCGTCGCTGGCCATTTCCAACATCAACCTGCCCGGTGCCGAGAATGGCGAGGCGCTGAATTATCTCATCGAGATGAGCGTGCCGACCGTGGTCTTCACCGGCTCCTTCCAGGAAAGTACGCGCGAGAAGATCCTGGCCAAGGAGATCGTCGACTATGTCATCAAGGACAGCGTCTTTGCCGTCGACATGCTGGCGGAATCGGTTTGCCGGTTTCTCACCAACCACAAGCACCATGTGCTCATCGTCGACGACAGCCCGACGGCGCGCGCGCTGCTGACGACGCAGCTGAAACGCTACAATTTCCGCACCAGCACGGCAGAAAACGGTGCGACGGCGCTCGAAATCCTCAAGAACCATCCGGATATCGGCCTCGTCATCACCGACTACAACATGCCCGACATCGACGGCTTCGAGCTGACGCGGCGCATTCGCGGCACCTATGGGCCGCACCAGTTGCGCATCATCGGCGTCTCGTCCTCGACCAACCGGCTCTTGTCGGCACGCTTCCTCAAGGCCGGCGGCAACGATTTCGTCGTGCGCCCCTTCGTCAACGAAGAGTTCTATTGCCGCGTCAACCAGAACCTCGACACGCTGATCAAGATCAAGACCTTGAGCGAAAAGGTGAAAGTTCCGGCCTAAAGCATGTCGCGCAAAAGTGTGCTGCGGTTTTGCGATAACGACATGCGTAAAAACAAGAACTTGAAGCGCGGCAAGCGAATCTGAAAGATCGCGACGCGCTTTAACGCGCCTGCGAACTCCGCGAACCTGGCTGCCGGATGCGCCGTTTGTCGGCGCCTTGATCCCGCCCGCCACCTCCGTTTCGAGGCGGTGGCGCTCATCCGTCGGCTACACACGCCGGCGCATCTGCCGCTTTCCTGCGCTTGCGACCCCTAAAATTGCCGGGGTCGCGAGAAAAGCCCTCTTACGGTTGCCGCATTAACGAAATTGCAATCCGGACCGTCTTCAATCGGCCGCAACAAAAGTGGGGAGCCCGGTAACGCCTGGTCATGCCAAGACAAAATGTCTGGCGCGATCCGTGCCGGGTATAATTGTATATTGGGAGCCAGCGTCGCCCTTTTTGGGACAGCACGCCTGCGGCTCGAAATCGGGATTTGCAGGGACGTGAGATTGCGCCGCACGCCAGGTCGGATCAATTCTGTGCAGAAGCACAGCGACAAGCGCATGTTGCTGATCGAAGATTCCCGCATGTTTGCCACCGCGCTGAAATACGGCCTGGAAACGGTGCATGGTATTCGTGTCACCCATTGCGCCTCGCTGGAGGCGCTGCGCCAGGAAATGACCGCAGCGCCGGATAGCTTCTCGCTCGCCGTGCTCGACCTCAATCTTCCCGACGCGCCCAATTGTGAGGCGCTCGACTTCATCCTCGCCAACAACGTTCCGGCCGTCGTCTTCACCGCGGCCTTCAACGACAACACGCGCGACCAGATCCTCGGTCGCGGCGCGCTCGATTGTGTCATCAAGAACCAGCCGGAATCGATCAATCTCCTGATCGGCGCCGTGGACCGGGCCTTGACCAATGGCAAGACGACGGTGCTGCTTGCCGATTCCGACACGCCGTCGCGGGTCGAGCTTGCGGGCATCCTGCGCCGGCAGCGGATTTCGGTGTGCGAGGTCGCTTGCGCCGCCGATGCGCTGCTGGTGCTCGATTCCGGCGAGGCGATCGATATCGTCGTCACCGATCTTGATTTGTCCGACATGACTGGGGCAGCGCTGCTTGCCGAGGTGCGCCGGCGCCAGGGCGATGAGGCGCTGCCGGTGATCGCGCTTTCCGACAGCGGCGACCGCCGGATCGGAGCGCGGTTCCTTGAGGCCGGCGGGACGGACTTCATCCAGAAGCCATTCCTTGAGGCAGAGTTCAACGGTCGCATCGCCTATGCCGCCGGCATCCAGAAACGGTTGCAGACGCTGCAGCGACAGGCAGCGAGCGACTATCTCACCGATATCTACAATCGCCGCCATTTCTTCCTGACCGGCCCGCGCCTCGTCGAGCAGTGCCTGCGCCGCGGCGAGACCACGGCCATCGCCATTCTCGACATCGACCACTTCAAACGCCTCAACGACACCTATGGCCACGAGATCGGCGACGTCGTGTTGAAGCATGTGGCCAAGCGGTTGACGACGCTGGTCGGCGACGAACACCTGCTTGCCCGCCTCGGCGGCGAGGAGTTCGGCATCCTGTTCAACGGCTTCGACGTCCAGCGCGCCTTCACGTTCTGCGAGAAGCTGCGCATCGAGCTTGCGAGATCGCGCATCGTTGCGGATGACGAGGAACTGTCGATTACAGTGTCGATCGGTCTTGCGACCATCGAGGCGCCGGAGTCCTTCGAGAACTACCTGCATGCGGCCGACCAGTTTCTCTACATGGCCAAGCACGCCGGGCGAAACCGGGTGATTTCGGAGCTCGCACTGCTCGACGCACTGGCGTCGTAGCGAGCCGCAATCCGCGACGCTGTCCGGCCAAGGACCTGTTCCTGCATGGTGGCGAGCTAGTGCCGCTAGCCGCGATGATTGCAATGAATCGCGAAGCATTGTCGGTTTCGGCATCGGCGAAACGTCTTCCAAGCAGCCGGACATGATCCGGGCCTGCGAAGAGGAGCCGCATATGACCAAAGTTGTCTCAAATCTCTGGTTCGAAAAGGACGCCCTCAGGGCCGTCGAACTCTACGTCTCGCTCGTGCCCAATTCGGCGATCGTCCGCACGACGGTGATGCCGGCGGATTCGCCGAGCGGGCCGGCGGGCAGCGTCAAGGTGATCGAGTTCACCCTGGGAAACCAGAACTTCACCGCGCTCGAAGCCGGACCGCTGGACCCGTTCAACCATTCCTTCTCGATCATGATCCAATGCGACAGTCAGGAGGAGATCGATCGCCTGTGGAATGCGCTGCTTGAAAACGGCGGGCAGGCCGAGCAATGCGGTTGGCTGCGGGACCGCTGGGGTCTTTGCTGGCAGATCGTGCCGAGAGCGCTCGGCGACATGGTTGCCCATACCGACCGCGAGCGCGCCCGGCGTGTGACCGAGGCCATGCTGGGCATGATCAAGCTCGATATCGCCGAACTGGAGCGCGCCTTCCACGCCCGGACCTGAGCCAGATCCGGCTGAACAGGTGCGCTCATGGACAAGGGTTGACGGTGTGGCCTGCGCTATTTCCGCGCCTGCGGGTAGATCGTCTCGCCGCGCTTCAGCATCTCGACGAAGGTCTCGATCTTTTTCCGGCGGCCGGCCTCGGTCTTCATATTGTGCGTGCGGAAGGCAAGCGCGAAGCGGTTCTGCGCGCTGAGTTTTGCCAGCATTTCTCGCGCCTGCGGCTCGGCGTCGATCGCTGCCTGCAGGTCGTCGGGGATCTTCATTTCCTTGCCGCTGCCATAGGCGCGATCCCAGCGGCCGTCGGCCTTGGCCTTGTCGACCTCTTTCAGCCCATACGGGGTCATCCGGCCTTCGGCGATCAGCCGGGCCACATTGTCGACGTTGATCTGGCTCCAGATGCTTTTCTTGCCGCGCGGGGTGTAGCGCTGCATGTAACTCTGGTCGTCGTGGCTCTTGCGCACGCCATCGATCCAGCCCCAGCACAGGATCACGTCGATCGCCTCCTTCGGCGTGATCGATTTGAGGCCGGAGCTTACCTTGTGGATCTTGATCCAGACCTCGGTTTCGCCGGCATGGTTGGCGCCGAGCCAGACATAGAAACGCTCTTTGTCTTCGAACTCGTGGACCTTGCTCGGATCGATGATCACGGGTGCCATGGGGTGAAATGCTCCTGATGTTCAAGCGGCGGAGGCGTGCCAGCACGTTCCGGCTGCGGCGCGGCCACGCGTTCTCCTTTTCCGTTCAAGCGAAAAATGCGGATCGACGCAAGCGCGAACGTGGGTGGAGCGGGTTCCAGAATGGCGGGAAATGAGGGGCGACAAAGCGGGCCAGGTGGTCTGTGGTATCGCTGCGGCGGCAAGCGCAACCGCAAATTGGGCGGACGGTTCCATCTGAAATTCGGACCGATACCGTCTTCAACGAGGTTTGCACCCCGTTCTCCTCATCCTCGCCCCTGTGGCAGGGATCCAGCGACCCGACGTCTGTCGGGTTAGGGGGCATTTCAGCCCAAGGACTTGGGCTGGCTGGATTCCTGTGACAGGCACAGGAATGAGGGAAGTTTTGGCGGCTGGCGGGCTCACATCGCCGGATAGGTTAAGAAGGGACGGCCTGTTGCCAACAAAAAGGGCGGATGACCCGCACTTTTTGTGTGTTCGCACCAGTTCCTATCGCGCCATCTGCAGCGTCAGCTTGCGGTCGGCGCGCTCCTGCTGCGGCGAGCGGTTGTAGAGTTCGCGATAACACTTGGAGAAGTGCGACGCCGAGACGAAGCCGCAGGCGACGGCGACTTCGACGACCGGCATCGACGACTGGATGAGGAGGTGTCGAGCGCGGTCGAGCCGGATCTCCAGATAGTAGCGGGCAGGGGACCGCCCCATCTCCTGGCGGAATAGTCGCTCGATCTGCCGGCGCGACAGGTCGGCGCCCTCGGCGATCTCCAGGAGCGACAGCGGTTCGGCAAGATTGCCTTCCATCAGCTCGATGATCGACAGCACCTTGGCGTTCTGGACGCCGAGACGGGCGCGCAGCGGCAGCCGCTGGCGGTCGTGAGGGCCGCGCACGCGGTCGGTCAGCGCCTGTTCGCAGACGCGGTTGACGAGGTTCTCGCCAAAATCCTGGTCGATCAGGTTCAGCATCATGTCGAGCGAGGCGGTGCCGCCGGCGCAGGTGTAGATGTTGCTGTCGATCTCATAGAGGTCGGCATAGACGTCGACCTGCGGGAAGTTCTCGGAGAAGCCGGGCAGGTTTTCCCAGTGGATGGCGCAGCGCTTGCCCGTCAACAGGCCGGCCGAGGCCAGCACATGGGCGCCCGTACAGAGGCTGCCGACGGCGACGCCGCGGTTGTAGACTTCGCGCAGCCAGGCATTGACCGACTTGTTGTTGAAATCCTCGACATAGATGCCGGAACAGACCAGCACCATCGACGGACGGTTTTCCCCGCCCAGGAACTTGCGTTCGTCGGCGAGAGACGAGTTGACCTCAAGCGCGATGCCGCTTGAGGAGAGAACCTTTTCGCCGTCGGTCGATGTGAGGCGCCATGTATAGGCCTCGTAGCCGAGCATGCGGTTGGCGATGCGGAGCGTTTCGATGGCGGCCGAAAACGGCAGCATGGAAAAGTTCGGTACCAGGAAGAAGACGAGAGAACGCTTTTTGGTCAAGGGCTTGTTCATGAGGCTTCCCGTGCTTGGCGATGCCGTATATTCGTCGCTTGGAAGATACCATCCGGCTTGTCTGTTTGCGACATTGACATGGAAAGCAGCGACCGCAAAGACATTTCGCATTGCGACATGGGGCGGGAAAGCCGCTGTCGAGCCGGCTTTGCGGCTTTTGTAAGGAATGCGACAGATTTACCGGCGTCGTTGACGTAATCTGACAAGAAACGCCAGAGATGCGCAATTTTCAGAAAGAACGCCTTTGGGTTGTGTTTGCCGATTGCGACGCGCCGGCGGTGAAAGGGCCAGGTGTCGGTATCGGACAAGTTCGCGCAAGGGCCGGTTTGGGGCGTTTCGACGCCCGACGGCATCTGGCGAAACCACAAAAGAAGAAGGGCATCGCCTTCTCGACGATGCCCTTCAGCGGTTCGCGCTCGGGGTCTTGGGTCCCCGAGAACAGGTCAGGCGGTCATTCATTGTTCGGTCTTGTGCACCGCGTCGTCGACGGATGGGAAGCCGATGTCCTTCATCGTGTCGTAGGACAGGTTTTCAAGTGCGCGCTCGTTGGCATAGCGCTTCCAGGCAGCCCAGGCGCGTGCACGCAGATTGAAGAGACCCGGGATGGACGAGAGGGAGGGTGCCCGCTCCGAGGTCTGTGATAGATGGATAGTAGACATTTCATGGCTCCTTCTGAGTGCCTCAGAGGTCGCGACCACGATCTATATATGTCGCAACCCTAATCATCATTCAAACGAATATGTTTGATGTTTTCCATCAAACATGGTGATCAATCAGCGTCTCGGCGAAGATGAGGTCGTTGCGGACCCGCTTGGGTAGTTTCGCCAATTCGCGGTGGGCTTCCACCCGATTCCGGGCGATGCGTTTTGCCTGTCGTTTTCGTGCAATGCCGTCGATCAGCGTTTGCACGCGGGAGAGGAACGACAGGACGAGATCGCCGTCGGCATTGACCTGTCTCACAGGCAGGGCCTTTGCCATTTGCACGGCATGATCCGGAGTGCGGTTCATCTTGGGCTTCACCTTGCTCACGTGCCGGATGTCCTGCGGGGCAGAGAAGGCCATTGTTGTCGCGGACATGACTGGTTTCCTTCCTTTGGCGTCCTTGCAACTTGACTATCGGTCTTTGCTGATGTTCAATCAAACGAAATGAAGTGAACCATTCTGTCAGTTTTATTGAACAAGGATGCCGCCATGAACATGATGCTGCGCCATGCGCTTCCGCTCCTGGAAATGGATGTGTTGAAAACCTTCGTCGCCATCGCCGAAACGGGCAACTTCACCACCGCGGCCGAAACGGTCTATCGCACGCCGTCGGCGGTCTCGATGCAGATCAAGAAGCTGGAAGAGCAGCTCGGCTGCACGCTGTTCCTGCGCGATGCGCGTTCGGTGTCGCTGACGCCCAAGGGCGAGATGCTCTTGGGCTTTGCCCGCCGCCTGCTGGCGCTCAACAACGAGACGGTGTCTCGCTTCCTGCTGCCCGACATGAACGGCGTCGTGCGTGTCGGCGCGCCCGAGGATGTCGGCGAGCGCATTCTGCCGGAAGTGTTGAAGCGCTTTGCCGAATCCTATCCGAACGTCACGGTCGACGTCTCGATCGGCATGAGCGGCGCCATGCGCAAGCGCGTCGACGAGCACCGTCTCGACATCGCGATCTTCAACAGCCTGACCGACGTCGCGCCGAAGAACGGCGAGATCCTGATGCAGGAGAAGCTGGTCTGGGCCGGCGTCAAATGCGGCAATGCGCATCTTAAGGATCCGCTGCCGGTGTCGATGTGGGAGGACGGTTGCGTCTGGCGGGCCGATGCGGTGGAAAAGCTGTCGCGCGCCGGCCGCCGGTTCCGCATTGCCTTTCTCAGCGCCTATACCACGGGCCAGCGTGCCGCCGTGCTCGCGGGCCTCGCGATTGCCCCGCTGCCGCGCTACCTCGTCCAGGGTGAGATGGTGCAGCTCGGCGAGCGTGACGGCCTACCGGATCTCGGCCATTACGACATCGGCTTGCAGGTGATCGACGATGCGCCGGCGCCGGTGCTGGCTGTCGCAGATCATGTTCGCGACGCATTCGCGGAACTGAGGATCCAGTCGGGAGAGGCGCGGCTTGCAACAGCGGTTGCCTGACAAACCGGCCGAAAGCGACCCGATCGTCATGCGTTGATCTCGGCGCAAGGGGAAGGCGTGCCATGGCGCGAGATGACCAGTCGCGACGCATTTTGGATCCGATCGATCGCCTCTCGGAGATCATTTTCGGGCTGCTGATGGCGCTGTCCTTCACCGGTACGATGAGTGCGGCCGTCGGTGGCGGCGAGAAAGTGAATGCGGTGCTTGTCGCCGCTTTCGGCTGCAATCTGGCCTGGGGCATCGTCGATGGCGTCATGCATGTGGTAACGACCGCGGTCGAGCGGGTGCGACGTCGCGGCCTGGTCGACGCTCTGCAGCGCGAACCTCTCGATCGCGCCCGCCAGATCTTTCTCGACAACCTCCCTGATGATATCAGGTTGGTGTCAGCGCAAAGCGAAATCGAGGCGCTGCTTCTGCGCGTACGGGCCTTGCCGTCCAACGGTCAGCATTCCGTGGTCACAGGCGGAGACCTCAAGGCCGCGCTTGCCATCTTCGCGCTCGTCGTCATCTCGACGCTGCCGCCGAGCATTCCCTTCCTGTTCATCGAGCAGATCGACGTCGCCATGCGCGTTTCGAACGCCATCGCGCTCATCATGCTTTTTATCGTCGGAGCACGGCTCGGCAGCTATATGGGGCGAAGCCCCTGGCCGATGGCCTTCGCCATGGCAGCGATCGGTGCCGTACTTGTCGCAGTGACGATCGCGCTTGGTGGGTAGAGGGCGCAGCACGTTCGGTCCGATGGTGAAGCGCGCCGACCCGCTGCTGATATTTTGAATCACGTTCGCAGCTTATCGCCATGAAACAGCATGACTTTGTGCCGTTCCATTGTGCCAATCCCGCTGTCTTGCCGCCGGGCTCAAGCGGTGCTTGCCCTTCCATAAGCGTAGGCTTATAATAAGTAATGACTTATGAAGGCAGAGTGCTTGCGGCGTTGGCAGACCCGACGCGGCGCCAGATTTTCGAGAGGCTGGGTACCGGTCGTTGCTCGGTTGCCGATCTCGCACGGTCGTTGCCGGTGTCGCAGCCGGCAATATCGCAGCACCTGAAAGTGTTGAAAGAGGCGGGCCTTGTTCACGACACGCCTTCAGGCACGCGCCGTATCTATTCGATCGACCCCGCTGGCCTTGGTCCGCTGCGGCAATGGCTCGATCGCTTCTGGGGTGATCAACTCGCCGCCCTCAAGGCAGTGGCGGACCGCGACGAAGCCATCTGACATATCGGCATGGTTTGTGGTGCGGTCCATGAGGCAAACGGGAGTTTGTGAAATGCATCACATCGAGCCTGCCCCTGTGCGCAAAACCGTGACAGTCCGCGCGACGCCGGAGCGCGCCTTCGACATCTTCGTCGCCGGCATGGGCGAATGGTGGCTGAAGAGCCATAGCCTGACGGCAAGCGGACAGAGGACCGTCGTGGTCGAGCCGTTTGCGGGCGGCCGCTGGTACGAAATCGGCAATGGCGGCGAGGAGAAGGAATGGGGGCGGGTGCTTGCCTGCGAGCGGCCGAGGCGCATCCTCCTTGCCTGGCAACTGAATGCCGACTGGGTGTTCGATCCGGAGTTTGAGACCGCGGTGGAGGTCATCTTCGAGCCCGCAGTCGATGGCGGCACCACCGTACTGCTCGAACATCGCGATCTCGCCAATTATGGTGCGAAGGCGAATGAAGCCCGCGTGGCGCTTGATTCAGAAGATGGATGGACGGGACTGCTGGGGGCATTTGCGGCGAGGGCCGCGTGAGATTCTAAGCGTCACCGCCTTTCTCGAACGCGCTCCCTGGTGCGTTGTTGCAGCCCTCATCCGCTTGCCGGCACCTTCCCCCGCAGGCGGGGGGAGGGATGCTTGGCACTGTCACCGCCCTCACTTGCCGTTGGGCCAAAACATTTGACTATGCAGTGACTTGAACGCAAGCATGCCATGACGTTCAACCGAAGCAACGCGCGATCAATTATGCAGGTATCAACGCCATTGGAGGCTTTTCCCGAATTGGGATCAGTCGCAAACCCCGTAGTGTTCTATGACGGCATTGACGCCCTGGTTTGCTACGAGACCTCGCCCCCGGTTGGCGGTGGCAACGTGGTCCTGAGGTTCGGTGACGTTATCGATTTCCGAGTCACGCCGATGAATGTCGATGGCCTGCCAGGATGCAGATACCCGGTCCTTCCGTGGGCGTTCAATGAAGTCTCTGGTGGCGAGGAAACAGCCCGGTGGGAAGTCCTCAGTCCACGATTTTGGATCATATCCTTCCACGACGTCACGATCGACGTTCTGTTCGAGACGGTCTCCCTCGTGGTTCATGACGAACGCGGCGGGCCGCTGCGCAGGACGCTGATGGACGTCATACGTTGATGCGCTGAAGACCATTCTAAAGGGCGCAGTGTGTCCGCTTGCTTCTTTTCGGCCCTACTCCCGGCTACGCCTCCGCCGTCTGCCGCCGCCCTCGCCATCATCTGCCGCCACCTTGCGCTCCGGCAGGGTGACGACTGCAGACAGTTTCGGGAAGGCGTCGACCTTGTTCGGCATTGCCATCGCGTTGATGAAATGCTCCTGAAATTTTGATTCAAGAGCGGTCTCTATCTTCTCGATTTTGCTGACGGTTTGCTCGATCTCGCGACGGTGGCCGCGGTTCAGGAGCGCCATCAGCGCGCCGGTGCCGGCGGCGTTGCCGACGGCCTTCACCTCGTCGAGGTCGCAGTCCGGGATCAGGCCCAGCACCATGGCGTATTTCGGATCGATGAAGGAACCGAAGGCCCCGGCAAAGCGGATGGTGTCGACATGGTCGATATCCAGCTTTTCCATCAGCAGCTTGATGCCGGCATAGAGCGCCGCCTTGGCGAGCTGGATGGCGCGGATATCGTTCTGCGTCACGGTGATGCGCTGCTGGCCCTCGTGCAGCAGGTAGGAGAAGGTGCGGCCGTTCGGGATGATGCGCGGGCTTTTCGCCGCCATCGCGCCATCGACGACGCCATCCTGCGAGATGATGCCTGAGAGATACATCTCCGCGACGATTTCGATGATCGCCGAGCCGCAGATGCCGGTGACGCCAACGGCGGCGGCCGCCTCGGCAAAGCCGTCCTCATCAGACCATTTGTCGACGCCGATGACGCGGAACCGCGGCTCGAGCGTCTCGGGATCAATGCGCACGCGCTCGATCGCGCCCGGTGCGGCACGCTGGCCGGAGGAGATTTCAGCCCCTTCGAAGGCCGGGCCGGTGGGCGAGGAGGCGGCAACGACGCGATCCTTGTTGCCGAGCACGATCTCGGCATTGGTGCCGACATCGACGAGCAGCATCATCTTGTCCTGCCGGTAAGGGCCTTCCGACAGCGTGGCGCCGGCGGCATCGGCGCCGACATGGCCGGCGATGCAGGGCAGCATGTAGAGCCGGGCGCCGCGGTTGACGTCGATGTCGATCTCGTGCGCCCAATATTGCAGCGCGCCGGAGACAGCGAGCGCAAACGGCGCCTGGCCGAGCTCGGTCGGGTCGATGCCAAGGAACAGGTGGTGCATGATCGGGTTGCCGACGAAGACCATGTCGAGGATGTCGTGGCGGTCGACCTCACCTTCGGCGCAGACCTTGCCGATCAGGCCGTTGACCGCCTCGCGCACCGCCTTGGTCATCGCCTCGCGGCCATCGGGATTCATCATCACATAGGAGACGCGGCTCATCAGATCCTCGCCGAAGCGGATCTGCGGGTTCGAGGTGCCCGAGGAGCCGACGATACGGCCGGAGAGCAGCGAGACGAGATGCATGGCGATCGTCGTCGAGCCGATGTCGCAGGCAACGCCATAGGCCTCGTTCTTGAGGCCCGGCCACAGGCCGACGATGAAGGGGCGTGAACTGTCCATGTCGCGGTGGATGGCGGCGGTCACGGCCCAATTGCCCTTGCGCAGGATGCCCTGGACCTGCGGAATCAGGTGCGGCGCGATCAGCAGGTCCTTCCAGCCCCAGTCCTTCTCCAGCATCACCTTCAGCCGGTCGAGATCGCCGAGCGGCTTGTGCATGTCGGGCTCATCGACCTCGACATAGCAAAGCTGGATGGCGGCGTTGCGCTCGATCACCCGGTCGCTTGCGGCCTTGCGCACCACCTGGGCGTTGATGACGGTATCCTGCGGCACGTCGATGACGAGATCGCCGAGAATCTGGGCGGAACAGGAAAGCCGGCGACCGTCAGGCAGTTCGCGCACGGAGGCGTAGCGCTGTTCCTTCGGGCCAACAGGCGAAATATGGTCGTTGGAGGAGACGATCTTGTGCTTGGCGAAGTTGCCTTCCTGCACCTCGATCTGACAGCGCCCGCAGGTGGCGCGGCCGCCGCAAACACTTTCGACATAGACCCCGAGCGAGCGGGCGGCATCGAGAACCGGCGTGCCGACCGGGAAGCGGCCGCGCTTGCCCGATGGCATGAACAGAACGAGGGGATCCTTGTGCGCGGCTTCGGTCATGTTGGTCTCGATTTCGGAAGTGCCTTCGATGCGCATTCTGTTCTGTCTTTCCTAAAGCCTGCTTCTGCCCGATGGACCGAGGCATGGGTAAACGTCTTCAGACTGCACCGGAATGCTGCCTGATAGTTGTCAGATCCCGACATGGAAAGATCTGCGAGCATCATTTCGTCAGGGTTGCGCTCGCGGGGCGTATCCGTTCATGACGTCTTGCGCGACAGGCGCCGGGCATTGACGCGCACGCGCTTGCCGTAGGGTTTAAGGGCGGCGGCAGCGATCGCCGTTCCACCCAGGCCAAGCGATGCGCCGCCGCCGGTCATCAGCCGCACCGCATTATCGAAACCGGTGCGCCACAGCGCCATGTTCACGGCCATGGCACTTTCCGCGGTGGCCGCGATCTTCTCGGAGACCATGCGGCTAAGCTCGGTCGGATCCTGCGTTTTCCCGGTCAGTGCCGCCAGTTGCATTTCGTGCAGCCGCAGCGCCATGACGAAAGGGGCTTCGAACCAGAGCGTGAAAGTGTCGAGGTGAAGTCGGCGCGTTGTCATCGATGATCCCTACTCTTGTGCTGCGACAGCGACGGTCGGATGCTTGACTATGGAGCCGTGGTCAGTTTCGCAGCTGCTATTGCCCAGACAAACGCCGCCGCCAGTGTCGTCGAGCTACCCCAGAAACAGACGTTCATGACCCGTTCCTGGGAACCAAAGTTGATCCTCCTCGTGACAACCGCAACGAAAGTGACGGCAAGCACCGCGAGGTTTGCGAACAGGACCGGCAGGACTTAAAGCGCGTCGCGATCTCCAGGATTCGCTTGCTGCGCTTTAAGTTCTTGTTTTTGCCCATGTCGTTATCGCAAAACCGCTGCGCACTTTTGCGCGACATGCCTTAGGTCCTGAGCGCACCGTAGAGCCTTTTGAACTCGCCCGCATCCTCAAAGAGCGCATATCTGACAAGGAGAGCCAAAGGACAACCAGGGCAACTCATGACCTGGTTGTCCTTTCGATGTGCAGTGCGGCGCCGAGCAAAAGCCTATTCGCTCGCCGCAGCTCCGCCGGTGCGCGCGGCGCGCCCGCCGCGACGACCGCCGGAGGCTGCCGGTGCTGCGGCCGCCGCCACGGCATGGCCGCCTTCTGCCGGCTTGTGGTCGCGGTAGGTCCTGATCCAGTTGGTGCAGTTGGCGTCGGTGCCGTTCAGAACGTTTGCAGCGCGAACGGCCTCCATCTCCTGCGGACGGCAGGGGTTCATGATCGCGGACGTCATACCGGCGCCGATGACCATGGGGATGAAGCCGGCATTGATGCCGTGGCGATGCGGCAGGCCGAAGGAGATGTTGGAGAGGCCGCAGGTGGTGTTGACCTTCAGCTCTTCGCGCAGACGGCGCAGAAGCGCAAACACCTGCCGGCCGGCGTCGCCCAGGGCGCCGATCGGCATGACCAGCGGATCGACGACGATGTCGTGTGGCTTGATGCCATGATCCATGGCGCGCTCGACGATCTTCTTGGCAACGGCGAAGCGCACGTCCGGATCCATCGAAATGCCGGTTTCGTCGTTGGAGATGGCGACAACCGGCACGTCGTATTTCTTGCAGAGCGGCAGGATCGCTTCCAGCTTTTCCTCTTCGCCGGTGACGGAATTGACGAGCGGCCGGCCCTTGGCGACCTTCAACGCCGCCTCGATTGCCGCCGACACGGAGCTGTCAATCGACAGCGGCACGTCGACAAGGCCCTGGACGATTTCCAGCGTCTTGACCAGCAACGGCGGTTCGGTCTCGTTCGGGTTGACGGCGGTGACGCCGGCGTTGACGTCGAGCATCGTCGCACCGGCGGCGACCTGCTCCAGCGCGTCCTTGATGACGGTGTCGAAATTGCCTTCGATCATTTCCGCGGCCAGCTTCTTGCGGCCGGTCGGATTGATGCGCTCGCCGATGACGCAGAAGGGCTGGTCGAAGCCGATGATGATTTCGCGGGTGGCGGAAGCGACGATGGTACGGGTCATGTAAGATCCTTTGATCCTGTGGCGTCGGGTTTCGTTATCTCACCCGTTAAGCGATGGAGGCGGCCGGACGGGCCGGCGCCGGTTTTGTCTGCGATTGCCTCAGTGGGGATGGTGGGCCGCGGCCTCGGCCATCTCCTGCTGGTTTTCTTCCTTGCCTTCGCGAATGTGCTCCATGCGGGAGGCGACAAGCGCATCGGTCGGCAGCGTTTCGTGTTTCCAGGGCTTGCGACCCTTCAACACGCCCGATTCATGCACGATCTCTGCGACATATTCTTCCTGGCGATAGGCCATGACGTGGACGCCGGAGACGCCTTCGATCTCCTTGACCTCGTTGATGATGTCGATGCAGAGCTGCTTACCTTCCTTTTTCTGATCCTGCGCACCTTCCAGCCGCGTGATGATGCTGTCGGGAATGTGGATGCCCGGCACGTTGGAGCGGATCCAGCGGGCGGTTTTCGCCGACGCCATCGGTCCGACGCCGACGAGGATGAAGCATTTTTCGTGCAGGCCGAGATCGCGCACCTTCTTCATGTATTCGCGGAACATCGGCACGTCGAAGCAGTACTGGCTCTGGACGAACTGCGCGCCGGCCTCGATCTTCTTGGCCAGCCGATAGGGGCGGAAGTCGTAGGGAGGCGCAAAGGGGTTGATGGCGGCGCCGAGAAACACCTGTGGCGGCGTCGTCAGCTTGCGGCCGGAGAGGAACTTGGAATTGTCGCGCATGATGCGCACGGTCTCGAGCAGCGACATGCAGTCGAGGTCGAACACCGGCTTGGCGCCCGGCTGGTCGCCGGCCTGCACGCCGTCGCCGGTCAGGCACATGACGTTCTGCACGCCCATGGCGGACGCGCCGAGCACGTCGCCCTGGATGGCGATGCGGTTCTTGTCGCGGCAGGCGATCTGCATGATCGGGGCATAGCCCATGCGCGTCAGCAGTGCGCAGATGCCGACAGATGACATGTGGCAGTTGGCGCCGGAGGCATCGACCGCATTGATGCCGTCGACCCAGCCATCGAAGATTGCGGCGCGCTCGTAGACGTCCTGCGGGTTGGCGCTGTCGGGCGGGTTGAGTTCGGCGGTGACGGCAAATTCGCCGCGACGCAAAACGCGCTCGAGCCGTCCGCGCGAGGAGTGGCCGGGCAGAGGATCGAGCGGCGCGCCGGGGTCGTATGGATTGTAATCGGGGCTCATGCCTGGTTCTCTTTTGCCTGGGCTTCGCGGCGGGCGGCGGCTTCCGCCGTCACCCGCAGCCACGACGAGGTCTCGCGCAGCGACTGGTTGACCGGCTTCTGCACGTTCATGATCGCATCGCCCTTCGTCATGTTCTGCGAACCTTTCCACGCCTGCACCCAGACGCAGGGCATATCCGGCTCGACCTCGCAATTGCCGTTGGCCCTGACGCCGCCGCAGGGGCCGTTGCGCAGCTGCTTCGGACAGTTCATCGGGCAGGACATGCCGGTCGACGACAGCGCGCACTGGCCGCACATGCGACAGTCGAAAAGAAAGCCTTTGACGTGGCGTTCGACGAAGGTCACCGGCCGCTCGACGCGGCCGTAGCCAATTGCGTTCCACAGCGGGTGCAACAGCAGGAAGAGATCGGCAAAGCGGTTGTAGAACCATTCGAGGAAGCGCGAATGGCGCACGGCCCAGAGGCGGACGGTATATTTGTGGCGCGAGCGGCGGCTCGGCGAAACGCCGGCGGGGGTATAGGCGCCGGTCGCGGCCTTGGCGGCAGGCGCGGCATTGCCCTTGACGATCTTCGCCTCCGCTGCACCTGCGAGCTTCGGCTCAGCCATTGTCGCGGCCTCCTGCTTTGACGAGGGCAACCAGGCGCTCGCGGTCATAGGCGGCTTCGAGCTCGGCGGCCGCACGGTCTGCTTCCGCTTCCAGTTCGTCGGAGACGGGTTCTGGCTCGGCCTTGCGCCATTCGGCGAGATAATCGTCGGTTTCGGCAGCGCCGGTGCGCATGGCGCACATGTCGATCGCCTCGGTGAAGCGCAGCGAAAGCTCGCGCTTGGCGGTCGTGCGGCCCTTCTTGATGATGACCTGGGCCGGGATGTCGCGCCAGTAGACGATTATGCGATCTGCCATCGGGTGTCGTTCTCCTCTTCCTGCGACAATGCTTATGTCCGGGCGCTGTGGCTCACCTCGCCACGACGTTGGATGTGTCCAAAAACGACGCCGGCGCAGAACGTCGAAGACCCCCGGCACTCTACGCGTTGCCGCAATGCGGGCAAGTCCACACTTCGGGATATCCATCGGTTGAGGAGTGTCAGAAATTTCAGGGCCTTAGGGCCTTCTGACGGCCACAGGCGGCGTGTCCTCATCGGCGAATCTGCGCCCGGTTTTCCTACCAGATGCCGCGCCGAATTCCATTCCAGAGCCATGTCCAGATCGGCGGGTGGTACCACTGTTGCGACGGGCCTGCGACATCGAGCGGTTGCAGCTTGCCCTTGAGGGCATCGTCGACGGCGGCAATGGCGATGCCGGTGGAGGCCGCCGTCTGCAGCAGCGGATAGGTATGCATCGTATCGCGGCGGTCGGGCGTCTGGCGCGACTGGTAGAGAATGCCGCCGGTATCGACGCCTTCGTCGACGAGATGCACGGTCGCGCCGAAATTGATGACATCGTCGTTGACCTGCGCCCAGTAGCCGCCCATCAGCCCGCGATAGCCCGGATTGATGCCGGCATGGAAGTTGACGACCGGGCAGGGGATCTGCGCCAGGGTATGGGCCTTCAACAGGCGGCAACTGATGAGAAAGACGACTTTTGGCGCGAGCTGCCGGATCTGCGACACAGCCTCAGCGTCGTTCACGGACGTGATCTGGCAAACCGGTACGCTCGGATCCGGCGCGCCCGATACACCGTAGTGCCTAAGGATGCCTTCCGCTCTCTTCCGGGTAAAGCGCTTGCCGAAGCGCGAGGCGATCATTGTCGCCAATTGCCCGATCGCTGTCGGCCACGCGAGCTTTCGCGCCCGCCGGCGCAGGAAGAGGCTCTTGGATTCCGGCTGCTCCTGGAGAACGACGATATCGTCAAAGCGTGCGGCGAGCGCATTGATCATGATCCAGGGATTTTCTCCGCCCGCCGTCACCACGACGACGCGGCTCGGCTGCCTGGCCGCGGTGTTGGTCTCATTGTCTGCGTCCGCCATGCCGGCCCCTGAAGCGTTGGTCGCAACAGATATGGCGGCTGGCGCGTTACCGGCGACTTAATGGCGGGTATTTGGGAAGCAGATGCCAGAAGTGGCATCGGGAGACGGTTTGGCCGAGGCTGGGGCATCGGACCCCGAGCGCGTCGCGACGAGCGTGTTCGTTCGATGGTGGCAGATAAGGCGCCGGCTTGTCCGGTCTAACGGAAGTCCGCGGCGGTCAGGACATAGATCGTCTTGCGACCGTGGGCATATGCTGCCTTTGCGACTTCGTAGATCTTGTTGCGTGCAGCGTCGAATGCCAGAAGGCAGGCCGCTTCTGTCGTCCGGGTCGGCGCGCCACGCGAGAGCGCCTCCGCCTCGACATAGAAGGGCACTTCGAACATGCCATCGTGGCCAAGGAAGCGAACAGCGTTCCTGGTATCGTCGAAGCTTCGGCTTTGGTTGGGGAAGCTTAGTGGCATCGTGTGATCCTTTTTAGCGATAAGCCAGCTCGGCCAGCGGTCGGCCGGGCGGACGAGTGAGGATGGGCGTTTGGCTCCGTGCCGCGCCATCACAAGATCCGGCCGAAGAGGATCGTGGTGATGACCACAAAGACCGCGACCGAAAGAGCAATCCAGGCAAACAGACCGCGATAGTCGAAGAGATAGATCTGAGCCGGTATGTGGTATTTCATGATCGCCTCCCGTGGCTGATCTGTTTGGCCGGTTTGGCATGGTCGTTATAGGATATGTGCCGTTCTGAAGGCTCGCTCGGCCAATGCCATCCCATCCTTGCCGGCACTGACAATCAATTCGAGATTGCCTTCATCCGTTACACGCTCATGGGTTTCGCGGCTGCTGCGGATGCGATACTGGAGCGCATTGTCGCGGATCGGCAGCGTCGCAACGATGCGATACGTTTCTCCAGATATTGACTCTCTCGTCAGCGCCCCCTTGGAGCGGACAAGTTGGCCAACATGGAAGCGGTGGATCGGTAACGTGTCGCGCGGGCCGCGGATGATGCGTTTCGTGAAAGATAGAGCGTTCATAGTGGTCTCAGTCCTCCTCAAGCGTTGGTAAGAGTAATTCGGCTGCAACAGCCGCTCCGCATTTCGCGCTGGCGTAGACGGATCAAATGCTCGTTGCGATGGGCCGGACAGACGGCTCGAGATCTGTTTCGAGACGCGTTGGCCGCAAGCACTGACGCCGAGCCTGCCTGTCTGTCGAGAATTTAGGGGATTGGGGCGGTTCGAAGTTCTGATACCGCGAAAGCCACATCGGCCAAATCAACTTGCCACAGCATAGCGCGTCGATTGAGTTTCAATTGAGGCGGGTTGTGTATGCTGCCAGATCCGAGCTCATCCTGTTGGCGGAGCTTTCCCTCGGTCTTTTCTACCTGAGCTGGGCGCCACATACCTTCTGCGGGATCAGGCGCTCAGCAGTGATTTCGTCAGGTCGCCATAGCCGGTGAAGCGGTATTCGTATTCGAGGCCGAGGTAATCGGCGGCTTCTTTGGCCTTTGCCTGCAGCGCTTCGTCTTCCTGCTGCGAGAGGTAGACGAGCTTGCGGTAATGGCCAAAATACATATCCCGGAGTTCCGGATGGCGCTTGAGGCCGAGCGGCTCGATGACGAAGGCCTCGAACTGGCGGGCGAGGAAGTCGGTGAGGAAAAAGGCGGTCAGATCGTCGTCCCAGCGGCTGGCAAAGGCATCGTTGCCGGCGAAGAAGGAATAGCAGTGCGGGCCGGGAATGCGCTCGACGCATTCTTCTTCGCAGAGCCGGTCGAGGTGGCCCCCGGTGCCGCAATCGGCATAGGCGACGAAGATGCGCTCGAAGCCGGCTGCACGTGCCTTGGCAATCGCCTCCTTGACCCCCGGCGTGATCTTTTCCGGCGTGTTGTGCCAGATGGCGGGCAGACAGGAGAGGTCGACATGGTCGAGCCTGTTGGCCTGGCAGATGGCCAGAATTTCGCGCGCGATTGCGCCGCAACCGATGACGTGAACTTTTTCCGGTTGTGCGCGTTCTATTGTGCGCGATACGTTTTCCATCTCGATTCCACCCAGTGATCAACGTGAAGGAAGCTGGCCATGAAAACACAAACTGTTGCGACCGTCGGAGCCGTGCTCATCGCGCTTATGACGTTGAGCGCCTGCGGCAACACAATCCGCGGCATCGGTCAGGATACCGCAAACACCGTCAACGCGACACAGTCGGCCGGCAAGAAGGTGGCCAACGCCGCCAACTGAGCCGTGACCTGAAGCGCCGCGCGTCGAATTCGGCTGTGCCAGAGACGCTTTGATCCCCTGGTGTCCAGCCTGATGTTCCGCGGCGGTCGCGACGTGGAACATCAGCAGACGCCGCGGTTGCGCAGCCCTCCGTTTTCATGCCAGCAAATGAAAAGCCGGCCGCAAGCGTCATTGCTGCGGCCGGCTTTCGTGTTCGTGAAGCGGGCTCAGCCGGCAGCGAGCAGGTTGTGCTTGCGCTTCATGAAGTCCTTGGCGGTTTCGACCGCGACTGCCGCGTCGCGGCAATAGGCGTCGGCGCCGACGGCCTTGCCGAATTCCTCGTTGAGCGGCGCGCCGCCGACGAGCACGACATAGTCGTCACGCAGTCCCTTTTCCTTCAGCGTGTCGATGACGACCTTCATGTAGGGCATGGTGGTGGTCAAAAGCGCCGACATGCCGAGGATGTCGGGCTGCTCGCGCTCGATCGCTTCCAGGTAGTTTTCGACCGGGTTGTTGATGCCGAGGTCGACGACATCGAAGCCGGCGCCTTCCATCATCATGCCGACGAGGTTCTTGCCGATGTCGTGAATGTCGCCCTTGACGGTGCCGATCACCATCTTGCCGAGCTTCGGCGCGCCGGTTTCGACGAGCAGCGGCCGCAGGATGAACATGCCTGCCTTCATCGCATTGGCCGACAGCAGAACTTCCGGCACGAACAGGATGCCGTCGCGGAAATCGACGCCGACGATCCGCATGCCTTCGACCAGTGCCTGGGTCAGGACGTCGTAGGGCGTCCAGCCACGCTTGAGCAGGATGTTGGTTCCGTCCTCGATCTCCTCCTTGAGGCCGTCATAGAGGTCGTCATGCATCTGCTGCACAAGTTCCTCGTCGGAAAGGTCCTCGAGAATGATTTCATCGTCTGCCATAGTAGGGTTCCTCGGTTCCTGGCACGGCCGGGCTAAAATCCGGACACGTTCAACAATCAATAGCGGTCGACGCGTAAAAATCTGTTTTCGAAAGCGACGTCGCATATGACAAAAAGCGACGGCAGGGCACCTTCTTTCGAGGCCTGTATATTCTTAACAAAAACAATATATTCGCGCCATGCGGTTTTTGGCCGGCGATGACGCAGGTCGCAGTGTTCGAGTTGCGCCACTTGTTGGCGCATTGAGACCCGTACAGTCCCTGCGGCTTGGTAGCATTAGGGCCAAATGGTGCTTGAAGGCGCACGAAATGCGCGGGAGAGGAATGAGTAAATGAGCGACGTGACAGAACAGGACGCGGTTGAGGGTGGCGGTCGCCGCTCGCGTGGCGAGGGACGGGGAGCAGCGGCGCGGCGTGCCTCGCGCACCGGCGGCGGCCCGGGGCCGTCTCTGCCCTATATCCAGCGCAAGATTCGCGAATACGAGGTTCTCGACGAGGAGGGTCTTGAGCTCATCGAGCGCAATGCCGATACGATCCTCGAGGAAATCGGCATCGAATTCCGCGACGACGCCGAAGCACTCGAACTGTGGAAACAGGCTGGTGCCGACGTGCGCGGCCAGCGCGTTCACTTTCCCAAGGGTCTTTGCCGCGAGCTTCTGAAAACGGCGCCGTCCGAATTTACCTGGCACGCCCGCAATCCCGCGCGCAGCGCCCAGGTCGGCGGCAAGGCGACGATCTTCGCACCGGTCTATGGCCCGCCCTTCGTGCGCGATCTCGAGGGTAACCGCCGTTACGCGACCATCGAGGATTTCCGCAACTTCGTGAAGCTCGCCTATATGGCGCCGTCGATGCATTCGTCCGGCGGCACGGTCTGCGAGCCGGTGGACATTCCGGTGAACAAGCGTCACCTCGACATGGTCTACAGCCACATCAAATATTCCGACAAGCCGTTCATGGGCTCGGTCACGGCACCCGAGCGCGCCGAAGACACGATCGCCATGGCGAAACTCGTTTTCGGCGACGAGTTCGTCGAGAACAATTGCGTCACGCTCAACCTGATCAACGCCAACTCGCCGATGGTCTTCGACGAGACCATGGTGGGCGCACTCAAGGTTTATGCCCGCCACAACCAGGCCTGTGTGCTTTCGCCGTTCATCCTGTCGGGCGCCATGAGCCCGGTCACTGTTGCCGGCACGCTGACGCAGATTCTCGCCGAAGTGCTGGCCGGTGCCTCGTTCACCCAGCTGATCCGCAAGGGCGCGCCGGTGCTGTTCGGCACCTTTGCCGCCTCGATCTCGATGCAGTCGGGCGCGCCGACCTTCGGCACGCCGGAGCCGTCGCTGGTTTCCTATGGCGCGGCACAGCTTGCCCGCCGCTTGAAGCTGCCGTTCCGCACCGGCGGTTCACTCTGCGGCTCGAAGGTTCCGGACGCTCAAGCCGCGCATGAATCGGCCAATACGCTGAACATGACGCTGCTTGCCGGCACCAACTTCGTGC
Organism: Ensifer sp. Root127; assembly: GCF_001425225.1. Lineage (NCBI taxonomy): Bacteria > Pseudomonadati > Pseudomonadota > Alphaproteobacteria > Hyphomicrobiales > Rhizobiaceae > Ensifer > Ensifer sp. Root127. Next base: position 173,820 of record NZ_LMDX01000012.1, read on the forward strand.
TGCATGCGGCCGGCTGGCTCGAGGGGGGTCTCGTCTCGTCCTACGAGAAGTTCATGATCGACCAGGACCAGCTCGGCATGATGCAGAAGATGGCCGAAGGCATCGACCTCTCGGAAGACGCGCAGGCGCTCGACGCCATCCGCGAAGTCGGTCCGGGCAGTCACTACCTCGGCTGCGCCCACACCCAGGCCAATTTCCAGACCGCCTTCTACCGTTCGCCGCTCGCCGACAACAATTCCTACGAACAGTGGGAAGTGGAAGGCGAAAAGCGCATCGAGCAGCGCGCCAATGCGCTGGCCCGCAGCTGGCTGGAGCACTACGAGGCGCCTTACCTCGATCCTGATATTGACGAGGCGCTCAAGGCCTTTATCGCCGAGCGCAAGGACTCGATGCCCGACGCTTTCACCTGAAAGGGTCCCGAGCGAGCCAGGGAGCAAGGCGGCGCGGCGCAGGTGGCTGACATGATCCAGAAGGAAGTCTGGCGCCCGCATTACGATCTACAGGGGCCGAAACCGAAATGACGGCGCCTTCCGCATCTGCGGAAACTCGACTTGAAACCGTCCGTGCGGCTCTTGAGCCGCACGGACTTTTTTTGCGCGGCACGCTGAACTTTGCTTCCGGCGATGCCGCGCCGTTGCTTTCGGATGGTCGGCCGGCTGCAAGCGTCGCGCTGATCGGCAATGTCGGCGGCTCGCTGTGGCAGCCCTTCGCGCGCTGGCGCGAAAGTGCGCCGGACCATGGCGGCAACGATCCGCTCGATACGTGGTCGAAGTCGGTGATTGGGGAAATCGCTCGAGGCAGTGGGGCGACGGCCTACTTCCCGTCGGATCCACCCTGGCAGCCATTCCAGCAATGGGCGATGCGGGCGGAGGGGCTGAAGACTTCGCCGCTCGGCATTCTCATTCATCCGCGCTACGGGCTCTGGCACGGCTATCGTGGCGCGCTCGCCTTCGACGAACCCTTGGCTGCCGATAGCGAGCGGTTGGCCAGCCATCCCTGCGACACTTGCGTGGATAAACCATGCATTTCCGCCTGTCCGGCCGGCGCGCTCGAGCGCCTGCAATTCGATGTCGGCCGTTGTCGCAGCTATCTGAGGACGGAGGCGGGCAGGAGTGGCTGTCTCGAGCACGGATGCCTGGCCCGCGACGCCTGTCCCGTCGGGCAGGACTATCGCTATCCGCCGGCGCAGCTTCGCTTCCACATGTCCGCACTGGACCTTTGATCTGTCGCCGCTGCCGAAACTATGGCCTGATGGGCGGAGCCAGGGCTCAGCCTGGACCACGCGGTTCAAAGACTGGAAGAAGCGCAGATCGTAGGGAATGGTCGAATCGTAGACAACGTCGATGGCATCGACAAAAGTCGTCGGCGGATTTACGGCCTGCGACAATGGATAGAGCCTGATCCGTTTGGCGTAATCGACGCCTTGGCAACGTCGGCTTCGCTGCCGCTGTTCAGAATGGAGCGCAGCAGGGCGTAACCCTGATAGGTCGATGACGGCAGCACGATGTATCCGTCCGGGATCGCGCCGGAGTGGTCAGGTGGCAGGATGAGGTATTTTCCGCCCTTGCCCTTGTCGACCCCGGCCGGGCCGACATCCTCCAGGGGGAACTGCCATGCATGACGTCCGGATTGGGGGTGAGTGTCTGGTTCTTTCAGTCCGGCAGGCGAGACCAGTAGACGATCTGATTGGGCTTGCCTTTGGCGCCCGTGATCATCGCCTGCAGCATCAGGTCGAAGTTGACGACAGGCATGCCCCAGTTGACGGCCTCGATCGCTCGGCTCTCGATTGTCCTTGCGTCAAGGTCTTTGACCAGCTTGTCGTCGGCGCTGGCCGGGGCCGCCGCGATCAACAGGCTCAGAATCGCCATGGCGAACCTGCGCATTTGAAGCCTCCGTCACATGCCGCCGTTGCGGGAAACATGCGGTTGAATTGCCCCGATTGTAACCTAGTGTGTGTAGGCTAATGCAGGGGGTCGCATGATTCGAAAGATGTGCGCCGGTTCGCTGGTGTTCGTGGTTGCGTTTGCCGCGTCACAGGCCAGCGCGGATGAATTTGGCGTCAGTTTCTGGCTGCCTGGCCTATACGGCAGTTTTGCTGCGGTGCCGGGTAAACCCGGCTGGTCCTTCGCTTCGATCTACTACCACTCCTCCATCAGCGCGGGTGCGAGCGAGGCTTTTCCACGCGGCGGGGCCGGGCAAGTCGATGTCGGCATGAGCGGGCGCGGCGACCTGGTTGCCTTCGGACCGACCTACACCTTCGATCAGCCCGTATGGGGTGGGCAGCTCGCCCTCAGCCTGTTGGGCGTTGCGGGACGAAGCCACGCCTGCGTAGACGCCACCTTGACTGGGCCGCTCGGCGGTTCGGTCTCCGGCGAAAGATGCGATTCTCTAACCGCGTTTGGCGATGTCCTTCCCTAGGCGGCACTTAAATGGAACGACGACGTCGACAACTATCTCGTCTATATGACCGGCGGCATTCCCGTTGGTTCCTACGATCCTGATCGCCTGGCGAACCTGGGGCTCGGCCACGGTGCCATGGATGGCGGGGTCGGATACACCTATCTCAATCCGGACACGGGTCGCGAGTTTTCGATTGTCGGCGGCCTGACCTACAACTTCAAAAACCCCGATACGGACTATCGGAACGGCATTGATGGGCACGTCGACTGGGCCGCATCGCAATTCCTGAACGAGCATGTCCATGTCGGCGTCGTTGGATACGCCTATCAGCAGCTTACGGGGGACAGCGGCGAAGGCGCGACCCTTGGTGATTTCAAGTCCCGCGTGTTCGGGGTCGGTCCCCAGCTCGGTTGCAAGTTCGACGCCGGCGATGAAACGGCGGGCTATGTGAACCTCAAGGGATACTACGAGTTCGGGGCCAAAAACCGCCCGGAAGGCTGGAATGTGTGGCTGACGCTGGCGTTTTCACCTGCGCCGAAGCCTCCAATGAAATAGAGGACGGTAAAGCGTCGGCCGGGGCCGTGAATGACACGGCAAGGTCCAGCCTGCCCATCCACCGATGGCCGCTCGGGCATACTTTCCACAGCCGCATACACAGCAGGAAGTGACGTGCGTAACGCACAATCCCAAGGCACCGCCGGCACAGGCATCCACACGACCTGCGCCGTCACCTTCCGGCGCTGATTGACTGGTGCTGTCCCCGCAGCTGGGTGCGCATGGAAAACCGAGCGCCTGTTTCGCTGTTCCGCTCCGGCACGCAAAGATGGTGTAAATCTCCAAAATGACTAAAATTGCAGGTGTTCTGGAAACGTAAAATTTCCGAATTTATACCGATTTGGACGGTGTGGCATTGGAGACCATCTCATGACGCGCAGCCCAGTGGTATCCGTGAGCAACTTTCCCCCGCGCTTGTCGCGGGAGGAAGTCGACGCGCAGGTATCGCGTCTGGACAGTATTCATGCCGCCAATTCGCAGCTTCTCGACGAGGCGTACAAGCGCCTGCTGGCGATTGCCGCCGCCCATGCCGCGGTGGTTGCGGCCTGCATCGCCGGCTTCGACGGTCTGTTCGACAGCTCCATATTGGGCGCGAGCTTGCTGCCGGAGGCGATCGATTTTCTACGCAAGGCCGCCCTGGTCGTCGGCTGCATTGGCCTGCTGCTCACTTTCTTTGCCATCGCCAACAATTACGGCGAGGTGCAGCGGGTGGCGCGCCAGCACGCCAGCAACCTGCGCTTCACGCTGCAGGAAAAGCGATTGCTGACCAGGCTGTCGAGCGAGATCCTCACCGGTAATCCCAACTCTTACCTGCGCAGCGGCGTTGCCGGCCTTGCCTGTCTGGCGGCGATCTTCGGCCTTGCGGCGGCGGCCGGCTGTTTTGTGCTGGCCGGCATTGCCGGGATTATGGCTGGCGGCTGAGCGGAACTGTCGCGGCCGTAAGGCCCTGTACTTTCCTTACCTCATCCCTGTGCGCACAGAATTGCGACGGCGACCTACCTACACCGCGACGATGCCATGTTTGGCTGCGGCTACGGATGCCGATTTCTCCTCTCCCTCATCTCTGTGCTTGTCACAGAGATCCAGCCGCCCGCGTCGGCGGCGCGCAAAGACCGCGTCATGCAGCAGACAGCGAGGTTTTGGTTCCTTCACGGCGCAGACGCGCTGTGGCTGGACCCCTGTGACGAGCACAGGGGTGAGGGGGAGAGCACGGTTGGCCTGTCCGTCTACGGCGAGGCCGGGCCTGCCATCAGCATTTTCCTCGCTCCTGCGCCAGAACCGCCGCAATCTCGATGATGCTGGGCGACTGATTCCATTGGATGTTTTTCATGCCGCTTTTTCCAAAACCATTTCTCGTCGGTGCCGTTCTCTCGGCCGGCCTTGCCGGCCCGGCGCTCGGCGCCTGCCGTGACGTCAGCCATCTCGGGCAGGACTATATCGCCTGCACCGTCGACCCCGCCGATAACGACATCCGTCTTTACAACAAAGATCAGGCCGGCGTTCCCTTCCGCTCGTTCCGGGCGCTGTCGCTGGAACTGCGCCATCGCGACGAATACATGCTCTTTGCCATGAACGGCGGCATGTATCACGACGACCTGTCGCCGGTCGGCCTGCATATCGAGGAGGGGCGCGAGCAGGCGCCGCTCAACACCAATACCGGCTGGGGCAATTTCCACCTTCTTCCTAACGGCGTCTTCTATGTCGATGGCGGCAAGGCGGGGGTGATGTCGGCGGACGCCTATCGCGCCGCCAATATCCGGCCCCGGTTTGCCACGCAGTCCGGCCCGATGCTGGTGATCGATGGCGAGCTGCATCCGCGCTTCCTGCCCGACAGCACCAGCCTCAAGACCCGCAACGGCGTCGGCGTGACGGCTGCGGGCGAGGTGGTGTTCGTCGTCTCGAAAAGGCCGGTGCGGTTTCACGACTTCGCGACGCTTTTCCGCGACGAGCTCGATTGCCCCAACGCGCTTTTCCTCGACGGCACGATCTCCAGCCTCTATGCGCCTGATATCAACCGGCACGACCGGCTGTTCCCGATGGGGCCGATGATCGCCGTCGTCGGAAAATTCCCGCGCTAGTTTTTTCTTTGGGGCCGATGCGATTTTTTTCGTCGCGGCCCCAAGGAATTGTCGTCGTGCAACGTCTAAGGTTCAAAACAGCTAGGAGCGGGCACGCCATTGGACGCTGAACTCGTCGAGAAAGCGGTGTCTGGAGACAGACGGGCGTTCGGCCAATTGGTCGAGCGGCACTATGATTTTGTCCATGCCGTCGCCTGGCGCTGGTCGGGCAATGCCGCGGATGCGGAAGACATCGCCCAGGACGTCTGCGTACGGCTGGGTACCGCCGTTCGCGGCTTTCGCGGCACCAGCCGGTTTCGCACCTGGCTCTACACCCTAACGCTCAACGCGGCGCGCGACCACAAGCGCCGACAGATGCGCGACACCAGCAGGATACAGGCCTATGCCAACGAGCAGGCCGTTCTTGGCGGCGGCGAGACGGCCGAAGACGATCGCCAGGAGGCGCTCTGGACGGCCGTCAGGGCGCTGCCGGAAAAACAATGCGACGCAGTGCTGCTCGTCTATGCCGAGGGGATGAGCCATGCCGCGGCCGCCGATGTGCTTGGATGTTCCGAGGCGACCGTGTCCTGGCACGTGCACGAGGCGCGCAAGCGGCTGAAGACATTGCTTGGCAAGGAGGCCGTGTGATCATGACCGACGATTTCGACAAGCTCTCCGGGCTGACCCCGCCAAAGGCTTCGAACGAGGCACGCGCGCGTGCGCTCGCGGCCGCCATGCAGGCTTTCGACATGGCAGAAGAAAATTCGACCATCACCCAAGGATCAATGCTGCCGGTTCGTCAAAGCTCCATCTTCAACCGGATATGGAGCCCCATCATGAACAGGAAACTGCTTGCCGGATCGGCACTCGCCACGCTGCTGGTCATCCCCGCCGCCACGTTCCTGACGCTGGAACTGACGCGCAACTCCGTGCTGCCCGGCGACACCGGGGCAGAGATCGCGGTGAAGGGAGAGCCGAAACAGAAGGCAGCGCCACGGCCGAAGTCAGCTCCGACTGCGTCGGCGGTGGACGAAAACCTAGCTGCTGCGAAGAGGCAGGAGACCTCCGGCTTTGCAGTCGGCGGGTCGGTTGCCGTTGATGCTGAGGGTCGGCCACCGGCCGATAAGCCAGCCGCCGAGGCGCTTGCCCGCGCCCGCGAACAGAAGACCGTCGAGGTTCAATCTGCGGCGCGAGCCGAGAACCCGGCGCCCACTGCCGAGGCCGAGGCGGATGCTTTGGGCAACCAGATGATGAGCGATAGCGCAGCACCGCTTTCTGCAGCTCCGGGCGCTGAGACACGGATGACCTTTATGCCGGCGCCCGTTGTTGCCGAGGAGATGGCTCCGGCTCCTCAGGAAAACCGCGAGCGCTTCAACAAGGCCGACAGCAATCCGGTCAAGAGCGTCGCCACCGACCCGGTCTCCACCTTCTCGGTCGATGTCGATACGGCTTCCTACGCCTTCGTGCGCCGCTCGCTAATGGAGGGTCAGATGCCGGAGCGCGATGCGGTGCGGGTCGAGGAGATGGTCAACTATTTTCCTTATGATTGGCCGCGCCCGGCGAGCGCCACTGAGCCGTTCAAGGCGACGGTGACGGTGACGCCGACGCCGTGGAATGGCGGCACACGGCTGATGCACGTGGCGATCAAGGGCTATGACGTCGTGCCGGCGCAGGCACCGAAGGCGAACCTGGTGTTCCTGATCGACGTTTCCGGCTCCATGGACGAGCCGGACAAGCTGCCGCTCTTGAAAGGCGCCTTCCGGCTGCTGGTCGAGAAACTGAAGCCCGAGGATACGGTTTCGATCGTCACCTATGCCGGCAATGCCGGCACGGTGCTGGAACCGACCGCGGTCAAGGACAAGGCGAAGATCCTGTCGGCGATCGACACGTTGCAGCCCGGCGGCTCGACCGCCGGTGCCGAGGGCATCGACGCTGCCTACCGGCTGGCGGAGAAGGCCTTCGTCAAGGGTGGCGTCAACCGCATCATGCTGGCGACCGACGGTGACTTCAATGTCGGTCCCGCCAGCGACGACGAGCTCAAGCAGATGATCGAGGCCAAGCGCAGGAGCGGCATCTTCCTGTCGGTGCTCGGCTTCGGCCGCGGCAACTACAACGATGCGCTGATGCAGACGATTGCCCAGAACGGCAACGGTACGGCCGCCTATATCGATACGCTGGCCGAGGCGCAGAAGACGCTGGTGGAAGAGGCGGGCTCATCGCTGTTCCCGATCGCCAAGGACGTCAAGCTGCAGGTGGAATTCAACCCGGATGCAATCGCCGAATACCGCCTGATCGGCTACGAGACCCGGGCCCTGAAGCGCGAGGACTTCAACAACGACAAGGTCGATGCCGGCGACATCGGCTCCGGCCACAGCGTCACGGCGATCTACGAGGTGACGCCGAAGGGCAGTCCGGCGGTGCTGAACGACGACCTGCGCTACGCGGCGGCGGAGAAGCCGGCAGCCGATGCGACGACGAAAACCGGCGAACTCGCTTTCCTCAAAATCCGCTACAAGAAACCGGATGGCGACCAAAGCGAACTGATCACAACGCCGGTTACCGAGGCGAACGCCGTGCCATCGCTCGCAGAGGCGCCCAATGACGTGCGCTTCTCGGTCGCCGTGGCCGCCTTCGGGCAGAAGCTTTCGGGTGTGACGGCGCTGTCGGACTATTCCTATGATGCCGTCGTCGATCTGGCGGCAGCGGCCAAGGGGGCGGACCCGTTCGGTTATCGCGGCGAATTCGTCAATCTGGTGCGGCTCGCCAAGGGGCTTTCGGGCGGCGGCTCGGCCAATTGAGGGTCGGGCGGGAGGATGAGGCTGCGCCGTTACCGCGGCGTGGCCCATCATCCGGCTGCCGCCACCTTCTCCCCGCTTGCGGGGAGAAGGGATATACGGCGCTGCCTTCGTCTGACGTAACCTGTTCTGCGCGTGGTCCGTTTGGTAGGCGTCGGGGAGTTCAAGGACCCCGTTGCCGAAAGGGATAGTCCGATGCCCGGCAACCATCGTCCTGACTAAAGGTGCCGTCTCCTTGTCCTCGGACGGTACCACTTCCCTCATTCCTGTGCTTGTCACAGGAATCCAGTAACGGCGCGTCTGCGCAGTTAAGGATCCTTCCAGTGGCCCTTCTTCCTCAAGCTCTTCCGCGCCGTAGACACGGCGCTGCTGGATTCCTGTGACAAGCACAGGAATGAGGGCGAGAAATCCCACTCGGGCAGCAAGGTGCAGCGGACCAACCAGCTAGGTCAAAGATTCATTGTGATCGCGCCGAGCCCCATGGCGCTCTTTAAACGCCTAACCTCAACCCTTCGGAAACGCGCGCTCCAGGCCGCCTGATTTCGTCAAACCCGTTCTGAACGCCTGGTAGGCCGGGTGCTGGCTGGAGCGGGCGGCTTCCATCAGGCGCATCTGCAGCCGCGCCGGGGCCTCGCTGCCGAGCCAATGGCCAAGCTTTTCGAGCTTCAACGTGTTGAGGAAGCGGGCTTCGGAGGCGATGTCGAGGCAGCGATGGAGGCCTTCCATCAGTTGCTCGTCCTGCTCGGGGTTTTCCGCCAGCAGGCGGATAAAGGCCTGATCCGCTTCGCCAAAAGCCGAAAGCTTGTCGGCAACGGTGTCCCTGTCGGGGAAGGAAGCGGGTCCGGCATTCATGTCAGTGTCTCCAGGCGAATCTCGTTTTCTTCGGGATAGGACAGGCCGGCAGGGCGCGCAAGCATCGGTGAATGATGCACTTAAACGAAACGTCTAGAATTGACAAAAAGTCCAGAATCGGTCATTCCAGTGACATGAACATAAAGCCCGCCATTGCCTTCGACATTGCCATGCACGCGCCAACGGCTGCGGCCATCAGCGCCTTGCTCTATCCGCATGCGGAGGTGGTGCTGCATGACCTTAAGCGCGGCACCGTCGTTGCCATCTGGAATGCCTCCTCCGGCCGGGCGGTCGGCGAGGATTCGCTGATCGAGGAAGAGTTCGGCGTGGTTTCGGGCGCGGAAAACGTGCTCGGGCCATACGAGAAGACTGGAGTCGACGGTCGGCGCATCAAGTCCATCTCGGCGGTGTTGCGCGACGCCAAGGGCGACGCGGCAGGCCTGCTCTGCATCAATCTCGATGTCTCGATGATCGACAATGCCGTGAAGCTGCTTTCCGCCTTTGCCGGTGCTGCGCAGCCGCGGCCGCAGGTGCTGTTTTCGCGTGACTGGCGCGAAGAGATCAACGCGTCGCTGCATGACTGGCTGAAGGAGCGGGGGCTCGCGCTTTCAGCGCTGAAACGGGCGGACCGGGTGGCGCTGGTGGCGGCGCTGGAGGAGCGCGGCCTGTTCAAGACCCGCAACGCCGTCGACCATCTTGCCAGCCTGATCGGCACCTCGCGCGCCTCGATCTACAACTATCTCACTGCCGCCCGCGGCGACGCTTCCTGATCACGACGAAGACAATGGTTTCGCCCGTCCGCCGGACGCAGCGATTGGAGGACCCGATATGACCACCTTGCCAGACTTCCGCCTCGAAACGCATTTCTCCCGCTGGGAGTTCAAGGCGCGCCACCACATGACCGCCAGCGACAGCGAAACCATCGGCATGGGCGAACTGCTGGCGCTGGCCGACGACGCGGACCGGGAAGCCTGGGACAAGCTGACGCTCGGCTACACCGAAACCTATGGCGCACCGGCCTTGCGCGCGGCCATTGCGTCGACCTATCAGGGGCTCTCGGCTGAAGACATTCTCTGCTTTGCCGGGGCGGAGGAGGGGCTTTACTGCGCCATGCTGGCGCTGCTCGGCCCTCAGGACCACGCCATCGTCACCGTGCCAAACTATCAGTCGATGGAAACGCTGCCGGTCACGATCGCCGCTTCGGTCACCGGCGTGCCGCTGCGCCCGGAAAACAACTGGCGCCTCGATATTGCCGACGTGCGTGCGGCGCTGAAGCCGAACACCAGGCTGATTGCAGTCAACTTCCCCAACAACCCTACCGGCTCGATCGCCGATCAGCAGACCTTTAAGGCGCTGGCCGAGCTCTGCGCCGAACGCGGCATCCATCTCTTCAGCGACGAGGTCTATCGTGGGCTCGAGCGCGACCCGGCGCTGAGGCTGTCGCAGGCGGCCGAGTTGTTCGAGCGCGGCATCTCGCTCAACGTCATGTCCAAGGCCTATGGCCTGCCGGGCTTGCGCATCGGCTGGATCGCCTGCCGCGATCATGCGCTGATCGAGCGCATGGAGAAGATGAAGCACTATCTGTCGATCTGCAATTCGCGTCCGTCCGAGGTTCTGGCAACGATCGCACTCAAGGCGCGCGAGCAACTGCTGACACGCAATCGGGCGCTTTGCGCCTCGAACCTCGAAAAGCTCGGAGCCTTCTTTGCCGAATTCCCCGCCCTCTATGAATGGCGGGAGCCGGATGGCGGCTGCGTCGGTTTTGCCCGCTATCTCGGAGCCGATGGGGTCGAGACCCATTGCCGCCGCCTGGTGGAAGAGGCGGGCGTGCTGCTGCTGCCATCCAGCCTGTTCGTGTCCGACCTGCTGCCGGTCGCTGAGGATCGCTTCCGTGTCGGCTTCGGTCGCAAGAACATCGAGATCGGGCTTGAGGCCTGGCGGCAGCATCTTCGGGCGGACAGTGCGATCAAGCGCAGCGCCTGATTTTCGGGGGCATTCCCGCTCGTTGCGAGAGCCATAGCGAACGCTACAAATGAAAACGCTCCGGGATCAGATGATGCCGGAGCGTTTCGTTATTTTGTCGATCTTGCGTGCTTTTCGCACTTCCCCTGGAAGTGCTTTTAGCCGCGGCGGCTGCGCCGTTCCCGGGCCGGGGTCGATGGAGCTTCATTGGCCGACTTGTTGCGCAGCGGGCCGATCCTTTCGATGATCACATCGAGCGTCGGGCGTTCGCGCGGCGAATGCTCGTCGAGGGCCACGCGCATGGCGGCGAGGTGCCCGCAGGTGGTGCCGCAGCAGCCGCCGATGATCTTGGCGCCGGCGTCGGCCGCGAGCCGAGCATATTCCGCCATCAGCGGCGGCGTGCCGGAGTAATGGATTTCCGAGCCGCGGAATTCCGGAATGCCGCAATTGCCCTTGACGATCACGGTCGCCTCGGGCTTTGCCGCGGTCATGTCGAGCAGCGAGGACAGGATGTCGGACGCGCCGACGCCGCAATTGGCCCCGACGGCGACCGGGCCATTGCCCAGATCCTTGGCGACATCGTGAATATCCTTGGGGTGCAGGCCCATCATGGTCTTGCCGGCGGTGTCGAAGGAGCCGGTATAGACATAGGGCATGCCGACCTTGGCGGCGGCCTCGGCGGCCGCGCGGATCTCGTCCGGCGACGACATGGTCTCGATCCAGGCGACTTCGGCGCCGCCGGCCTTCAGGCCTTCGATCTGTTCGACGAAGGCCGAGACCGCGTCCTCATAGGACAGCGCGCCAAGCGGGATCAGCAGTTCGCCGGTCGGGCCGACAGAACCGGCGGTGATGACCTTGCGCGGTGCCTGGTCGGCGACGGCGCGGGCGATTTCGGCCGCGCGCCTGTTGAGTTCGTGCACGCGATCCTGGGCGTGGTGCAGCTTCAGGCGGTGGCGGGTGCCGCCGAAGGAGTTGGTCAGGATGATGTCGGCGCCGGCGTCGACGAAGTCCTGGTGCAGCTTGGCGATGTTCTCGGGCCTGGTCTCGTTCCAGATTTCCGGCGCTTCGCCGGCTTCGAGGCCCATCGCGAACAGCGAGGTTCCGGTGGCGCCATCGGCAAGAAGAACGCCTTTTTCGGCGATAAGGTCGGAGAGAACGTTGGCTGCAGCGGTCATCGGCTTTTCCCGGCTAGAATGAATGCAATAAGATATAAAGATATCTTTATGTCTTTGCAAGCGTCGGCGTGGGTGGCCGGGACTATTGTTGGTGGCGCAGGCCCAAGCGCCCGGCAAGGCCGAGCCCGAAGATGGCCAGCGCCGTCAGCAGCCACATCGGGTCGGCGCGGTTGAGGAAGAAGCTTTCGAGCATGGCGTTGTAAGTCATGAAAATGACGACCATGACGCAGAAGTCGGCAAAGGCCCGACCCTCCGGCCGGCGCGAGGCGCGGATGTAGTCGAGGAGCGGTTTGACGAAGAGCAGCAGGCTTATGAGGATACCGCCGGGCAGGCCAAATGTCAGCGCCGCGTCGAGATAGCTGTTGTGGCCGGCAACGATGCCACGCACGTCCCAGTTCGCCTCGAAGTTGGCCTCAAGGCCCATGATGACGGGCGAGAGCCAGAAGCTGGAGTAACCCTGACCTAGCCATGGGTGCTCGGCGATGCTGGCGCTGGCGAACTTCCAGATGTCGTCGCGTCCGGTGAAGGTGGCATCGTCGATGATCGCCCTGGTGAACGAAAGCAGGGTGTCTGAATAGATCGTGCCGAGCGTCAGGCCGAAGACGACGACCGACATGACCAGATGCGCGACGATCATCAGGCCGGGGCTGCGAACGGCGCGACCGGCAAGCACCAGCGTTATGGCGATTGGCAGGAAGCCGATGGTGGTCTTCGAGCCGGTGTGCAGCACGAAGTTGACCGAGAGCAGGGTGATGGCCCAGCCGCGAAGCGTGGCGCCGGAGCGCAGGCAATAGATCCCGAACATGCACAGGATCGAAAACACCGGCGCCGAGACGTTCTTGTGTAGGAGATGGCCGCGCCAGAAGCCGGCATGCCAGGGCTCGCCGCCGGCGGCCGAGTGAATGGCCAGGTCCGGCGCCACGATGAGCGCGGCATAGTCGATCAGGATGAGGAGCAGTATGGCATTTGCCCCGGCATGAACGAAATCCTCCTCGCTGCGCGGCAGCACCAGCACGCCGGCCACCATGATCATCGCCACAAGGCTGAGCGTCAGACCACGGGCGGAGGCGGCCGGATCGTAGGACTGCAGGCAGGAGAAGTAGGCGATGGCGAAGATCGCCACCCAGGCCGGCGAGGCCAGCCGCGCCAGCACCCGCTTGTCGACCACGAGCAGCATCGCAAACAGATAGACCGCACCAAGCACGATGTAGCCGACCTGGTTGATGATGTTGCCATCGTTGGCGGCATTCGGGTCCGTCTCCATGGCGCCCTGAAAGGGCATCAGCGTGAAGACCATGAGGAAGAGCCCGAGGCCGGATAGCAGCGAAGCCAAATGGCGCGTCAGCTGTGCGAGCCCAACGTCGTAGCCTACCCGCGCCGGCACTGGATGCCGACGTGTGGGTAAGTCTGCCGTGGCGGGGGGTACTTGCATCAGGGCGCCGAGATTGCTGGGGCGTCGCCGACACGGCGCCACCTCCGGGTTTGCGGTTCCCGTCTGCAGTTGCCCCCAGAGGGCCGGGACCTGCCATCAAGCATGGCGCAATCGGGTTAAGGTCGAATGAAACGGCGGCTCGGTTCAATCGGGCATCTTTTGCCAAAGCGGGCAGTTTTGCCTTGCCCCGACAACAGAAGCCAAATGTCTTTGGCTCAACGCAGAATGCCCATTACCGGATTTTAAGGCTTCCCGGGCGAAGGTAGCTTCCAATCGTCCTTGCGGGACCTGTCTTCTCGAAGCAGACCGTCTAAACGACGGGCGCAACGTGACGAAATGGCGGCGCTTGCCGCCAGCGATGGAGCATTCTCCGCAATGGTGAAGAAACCCAAACTCCTGGCGCTCGAATCCTTGCGGGGTTTCGCGGCCCTTGCGGTTGTCCTGCACCATTTCCGTTACGGCAGCCTGCTGAGTGAGAATGCCTTCATCCGGCACGGCTACCTCATGGTCGACTTCTTCTTCGTGCTCAGCGGCTTCGTGATTGCTCTCAACTATGCCAACAGATTGTCGAGCCCCGCAGAGCTCGCAAGCTTCCAGCGCCGGCGGTTCTGGCGCCTCTATCCGCTTCATCTGTTCACGCTGCTGATCTTCCTCGGCATAGAGTGTCTCAAATACATCTTTGAACAGAAGACCGGCATCATCTCCAATAACCCCGCCTTTGTGGTGTCCGACGCAAAGGCGTTCCTTGCCAATCTTTTTCTGCTGCAGGGCGTGGTTCTGAGCGAACTCGGGTTCAATATTCCGAGCTGGTCCATTTCGGTCGAGTTCTGGACCTATCTGATCTTCGCTTTGACGGTGGGTCTCCTGCGGTTACCGGTGCGCTGGTGCCTTGTTCTGGCGGGTGGAGCGGCCATCATCCTGCTCGCTCTGGAGGGCGGACGGCTCGAAACCGATCCGATCTTTGCGATCATCCGCTGCGTATTCTCTTTTTTCCTGGGGGCGTGGGCCGCTTCGCTCCACGTCCGATTGCCCCGAAAGGCGGCGGCGCCGATGGCTGCAGCGGCGCTGACGCTCGTCGTTTTGGCAATCTGGGGCCTCGGCGGCGGCCGCGCGGAAATCCTTCTGCCGCCTCTTTTTGCGGTCACGGTTGTGGCCGTGGCGAACCTGCAGGAGGACACGAGTCTTCGCCGCTTTCTCGAGTGGCCGTCCTTCGTCTGGTTGGGCACCGTCAGCTACAGCGTCTACCTGACCCATTCCATTGTCGGCTGGGCGGTCACCCAGATTCTGCGCTTCGGCCTGAAGGTTCCGACCCACGTCGCTCCCGATGGGGACACGGTTCTGACGCTCGACCAGGGCTTCGCGACGCTGGTGACGCTCGCTGCGATAGGTGGGGTGCTGGTTGTCTCTACTCTGACCTTCCGTTTCATCGAAAAACCCTTTCTGTCAGGCTGGCCTTTTGGGGCGAGGGCTGTCGCGGCGCGTGAGGGTTAGGCAGGTTCGATCTGGCGCCGAAGCCAGGTTGTCCGTTGACGCCATTGTGGCGGAAGCGGGGCGATTGCTCACGACGAAAAGCCGCAGCCGATAGGCGATTGCGGCTCGCTTGTGATCGCTGTAAAAGGCGGCACTTATGTAGTCGCTAGCTTGCCCGCGGGTATCGCGCGCTGATCGATAGCCTCAAACGAGAAGAACATCATGCATTTCACTATCCGGACACTCGCGTCGGCGGCGGTTTCACTCGGTCTGTTGCTCGGCGGTGCGTCCTACGCGTTCGCCGGAAAAGCCCATCTGGTTCTGGACGCGCAGACCGGCACCGTTCTCGAAGCCGAGAATGCCGACGAGCTGAACTATCCCGCGTCCTTGACCAAGATGATGACGATCTATCTTGCGTTCGAAGCGCTTCGCGACGGCAAGCTGACGTGGGACCAGCGACTGACGATGTCGGAAAATGCCAATGGCAAGGAGCCCTTCAAGCTGGCCGTCGGCGTCGGGCGCACCGTCTCCGTCCGCGAAGCCGTGATGGGCATGATCGTGCTGTCGGCCAATGATGCTTCCGTTGCCATCGGCGAACAGCTGGCCGGCACTGAAACCGGGTTTGCCAAGGTGATGACCGAGAAGGCGCACCAGCTCGGCATGGCCAGCACCGTGTTCAAGAACGCCAACGGCCTGCCGGATCCGGAGCAGGTGACGACGGCGCGTGACATGGCGACGCTCGGCATTGCGCTGATGCGCGATTTCCCGGAAGAGTTTGCGCTGTTTTCGAACCGCAAGATCGAATTCAGGGGCATGAAGCTTCGCGGCCACAACGGCGTGATGAACCGCTATGCAGGCGCTGACGGCATCAAGACCGGCTACACCACGGCGTCTGGCTATAACGTGGTGACGTCGGCGACGCGCGACGGCAAGCGCCTCGTCGGCGTCGTCATGGGCGGCGAGACCGCCGAAAAGCGCGACACCCAGATGATGGGCCTGCTCGACAAGTATTTCCCGGCGACCAGCGATACGCTTTCGTCCGCAAGCACCGTCGAGCCGGCTGCAGCCGAAACGACGAAGACCAACTGAACAGCGCCGTAGAGCACTTGGTGCGAATGCGAGGCTGACATCGGCCTACAGCGCCGCGCGTCTTATTAGACGCGCAAAGGTCGCTGTAGCACTTTGAATTGCTGCATGAGCGCCGACAGCGTGCGTCTTCCGAGTTGCACCCCGCAGACGATACGACCCGCCTGACATGCGAAGGGCGCTGCGGCCTGTTCCCGCGATGGGAGGTGCCGAGCGCCCTTGCTGCCGATTGGCCTGTCTATGCGGCTCTCTTGTCCTCGTGACTGGTGGGCGTCACCATGGCCGAGATGATCGTCGGCAGATCGAGCGCGCCGATCGGGCGGCCGTTTTCGTCGACGACATGGGCCACGTTGAGATGAGCGCCGGTCATGGCGCGGGCCGCCGATTCCAGCACCGTGCCCATCGTCAGCGGCATGCCTTCCGGGTTGCCGGAAAGCGGCCGCATGATCGTCTCGACATTGATGACGCGTCCGCGGTTCACTTCCTTGACGAAGGCGCTGATGTAGTCGTCGGCGGGCGACAGCACGATTTCCTGGCCCGTTCCCTGCTGCACCACGCGGCCATCCCGCAGGATGGCGATCTTGTCGCCGAGCCTGAGCGCCTCGTCGAGATCGTGGGTGATGAAGACGACGGTCTTCTTCAGCTCTTTCTGTAGGTCGAGAAGCACGCTCTGCATATCGACGCGGATCAGCGGATCGAGTGCCGAATAGGCTTCGTCCATCAGCAGGATGTCGGCATCGTTGGTGAGCGCCCGGGCGAGGCCGACGCGTTGCTGCATGCCGCCGGAAAGCTGGTTGGGGTAGTGGTTCTCAAAGCCCTGGAGACCGACCCGGTCGATCCAGCCGCGCGCGCGCTTTTCGCTCTCGGCCTTGCCGACGCCCTGGATCTCCAGGCCGTAAACGGTGTTGTCGAGCACGGTCCGGTGCGGCAGCAGCGCGAATTTCTGGAACACCATCGCCGTCTTGTGGCGACGGAATTCGCGCAGGTCGTTGTCGTTCATCTTGCAGACGTCGACGCCGTCATAGAGCACTTCGCCTGCGGTCGGGTCGATCAGCCGGTTGATGTGGCGGATCAGCGTCGACTTGCCCGAGCCCGAAAGCCCCATGACCACCATGACGCCACCGGCCGGCATCGAGATGTTGATGTCCTGCAGACCGAGCACGTGGCCGTGCTTTTCGTTGAGTTCCGCCTTGCCCAGGCCCCGCTTGACGGCATCGACATAGTTGCCGCCATTGGGGCCGAAGATCTTGTAGAGGTTCTTCACCTCGATCGCGTGACTAGCCATGGATAACCTCCGAATGCTTCTGTAGCCGCCTGCCGAAGGCCTGGCTGGTACGGTCGAAAATGATGGCGATACCGACAAGGGCGAAGCCGTTGAGGAAACCGACGGTGAAGAACTGGTTGGCGATCGCCTGCAGCACGTTCTTGCCGAGGCCGCCCACGCCGATCATCGATGCGACGACGACCATCGCCAGCGACATCATGATGGTCTGGTTGATGCCGGCCATGATGGTGGGCAGCGCCAGCGGCATCTGCACGTTCTTGAGCTTCTGCCAGGCCGACGACCCGAAGGCGTCGGCGGCTTCGAGCACTTCCTTGTCGACGAGGCGGATGCCGAGATTGGTGAGCCGGATCATCGGCGGCACGGCATAGATGACGACGGCGATGAGGCCCGGAACCTTGCCGATGCCGAAGATCATCACGACCGGAATAAGATAGACGAAGCTCGGCATCGTCTGCATCACGTCGAGCGCCGGATTGACGACCGACTGCACCCGCTCGGAGCGCGCCATCAGAATGCCGATCGGAATGCCGATCAGGATCGAGATCAGCGTGCAGACGGTGACCATTGCGAGCGTGACCATCGTGTCGTTCCACAGGCCGACGAGGCCGATGGCGATCATCGACAGCGCCGTGCCGATGGTGATGTTGATGTTGCGGCTGCCGAAATAGACGATCGCCACCATGAGCGCGAGGATGACGATCCACGGCGAGCTGACGAACAGGCTTTCGAGATAGTTCAGAAACCATTGAAGCGGCTGGACGACCGTGTCGATGGCGTCGCCATAGGTGCGGACGAAACCCTTGAAACCATCGTCGATGGTCTTGCGAGCCAGGCGGATCGTTCCGTCGTCAATGGCAGGGAACTTGCAGAGCAACTCTGGCAAGACACTGCAGATGGATGCCATATTTTTCCCCTTCTTGGCCTGAAGTCTTATGACGCCGACTGCGTCTTCAGACCGGTCGTTGCCGATCCCTGCGCAGACTTTGCGGTGACCTCTTCGGGTCCCGGCGTGAGGAATGTGACAGCGGAACGTGACGCCCGCTTTACTGAATGCGACATGCGAAGCGAACTGAACCTGTTCGTCGTCGCCGGTATTGCTTGCCATGTCCGACAATTTTTTCCGGCTGGCGAAGACGCCGATGCAGGCGACCGCTTTTCACGCGGGCCGCCTGCATCGTCAGCGAAAATCAGAGTGCCGCCTTGACCTTCTCGGCCACATCAGGGCTTACCCATGTGGTCCACATGTCCGGGAACTCTTCGAGGAAGTGCTTTGCTGCATCCTCGTTGGTGCCCTGGTTCTCATCCATCCAGGCAAGGACCTTGTTGACGGTGCCATTGTCCCACTTGCGCGCCTTGACATAGTCCATGGCAACGCCGGCCTTGTCGGCAAACGACTTGGTCACGACAGTGAAGACGTCGGAGACCGGGTAGGAGTTGACCTTCGGGCTCGGGCAATCCGGAACGGCCGAGCAGGCGTCCCATTCCTTCTTGTCGTGATCAACGCCGAAGGAGAGGCGGGTCATTTCGTACTTGCCGAGGATGGCAGTCGGTGCCCAGTAGTAGCCGAGCCAGCCGGTCTTCTTGGCAAAGGCGTTGGCGATCGAGCCGTCGAGGCCGGCCGCAGAGCCGGTGTCGATCAGCTGGAAGCCGGCCTTCTCGGCATCGATCGCCTTGTAGAGATTGGCGGTCGAAACCTGGCAGTTCCAGCCAGACGGGCAATTGTGAATGGCGGCTTTGGACGGGTCTTCCGGTGCCGGGAAGAGATCGGGGTGTTTCAGCGCATCCTGCACCGTCTTGATATCGGGGTTGGCATCGGCGACGAATTTCGGGATCCACCAGCCTTCGACGCCGCCTTCGCTCAGGATCTTGGCGGCTTCGATCAGCCGGCCTTCCTTGATGGCCGCGTCGAGCGGCGTGCGAACGGCGTTGACCCAGAGTTCCGGCGCCATATCCGGCTGGGCCTTTTCGTTCATGGAGGCAAAGGTCGGCATGGTGTCGCCGGTGACCAGCGTCACGGTGCAACCGTAACCGTTTTCCAGAATGAACTTGTCCACGTGAGCGGCAACGCCCGCCGACGCCCAGTTCATCTCGGCAATGCTGACTTCACCGCATTCCGCGGCCTGCGCGGAACCCGCCAGCGCGTACAGACCCGCGGCGAGAATGGTGGAAGCGAGGAGTTTCTTCATGTTGCAAGACCTCCCAGTCTTTAACTGCAGCCTACGATCAAACGGGCGTCGTGGGGACGCCGTGCATCCCGGTCACCCGAGCCAAATGAGCAGCCTGGGGTTCGGCAAAAGACAAGCCAAGGGTAGCCCCTGCTGCGGCGGTGTGGGAGTTCGATCTGGTCCTGGCCGCGGAACCCTGTCGCCGGCCGGATCTCCTCTATACCGCTCCGCAAGCCTAAGTATTCTCGTTGGGAAATCAACCTCTTGAATCGGAAAACGGCCGCGCCGGGCTGCGGGCAGCGTCTGTCTGCGACATGATGGAAGGGGATTTTTTTGGCTTCCATCGGGCCAAATTTAAGCATTCGCGACAATTAGTGCCGTAAAATATAGCGGTCGCCGCAATGCTTGTTTTCGATCTGTTGCAATCAGGACCTTTCCTGTCGTGAATGCGCCACGCGCACATTTTGTAAATGTCGCGAAAAAAATTCAAAAAATGCCGCGATTCATCTTTCGTTAAATCCTCGATAACCATCCGGTAACGATGTCCGGCTAATTGTTGTTGCGCGGCGGGAAACGGCCGTCGACCCGGATCAAGGTATAGCGTCCCGGGTTTGAGCGAACCTCCGGTGTGTTTTTCCGGAGTGACCAGCGTTTTTTGGAAGCCGCATCCCTCGATAAGAGGTCGATGCGGTTTTCGCGTTTAAGGGCGTGTCGCACAAAAGTGCGTGGCGGTTCTGCGGCGACGACATGCGCAAACCCAGCGCCTCACATGCGCCGTATGGCCAAAAAAAACCGCCTCCACGAAGGGAGACGGCTGGAGGAGAAGGCGTCAGCTGCCGGAATGCGAAGCCGTGGCCGATAGGGGCCCGATCCTATGGGCCTGATGGGTCAGCCGACGTTGGACGTGCGGATGAAGCCGAGCGGGCCGAAGGGAGCGTCGAGAACGACGTTGCGAACGCGCGACTGGCTGACCGGTGCCTTGGAATTCCAGGCGATCTGAACGAAATTTGGTTTGCTGAATATGTACAGCATGGGCATGGACCTTGAGAGGCCGGACGTTTGTCGTCCGGTGTGTGTTTCGATGGCGCTGATATAGGCTCGCGCCTTATGGAATTGAATGCCAAACTCGTCACGGGATGTCGCATTTATGCTAGTTTCGGAGGGAAACTCGACAAGCTTGATGAGCGGCCGAAACAGTCCGTCATCGACGCGCCGCAAATGCGGCGAAAACGTGTCAATACAGCTCTTTGCGGCCGGTCAATTCGGTGTTACCGGTGGCCGCATGACACGCAAGATCATGCTTCAGGGAACCGGCTCGGATGTCGGAAAATCGGTATTGGTGGCAGGCCTCTGCCGGCTCGCCTCCAATCACGGGTTGAAGGTCAGGCCGTTCAAGCCGCAGAACATGTCGAACAACGCCGCCGTGTCGCATGACGGCGGCGAAATCGGCCGGGCGCAATGGCTGCAGGCGCTAGCCGCCCGCGTGCCGTCTTCGGTGCACATGAACCCGGTGCTCTTGAAGCCGCAGTCGGATGTCGGCAGCCAGATCGTCGTGCAGGGCAAGGTCGCAGGCCAGGCGAAGGGGCGGGAATATCAGGCACTGAAGCCGAAGCTGCTCGGGGCGGTGATGGAAAGCTTCGAGCAGATTTCGGCCGGTGCCGATCTCGTGGTCGTCGAGGGGGCGGGGTCACCTGCCGAAATCAACTTGAGAGCAGGCGACATCGCCAATATGGGTTTTGCGACCCGCGCCGATGTCCCCGTTGTGCTCGTTGGCGACATCGATCGCGGCGGCGTCATCGCCTCGTTGGTCGGCACCCATGCGATCCTGCCCGACGAGGACCGGCGCATGGTGACGGGCTATTTGATCAACAAGTTCCGTGGGGACGTCACGCTGTTCGACGACGGCATCGCCGCGGTCGGCCGCTACACCGGCTGGCCCTGTTTCGGCGTAGTGCCGTGGCTGAAGGCGGCCGGGCGGCTGCCGGCAGAGGATTCGGTCGTGCTCGAAAAGCTGGCCCGCGGCGAGGGGCGGGCGCTCAAGGTTGCCGTTCCGGTGTTGTCGAGAATTGCCAATTTCGACGACCTCGATCCGCTCGCCGCCGAGCCGGAGGTCGATCTCGTCTTCGTCAAACCGGGCAGCCCGATCCCCGCCGATGCCGCTCTCGTCGTCATCCCTGGGTCGAAATCGACCATCGGCGATCTCAAGGATTTCAGGGCGCAGGGTTGGGATGAGGACCTCAAGCGCCATGTGCGGCGCGGTGGCCGGGTGATCGGCATCTGCGGCGGCTACCAGATGCTGGGCGCGCGCGTCACCGACCCTCTCGGCATCGAGGGCAACGAGCGGGAAATCAAGGGACTTGGGCTGCTCGACGTCGAAACGGAAATGGCGCCGGAAAAGACCCTGCGCAACAGCCGTGCCTGGTCGCTGGAACACGACGTGCCGCTCGAAGGCTATGAAATCCATCTCGGCCGCACCACGGGTCCTGACTGCGACCGCCCTTCGATCCGCATCGACGATCGCGCCGATGGCGCCCTTTCGGCCGACGGACGGGTGATGGGAACCTACCTGCATGGGTTGTTTTCCAGCGATGCCTACCGTGCTGCCCTGCTCAAAAGCTTCGGCATCGAAGGCGGCATCGGCAACTACCGCCAGTCGGTCGATGCGGCGCTCGATGACGTCGCCGCGGAGCTCGAGGCGGTGCTTGACCCGACGTGGCTCCATCAACTGCTCGGCAATTGAGGCCCGCCCGCAGCATTTGCAGCACGCGCGCGGGGCGTTAAGATGCGTCGCGGACTGCGTGCCGCAGGCGCCGACACATGCAGACTTCTGACCACGGGATGACCGGCGCAACAGGCGGTTTGCAATGAGTGACGACGAGCGGCGTGCGCATTGGGATGCTGCCTATGCCTCCAAGGACGAGGCGGGCGTCAGCTGGTTCGAAGGCACGCCCGAGGTGTCGCTGCGGCTCATTCACGAGTACGGGCGGGGCTTGCCGGCATCGCTGATCGATATCGGCGGCGGTGCGTCTAGATTGGTCGATCGGCTGCTGGAGGAGGGCGGATGGTCGGTCGCGGTGCTTGACCTGTCTCCAACCGCGCTTGGCGCCGCACGAGCCCGGCTCGGCGCGCGCGGCGAAGCGGTAGAGTGGATCGCCGCCGACGTGACCGACTGGTCGCCTTCGCGGCAATACGATATCTGGCACGACCGCGCCGCGTTTCACTTCCTGACCGGTGCGGCAGAGCGCGCGGCCTATGTCGAACGTCTTTGTGCTGCCGTGAAGCCTTCCGGACACGCCATCATCGCCACCTTTGCGCCGGATGGGCCGAACCGCTGCAGCGGTTTGCCGGTGATGCGCTACGACCCGGCGGCGCTTGCCGAAGTAATCGGGCCGTCCTTCCGGCTGGTCGAAGCGATCAGGCACCAGCATAAGACGCCATGGAATTCAGTGCAGGCTTTTCAGTTCAGCGCGCTGCAGCGGGTACGGTAGCGGTAGCATGGGCGAGCGCAAGGGGCTAGCGGACCTGCGAGAACGTGAACGCCCTGTCGCCGTGGTACCATATGAATTCGTTTTCCTTGCCGCTAAGTCCTCCGGGATTTCGCAGCACCATTCCGCAGAGGTTCGTTGTCTTGAGCCACAGGAAGCAAACCTCGTCCCTGTCAAACTTGACCTCGACATCGGTCATGCGACCAGCGCCGATGGAAGCCCAGCCTCCTGTCAGAGTGGCCACGCCCCCGGTTGAAATGACAGCCTCATGTTCCTCGCCCGAGTCCAGCATGCGTCCATGCAGCCGATGCCCCAGGAATAGTGAGCGGGCTTCGTCGGCTTCCAGTCTGTTCCTGCCTACGAAGTCGGCGTTCATCAAGGTCTCAGGCACGCCGGCCAGGCGCAGTCCCCGGTAGAAGAGCTCGCTATCCGCCAGCTTTGCCAGATCCATGGGCGGGCTGGTCGAGATGGTGGCGGCAGTGCCACCGCGTGCGAGGCGAAGCGCGTTGAAACGAGTGATCGCTGCCTGCGCTTCCGTGTTCCGGCCGAGGTGCGCGTAAGCGGAGGCGAGAAGAAGGAAAGAACCGTCATCCTGAGGATTGAGTTCGATGCTGCGCTTCACCGCAGCCACCGACGCCTCGAAATCCTCCAGGCTGAACTGCGTCAGTCCAAGAACGTAAATGAAGAAGGACGGAGAGTGCGGATCGAGGCGCATGGCCGTACGGATATAGGGCAGGGCCTCCGCTGGGCGGCCGGCGGAGGTCAGCACGAAGGCCGTCAGCGCGTAGCTCCAGGAATCGCCGGGTTCGAGCGCGATCGCTTCCTTGAGTTCGGCGAGCGCATCGGCATGCTGCCAGGCCGCTTCGGACAGGAGAGCGGCCGCCTGATAGGCGAGCGCTGTTTTGTGTTTCTGCGCGGTCCTTAGAAATTGTAGCGCCTTGGCTCTAGCTTCGATCCGCGAGATATCAAGCCGATAATGCCAACGCCACAGGTAGACGCGCGCGTAGACCATGGCGGCGGCGGCATAGGCTCGTCCATAGGCAGGATCGAGCGCAATCGCCTGCTCGAAAAAAGGCACTGCCTTTGCAAAATCTTCGGGGGTCGTGCGCCGGTGATGCTCCCAGCCGCGCAGGAACGCATCGAAGGCCGCCGGGACCGTCGTTTCCTTGCGTCCGAAGGCCATCTGCTCGTCAGGATTCAACCGAAGCGCAAGCGCGTCGGCAATGCCGCGCATCACTTCGTCCTGCAGCGCAAAGACATCGGAAAGTGAACCGTCGAACTTGCCGGCCCAAACGTGGCCGCCGCTGAGAGAATCTATGAGCTGAGCATTGATCCGTAGCTGTTCTCCGGCACGCTGCACACTGCCTTCGAGGACGTATCGGACACCGAGTTCCTTGGACACCTGCCTGGGTGTCACCGCCCTGCCCTTGTAGGTGAAGGTCGAGTTACGCGCGATAACGAACAAGCCGGATACCTGAGCCAGCTCGGTGACAAGGCCATCGGTCATGCCATCGGCGAAATACTCCTGCCTGGGATCGTCGCTCACGTTGGCAAACGGAAGCACCGCGATCGACGGCTTGTCCGGCGCGGTCAGGTTCGGTGGTTGTATCTGGACCGTTTCCACAGGCGACTCCCAGGGCCGCCACCAGGCCACGCCGGCAGCAGCGCCGAGCACGACAGCAGACGTAACGAGTGCCGCCCAGCGCTTCGCGTGGCGCCCAGCGACCTTTACGCTGCCGGGGCGGGCTTCGTTCAGCCCCAGCCGGTAAGTCCGCACCGGCTTTTCGATATGCTTCAGGCGTTGTTCGCCGAGAAAGACGAAGCCGACATCGAGGTGCTTCTCGACCTGGTCGTAGGCGGTGCCGGAGATGATGATCCCACCCGGTTCGGCGAGGCTCTGCAGGCGCTCGGCAATGATCACTCCATCGCCGTGAATGTCGTCGCCTTCAACGATGACGTCGCCAAGATTGATGCCGATGCGGAATTCCAGTCGACCCTGATCGGAGCCGCGGCTTTCGGATTTCGCGCGCTGAACCTCCACCGCACAACGGACCGCCTCGACGACACTCTGGAACTCGACCAATAACCCGTCGCCCATGGTCTTGATCAACCGCCCGCGATGTGCGGCAATCCTTTGTTCGAACAGGCCGTGCAGATCGGCCTGAAAGCGGGCACACGTACCCTCTTCGTCGGCTTGGGTGAGCAGTCCATAGCCGGAAACGTCGGCAATCATCACGGCGGTGAGCCTGCGTTCCATCTGCCTTCCGGATAATCGAAACGACTTTCGGCTACTCTATCGCAATATCTGACGTTGCTAAAATAAAGTTCAGTTGCCGTGGAGCGTCCGCTCCGACGTCGACTACAGCGCCGCGCGTCTTACTGGACGCGCAAAGGTCGCTGTAACACTTTGAATTGCTGCATGTTTTTATCCTTAGGTCGAATACCATCTAAGGATAAAAACATGCAGGAGTGGCCTTTGCGGCCTGCTGCCGGCAAATTGTCGCGCGCCGCATCTCGACGGGTGGCGTGTCGCACGCGTCGATTGACTTTGCGGCGCCCGCTTCCTAATCATCTGACGTTGGATGGTTTCCCCGGATCGTGGCGATGCGGGGGAATAATTGGGAATGTGACGGATGGACCCAAATCGGGCATCCTTATCGCAGCCGACCCCGCGACTGTAGAACGGTCAGGGTTCGCCATCGGGCTGATAGCCGGCTTCCTTTCGATTGCATGGGGCAATCGAAGGCGGTTTGGAATTCAGCCGGAAAAGCCACTGGCGTGGCTTCGTGATCAGCCGGGTTGGACGCCTCTTCTTCTACGAATCGTCCGCCTTTCACGAAACCAGAAAACGCCGGGAAGGTGAGGCGGGCCGTTCGGGCCCAAGCATCGGTCTTCGCGTGATCACGCGGGGCGCGATGTGGTGGGCTCGTGACGCCGTGAGCCAGGAGACCTGCCGTCCGACAGGGGCATTCCGCCCGAAGGGAAGCCCGCTTCCCACGCCATCACGGAGGTTGTCTTGGCTCATCGATCGTTTCCCGAACGCGCCGTCGGCGCGGTGAAATCCTGTTGCCGCTCGAATTCGCGACCAAGCGCGTGAGGCTGCAACGCACATGAGCATTTCCCATGCCGGGCCGGTTCTGGTCCTCGGCGGTGCCCGTTCCGGCAAATCCAGCTTTTCCGAAAGGCTCGTCGAAGCCTCCGGGCTCGGCATGCACTATGTCGCGACCGGCCGTGCCTGGGACGACGAGATGCGCGAGCGCATCGACCATCACCGGGCAAGGCGCGGCGAAGGCTGGACGACGCATGAAGAGCCGCTCGACCTCGTTTCGCTGCTGACGCGCATCGATGACGAGAACTGCGTGGTGCTCGTCGACTGCCTGACGCTGTGGGTCACCAACCTGATGATGGAAGGGCGCGACATGGCGGCAGAGTTCGCGGCCCTTGCCGCTTTCCTGCCGGAGGCGCGGGCGCGCCTCATCCTTGTTTCCAACGAAGTCGGCCTCGGCATCGTGCCCGAGAACCGCATGGTCCGCGATTTCCGCGACCATGCCGGCCGGCTTCACCAGATCGTTGCGGAGAAATCCGCGGAAGTTTACTTTGTCGCGGCCGGATTGCCGCTGAAAATGAAGGGTTGATCCATGACCACTGCCAGAGCCAACCAGGGCAAGATCCCGGCGACCGTCATCACCGGCTTCCTCGGTGCCGGCAAGACGACGATGATCCGCAATCTGCTGCAGAACGCCGATGGCAAGCGCATTGCGCTCATCATCAACGAGTTCGGCGATCTCGGCGTCGACGGCGACGTGCTGAAGGGCTGCGGCGCAGAAGCCTGCTCGGAAGACGATATCATTGAGCTTACCAATGGCTGCATCTGCTGCACGGTTGCCGATGATTTCATCCCGACCATGACCAAGCTGCTCGAGCGCGAAAATCGTCCTGACCATATCATCATTGAAACCTCGGGCCTCGCTTTGCCGCAGCCGCTGATCGCCGCCTTCAACTGGCCTGATATCCGCAGCGAAGTCACCGTCGATGGCGTCGTCACCGTGGTCGACAGTGCCGCCGTTGCCGCCGGCCGTTTTGCCGACGACCATGACAAGGTCGATGCGTTGCGTGTCGAGGACGACAATCTCGACCACGAAAGCCCGATCGAGGAACTGTTCGAGGACCAGTTGACCGCCGCCGACCTGATCGTGCTCAACAAGACCGATCTGATCGACGCCTCCGGCCTCAAGGCCGTGCGCGACGAGGTCGCTTCGCGCACTAACCGCAAGCCAACAATGATCGAGGCGAAGAACGGCGAAGTTGCCGCTGCCATCCTGCTCGGCCTCGGCGTCGGCACGGAAAGCGATATCGCCAACCGCAAGTCTCACCACGAGATGGAACATGAGGCCGGCGAGGAGCACTCTCATGACGAGTTCGACAGCTTCGTCGTCGAGCTCGGCGCGATTGCCGATCCGGCAGGTTTCATCGATCGCCTCAAGGGCGTGATATCAGAGCATGACGTGCTGCGCCTCAAGGGCTTTGCCGACGTGCCCGGCAAGCCGATGCGCCTGCTGATCCAGGCCGTTGGCGCCCGCATCGACCAGTATTACGACCGTGCCTGGGCGGCTGGCGAGAAGCGCGGTACGCGCCTCGTCGTCATCGGCCTGCACGACATGGACGAAGCTGCGGTGCGCGCCGCCATCACCGCACTCGCCTAACTCCTTGAAGCAACGCAATTCCAGGAAAGCCATTTCACGCTTTTCCTGGAATTGCTCGAACGGACAGAAACATGCATCTGCTTCTCGCCCAGAAAGGAACGATCGCCGACGGCAACGAGGCGATCGACCTGGGGCAAACGCCGGCCGACGTGCTTTTCCTGTCGGCCGCCGACACCGAGCTTTCGTCGATCGCGGCGGCCCATGGCCGGCGCGACGGGGAGCTGAGCCTGCGCATCGCCAGCCTGATGAACCTGATGCACCCGATGTCGGTCGACACCTATGTCGAGCGCACGGCAAGGCATGCAAAACTCATCGTGGTCAGGCCGCTCGGTGGCGCCAGCTATTTCCGTTATGTGCTGGAAGCATTGCATGCCGCCGCCGTCACCCACCGCTTCCAGATCGCGGTGCTGCCCGGCGACGACAAGCCCGATCCCGGCCTCGAGCCGTTTTCGACCGTTGAGGCCGACGACCGCCAGCGCCTCTGGGCCTATTTCACCGAGGGCGGCGCTGACAATGCCGGCCTGTTCCTCGACTACGCCGAGGCGTTGATCTCAGACGCGGAAAAGCCGCAGCCGGCAAAACCGCTGCTCAAGGCCGGCATCTGGTGGCCGGGCGCGGGCGTCATCGGCGTCAGCGAATGGAAGGCACGTGTCCAAGAGCGGATGGTCGCGGGGGAGGGATTCGAACCCCCGACAGTCGGGATCTGCTTTTATCGCGCCCTGGTCCAGAGCGGCGAGACCCGGCCGGTCGAAGCGCTGATCGAGGCGCTTGCCGCCGAAGGCATGCGCGTGTTGCCGCTGTTTGTCTCCAGCCTCAAGGATGCCGTTTCGGTCGGCACGCTGCAATCGATTTTTTCCGAGGCGGCACCCGACGTGGTGATGAACGCCACCGGCTTTGCCGTTTCCTCGCCCGGTGCCGACAGGCAGCCGACCGTGTTGGAATCAACCGGCGCGCCGGTGCTGCAGGTGATCTTCTCCGGATCGTCGCGCGCGCAATGGCAGGCCTCGCCGCAGGGGCTGATGGCGCGCGATCTCGCCATGAACGTTGCCTTGCCGGAGGTCGATGGCCGCATTCTGGCGCGCGCCGTCTCCTTCAAGGCGGCCTCGATCTACGATCCCAAGGTCGAAGCCAACATCGTCGGGCACGAACCGCTTTCCGACCGGGTCCGCTTTGCCGCCAGGCTTGCGGTCAATTGGGCAAAACTGCGCCGCGCCCGTCCGGCCGAACGGCGGATCGCCATCATCATGGCCAATTACCCCAATCGCGATGGCCGACTCGGCAATGGCGTCGGGCTCGATACGCCGGCGGGCACGGTTGAAGTGCTGCGCGCCATGGCGAGCGAAGGTTATCCCGTCGCCGGCGTGCCTGAGGATGGCGATGCACTGATCGGCTACCTGATGGCTGGGCCGACCAACGCGGCGAGCCGCGATCGCGAGATCCGCGAAGTTCTTTCGTTCAGCGATTACAATACGTTCTTCGATTCGCTTCCGAAACAGATTCAGGATGAGGTCAGCGACCGCTGGGGTGCGCCGGAAACCGACCCGTTCTTCCTCGATGGCGCCTTCGCGCTGCCGCTTGCCCGCTTCGGCGAGATTGTCGTCGGCATCCAGCCGGCGCGCGGCTACAACATCGATCCGAAGGAAAGCTACCATTCGCCGGATCTGGTGCCGCCGCACGGATATCTCGCCTTCTACGCTTTCCTGCGCAACCAGTTCGGCGCGCAGGCCATTGTGCATATGGGCAAGCACGGCAATCTGGAATGGCTGCCCGGCAAGGCCTTAGCGCTGTCGGAGACCTGTTATCCCGAGGCGATCTTTGGGCCGCTACCGCATGTCTACCCCTTCATCGTCAACGATCCCGGCGAGGGCACGCAAGCCAAGCGCCGCACCAGCGCCGTCATCATCGACCATTTGACGCCGCCGCTGACGAGGGCGGAATCCTATGGGCCGCTGAAGGATCTCGAAGCGCTGGTCGACGAATATTACGACGCGGCCGGCGGCGATCCGCGCCGGCTCAGGCTGCTCAGCCGGCAGATCCTCGACCTCGTGCGTGACATCGGCCTCGACCACGATGCCGGTATCGACAAGGGCGACAGCGACGACAAGGCGCTGGAGAAGCTCGACGCCTATCTCTGCGACCTCAAGGAAATGCAGATCCGCGATGGCCTGCACATTTTTGGCGTTGCACCGGAGGGGCGGTTGCTGACCGACCTGACCGTGGCGCTGGCGCGGGTGCCGCGCAGCCTTGGCGAAGGCGCCGACCAGAGCCTGCAGCGGGCGATGGCCGCGGATGCCGGGCTCGGCTTCGATCCGCTCGATTGCGTGATGTCCGATCCCTGGGAAGGCGCACGGCCGGACATGCTTTCCTCCATTTCCGATGCACCGTGGCGGACGGCCGGCGATACTGTCGAGCGCATCGAGCTGCTGGCGGCGGCGTTCGTTTCTGGCGAGACGCTCGCGCCCGAGGACTGGCCTGCCACCCGCACCGTGCTTGGCGAGATCGAGGCGCGACTGAAGCCATCGATCATCAACTCCGGCGCTGCCGAGATGGCCGGCTTTCTCACCGGCCTTGATGGCCGCTTCGTGGCGCCGGGGCCTTCCGGCGCGCCGACCCGCGGCCGTCCCGACGTGCTGCCGACCGGCCGCAATTTCTACTCCGTCGACAGCCGCTCGGTGCCGACGCCGGCGGCCTTTGAACTTGGCAAGAAATCCGCCGAACTGCTGATCCGCCGCTATCTGCAGGATCACGGCGAATGGCCGTCCTCATTCGGCCTGACGGCCTGGGGCACGGCGAACATGCGCACCGGCGGTGACGACATCGCCCAGGCCCTGGCGCTGATCGGCACCAAGCCCACCTGGGACATGGTCTCGCGCCGGGTGATGGGCTATGAAATCGTGCCTCTGGCGATGCTTGGCCGCCCGCGCGTCGACGTGACGCTGCGGATATCAGGCTTCTTCCGCGATGCCTTCCCGGACCAGATCGCGCTGTTCGACAAGGCGATCCGTGCCGTCGGGGCGCTTGAGGAAGACGATGCCGACAATATGATCGCCGCGCGCATGCGCGCCGAGACGCAGCGGCTGGAGGCGTCGGGCGTCGAGCCGGCGGAAGCCGCGCGCCGCGCCTCCTACCGCGTCTTCGGTGCCAAGCCCGGAGCCTACGGCGCCGGCCTGCAGGCGCTGATCGACGAGAAGGGCTGGGACAGCAAAGCCGATCTCGCCGATGCCTATCTCACCTGGGGCGCCTATGCCTATGGCGCCGGCGAGGAGGGCAAGGCGGGACGGGAGCTCTTCGAGGAGCGGCTGCGCACGATCGAAGCGGTGGTCCAGAACCAGGACAACCGCGAACACGACCTGCTCGACAGCGACGACTACTACCAGTTCGAAGGCGGCATGAGCCTTGCCGCCGAGCACCTGAGCGGCGCCCGGCCGGCGATTTACCACAATGACCACTCCCGGCCGGAAAAGCCGGTCATCCGCTCGCTGGAGGAAGAGATCGGCCGTGTGGTGCGCGCGCGCGTCGTCAACCCCAAGTGGATCGATGGCGTCATGCGCCACGGCTACAAGGGCGCCTTCGAGATCGCCGCGACGGTCGACTACATGTTTGCCTTTGCCGCAACCACGGGTGCCGTGCGCGACCATCATTTCGAGGCTGCCTACCAGGCTTTCATCGTCGACGAGCGGGTGTCAGGCTTCCTGCGCGACAAGAACCCGGCGGCACTCGCCGAGCTCTCGGAGCGGTTGCTGGAGGCGATCGACCGTAATCTCTGGATCCCGCGCTCCAACTCGGCACGCTTTGAACTGAGCGGCCGCACAACGGCTGCGGTGCGGCTTCGCGCCGGAAACGAATAGAGCAGCTCCGGGGAAAGCTTGAAACGGTTTTCCGTCCGGAGTTGCGCAATTGCAAAGAGTGAGATCGCGGGCGGTACTACGTCCGCATCCCACGATAGATTCATATGATTGAGGAGAACGTCATGAGCGAAGAAGTGGTGAGCACGGGTGAAGGTGTCGCCGAAAAGGATGATGCCCGCCATGCGATGAAGATGGCGAAGAAGAAGACCGCACGCGAAAAGATCATGGCGACGAAGACCGACGAGAAGGGTCTGATCATTGTCAACACCGGCAAGGGCAAGGGCAAGTCGACCGCCGGCTTCGGCATGATCTTCCGCCATATCGCCCATGGCATGCCCTGCGCCGTCGTGCAGTTCATCAAGGGCGCCTGGGAAACCGGAGAGCGCGACCTGATCGAGAAGCATTTCGGCGATGTCTGCCAGTTCTATACGCTCGGCGAGGGTTTTACCTGGGAAACGCAGGACCGCGCCCGCGACGTGGCGATGGCGGAAAAGGCCTGGGAGAAGGCCAAGGAACTGATCCGCGACGAGCGCAACTCGATGGTGCTGCTCGACGAAATCAACATCGCGCTGCGCTACGACTATATCGACGTGGCCGAAGTCGTGCGCTTCCTGAAGGAAGAAAAGCCGCACATGACCCATGTGGTCCTGACCGGCCGCAACGCCAAGGAAGACCTGATCGAAGCCGCCGATCTGGTGACCGAGATGGAATTGATCAAGCATCCGTTCCGCTCCGGCATCAAGGCGCAGAAGGGCGTCGAGTTCTGATGAGCCAGAGCTGGCAGTTCTGGGCTCTGCTTTCGGCTGCCTTTGCGGCGCTCACGGCAGTGTTTGCCAAGGTCGGGGTTGCCCAGATCAACTCCGACTTCGCCACGCTGATCCGCACCGTCGTCATCCTCCTCGTGTTGGCCGGCATCGTCGCGGCAACGGGGCAATGGCAGAAGCCTTCGGAAATCCCGGGGCGGACATGGCTGTTTCTGGCACTTTCCGGCCTTGCCACCGGCGCCTCCTGGCTTGCCTATTTCCGCGCCCTGAAGCTCGGCGATGCGGCGCGGGTGGCGCCGATCGACAAGCTGTCGATCGTCATGGTCGCCATCTTCGGCGTGCTGTTCCTCGGCGAAAAGCTCAACCTGATGAACTGGCTCGGTGTCGTTTTCATTGCCGCCGGCGCGCTGCTGCTGGCGGTGTTTTGAGGTCGGGTGCGGGTCCAGCCGCCGCAGGTTCCATTGGCGCGCAATCCGCGTGATTTCAGATCCACCGCCGGACGCGCTTGCAATAGGCGCCATACGCCTCGCCAAAAGCGCGGGAGAGGTACGTTTCCTCCATGCGGATCTGATAGGAGATCGATATCCAGGCTGAGAGAGTGAGCGCCACCGAGGCGACGTTCGGCACGGCCAGCACGGTGCCGGTCAGCGCCGTGACCATGCCGACATAAATCGGGTTGCGGGAAAACGCGTAGAGGCCGGAGGTGACCAGCGGCGCGTCCTGCTCCTCCGGTATGCCGATCTTCCACGAGTGGCGCATCGCCCATTGCGACAGCATCGTCAACCCGCCGCCGAGCGTCATGAGCACGAGGCCAACGGCGTGAAGGAGCGGCTTGTCGAGCATCGGGATCCGGCCGAGCGTGGCGCCGACCGCATCGGGAAAGGCGGCGATCGCCAGGAGATGAACCACCAGCGCCGCCACGATCATCCGAAAGAGCTTGCCGGCAAAACCTTCCGCGTCGTTGCCATAGGTCAGCACAACGGGCGAGCGGCCAGACTGCACGCGGCGCAGGATCGCCAGCGCCAGGGTGAACAGGCCGACGACAAGCATCAGGATGGCGGGCAGGGTGGTAAACATTGGAACCTCAAGGCGAGCGAAGGACAGCACGACGCTTCGCGGGCAGGCGGCCCCATGCGGCCCCTGACTGGCGAAGCATGAGTGGCACTCTGAAATCTCTAGCGACTAGAGGCTCAAGGTGCGGCCTTGCTCGACTTTCGTCTTGGTTACGGGAATTTCACCGGCGAGCCGACGGTGAGAGGTGACACCCGCGGGGGCCTTGGGGAGGACGTCACCGCTTCCCGCCATAGCCGCATATTGCCAAAATTCAGGGTGGCCGCAGCCGCCCTTTTTGCATTAGGCTGGATCAGCGAAAGGTCCTGCCGTTCGAGTACTTGTCGGACGATGTCGTGGTTTGGCCCGAGCGGTTTTTGCCCCATGCCAGTTCAACTTGGCCTGCAGTTTTGACAGTGGGCTTCTTCTCGGTTGGCGTCGACGGCACAGCAGCAATAGCGGAAGTCGCAAACGCGAGTGATGCCACTGCGGCGATAATAATTTTCATTGTAATCTCCTAAGTTCGAACCTCCCGCCAAGGAGTGCGGGAGACTTGGCCTTCTGTAACGGGCCTTGAGTCAATCCCTTGTGAGCTTAATCCCTCGCCGAGTGCTTGCTTCTGTTCGCAGTCGACGCTGGGCCGCTGCTCTATGGGGTCTGCTGAGGACCGGCTGGCCAATCTAGGGGCGCGCAGTCACCTGAGTGCTGCGCCCAAGTCTGCGGCCTAACCCATCCATCGTCCCGGCGAAGGGACCTCGCTCGGGGGGGCTGATGGCAGTGCCCACCCGAAACCTGTGTTGTTGTCTCCTTCCGGCTCAAGCGGCCATGGCTGGCGTCACCTTGTGGGGAATGAAGTTGGTTCTGTCCATGAGCATGTGGTGCAACACCACCGCCAGCTTGCGGGCCAGTGCGACACGCGCCTTTCTGGGACCCGCACGTCAGGCGACCGCCAACGCCCAGCTCTTCAGATCCGAGCCTTTGACCGGTCGCGTGAGGATGACGTTGGCCGCCTGCGCTCGGCAGCACAGGCAAACAGCGCGTAGGTGGGTCCCGCCTCAGAGCCCCAGCCAGATGCGCAGCGGATGTGTCGGGTCGGCCAGCAACCGGGCGGCCAGCGCGATCGAGACGACGACGAGCAGCGGCTTGATGATCTTGGCGCCTTTGGCCATGGCATAGCGCGAGCCGACCTGGGCGCCGAGGAACTGGGCGACGCCCATCATCAGGCCGATCTTCCACAGGATGGCGCCGAAGAACAGGAAGACGGCGAAGGCGCCGACATTCGAGCCGAAGTTCAGGAATTTCGTATGTGCCGTCGCCTTCAAGACGCCGAATCCGGCAAGCGTGACGAAGCCGAGCATGAAGAACGAGCCGGTGCCGGGACCGAAGACGCCGTCGTAGAAGCCGATCAGCGGCACGAGCGTCAGCGTGAACACGAACGGCGTGATGCGGCGGTGCTGGTCGACGTCGCCCATGTTCGGCTTGAGGCCGAAATAGAGCGCGATGGCAATCAGCAGGAAGGGTAGGATCGCCTTCAGAACGTCGCCGGGAACGACGGTCGCGAGCAGCGCGCCCAACACGGAGCCCGCCGCCGACATCAGCGCCATCGGCAATTGCTCTTTCAGGTTCACGTGACCGCGCCGGGCATAGGAAAGGGTTGCCGAGCCCGAGCCGAACAGCCCCTGCAGCTTGTTGGTGCCCAGCGTCTGGAGCGGCGGGATGCCGGCAATCAGCATGGCGGGAATGGTAATCATGCCGCCACCGCCGGCGATCGAATCGATGAAGCCGGCAATGAAGGCGGCAACGAACAGGAACACGAGCAGGTGGAAAGCGAGATCTTGCACGGGAGAGACTCGAGGAGGGAGGAGTATGCAGGCCTTTCTCGCCTTGTGTCAGAGGCCGCGGCGAAATGCAAAGCCTTCTGTCGTGGTGCATCTGCGATGCTCGTCGCAAGATGAGAATTCTCTCAAGAAATCAGTGCCTTATTCTGAGACTATGGGTACTCGGATGGGCGTTTGCTGTCTTCCGTCGATTGCCGGTTCTGGCGGTATGCGCGCGCCGAAGGCGAGTGGTGGGTTTCGTCAAACGCGACATGGCGATGGCGCAATCCGGTTTGACCCGTGCGGTTGCCTCCGGTAAAAATGACGGATGTGCGACGGCGTCCGCTTCTGGCGGACTGAAAGAGCGTCCGATGCGGCCGACCCAGGCAGGGGGCTGGAATCGGTGCTGTCCAGACCGACCCGGGATTTGAGCCGGGCGGCGCTTCGTGTGGATTGCCGCGAAGGGGGCCGAGGTCGACCATGAAATCATCCAGCATAGCGCGGCGACCGCCGGGACCACTCGTCCTCGGTCTTGGCTGCGAGCGCGGCACGCCGATTGATGAAGTGATTGCGCTTGCCGAAAAGGCGTTGGCGCAGGCCGGCGCTGACAAAGCCGATATCGGCTTCGTCGCCTCGCTCGACGCGAGGCGCGGCGAGCCGGCGATCCACGCTGCCGCCGAGCACTTTGCCGTGGCCGCACGCTTCTTCGATGCGGCGACGCTTGAAGCCGAAGCGCCCCGGCTGCAAAATCCCTCGGCGATTGTCTTTGCCCATACCGGCTGCCACGGTGTTGCCGAGGGCGCCGCTCTTGTCGGCGCCGGCTCGGCAAGCGTGTTGCTGGTTGCCAAGCTCACGTCTTCACATGCAACGGCAGCGATTGCCGGGCCTGCCGATCACCGTCTGGCAATCATGCCGGCAACCCTGGCGGCCGCATCATGAGCTATTTCTCGGATCGCGTTTTGGTAAAGATATGCAAGATATTTCAAATAACTATGCGGAATTCCTGTGAATCTGAATCCGCTCGGTGCCAAGGCAGTTCAGCGGTAGGCTTTAAGCGCGTGGCGGGAGAAACGGCATGAACGACACGATTTTTTCCGGCCTGCCTGCGCTTGAGCCCGGTACCGTCTGGCTCGTCGGCGCTGGCCCGGGCGACCCCGGCCTGCTGACGCTTCATGCCGCCAATGCGCTGCGGCAGGCGGATGTCATCGTTCACGACGCGCTGGTCAACGAGGACTGCCTGAAGCTCGCCCGGCCGGGCGCCGTGCTGGAGTTTGCCGGCAAGCGCGGTGGCAAGCCTTCGCCGAAACAGCGCGATATTTCTCTCCGGCTCGTCGAGCTGGCGCGCGCCGGCCAGCGCGTCCTGCGTCTCAAGGGCGGCGATCCCTTCGTCTTCGGGCGGGGTGGCGAGGAGGCGCTGACGCTGGTCGAAAACCGCATCCCGTTTCGCATCGTGCCGGGCATTACTGCCGGGATTGGTGGGCTTGCCTATGCCGGCATTCCCGTCACCCACCGCGAGGTCAACCACGCCGTCACGTTCCTGACCGGTCACGACTCCTCCGGCCTAGTGCCGGACCGCATCAATTGGCAAGGCATTGCCTCGGGCTCGCCCGTGATCGTGATGTACATGGCGATGAAACATATCGGCGCCATCGCCGCCAATCTCATTGGTGCCGGGCGCTCGCCGGAAGAGCCGGTGGCCTTCGTCTGCAATGCGGCAACGCCGGAGCAGACGGTGCTCGAAACGACGCTGGCGCGCGCCGAAGCCGATGTTATCGCTTCCGGTCTGGAGCCGCCGGCGATCGTCGTCGTCGGCGAGGTCGTGCGCCTGCGGGCGTCGCTCGACTGGATCGGGGCGCTTGATGGGCGGCAGCTTGTGGCCGATCCTCTTGCAAGCCGCGGGCTCAGGGATCCCGCATGAGCGGATTGCTGATCGCCGCGCCCTGTTCGGGCTCCGGCAAGACCACGGTGACACTCGGGCTGATGCGCGCCATGCGACGGCGCGGCATGGCGATCGCGCCGGGAAAGGCAGGTCCTGATTATATCGACCCGGCATTTCATACCGCGGCGAGCGGCGAGCCCTGCCTCAACTATGACCCTTGGGCCATGCGCCCCGCGCTTCTCGCGACAAATGCGGCCTACGCCGCCGATGGGCGCACGCTCGTCGTCGAGGCGATGATGGGCCTGCATGACGGTGCCGCCGACGGCAGCGGTGCGCCGGCCGATCTTGCCGCGGCACTCGATCTCGCCGTCATCCTGGTGGTCGATTGTGCCCGCATGTCGCATTCGGTGGCGGCACTGGTGCGCGGTTATGCCGATCACCGCAAAGATATCCGCGTTGCCGGCGTCATTCTCAACAAGGTCGGCAGCGATCGGCATGAGATGATGCTGCGCGATGCGCTGACGCGCGTGGCCATGCCTGTCTTCGGCGTGCTGCGGCAGGATGGTGCCCTGAAGCTGCCCGAGCGGCACCTCGGCCTGGTGCAGGCAGGAGAACACGGCACGCTTGAAACTTTCATCGACTATGCGGCGGACCGGGTCGAGGCGACCTGCGATCTCGACGCGATCCGCGCTGCGTCAGCACTTTCACCGGAAGAGCGGGTGATGGCCGAGGTCACCCGGTTCAAACCGCTCGGCCAGCATATCGCCGTGGCACGGGATGTGGCCTTCGCCTTCTGCTACGAACACCTGCTCTTCGGCTGGCGCCGCGCCGGGGCGGAAATCTCCTTCTTTTCGCCACTTGCCGACGAAGGCCCGGACGTGGCGGCCGATGCGGTCTATCTGCCGGGCGGCTATCCCGAGCTTCATGCTGGACGCCTGCAGGCGGCGGCAGCCTTCCGATCCGGTATCGGGACGGCGGCCAGGCGTGGCGCGCGGATCTTCGGCGAGTGCGGCGGCTACATGGTGCTGGGCGAGGGGCTTGTCGCGGCCGACGGTGCGCGCTACGAAATGCTCGGCCTGCTGCCGCTCACCACAAGTTTTGCCGAGCGCAGGCGGCACCTCGGCTACCGCCGCGTCGTGCCCCTCGACAACACATTCTTCGATGGACCCATGACGGCGCACGAATTCCACTATGCGACCATCGTCTCGGAAGGGGCAGCCGATCGGCTGTTTTCCGTCAGCGATGCCGCCAGCGTAGATCTGGGGCAGGCGGGTTTGAAGCGCGATAATGTCGCCGGCTCGTTCATGCATCTCATCGATATTGCGGGCAGGCCATGAGCGCGCCGATCGTGCATGGCGGCGGCGTCACCGAAGCCGCTGCCCGTTTCGGCGGCCGCTTCGAGGACTGGCTTGACCTGTCGACCGGCATCAATCCGCGCCCGGTCGAATTGCCGCCGGTGCCGCAGCAGGCCTGGCACCGGCTGCCCGACAAACTGACGATCGATGGCGCGCGCGCTGCCGCCGCCAGCTACTACCGAACCGATGGTATCCAGCCCTTGCCGGTTCCCGGCACCCAGTCGGTGATCCAGCTGTTGCCGCGGCTGGTTCCTACCGGTCGCCGCGTCGCGGTCTTCGGCCCGACCTATGGCGAATACGCACGCGTGCTGGCCGCGGCAGGCTTTGCCGTCGATCGGGTGGAGCGTGCCGAGGATCTTGGCGTCGACCACGGCCTTGCAGTTGTGGTCAACCCCAACAACCCGACCGGCCGCGCCTTCCAGCCGGCAGGAATCCTGGCGATGGCGGCGACGATGGCGGCGAATGGCGGCGTGCTGGTCGTCGACGAGGCCTTCGGCGATCTGGAGCCGGACTTCAGTGTCGCCGGCCAAGTCGGCGCCCACGACAATCTCATCGTCTTCCGCTCCTTCGGGAAATTTTTCGGTCTGGCTGGCCTGCGCCTGGGCTTCGTCGTGGCAGCCGATACCGTGCTCGATGCATTTCGTGAGTGGCTCGGCCCCTGGGCAGTGTCCGGGCCGGCGCTGGTTATCTCCAAGGCATTGATGTCCGGCGATACGCAAGCGATCGCCGCGGGCATTCTTGAGCGTCGCGCCGGGCTCGATGCGGTTCTTGATGAGGCCGGTCTCAAGCGCATCGGTGGAACCGGGCTGTTCGTGCTGGTGGAACATGCCGATGCC
Organism: Ensifer sp. Root127; assembly: GCF_001425225.1. Taxonomy (NCBI): domain Bacteria; kingdom Pseudomonadati; phylum Pseudomonadota; class Alphaproteobacteria; order Hyphomicrobiales; family Rhizobiaceae; genus Ensifer; species Ensifer sp. Root127. Next base: position 212,791 of record NZ_LMDX01000012.1, read on the forward strand.
CATGCCTTGCACCGTCATCTCTGCGAGGCGCAGATCCTGACGCGCAAATTCGACTACGATTCTCGCTGGCTCAGGATCGGGCTTGCGCCCGATGCGGAAGGTGACCGGCGACTGGCGGACGCCCTGCGCCGTGGGGACGCGTTGCGCCCTGGGGACGCGTTGCGCCCAGGGGAGTGCTGAGTGTCGAGCGAGATTCTTCTCATCCTTGTGGCTGCCCTGCTGCTTGATCGTGTCGTCGGTGATCCGGACTGGCTCTGGTCACGCCTGCCGCATCCCGTGGTGTTTTTCGGCAAGGCGATCGCGGTTTTTGATGGGGCGCTGAACAGGCATGAGAGCCTCGGTGCCGGCGCCCTGAAAATACGCGGTATCCTGACGATCGGCGTGCTGCTGCTTGCCAGCGTGCTTGCCGGCAGCATCCTGCACCGCTTGTTCTCGGTGATGGCCCCCATCGGCTACCTGCTCGAGGCTGTCGTCGTTGCGGTGTTCCTGGCGCAGAAGAGCCTTGGCGATCATGTCCGGCGCGTTGCCGAAGGCTTGCGGTTGGGGGGGCTGGAAGGCGGCCGAAACGCCGTGTCGATGATCGTCGGGCGCGACCCGAAGACGCTCGATGCGCCCGCCGTCTGCCGCGCCGCGATCGAAAGCCTTGCCGAGAACTTTTCCGATGGGGTGGTGGCGCCTGCCTTCTGGTATGCGGTTGCCGGTCTTCCCGGGCTGCTCGCCTACAAGATGCTGAACACCGCCGATTCGATGATCGGCCACAAATCGCCGAAATACCTCAATTTCGGCTGGGCCTCCGCCCGGCTCGACGATGTCGCCAACCTGCCGGCAGCGAGACTATCCGTCCTGTTGATCGCTGCCGGCGCCTGGCTGCATCGTGGGCGCCCCGCGGCGGCCGATGCGATCGGAGTGGCGTTTCGCGATCACGGCCTGCACCGCTCCCCCAACTCAGGTTGGCCGGAAGCGGCGATGGCCGGCGCGCTGGACCTGCAGCTAGCGGGTCCGCGCGTCTATGGCGGGGTCATGGTCAGCGAACCGATGATCAATGGGCCTGGCCGCGCCGTTGCCGAAAGCGAAGACATCGACGCCGGTATCGCTGTATTCTATGGTGCTTGTTCGGCAATGACCTTGGCTGTTCTTCTGATCGCCATGATTTGATCGGTTTCTACCGCGTATCCACGGCAAGTTGATCTTGGCATTAAGACTTTTCTTTCCATATGTATTAAACTTGCAACATTACGGGCCGGTTATTCTCTGCGGACGTTTGGTTCCACTGATTGCGGCCTTGCGGGTCAAATATGACGCGCAAAGGATGCTGCAACGCGCCTGAAGCCTGCTGCGGGATTTTCTCCGCTGATCGGAGGCATGCAGTCGAGGTTTCACACGCGGGGAGTGAAGCATGCGACACACATCCCTGATTGTGGTGATTGCCGTTCTGATGCAGTTTTCCGTTCAGCCGCTGAACGCCGCCAATCTCGTTGCCAAGATCAGCCTCTCCTCCCAGACGATGGTGGTAAAGCAGAACGGCGTCGTGATGTATCGCTGGAAGGTTTCCACCGCGCGCAAGGGCTATGTCACGCCGAAGGGGAGCTGGAAGGCCAAGTGGCTTTCGCGCAATCATCGCTCGAAAAAATATGATGATGCGCCAATGCCTTACGCCGTGTTCTTCAACGGTGGCTATGCTGTTCACGCGACCTATGATGTCAAGCGCCTGGGCCGCCCTGCCTCACACGGATGCGTGCGGTTGCATCCCAACAATGCCGCGGAGTTCTTCGCGCTTGCCCGTGAACACGGGCTGAAAAACACGCGCATCGTCATCACGCGTTAAAAGCATTTCCAGGAAAAGTGCGGAGCGGTTTTCCGTCGGAGAATGCATAAAACAAAGAGATAGAGCATTTCCCGGAGAAGTGCGCAGCGGTTTTCCGCGACTTCTTTAAAGCGGAAACGCGCTGAACCTTGGACGGCGGACTCAGTCGATGCCGGCCACCTGCATCAACCGGTCCATGCTTGGCACGGTGACGTGACGGCTGTTTTCGATGTGGATGACATTGTCCTTGCGCAGCTTGGTCACCTGCCGGCTGACGGTCTCGATCGTCAGGCCGAGATAGTCGGCGATATCGGCGCGCGACAGTGGCAGATCGAATGCTGTTGCCGTGCCGTTTTCCGGATCGATGTGAGTGGCGATGATATAGAGAAAGCTCGCCACCTTTTCCTGCGCGGTCTTGCGGCCGAGCGTCAGCATCCAGTCGCGCGCTTCGTCCAGTTCCTTCAGCGCCTGTTCGTGCAGGCGGTGTTCAAGGCCCGGCGCATCGGCAACGAGCCGCTCGATGACATTGCGCGGGAACGAACAGATGTCGGTGTCGATCGCCGCTTCGGCGGTCAGCGCGCTTTCACGCGTGAACGGCCGGCCCATGAAATCGGGAGCGAACTGCAGGCCGACGATCTGCTGGCGTCCGTCGGAGAGAACCTTGCTCAGCTTGACGACGCCGCTGATGATGTTGGCGTAGCTGTCAGTCATTTCGCCCTGGCCGACGACCTCGCGACCGGGTTCGACACGCCTGCGGGTCGAATGCCGGCTGAGGTCGAGAAGCTGGTCAGCAGTCAGCGTGCCGCAGACGCCGCCGTGGCGCGCCTCGCAGGCAGCACAGACGGCTGGAATGTCCGAATTGTGGATATCCTTGCGGCGATGTTCGGTCACGATCTGCAAATCTTTCTTCCCTGCATCGGGTTTGTTCGAGGGACCAAAGAGGATGCGGGCGGTTAAATCAAGAGTTGACAGGTGCTAATTCCGGAAGCGCGAAACAATGTCTCATGTTGAATTGAGCATTGTCAATTTTAACGTGTTAATTCGACGGCTTGATCAAAATCAACGGCGTGCTTTCCCATCCGTCCTATGCGTTTGCCATCTTGACGGAGAGACCGATGGACGACGCTCTGATCCTGAAATATGCGAGCCCCGTGCCGCGCTATACCAGTTACCCCACCGCGCCGCATTTTTCGGAGGCGGTCGGTCAGGCTGAGTACCAGTCCTGGCTAGAGGCCATCGGGCCGGGTGAGGCGCTGTCGCTTTACGCCCATGTGCCCTATTGCGACCGGCTGTGCTGGTTCTGTGCCTGTCACACCAAGCAGACGTTACGCTACGAGCCGGTGGCGAGCTACCTGAACGGACTGCACCGCGAAATCGCCACGATCGGCGGGCGGGTGAACCGCCAAGCGAAGGTCACGGCGCTGCATCTGGGCGGCGGATCGCCGACACTGGTCAGGCCGGACGATCTGATCGCGCTCAAGCGCGCCTTCAGCAGTCACTTCGAATTTTCCAGCGATTGCGAAATCAGCATCGAGATGGACCCGAACGACCTCGACGCGGCGCGCCACGACGCGCTGGCAGCGATCGGCATGACGCGGGCGAGCTTCGGCGTCCAGGATTTCGACCCCGTGGTACAGAAGGCGATCAACCGCATCCAGACCTATGAGCAGACGCGTGATGCGATCGAGGCTTCGCGAGCCCGCGGCGTGGGTTCGGTCAATTGCGACGTGCTTTACGGCTTGCCCTACCAGAGCCTGTCGTCGCTGGAGGCAACGATCGACGCCGTCGTGTCGCTGGCGCCGGATCGCGTCGCGCTCTTCGGCTATGCCCATGTGCCGTGGATGAAGAAGCACCAGTCGATGATATCAGACGAGAGCCTGCCAGGTATCGTCGAACGTTTTGCCCAGATGAGCCGGGCGGCCGACATGCTTGTTGCCGCCGGCTACGAGGCGATCGGCATCGACCATTTCGCCAGGCCCGGCGACAGTCTGGCCGTTGCCAACCGGGAAGGGCGCCTGCGCCGGAATTTCCAGGGCTATACATGTGACAGCGCCGAAACCCTGATCGGTCTTGGCGCCTCGGCGATCGGCCAGTTCCGTCAAGGTTATGTGCAGAATATGCCGGCAACCGGCGAATATCTGCGCCAGGTGGAGAACGCAGGCCTGGCCGCGGTGCGCGGCTACATGCTGACGCCTGATGATCGCCTGCGGGCGCGGGTGATCGCATCCATCATGTGCGATTTCGCCTTCTCGTTCTCGCGAATCAAGGCGGAGTTTCCTGAACTCGCCGGAGCGGTCGTCGAGGAGGCAAAGCTCTGGCGCGCAAGGGATGTGGACGGGCTGACGACGATCGAGGACGGCGTCTTCAGCCTTACCGAACGCGGCCGGCCGTTTGCCCGGTCGGTGGCGGCCATTTTCGACACTCATCTTCAGTCAGGACGGGGGCGCCATTCGGTCGCCGTTTAGCAACACCGCATTTCAAATCGCAGAGGTTGCCATCAAGGCCATTGGCTTTTGCGGCGCATTTACCTATAGGATCGCCGAGACTCGGAATAAAATAATAAAGAGGTATGCGCGTGACTGCTACATTCGACAAGGTTGCCGACATCATCGCTGAAACGAGCGAGATCGATCGCGAGACGATTACGCCGGAAAGCCACACGATCGACGATCTCGGCATCGACAGCCTGGACTTCCTGGACATCGTCTTTGCGATCGACAAGGATTTCGGTATCAAGATTCCGCTGGAACAGTGGACGCAGGAAGTCAACGAAGGCAAGGTTTCGACCGAAGAATACTTCGTGCTCAAGAACCTCTGCGCCAAGATCGACGAGCTGCGGGCTGCCAAGGCCTGATCGGGCCAAGGTTCAAGCCTTTCCACTCGATTTCCAATGCCGCCGGTCGCGCCTCGCGCTTGACAGGCGGCATTGGCGTTTTTACTTGAGCCCGAAACCAAACGGGGTGAGCCTCCATGCTCCTTGAATACTTCCAGATGATCGATCGTGTCGAAACGGTCGATCTGTCGGCTGGCCGGCTGACGGCGCGATCCGTCGTTCCCGAAAAGAGCCCGGTATTCGAGGGCCACTTTCCAGGCTATCCGCTGGTGCCGGGTGTGCTTCTGATCGAGACGATGGCGCAGGCTTCGGGATTTCTGGTGCTGGCCGCGACCAATTTCGCGGCAATGCCGTTTCTGATGTCGGTCGATGGCGCCAAGATGCGGGCCTTCGTCGAGCCGTCGGCAGAACTCGATATCGAAGCCTTCCTCGAGCACGATGGCTCCGGTTTCGCCGTCACCAAGGCGAAGATCACGTCTGCGGGCAAGAAGGTCTGTGACGCACAATTGAAACTCAGAACGATGCCGTTCGATCAGGTGCCGCTCGGCGATATCGTGCGCAGGCGCGCCGGCGAGGTGGGCCTGATGACGGCACTTGCGGCGGATGCCGCTTCGGAGAAGTGAAGATGAGCAAATCCGCAAACGACGTGGTGATCACCGGCGTCGGTATCGTCACAAGCCAGGGTGTCGGCGTCGAGCCGCATGTGGCGTTTCTGAACGCGGCCGAGGCGCCGGAGCCACGCGTCGAGGCCGAAAAGTTCAAGCCCTATCCGGTGCATCCGCTGCCGCAGATCGACTGGTCGCAGCAGATCGCCAAGCGTGGCGACCAGCGCCAGATGGAAAACTGGCAGCGCCTCGGCGTGTTTGCAGCAGGCCTGGCGCTCGACGACGCCGGCCTCAAGGACAATCTCGACGCCTGCGGCAGCATGGACATGATCGTGGCCGCCGGCGGCGGCGAGCGCGACATCAATGTCGATTCGCTGATCGTCGACGAGGCGCTGAAGCGCAACGACCGCGAGCAGCTGCTGAACGAGAAGCTGACGACCGAACTGCGCCCGACGCTGTTCCTCGCCCAGCTCTCCAACCTTCTCGCCGGTAACATCTCGATCGTGCACAAGGTGACGGGATCGTCGCGCACCTTCATGGGCGAAGAGGCGGCCGGCATTTCGGCGATCGAAACGGCGTTCTTCCGCATCAAGGCGGGACAGTCGACACATACGCTGGCGGGCGGCGCATTTTCGGCCGAACGTCTCGACATCATGCTGATGACGGAGGCCATCCAGGCGCAGACGGTCGGCGACTGGCAGCCGATCTGGTCGCGCAAGCGCCAGGATGGCGGCGGAATGATCCTCGGTTCCGTCGGCGCCTTCCTGATGCTGGAATCGCGCGAATATGCCGAAGCCCGAGGCGCCCGCATCTATGCCACGATCGACGCGATCGGCAGCGACCGTGGCAGCCGCAGCGACGGCAAGCTGGAGGCGCGCCTTGCCGATCTGGCAAAACCGGCCGAAACGCTCGATCCGGCGCAGACAGTGGTCTTCTCCGGCACCTCGGGCCTGCATGATCTCGTTGCCCACGAAAAGACCTTTCTGGAAGCAAAGCTCGCCGGCGCGCCGGTGCGCGCCTATGGCGGGCTTGTCGGCCACAGCATCGAAGCGCAGTTTCCGGCGGGCCTCGCGCTTGCCGCACTGGCGCTCGGCCACGGCGCCAAGGTTCCGGCTTTCGACGCAAGCTTCGAAAAACCGATGACGGCGGGCGCCAGAACGGCGGTCGTGACGACCATTGGTCATTCACGCGGCGAAGGCGTCGCGGTCCTTTCGGCCGAATAAGAGGAACGATTGATGAGCAACGCTTACAAGGATCATCTCGGTCGTCCGATCGTCGCCGTCACCGGCATGGGCGTCATCACCTCGCTCGGCCAGGGTCTCGAAGACAACTGGGCGGCGCTGACCGGCGGCGTCTCCGGCATCCGCAAGATCACCCGTTTCCCGACGGAAGGCCTGAACACGCGCATTTCGGGCATGGTCGATTTCATCGAGGTCCCGGCGGCCAATTCGGTCGAGCGCTCCTACGCCATGGCGCGCGAAACGACGCTTGAGGCGTTGGCGCAGGCCGGTCTTTCCGGCGATTTCAACGGCCCGCTGTTTCTCGCCGCTCCGCCGATCGAGCCGGAATGGAGCGCGCGCTTTGAACTGGCCGACCGCTCGCCACCGTCGACCCAGCCGGGCGACGCCTACAATCGCTTCCTTGCCGCGATGCGCGAGAAGGCCGATCCGGTGTTTCACGAGGCCGTGCTTTTCGGCGCGATCTCCGAACGCCTTGCCGATCGCTTCGGCACCCGCGGCCTGCCGGTGACGCTGTCGACGGCCTGCGCCTCGGGCGCAACTGCAATCCAGCTCGGCGTCGAGGCCATTCGCCAGGGCCGCACCGATCGCGCGCTGACAGTCGCGACCGACGGTTCGGTCAGTGCCGAGGCGCTGATCCGCTTTGCGCTGCTCTCGGCGCTGTCGACCCAGAACGACCCGCCGGAAAAGGCCTCCAAGCCCTTCACCAAGGACCGTGACGGCTTCGTCATCGCCGAAGGCGCGGCAACCCTGGTGCTGGAATCGCTGGAAGCAGCGGTCGCTCGTGGCGCCCGTGTCTACGGCATCCTGAAGGGGTGCGGCGAGAAGGCCGATCTCTTCCACCGCACGCGCTCGTCGCCCGATGGCGGCCCGGCGATCGCGACGATCCGCGCGGCCCTTGCCGACGCCGGCATCGACGAAGGTGGCATCGGCTACATCAACGCCCATGGCACTTCGACGCCGGAAAACGACAAGATGGAATATCTGTCGATGTCGGCCGTCTTCGGCGAACATCTGCCGTCGATCCCGGTTTCGTCGAACAAGTCGATGATCGGCCACACGCTGACGGCTGCAGGCGCAGTCGAGGCAGTGTTCTCGATCCAGACGATGCTGACCGGCACCTTGCCGCCGACGATCAACTACCAGAATCCCGACCCGGCCATCGTGCTCGACGTCGTGCCGAACGTGAAGCGCAGCCAGCAGGTCTCTGCCGTGCTGTCGAACTCCTTCGGCTTCGGCGGACAGAACGCCAGCCTTGTCATGACCGCCGAGCCGGCCTAAGTCGGCGGTCACAGCGCCGCGCGTCGAACATGACGCGCAAGCGACGCTGTAACGCTTTAAGCCTGCTGCACGCTTCCTTGAACCGGATCCGATCTAAGGAAGCACGCCGCAGAAACTTCAGACGAAATGATGCCGCTCAAGGCAGAGGAAAGATCATGCGCGCCCTGCAACTGCTCGATGACCGCAAGCTCGAAATCACCGACGTTCCCGAGCCGGAAGCGCCAGGCCCGGGCGAAGTGACGCTCCGGGTCAAGGCCGTCGCACTCAACCACATCGACGTGTGGGGCTGGCGCGGCATGGCCTTTGCCAAGCGCAAGATGCCGCTCGTCATCGGCGCCGAGGCGGCCGGTGTGGTCGAAAGCATCGGCCCGGGCGTTTCAAGCGTGCTTCCGGGGCAGCTCGTTTCGATCTATGGCGCGCGCACCTGCGGCCTCTGCCGCCCGTGCCGCGAAGGTCGCGACAATCTCTGCGAACATGTGGGCGGCGTGCATGGCTTCCACCTCGACGGCTTCGCGCAGGAGAAGATCAATCTTCCCGCACGCCTGCTGGTGCCGGCACCTCCGGGCATCGATGCCGTGGCCGCAGCGCTTGCACCGGTCACCTTCGGCACGGTCGAGCACATGCTGTTCGACAACGCCAAGCTTGAGCCAGGCGAAACCATTCTCGTCCATGCCGGCGGCTCCGGCATCGGCTCGGCGGCAATCCAGCTTGCCAAGAAGATCGGCTGCACGGTTATCACTACCGTCGGATCCGACGACAAGATCGAGAAGGCCAAGGCGCTCGGCGCCGATCACGTCATCAACTACCGCACCGACCGCTTCGAAGGTGTCGTGCGCAAGCTCACCAAGAAGAAGGGCGTCGACGTCGTGTTCGAACACGTCGGCAAGGACACCTGGGCCGGCTCAATGCTCTGCATGAAGCGGGGAGGCCGCCTGGTCACCTGCGGCTCGACCTCCGGTGTGTCGACCGACATGAACCTGATGATGCTGTTCCAGCAGCAGCTGAAGCTGCTCGGCTCCTTCGGCTGCCGCATGGAAAACATGGCCAACGCCATGCAGAAGATGGCGCGCGGCCTGGTGCATCCGGTCATCGATACGCAGGTCGGTTTCGACGAGATCGACCGGGCACTGGAGCGGATGGAATCGCGCCAGATCTTCGGCAAGATCATCCTGAAGATGGATTGATCCACGTGCGCATGCTGATCACACGGCTGGTTCTGACGGCGGATCATTTCCGGCAGTGGCTGATTGCGCAACTCGTCTTTCTGCTTCTGACGATCCTGAAGCTGTTTCCGGCTGACGGCGCGATCCGCTTCATGGATCGCGCCGCACGCTTCATCGGCCCGAAGACCAGCCGGCACAAGCTGACGCTGACCAATCTGCGCAACGCCTTTCCCGAGAAGCGGGAGGCCGAGATCGAAGCGATCGCCATGGAGAGCTGGGGCAATATGGGCCGCATGGCGGCGGAATATGTCTTCCTCGACCGGCTGTTCGATTTCGATCCCGAGGCGACCAAGCCCGGCCGCGTCGAAGTCTCCGGCGTTCCGCTCTTTCTCGAGCTGCGCGACAACCCGCGACCCTTTATCGTCTTTACCGCCCACAGCGGCAATTTCGAGATGCTGCCGGTCGCTGGCTCCGCCTTCGGGCTGGAGGTGACGGTGCTCTTCCGTCCGCCGAACAACCCTTACGTCGCCGAGAAGGTCTTCGAGTTCCGCAAGGAGCGCATGGGCAATCTCGTGCCGTCGCATGCGGGTTCGTCCTTCGCACTCGCCCGCCAGCTAGAGCGCGGCAACGGCGTCGGCGTTCTGGTCGACCAGAAATTCCGCAAGGGCCTGAAGACCAAATTCTTCGGCCAGGACGTGCAGACCAACCCGCTGCTCGCCAAGCTCGTGCGGCAGTTCAATTGCGAGGTCTATCCCGCCCGCTGCATCCGGCTGCCCGGCAACCGTTTTCGGCTGGAGCTGGAGCCGGCGATCGACATTCCGCGCAAGCCCGATGGCGCTGTCGACGTCAACGCCACGGCACAGGTTCTCAACGACAAGGTGGAGAGCTGGGTGAGGGAGTATCCCGGGCAATGGTTGTGGTACCACGACCGCTGGCACATCAAGCGCTACCTGTAAGACTGATTCTCTTCGAACCGCAAAAGGCGTTGCCGCCGCAGGCATTAACGCCCTTTTTGTCTATGCCTAAGGCATTTGCTGGAGAAAATCGCCGTCTTTGCGCCGTTGAAGTCGTTTCGAAACCGCAAGCTTCCCTTTCTGATGTTGAACGGGGCGGTAATGAGTGTAAACTCACCGTTGTATTGCGAGGGGCAGACTGCAAGCGCTTTGGGTGGCCAAGTCTTTGTGGTTTTCGCTGAGGATGTGGGGGAAACGTCAACGCCTGCATGTTTCCTTAAATCCTATTCGATTTAGGAATAAAAACATGCAGTAATTCGAAGTGCTACAGCGACCTTTGCGCGTCTAATAAGACGCGCGGCGCTGTAGATCAGCATCTACATCATCAAAGCCTGTCATATAAGTGCATCGGCGCGGCCTCGGCCGTGGGGGATTGGGGTTTCGAATTGAACGCACTGATTGAGCTGTTCTGGTTCAAGTATTCACAACTGCAGTATGCAGTACGTACAGCAGACGAACATCTGATCGGACTTCTGGATCGCGAGCTCGATCCCATCTTGAAGTCGGTCTATGATGAGAAGGCCGTGAGCGTCGAAGATGCCCGCCTTCAGTTCCAGTTTCTGATCGATATTCTGCGCGTCGAGGCCGACGATATTTCCTGCGTGCTGCGCCATTCGCAGCTTTTGCAGTCGCTGATCAATCGCTATTTCGCAGCCACGGGCGCGGTCAACGCTGCCGACTTGCGACTGGAGCGCACGCCGGCTGCACCACACAAGGGGCGGGCGGACGAGGGGCTTCTCAACGAGGCGATTCTCGACAGCTTCCCTGACCGCATCGCCGTGATCACGCCGGATTATCGGTATCTCTATACCAATCCGCTCAACGCCAACCATCTCGAAAGCCGCCCGATGGATCTCATCGGTCGGCATATCGTCGAATTCATTGGCATCCAGCGCTTCGAGCTGCGCGTGAAGAGCTATCTCGATCGCTGTTTTGCGGGCGAGGTGGTCGACTATACCTTCGCCAAGACCGTCGACGCGCGAACCGTCGTGGTGCGCTGCCGGCTGACGCCGTGCATGTCGAGCAACGGCAAGCTCATCGGTGCGATCCTGGTGATCCAGGAGCATGCGGACCGACGCCGCGCCATCGCCGCCTGATCCCTGTCGCCTAGAGCGCCGCGCGTCTTATTGGACGCACAAAGGTCGCTGTAGCACTTTGAATTGCTGCATGTTTCCTTAAATCGAATAGGATTTAAGAAAACATGCAGTTGAGCCGGATACAGAAACGGCGGCCCTTTCGAGCCGCCGTTCGTTCAATTGATGTCCGGGTCGACTGGAAGCAGCGTGCGAAGACATTCCTGCTCGAAGCCGATGTGCCTTCGCAGATTGGTGAAGAAGCCGCGCAGCATGTAGCCGGCTGTCTCCGCATTGACGCTCTCGTCGGCAGCGCCGAGCTTCACCAGCATCTCCGTGAGCTCTTCGGCAAAGCACTCATCTTCGCAATGTTCGTATTTGAGCCGCGCGAGCGTTGCCGCGATCGACGGGTCGTCGCCGAAATTCTGCTCGACCCAGCGAAACACCGCGCTCTCTTCGCCCGAATGCAGTTCGCGTATGAGCGGCTCCAGCATCTTGGCGGCATAGGCGCATTTCTGCCGGTCGATTTCAGCCGGCAGGCTGTCGGCGATTTCCTCCAGGCTGTTGCAGAGCGCAAGCTGTTCCTGATGCGCACGTGCCAGCCAGGCCCGCGGTTCGCCCATCGGGGCAGGGCGCGCTCGCAAACCCGTCCACACCCGGATCATTCCACTATCATTCGTTCTCTTCATGCTGTTCTGACGCCAGCTCCTATGGCGCTCCCTCATTGTTTCCTGAGGGTGAAGCAAGTGGAGGCCCCCGGCCTTGATCTGAATCAAGGTGAGGGTGCCCCGATTCTGACACTTTCCGGCAAGCTGCGCTGGGCATGCCGCCTTTAGGCGTGTGCACGCGTCTGCATCTGGATAAAGTTGGGGACCCAACCATGAAATACACTTTCGAGACGATCCTGCTCGGGGTCGGTGCTTTCCTGGCGCTTCTAGGCGCCGGATTCGCACAGGACCGGCAGTTCGAAGCCCATATGTGGGTGCTGTTCTTCGTGCTGCTCGGCGGCACGATCGTTATGATGCGGCGCCTCGACTTCAGCACGGCGTCAGCAGGCAAGGCGGCCGCACCGCAGTCGGAATATTTCGACGAAGTCGTGAAGTATGGCGTCATCGCCACCGTCTTCTGGGGTGTCGTCGGCTTCCTCGTGGGCGTCGTGGTTGCGCTCCAACTGGGCTTTCCGGATCTCAACATCGAGCCGTGGTTCAACTTCGGTCGCATGCGGCCGCTGCACACCTCGGCGGTGATCTTCGCCTTCGGCGGCAACGCGCTGATCGCGACCTCGTTCTACATCGTCCAGCGCACCAGCCGTGCGCGCCTGTTCGGCGGCAATCTCGCCTGGTTCGTGTTCTGGGGCTACCAGCTCTTCATCGTCCTGGCCGCCACCGGCTATCTGCTGGGGATCACCCAGTCGAAGGAATATGCGGAGCCGGAATGGTATGTCGACCTGTGGCTGACGATCGTCTGGGTCGCCTATCTCGCCGTGTTCCTCGGCACGCTGCTGGTGCGCAAGGAGCCGCATATCTATGTGGCGAACTGGTTCTATCTCGCCTTCATCGTCACCATCGCGATGCTGCACATCGTCAACAACCTGGCGGTTCCGGTGTCGTTCCTGGGCTCCAAGAGCTATTCGGCCTTTGCCGGCGTGCAGGACGCGCTGACGCAATGGTGGTACGGCCACAACGCCGTCGGCTTCTTCCTGACGGCCGGCTTCCTCGGCATGATGTATTACTTCATTCCGAAACAGGCCAACCGCCCCGTCTATTCCTACCGCCTGTCGATCATTCACTTCTGGTCGCTGATCTTCATGTACATCTGGGCCGGTCCGCACCACCTGCACTATACGGCTCTGCCGGACTGGGCGCAGACGCTCGGCATGGTCTTCTCCATCATGCTGTGGATGCCGTCCTGGGGCGGCATGATCAACGGCCTGATGACGCTCTCGGGCGCCTGGGACAAGATCCGCACCGACCCGATCATCCGCATGATGGTCATGGCCGTCGCCTTCTACGGCATGGCGACCTTCGAGGGTCCGATGATGTCGATCAAGACGGTCAACTCGCTCAGTCACTATACCGACTGGACGATCGGCCACGTGCATTCGGGTGCGCTCGGCTGGAACGGACTGATCACCTTCGGCGCCATCTACTACCTCACGCCGAAGCTGTGGAACCGCGAGCGGCTCTATAGCGTGCGCATGGTCAACTGGCACTTCTGGCTCGCCACGCTCGGCATCGTCGTCTACGCCGCTGTCATGTGGGTTGCCGGTATCCAGCAGGGCCTGATGTGGCGCGAATACGACGACCAGGGTTTCCTCGTCTATTCCTTCGCGGAATCGGTCGCGGCCATGCTGCCCTACTACGTGCTGCGTGCGCTGGGCGGTGCCCTGTTCCTCGCCGGCGCTCTGCTCATGGCCTTCAACGTAACAATGACCATCCTCGGCCGCGTGCGTGACGAAGCCCCGATCTTCGGTTCGACGCCCGTGCTCAAGGCTGCGGAATAGGAGGGCAGTACCCATGTCCATTCTCGACAAACACGCCACCCTGGAACGCAACGCAACGCTGCTGCTCGTCGGCTCGCTTCTCGTCGTCTCGATCGGCGGCATCGTTGAAATCGCGCCGCTGTTCTATCTCGAAAACACCATCGAGAAGGTCGAAGGCATGCGGCCCTATTCGCCGCTGGAACTCGCGGGCCGCGACATCTACGTTCGCGAAGGCTGCTACGTCTGTCACAGCCAGATGATCCGGCCGTTCCGCGACGAGGTGGAGCGCTACGGGCACTACTCGCTGGCGGCAGAATCCATGTACGACCATCCGTTCCAGTGGGGATCGAAGCGCACCGGGCCGGATCTCGCCCGCGTCGGCGACCGCTATTCGAACGAGTGGCACGTGCAGCATATGACCGAGCCGCGCTCGGTGGTGCCGGAATCGGTGATGCCGAGCTATGCGTTCCTGAAGTCGACGCCGCTCGACGTGAGGAACGTCGCCGGACAGCTGAAGGCCAACAGGGCCGTCGGCGTGCCCTATTCGGACGAGATGATCGAGAACGCCGCCGCCGACATCAAGGCGCAGGCCGACCCGAATGCGGACACGTCGGGTGTCGAGGCGCGCTATCCCAAGGCCAAGCTCGGCGATTTCGACGGCGATCCGCAGAAGCTGACGGAGATGGACGCGCTCGTCGCCTATCTCCAGATGCTCGGCACGCTGGTCGACTTCTCCACCTACGACGACACCACGGGCTATCGCTAAGGGAGGGCACGGACATGGAAACCTACACGGCCATGCGCCAGTTCGCCGACAGCTGGGCGCTGCTTGCCATGACGCTCTTCTTCCTCGGCGTCGTCGCCTTCATCTTTAGGCCCGGCGCCAAGAAGGCCGCCGATCGGGCCGCAGCCATCCCCTTCGATCACGATGTGATCGAGACTCAGAAATCAGAGCGGAATGCGGGCGGAAAACCGCAAAACACTTTTCCTCATTCCGCTCGTAAGGAGGATTGATCCATGTCGGACAAACATGTCGACGAGATCAGCGGCGTCGAGACAACCGGCCACGAATGGGACGGGATCCGCGAGCTCAACAACCCGATGCCGCGCTGGTGGGTCTATACCTTCTACGCCACCATCGTCTGGGCGATCGGTTACATGATCGTCTATCCGGCCGTGCCGCTGCTAACCGATGCGACCAAGGGCGTGCTCGGCTACTCCAGCCGTGCGGAACTCAGCGTCGAGCTTGCCGATGCCAAGGCGGCGCAGGCCGGCAATCTGGAAAAGATCGCCGCGAGCTCACTCGACCAGATCATCGCCGATCCGCAGCTTCACCAGTTCGCAGTTGCGGCCGGCGCCTCGGCCTTCAAGGTCAACTGCGCCCAGTGCCACGGTTCGGGTGCCGCCGGTTCGGCCGGCTTCCCCAACCTCAACGACGACGACTGGCTGTGGGGCGGCAAACCTGAGGAGATCTACCAGACGGTGGCGCACGGCATCCGCTATACCGGCGACGACGAGACGCGCGTCTCCGAAATGCCGTCCTTTGCCGAGATCCTCAAGCCGGAAGAGATCAAGCAGACCGCCGCCTATGTCGTCAGCCTCACCGGCACGCCTTCGGATGCGGCGCTGGTCGAACCGGGCAAGGCGCTGTTCGAGGCCAATTGCGCCTCGTGCCACGGCGCCGACGCCAAGGGCAATCGCGAGTTCGGCGCGCCGGATCTTGCCGATGCGCTCTGGCTCAATGGCTCAAGCGAGCAGGCAATCGTCGCGCAGATGAAGGCGCCCAAGCACGGCGTCATGCCGGCCTGGCTGCCACGCCTCGGCGACACCACAGTCAAGCAGCTTGCCGTGTTCGTGCATTCGCTCGGCGGCGGCGAGTAGGGGAACGCTCGCGCCCCGAGCTAAGGTTTGCCCCTCACTGTCCTGCCGGACATCTCTCCCCGCCAGCGGGGAGAGAGCCGTTGGGAGCGACGCTTTCGCCGAACATCGGCGTTGATGGGTGCGGTGCCGGCCCGGCTTGCTACCTTCGCCCCGCTGGCGGGGAGAAGGTGCTGGCAGGCGGATGAGGGGCGGTACCAATCGTCAAGTTAAGAAAATGGCCGCGTCGAAAGACGCGGCCTATCTTCATTCCAGCGCAGCGGCGATGGTGGCGCCGACCATGACGCTTGAAAGGGCGGCGCCCAAAAGCAGCGGCGCGTTGACCGGTCGGCGCACGACGGTGCCGAAATTGAACAGGTTCATCGGCAACAGGTGAAAGCCGCCGCCCTCGGGTTTGCTGCGTGGGACATTCGTCGTCGAACCAGATCCAGTCATTGCGCCAGGTCCAGCAGCCCTTGTCGCGATAGACGGCGGCAACCTCCTCGGCGAAGGCCTTATCGGCCGGCAGCCTGATGTAGTTGACCGGCTTGCGGCTAAAATACTGCATCGCCAGCGGCATCGAGCGTTCGGTGCAATAGTTCGACATCCAGAGCTTGAAGCCGATTTCGTCGCGAAGCCGGTCGAGCACGCGAAACACCTGCACATGATCCTCGTGACCGTACTCGCCCCAGGGATTGTGGGTGAAGACGTTCATGTCGGGCTTCAACCGCGGCTGCAGCGTGCGATAGAGCGTTTCGTAGTTTTCACGGTAGGCCTGGGCGATCGGCCGCGTCGAGTGGCGGAAGCTGCCGGGCATCAGTTGCGACAGCGATTTCTTCACCACGCGCTTGGCCTCGCGACGCGTGCCTTCGGTTCCGAACTCCATGCCGTAGGGGCCAGGCTTCGGGCTCGTCCAATCGGCGCAGTCGAAGGAGCCGGTCTCCTCCATCTCGAGGAACCGGACGTTGCCGCGGGGATAGGCCTTGATGGCGGCAACGCGGGCGTCGCCCATCTGCGGCTCCGACCAGATATCGCGATAAAGGATGATGACCTCGTCGACCTTTTTCAGGATCGAGGTGAACCACAGCAGTTCGTCGTCGGGGTGGGCGCCGATGATGACGGAATTCCGCAGAAACTCGTGATCGTCTGACATTGCCCAGCGCCCTTTGCCGCTTCTTGTTTTCGCGCGCAATCTTGGGATGCAAAGATTAAGTCTGGGTAAAATCTGCAGGCGCAGACGCCGGTTGTCCACAGGTGGCGGAAACCGGCGCGAGGGATGGTTATTGCGCCGACCAAACCGCCAGCTCGTAGCCGTCAGGATCGGCGAAGTGGAAGCGCCGGCCGCCGGGGAAGGGGAAGATCGGTTGCAGGATTTTTCCGCCGGCCGCCTCGACCTTCGTCAAGCTCTCTTCCAGATTGTCGGCATAGATGATGATCAGCGGCCCTCCGGCCCGGACTGGCCCTGTCGTGGTGAAGCCGCCGGTCAATCTTCCGTCCTGGAACTCGCAATATTCGGGGCCGTAATCCGTGAAGGTCCAGCCGAAGGCGCCGCCATAGAACGCCTTACTGGCGGCGATGTCGGAGACGTTGAACTCGACATAGTCGATGCGGCGATCGTTGCCCTTGTTACCCATGATGTGTCCTGTCGCTTTCTGATTCCAAGATTGACTTAAGGGCGGCGAGATCCTTCGCCACCCATTCGGCATCGCCGGCGAATTGCTCGTCGCTCATGTCGGCCTGCCGCAGCAGCGTGAACATCACCTCGGCGCCATCGTCGTTCGACACGACGCGCAGGGCGTTGTGCACCTTCACGCCGTTTTCCAGCGTCACCAGATGATCGACGACGCCGAAGGCATTGTCGGGGGCAAAACGCACGCGCGCGTTGCCGAGCGGTCCCGGAGCGACCCATTCTTCCCCGTCGCGCGTCAGGCCGGACGAAAGGCCCGATGCCCAGAGCGGCATGTTTTCAGGCTTGGCCATGAAAACATAGACCTCGTGCCAGTCGCGCTCGATCGAGATGTGGATGATTTTCGCTGCCAGTGTCGTCATGCGTTTCGTCGCCTTGCCATTGCCGTTGCAATCAAGGGGTAGCACCACAGGGCGTCGCCGTCTTGAATGAAACGGCCAGTCAGTTCGCGAGCTGGCGCCGGATTTCGCGCGGCGAGAGCGAGGTCAGCTCCCTGGTCTCGCGCGTCAGGTGGGCTTGGTCGGCGTAGCCGGTATCAAGCGCAAGCGCGCTCAGGCTCGCCTCAACGTCGCTTCGGCAGGTGGCGAGAAAACGCTGCAGGCGGAGGATGCGGTCGAGCGTCTTGGCGCCATAGCCGAAATGTTCGTGGCAGCGGCGGCGCAGCGTGCGCTCGCTGGTTCCTGTCGTCTGCGCCAGCAGCCGGATCGGGTTGTCAGACATCGGTTGCCTCTGGCGCAACTCAGCCAGGCAAGCGGCGATGTCGGCAGGCGGGGCTGCGACCGCCGCCAGCCTTTTCTCAACCGCGTGAGCAAGCATCGCGGCACGCGCTGCTGCGCTACCGGCCTCAGTCATCCGCGCATGGAGTTCATCGGCGGCGGCACCCCAGAAGGCATCGAGCGGCACGACCGTACCGGTCAGCTCGCAAAGCGGCGTGCGCAGCCAGGAGGCGGCAATACCGGCCCGAAAGCGCAGGCCGACCACGGTCTCGCCGGGGCCGATGACCGGAAAGGCTGCGACCCTGTCTGGGCCGGCAACAGCCAGACCCCGGCTCGACCAGATGATATCGACGCAGCCATCGGGAACGACAGCCATGGGCGAGGGCGGGCCCTCGGGCATGGTATGGCTCCAAAGGCACTCCACATGGCCCGCAAGCGAGGCAGGCGCCGAGCGCTCGCGGTAGATGCCGCAGCGCTTGGCAAGCGTCAGTGGCCGCAAGGTACCATGCATGCCTTGCCCTCCGAGGTCTCCCGCTTCCGGTTACCTGTCTCTTGCCGCCCTAATCGCGCGACCAGATCTTGCCGTCGATCTGCCCTTGCAGTTCCGGGTAGTCGGCGGCGTGGAAGACCGGCTCGACACCCTGCTTGCGCTGGGCGAAATAGTCCTTCGTCAGCTTGGCAATGGTACCCGACAGGAGCAGGATGGCAATCAGGTTGATCGTCGCCATCAGGCCCATCGAGGCGTCGGCGGCGTCGAACACGGTGGCGATGCTCTCATAGGCGCCCCAGACGACCATGGCGAGAACGGCGCATCGCATGAGGGTGATGCCGAGACGGTTGGCGCCGCCGAGATAGGTCAGCGCGTTCTCCGCGTAGGAATAGTTGCCGATGATCGAGGTGAAGGCGAAGAAGAAGATCGCAATGGCGATGAAATAGCTGCCCGCCCAGCCGATATGGACGTTCATGGCGGCCTGGGTCAGTTGCGTGCCGGTGATGCCGGAGCCGGGCTCCAGCGTGCCGGACAAGAGGATCATCACCGATGTCGCGGTGCAGATCAGGATCGTGTCGATGAAGACGCCGAGCGATTGTACGAACCCTTGCGAGGCCGGGTGATGCGGAACCGGGGTGGCGACGGCTGCGATATTCGGGGCGGAGCCCATGCCGGCTTCGTTGGAGAACAGGCCGCGCTTGACGCCGTTGAGCATGGCGGCAGCGACCCCGCCGGTGATGCCGCCTGCCGCTTCCTGCAGGCCGAAGGCGCTGGAAATGATGGTCCAGAGCACCGTTGGCACCAGCGAGGCGTTGGCGATCAGCACATAGATCGCCATCAGCAGATAGGCGACGGCCATGAACGGCACGACGATTTCGGCAACGCGCGCAATCTGGCGGATACCGCCGAAGATGACGATGCCCGAGAGCGCTGCAACGGCGATGCCGACCACGATCTTCGGAATGCCGAAGGCGCCCTGTACGGCATCGGCGATCGAATTGGCCTGAACCGCATTGAAGACGAGACCGAAGGAAAGGATGAGGCAGACGGAGAAGATCGTTGCCGCCCACGGCGCATTGAGGCCACGGGCGATGTAGAAGGCCGGACCGCCGCGATACTGGCCGTTTTCGTTCTTGACCTTGTAGAGCTGGGCCAGCGCGCTTTCCGCATAGGCCGTCGCCATGCCGACGAGCGCGACCATCCACATCCAGAAGGTGGCGCCCGGTCCGCCGAGATAGAGCGCAACGGCAACGCCGGCGAGATTGCCGGTGCCGACGCGCGAGGCAAGGCTCACGGTCAGCGCCTGGAACGGACTGATGCCCGCCGCATCCTTCGACCCGCCGCTGCTCAACACACGAAACATCTCGCCGAAATGCACGATCTGAGGAAAGCCAAGCCGGATGGTGAAGAAGATGCCGACGGCGAGCAGGCCATAAATGAGCACATAGCCCCAGAAGATCGTGTTCAAAAAGCCGATGATCGTGTCCATGCGGTCCTCGTAGGTTTGGCGGGATGTCGTGGTGTGGCAATTGCCATCAAGTCGCGCGGCATGAAGCCCGGACGTTTCGACGCATGCGGCCGCTTTAGCCCGCAAACTTGACACAGATCAACGTTTCCGGCCGCCAGATCGGGCAAAACAGCGTTCAATACGCGATATATTCGGGGATATCCCACAGATGCAGCCTCAATCCGCCACAAACGCCCCCATCGTCGAACGCCACGAGGCCGAGGCGGTCAACGCGGCGCATGTGCGCAAGCCGCTTTACGAAAAGCGCAAGAAGATCTTCCCGAAGCGCGCCGAGGGACGATTCCGCCAGTTCAAGTGGCTGGTGATGCTGGTCACGCTCGGCATCTACTATCTGACGCCGTGGATCCGCTGGGACCGCGGCGAGCATGCGCCCGACCAGGCGGTGCTTGTCGATATCGCCGCCCGTCGCTTCTATTTCTTCTTCATCGAGATCTGGCCGCAGGAATTCTTCTTCGTGGCCGGGCTTCTCGTGATGGCGGGTTTCGGCCTCTTCCTGGTCACGTCAGCCGTCGGGCGCGCCTGGTGCGGCTACACCTGTCCTCAGACCGTCTGGGTCGACCTGTTCCTTGTCGTCGAGCGCTACATTGAAGGCGACCGCAACGCGCGCATGAAGCTCGATGCCGGACCATGGACAGCGGCCAAGATCGTCAAGCGGGTGACGAAACATTCGATCTGGATTCTGATCGGCATTGCCACCGGCGGCGCCTGGATCTTCTATTTTGCCGACGCGCCGGCCTTGCTGAAGAGCTTCGTCTCGCTCGAGGCGCCGACGATCGCCTATATGACCGTCGCGATTCTCACCGCCACGACCTATGTGTTCGGCGGGCTGATGCGGGAGCAGGTCTGCACCTATATGTGCCCGTGGCCGCGCATCCAGGCGGCGATGCTCGACGAAAACTCGCTGGTCGTCACCTATAACGACTGGCGTGGCGAACCGCGCTCGCGCCACCAGAAGAAGGCGGCAGCCGCGGGCGAGAGCGTCGGCGACTGCGTCGATTGCAATGCCTGCGTCGTCGTCTGTCCGATGGGCATCGACATCCGCGACGGCCAGCAGCTCGAATGCATCACCTGCGCGCTCTGCATCGACGCCTGCGATAACGTCATGGACAAGCTTGGGCGCGAGCGCGGGCTGATCGCCTATGCGACGCTGAGCGATTATGCCTCCAACATGGCGCTTGCCACCGACGGCGGCACGACGGCGATCGACCCGGGCCGGGTGCGTGACGCCGACGGCACCTTCGTCGACAAGGTCAGGCATTTCAACTGGAAGATCGTCTTCCGGCCGCGCGTGCTTGTGTATCTCGGCGTCTGGACGCTGGTTGGTATCGGCCTGCTCTATGCGCTCCTGGCGCGCGATCGGCTGGAGCTCAACGTGCTGCACGATCGCAACCCGCAATTCGTGCTCGAATCGGATGGATCGGTGCGCAACGGCTACATGGTCAAGCTCTTGAACATGATCCCCGAACAGCGCACGATCACACTCACCATCGACGGCATGCCGTCGGCGATGATGCGCATTGCCGGCCAGGCACCGGGCGACGGCCGCAGCTTTGCCGTCGGCGTCGATCCGGACAAGGTGACGGCGCTGAAAGTGTTCGTGACGCTGCCGAAGGATAAACTCGGCGAAGCGGAAGACGGCTTCAGCCTGATTGCAGAAGACCCGTCGAGCCATGAGCGCGACGAATACCAGGCCAACTTCAACCAACCGGGAGCCGCGAAATGACCGCTGACCAAGGCAGGCAACCCCGTGTCTTCACCGGATGGCACATGCTCGGCGTGATGGTGCTGTTCTTCGGCACCATCATCACCGTCAACCTGATCATGGCCTGGAACGCCAGCCACAGCTGGAGCGGGCTCGTCGTCCAGAACACCTATGTCGCCAGCCAGCAGTTCAACGGCAAGGTGAAGGAGGCGCGCGCCTTTGCAGCGAGCGGCCTCGACGGCAAGCTCAGCCTGGAGCCGGGCGCGGTGCGCTACACGCTGACGCGACAAGGCAAGGCTGAAACGTCGGCCGACAAGGTCGTTGCCGTGTTCAAGCGTCCGGTCGAGGAGCATGAGGACGTGCAGATCGAGATGGCGCATCAGGGCAACGGCGTCTTCGTTGCCGCAACCGACCTTAAGCGCGGACAATGGATTGCCGATATCACCGCGACGTCGGGCGACAAGGTCGTCTATCGCCAGGCCATTCGCTTCATCGCGCCGGGAGAGCGTCCATGAGTTGCTGCGCTGCCGGCGCCGAAACCGCGCTGGAGATCGACAGGAGTGCGCAAGGCCTGCCGAGTTCGGAAGAGCTGTGGCTGACCAGCCGCACGCTCGGCAGTGGCCTTCGCCAGACCGACCTCAGCGTGCCCGGCATCCACTGCGGCGCCTGCATCACGACGATCGAGGCTGCCCTGAAGAGCCGGCCGGAGGTGGAGCGCGCCCGCGTCAACCTGTCCTCGCGCCGGGTCTCAGTCGTCTGGAAGGAAGAGGTCGCGGGGCAGCGCAGCGATCCGCGCGAACTGGCGCGCGCGATCCGCGAGCGCGGCTACGAAACGCATCTGTTTGCACCCGGCGAGGAAGAGGGCGACACGCTGTTGAAGCAGCTGGTCCGCGCCGTTGCCGTCGCCGGCTTTGCCTCGACCAACATCATGCTGCTCTCGGTCTCGGTCTGGTCGGGCGCCGAGGCGGCAACGCGCGATCTCTTCCATTGGATTTCGGCGCTGATCGCCGCGCCGACGCTGATCTATGCCGGCCGGTTCTTCTATGCCTCCGCCTGGAATGCGCTGAAGCACGGCCGCACGAACATGGACGTGCCGATCGCCCTGGCGATCACGCTCTCCTACGGCATCTCGCTTTATGAGACGATCACTCACGGCACCCATGCCTGGTTCGACGGCACGGTGATGCTTCTGTTCTTCCTGCTTATCGGCCGCACGCTCGACCACATGATGCGCGGCCGCGCCCGCTCGGCGATCAGCAGCCTGGCGCGCCTGTCGCCGCGCGGGGCGATGGTCATCGATGCCGACGGCAGCCGCGAATACCGTCCGGTGGACGAGATCAAGCCGGGCGAACGGCTGGCGATTGCGGCCGGCGAGCGTATTCCTGTCGATGGCCGGATTCTCGTCGGCTCGAGCGACCTGGACCGCTCGATCGTCAACGGCGAAAGCGCACCCGCGCCGGTGCATATTGGCGACACGGTCGAGGCCGGCACGCTCAACCTGACGGGACCGCTGACGATCGAGGCGACGGCTGCTGCCCGCGACTCGCTGCTCGCGGAAATCATGGGCCTGATGGAGGCGGCCGAAGGGGGCAGGGCGCGTTATCGCCGCATCGCCGATCGGGCAGCGCAATATTATTCGCCAGCGGTTCACCTGTTGGCCTTCCTGAGCTTTATCGGCTGGATGTTCGTCGACGGCGATTTCCATCACGCCATGCTGGTGGCCGTTGCTGTGCTGATCATCACCTGCCCATGCGCCCTTGGCCTGGCGGTGCCGGTGGTGCAGGTCATTGCCGCAGGCCGGCTCTTCCAGAACGGCGTCATGGTAAAGGACGGATCGGCCATGGAGCGGCTGGCCGAGATCGACACGGTGCTGTTCGACAAGACCGGCACGCTGACCGCCGGGGAACCGCGCCTGACCAACGGGGCCGAGATCAAGCCGGCGGTGCTGGCGACCGCTGCCGGCCTTGCCGTGCATTCGCGCCACCCGCTGGCCATGGCCATCCACGATGCGGCTGCGATCGCGCCGGTTCTCTCCGGCGATATCCGTGAAATCCCGGGCGCGGGCATCGAGGCACAGACGACCGACGGCATCTATCGTCTCGGCAGCCGCGCCTTTGCCTGTGGCGACGCCGGTGAGGCGAGCGGCCAGTCGGAGGTCATCCTCTCGCTCGACGGACGCGAGCTTGCCTGCTTCCGCTTTGAAGACCGGCTGCGGCCACAGGCGCGCGAAAGCGTCGACAAGCTGACACGCATGGGCTTTGCAACCGGCATTCTCTCGGGCGACCGCGAGCCGGTCGTGGCAGCGCTTGCCCGCAGGCTCGGCATCATCCGCTGGCGTTCCGAACTGTCGCCGCGCGGCAAGGTCGACGAATGCGCGGCTGCGGCCGAAGGCGGTCATCGCGTGCTGATGGTCGGCGACGGTATCAATGATGCGCCGGCGCTGCGTGCAGCCCACGTCTCGATGGCGCCGGCAACGGCTGCCGACGTCGGCCGGCAGGCTGCCGATTTCGTCTTCCTGCACCAGGGCCTCGACGCCGTGCCGATGGCGATCGACACCTCGCGCCGGGCAGGCCGGCTGATCCGCCAGAACTTCGCGCTGGCGATCGGCTACAACGTCATCGCCGTCCCGATCGCCATCATGGGCTACGCGACGCCGTTGATTGCAGCCATCGCCATGTCGACATCGTCGATCATCGTCGTTGCCAACGCTTTGCGGCTGCGCGCGAAGGTGGCGAAGTCTGCCGCAGCGATCGAGCGACAGGCGCCGACGACGCTGGGCGCGATCGGAAGCGCCTCATGAACACGCTGATCTATCTCATTCCGATCGCATTGTTCTTAGGGGGACTCGGTCTCGTCGCCTTCCTCTGGGCGCTGAAGAGCGGCCAGTACGAAGACCTCGACGGCGCCTCCTGGCGCGTGCTCGACGATGGCGACGGCAAGCCCGAAAAGGAGTGATTTTCTCAAGAATCGCTTGTCGTTAATCGATTTGAATGCCAAAACAGCCTCCGCCGTCGCATCTCGCGTCCGCCCCTTTCCCGAGGGGCAATGCGAGCGCGCGAAGTTTAATTCGAGGGGCCGGCTCCCACGCGTTTATCCTGATCGCGTCCGGCTCTCCTGTCCAATGGAGGCAATCACGTGTCACAGGCGGAAATCGGCCTTATCGGTCTCGGCGTCATGGGCTCGAACCTGGCGCTCAACATCGCTGAAAAAGGCAACAAGATAGCGGTCTTCAACCGCACCGTCGAAGCGACGCACAAATTCTACGCGGAAGCCGGCGAACTCCAGGGCCAGATCGTGCCCTGCGACACCATCGAAGAGTTCGTCGCCGCCATCCGCCCGCCACGTCCGATCATCATCATGATCAAGGCCGGCGAGCCGGTCGATCAGCAGATGGAAATCCTCAAGCCGTACCTCGCCAAGGGCGACATCATGATCGATGCCGGCAACGCCAACTTCCGCGACACGATGCGCCGCTTCGATGCGCTGAAGGACTCAGGTCTGACCTTCATCGGCATGGGTGTTTCCGGCGGTGAAGAGGGCGCGCGCCATGGCCCGTCGATCATGGTCGGCGGCACGGAAGATTCCTACAAGCGCGTCGAGACGGTGCTGACCTCGATCGCCGCGAAATACGACAATGATCCGTGCGTTGCCTGGCTCGGCGAAAACGGCGCCGGCCACTTCGTCAAGACCATCCACAACGGCATCGAATATGCCGATATGCAGATGATCGCCGAAATCTACGGTATCCTGCGCGACGGCTTGAAGATGACGGCCGGCGAAATCGGCGAAGTCTTTGGCGCCTGGAACAAGGGTCGCCTGAATTCCTACCTGATCGAGATCACCGAAAAGGTCTTGAAGGCAGCGGATCCGCTGACCGGCAAGCCGATCGTCGACCTGATCCTCGACAAGGCCGGCCAGAAGGGCACCGGCAAGTGGTCGGTGATCGAAGCGCAGAACATGGGCGTTCCGGCAACCGCGATCGAAGCGGCCGTTGCCGCGCGCAGCATCTCGTCCGCCAAGGATGAGCGCGAAGCCGCCGAGAAGATCCTCGGCCTGCCTGATGTCGGCGAGTTAAAGGTCACTGATAAGGCTGCCTTCATCAAGGACCTGGAAAACGCGCTGCTGGCCGCCAAGATCGGCGCCTATGCTCAAGGCTTTGCCGTCATGTCCGCCGCCTCGAAGGAATTCAACTGGTCGCTGCCGATGCCAACGATTGCCAAGATCTGGCGCGCCGGCTGCATCATCCGCTCGCAGTTCCTGGATGAAATCACCACCGCCTTCACCAAGGCGCCCGATGCCGCCAACCTGATCGTCACCCCGGCCTTTGCCGCCATGGTCAAGGAAACCGACGGGGCACTGCGCCGTGTCGTTTCGGCGGCCATGCTCGGTGGCCTGCCGGCGCCGGCGCTGGCCTCGGCACTCGGCTACTTCGACAGCTACCGCCGCGGCCGCGGCACTGCCAACGTGATCCAGGCCCAGCGCGACTTCTTCGGCGCCCACGGCTTCGACCGCGTCGATGGCGCCGATGCCCACCACGGCCCGTGGGGCAGCGGCCTCAACGCCTGAGCGGGCAAAATCGGAATTTCGAACGGGGCGGCCTACAGCGCCGCGCGTCTTATTAGACGCGCGGCGCTGTAGCACTTTGAATTGCTGCATGTTTTTATCCTTAAATCGAATGCGATTTAAGGCAACATGCGGTAGGTCGCCCCGTTTCGTTTGGTCATCGATCCCCATCTATTCACACGGTTGTATCGAGCAGGAAGACCAGTATGCAGTAGACGGCCGTCCTTGGTGCGACCGGTGATTGAATCGCCGATGAAACCGAAGAGAGCGCCCATGATCAGACTGTCATGAGAGCTGCGGATAACGGCGGCGGCAGCGCGCCCGGTGCGCCGTTGCTGATAAGACGGCCAATTGCAGTAAGGGATTTATTCGTTCCAAGCGCGAAACAGAGTCGTTTCAAAAACGGAGACTGAGTTCCATGAAGGCTTCATTGTTGACTGCCGCCCTGGTCTTGGCAACGTCCACGTCGGCATATGCGGAGCAAAGCTGCGGCGACCTGACGAACCAAGCGGACATGAACATATGCGCCGGGAAGGCCTATGACAAATCCGACACCGAACTGAACACTCTCTACAAGCAGATCGAGGCACGACTAAAGGACGACGCAGACACCACAAGGCTGCTGCTAACAGCGCAGAGGGCGTGGGTGGCGTTCCGCGATGCCGAGTGCAACTTTTCGAGTTCCGTGGTCACGGGCAGCTTGTATTCGTTCATTTTCAACTCGTGCCGTGATGGCATGACCAAAGTCCGTATCGAAAACCTCAAGGTTTACCTGAAATGCACCGACGGTGACCTGGACTGCCCTGTTCCTACCGTTTGATCGATACCGGCACGGCGGACTGAAGCTCCGGCTGACTGAGGCTCTGCAGCGTTTCGGACGGCTGGCCGTCGATATGGCCGATCACCGCCTTGGCGAGTTCGCGCCCGGCAACCCGGATGTCCTCGTACATGGTCACCACTTCGGGGCGAAGCCAGCGCAGGAAATCGCTCGGCACCTTGGACACCATGTCGGCATCCTTGCCGAGTGTCCTGTTGGCGGCCTCAAGGCCGGCGATCAGTGCGATCGCGCCGGAGCCGCTGCCCGACACGATGCCGTCAGGCGGATTGTCCGAGCGCATCAGCGTCTCGAAGGCGTCGCGGATCTCGACCAGCGTGTGATCGATATTGATGTGGTGGAAGCTGACCGCATCCGCCTGGAAATCGCGAAGGCCGCGCTCGAAGCCGGCGCGCATGTGCGAATAGAAGGTCAGGTGCGGCGGCGGCTCCAGCAGCACCAGGCGCTTGCGGCCGCGCTCCACCAGCTCGCGCACGGCCTCATAGGCAAAACGCTCGTTGTCGAAGTCGTGATAGGGGTGGACGACGCCCATCTCGGTGCGGCCGTGGGTGACGAAGGGCAGGCCGCGCTCCGTCAGAAGCGCCACGCGCGGGTCGTGCGGCTCGGTGCGCGAAATGATCACGCCGTCGGCCGCGCCGGTGTCGAGGATATAGCGGATCGGCGCCAGCGCATCCTTGGTAGCGCTATAGGGCGTGACCACCAGATGATAGGGGGTGCCGGCGAGAACCTCGGTGATGCCGACGACCATGGGGCTGGTGATGCCCATGATTTCTTCTTCCAATGTCAGTACCAGGCTGATGACATTGGTCTTGCCGGTTCTCAGGCGCACCCCGGCGCGGTTCGGCTGGTAGCCGATCTGCTTGGCGACGAGGCGCACGCGCTCCTTGGTTTCGGCGCCGATATCGGGCGCATCCTTCAAGGCGCGCGAGACGGTGGTGATGCCGAGCCCGGTCATGAAGGCGATCGTCTTCAGCGTGGGCCTGCCGCCATCCGGCGGCGGCGTCAGCGGTCTGTTTTTCGTCTTGCTGTCCATCGCTGTCACCCGCTCGCCCTTGCCGTTGCCGCCCGCCGCCCCATTTAGCGTCACTTCCCGCCTTATATACGAAATGTGACGGGGAGCTATCCTGCTATGGGCGTACGGCACCGAGGCAAATCTGTAACGATACAGTAGCGCTGTCGAGCATTTTCGTTGCTGCGCTGCGGTGAATGAAACACTCTGGTTGAGTGTGCTGTGTTGCAGCGGGCTTTTTGCGTCTGCGAGAGAGCATATGCAGCAAAATACCAGCATTTCTGCACAAAAAATATCAAAATCAGCGCGTTATCAACCCGCTATGCCGGATCTTCATGGTCTTGCCCGTGATCAGTTCACGTCTCTTTGATGTCCGAAAGTACGCCTGTAGATTGCAGAAAATGTTTCTGTTTAAATTCATTGGGGTGGGAGTTGCGGACCGGGATCGTTTCCTCTAAGTTTTTTACGGTAACGTTACAGTGAGGGAGGAGACTCATGAATTTACGTTCTTTCGCGGCCGCTTTGGCGGTGACGGTGGCGCTGCCATTTGGTGCAGCAAACGCAACCGATCTCGAGGTGACGCATTGGTGGACGTCGGGCGGGGAGGCTGCTGCGGTCGCCGAGCTTGCAAAAGCGTTCGATGCCACCGGAAATCACTGGGTTGACGGTGCCATTGCCGGCGCCGGCAGCACGGCGCGGCCGATCATGGTCAGCCGCCTGACCGGTGGCGATCCGATGGGTGCCACGCAATTCAACCATGGACGCCAGGCAGAGGAACTGGTCGAGGCTGGGCTGATGCGCGACCTGACCGATGTCGCCTCCAAGGAGAACTGGAAAGAGATCATCAGGCCGGCGAGCCTGCTCGATTCCTGCACCATCGACGGCAAGGTCTATTGCGCGCCGGTCAACATTCATTCCTGGCAGTGGCTCTGGCTGTCGAACGCTGCCTTCAAGAAGGCCGGCGTCGATGTGCCGAAGAACTGGGACGAGTTTGTCGCAGCGGCACCGGCACTTGAAAAAGCCGGCATCGTGCCGCTCGCCGTCGGCGGACAGCCGTGGCAGTCGGCCGGTGCCTTCGACGTTCTCATCGTCGCTCTTGCCGGCAAGGACACGTTCCTCAAGGTCTTTGGCGACAAGGACGAGGAAGTGGCCGCCGGTCCTGAAATTGCCAAGGTGTTCAAGGCTGCGGATGACGCGCGTCGCATGTCCAAGGGCACCAATGTCCAGGACTGGAACCAGGCGACCAACATGGTCATCACCGGCAAGGCCGGCGGCCAGATCATGGGCGACTGGGCGCAAGGCGAATTCCAGCTCGCCGGCCAGAAGGCCGGAACCGATTACACCTGCCTGCCGGGCCTCGGCGTCAACGAAGTCATCGCGACGGGCGGCGACGCTTTCTATTTCCCGGTGCTGAAGGATGAGGAGAAATCCAAGGCCCAGGAAGTGCTGGCATCGACGCTCCTGAACCCGGCGACGCAGGTGGCGTTCAACCTGAAGAAGGGTTCGCTGCCGGTGCGCGGCGATGTCGATCTGGCTGCCGCCAACGACTGCATGAAGAAGGGCCTGGACATCCTCGCCAAGGGCAACGTCATCCAGTGGACCGACCAGCTTCTGTCGGCTGACAGCCAGAAACAGAAGGAAGATCTCTTCTCCGAGTTCTTCGCCAACCCCTCCATGACGCCGGAGGAAGCGCAGAAGCGCTTTGCCGACATCATCGCTTCGGCGGACTGATGGAGCTTCCTTGATCCGTCGGCCCCGCCCTCGGCGGGGTCGGCCAAGGCTCCCATTCGGCACGACACGTTCAGGCGGACCAGCGTGCCTTTGCCTGGCAGGCGTATTGGGAGAACGGCTTCAACGTGGCGAGGCGGTTTTCGAGCGACGGCACATCCGTTCGTCATCGACGCCGCCTGCCATCGGCAATCCAATGCAGTTCCGGAGGAACGAAACATGGGTCACACACGCGGTTCGGGTCGGCCGAACCAGTGGCTGCGGAATCTGAATGCGAAGCTGGCCTCGATCCCGATGATCCTGACGGCCGTGGTCATTTTCCTCGGCGGCACGGTCTGGACCGTGGTCTATTCCTTCACCAATTCCAAGCTCTTGCCGCGGCTTTCCTTCGTTGGCCTCGACCAGTATGAGCGGCTGTGGGCCGCGCCGCGCTGGCTGATGTCGGTGCAGAACCTGGCGATCTACGGCTTGTTTTCGCTGATTTTCAGCCTGGTCATCGGCTTCCTGCTGGCGGCGCTGATGGACCAGAAGATCCGCTTCGAGAACACGTTCCGCACGATCATGCTCTATCCCTTCGCCCTGTCCTTCATCGTGACGGGCCTCGTGTGGCAATGGCTGCTCAACCCGGAATACGGCATCCAGTCGGTGGTGCGCTCTCTCGGCTGGACGAGTTTTGCCTTCGACCCGCTCTACAATTCCAATATCGTCATTTACGGCATCCTGATCGCGGCGCTGTGGCAAGGGACCGGGCTCGTCATGTGCCTGATGCTCGCCGGCTTGCGTGGGATCGACGAGGATATCTGGAAGGCGTCGCGCGTTGACGGCATTCCGATGTGGAAGACCTATGTCTTCGTCATCATCCCGATGATGCGCGGCGTCTTCATCACCACGCTGGTGATCATCGCAAGCGGCATCGTCAAGGTTTACGATCTCGTGGTGGCGCAGACGAGCGGCGGCCCGGGCATCGCCTCGGAAGTGCCGGCCAAATACGTCTACGACTACATGTTCCAGGCGCAGAATCTCGGCCAGGGATTTGCCGCCTCGACCATGATGCTCATCACCGTCGCCATCATCATCGTGCCCTGGGCCTATCTCGAATTTGGGGGAGGGCGCAAGCGTGCCTGAGATCGTCGCTTTCAACGCCATCGCCGCCGGTATCGACCCCGAGGCGGAAAAGACCTCCGTTGCCCTTTCAGGCCCGCGGGGCCGCAAGCCGCGCCGGGCGCTTTCGGGCCGCAACATCATGGTCTACGGCACCCTGATTGTCGTGGCACTCTACTACCTGCTGCCACTCTACGTCATGGTCATGACCTCGCTGAAGGGCATGCCGGAAATCCGACTCGGCAACATCTTCGCGCCGCCGCTCGAAATCACCTTCGAGCCCTGGGTGAAGGCCTGGTCGAGCGCCTGCACCGGCCTCAACTGCGATGGCCTTTCGCGCGGCTTCTGGAACTCGGTGCGCATCACCGTTCCCTCGACCATCGTCTCGATCGCGATTGCCTCGATCAACGGCTATGCGCTGGCCAACTGGCGCTTCAAGGGCGCCGACCTGTTCTTCACTATCCTGATCGTCGGCGCCTTCATCCCCTATCAGGTGATGATCTATCCGATCGTCATCGTGCTGCGCGAGCTCGGCGTCTATGGCTCGCTGACCGGCCTGATCATCGTTCACACCATCTTCGGCATGCCGATCCTGACGCTTCTGTTCCGCAACTATTTCGCCGGGCTGCCGGAAGAATTGTTCAAGGCGGCGCGCGTCGACGGCGCTGGGTTCTGGACCATCTATTTCCGCATCATGCTGCCGATGTCGATGCCGATCTTCGTGGTGGCGATGATCCTGCAGGTGACCGGCATCTGGAACGACTTCCTGTTCGGCGTGGTGTTCACCCGGCCGGAATATTACCCGATGACCGTCCAGCTCAACAACATCGTCAATTCGGTACAGGGCGTGAAGGAATACAACGTCAACATGGCGGCAACCATCCTCACCGGTGCCGTGCCGCTTTTCGTCTACTTCGTCTCCGGGCGGCTTTTTGTCCGCGGCATCGCCGCCGGCGCAGTGAAAGGGTAAGGGCATGGAAAACGTCAGCGTATCGGTCAAGGATCTGTCGTTGAGCTTCGGTGCCGTCACTGTGCTCGACACGCTCAACCTCGACATCAAGGATGGCGAATTCCTGGTGCTGCTCGGCTCATCCGGCTGCGGCAAGTCGACCTTGCTCAACTGCATCGCCGGGCTCCTGGACGTCAGCGACGGCCAGATCTTCATCAAGAACAAGAACGTCACCTGGGAGGAGCCGAAGGACCGTGGTATCGGCATGGTGTTCCAGTCCTACGCGCTCTATCCGCAGATGTCGGTGGAGAAGAACCTCTCCTTCGGGCTCAAGGTGGCCAAGGTCGAAAAGGCCGAGATCGACAAGCGCGTCAGCCGCGCCGCCGAGATCCTGCAGATCCAGCCGCTGTTGAAGCGCAAGCCCGCCGAGCTTTCCGGCGGCCAGCGCCAGCGCGTGGCGATCGGCCGGGCACTGGTGCGCGATGTCGACGTGTTCCTGTTCGACGAGCCACTGTCGAACCTCGACGCCAAGCTGCGTTCGGAACTGCGCGTCGAGATCAAGCGGCTGCATCAGTCCCTGAAGAACACGATGATCTACGTCACCCACGACCAGATCGAGGCGCTGACGCTAGCCGACCGCATCGCGGTGATGAAGAGCGGTGTCATCCAGCAGCTTGCCGATCCGATGACGATCTACAACGCGCCGGAAAACCTGTTCGTCGCCGGCTTCATCGGCTCGCCGTCGATGAACTTCTTCCGCGGCGAGCTGCAATTGAAGGATGGGCGGGCCTTCGTGCGCGCCAATGGCGTCGATTTCGACGTGTCGGCCTATCCGTCGCGCGGGCCGTTCAAATCTGGCCAAAAGGTCGTCCTTGGCCTGAGGCCGGAGCATGTGCGTGTCGACGAGGCACCGAACGGCCAGCCGTCGCACCAGGCGGTCGTCGATATCGAGGAGCCGATGGGCGCCGACAACCTGCTCTGGCTGAAACTTGCCGGCCAGTCGATGTCGGTGCGCATCGGCGGCCAGCGCCGCTACAAGCCGGGAACGGCGGTGACGCTTTCCTTCGACATGGCGGTCGCCTCGATCTTCGACGCGGTCAGCGAAAATCGTCTCTGAACAACGGGGAAACGCGCCGGCTTTCATCATCCGGCGCGTTTCGACACACTGGCATGCCGGCAGTTTCGCCGGCAATCAACGGAATATGGAAATGCTCTCCCAGGACCCGAATCGAACCGCTTGCTATCTCGACCTCGCGGGAGAATGGCAGCTCGCTTCCAGCGATAAAAGCCACGCGACGACCATGGCGCTGCCGGGCGACGTGCACACGGCTTTGCAAAGGGCCGGCATCATCGACGACCCTTATGTGGGTCGCAACGAGGATGACGTGCAATGGGTGGCGCACGAGGATTGGGTGATCGAGCGCACAGTGTCGATCGATGCGGATGATCTCGGCGGCTACTGGTATCTCGACCTCGAATGCATCGACACGGTCGCCTCGGTCTTCGTCAACGACCGGCTCGTGCTCGAGGCCGACAATTGCTTCCGCCGTCATCGGCCCGATGTCTCCCGTACGCTGGTCGCCGGTGAAAACCGTATCCGCATCGTGCTGCCGTCCTCGATATCAGAGGGTGCACGCCGGCAGAGGGCGCAGCCCTTCTACGTGCCCTACCACCCCGGAAATTCGCCGATCGCCAACGGCAACATGCTGAGGAAGCCCCAGTGCCATTTCGGCTGGGACTGGAACATCGCGATTGCGCCGCTCGGTGTCTACGGTACGCTGGCGCTGCGCCGGCTGGAGATCGCCCGCATCGAGCATGTGACGACAAAGCAGATCTGGCTCGGCGACGGCTCGGTCGATCTGCAGGTAACGGTCACGCTCTTTGCCGATGGTCCGGGCATCGTCCCGGTTCATTTCTCTCTCGACGGCCAAAGGGAGCGGCTCGATTGCGCCGTCGGCACCGGCGAGACCCGCATCACCCACGTCTTTACCGTCAGTGAGCCGAAACGCTGGTGGCCGGCCGGCAGCGGCGAGCAGAACCTTTCGATGCTGACCGTGGAAGTGCCACAGGAGCAGGTGACGCGTCAGATCGGCTTTCGCACGATCGAGCTTCTGACCGACAAGGACGAGGCGGGAAGCCGCTTTGCCTTTCGCGTCAATGGCCGCGAGATCTTCTGTCGGGGCGCCAACTGGATCCCGGCCGACGCGCTGATGTCACGGGTGACGCCTGATGGTGTCGAGGACCTGCTGCGCTCAGCGTTTGACGCCAACATGAACATGATCCGCGTCTGGGGCGGCGGCTTCTACGAGCCGGACTGGTTCTACGATCTCTGCGACCGGCTGGGCCTGATGGTCTGGCAGGACTTCATGTTCGCCTGCAACCTCTATCCCTCGACGCCCGATTTCCTCGACAACGTCGCGGCCGAGGTCGACTACCAGGTCAAGCGCCTGTCGTCCCATCCGTCGATCGCGCTCTGGTGCGGCGACAACGAGCTGGTGGGCGCGCTCACCTGGTTCGACGAGCCGCGCAAGGATCGCGACCGTTATCTCGTCTCCTATGACCGCCTGAACCGTACGGTCGAAGTTGCGCTGAAGGCGGCGCTGCCGGACGCACTGTGGTGGCCCTCAAGCCCGGCCTCCGGCTATCTCGATTTCGGCGACGCCTGGCATTCCGACGGTTCCGGCGACATGCACTATTGGTCGGTCTGGCACGAGAACAAATCCTTCGACAATTACCGGTCCGTGCGCCCGCGCTTCTGCTCGGAGTTCGGTTTCCAGTCCTATACCTCCATGCCCGTCATCCGGCAGTTTGCTGCCGAGAAGGACCTCAACATCGCGTCGCCGGTGATCGAGAGCCACCAGAAGAACGTCGGCGGCAACGAGCGCATTGCCGGCACGATGTTCCGCTATTTCCGCTTCCCCAAGGACTTCCCAAGCTTCGTCTATCTCAGCCAGATCCAGCAGGGCCTGGCGATCCGCACGGCCGTCGATTACTGGCGCTCGCTCAAGCCCCATTGCATGGGCACGCTCTACTGGCAGCTCAACGACACCTGGCCGGTCGCTTCCTGGTCGAGCCTCGACTACGGCGGCAGCTGGAAGGCCATGCATTACATGGTGCGCCGCTTCTTCCAGCCGGTGGCCGTTGCCGCCATTCCGTCCGCCGACGGCAAGGAAATCACCTTTTCGATGGTCAACGACACCGCCGCGCCGGTGACTGTGGAACTGCAGGCCTTCGTCGTTACGCTTGACGGTGCGCGCACGCCGCTGATGGCGGCAGCAGGCACCTGCTCGCCGGACCGCGCGGCGACCTTGGTGAGCATCGCGGCGCGCGACATTCCCGAAAACGCACTGTTGTTCTGGTCGTTCGAGGCGTCGAACGGCATGCGTGGCGAAGGCCATCACGTGCCGGGCACCTATAAGGCTCTCGATCTTCAGCCCTCCAAGCTGTCGCTTGAGGTCTTGCCAATCGGCGACGGCGCCTACGACGTCTCGATCAAGGCGAGTGGCCTGGCGCTGCATGTGATGATCGAGGCCGACGTCGCCGGGCGCTACGCCGACAATGCCTTCGATCTCACATCAGGTGAAACGAAGGTCATCCGCTTCACGCCGAAGACATCACTTGCCGAAGGCACGGTGCCGCGCTTTGCCGCCTTCGATCTTGAATCCTGCCAGGGAAAGGGGTGACCCACCGTGAAACGCAGCCACGTCAATGACATCATCGCCAGCAGCGATGCCTTCATGCGCAGCTTCGGCTTCGTGCTTCCGCCCTTTGCCTATTGGTCGCCGGAAGAAATGAAGTCGCGCGTCGCTTCGGATTGCCCGACGATCTTCGATGCCCGGCTCGGATGGGACATCACCGATTACGGCAAGGGCCGCTTCGATGAGGTCGGTCTCGTGCTCTTCACGCTGCGCAATGGCGATGCCTCGAACCTGACGACGGGGCAGGGCATGGTCTATGCCGAGAAACTGATGATCACCCGCAACGGTCAGGTCAACCCGCTGCATCGCCACGCCGCCAAGACCGAGGACATCATCAACCGTGGCGGTGGCACGCTGGTGCTGCAGATGTACAATTCGCACTCCGACGGCTCTGTCGACGACGAAAGCGACGTCGAGGTAGCGACCGATGCGCGCCTGCGTCGGCTGAAGGCCGGCGACCTCCTGAAACTCATGCCCGGCGAAAGCGTGACGCTTTTGCCCGGCAACTGGCACGCCTTCTGGGCGGAAGACGGAGACGTGTTGATGGGCGAGGTTTCGACCGTCAACGACGACCTTACCGACAATTACTTCCGCGAACCCGTTGGTCGCTTCTCGGCGATCGAGGAGGACACAGCCCCCGTCCATCTGCTGGTGTCGGATTACGACGCCTGGCTCAGGGCCGGATGACGAAAAACCCGGCCGGGTCTCGTCCCGCCCCTGGCCGATCAGACCGATCACGATGATTTCCCGAGGAGGATTTTCGATGAAAGACGTCAGTTTTCAGCTCTATAGCGCCCGCAACTTCCCGCCCTTCGCCGATGTGCTGAAGGCGATCGGCGAGGCAGGATATAGCCAGGTCGAAGGTTACGGCGCGCTCTATGCGGCGCTCAGCGATGCGGAGATCGCAAGCTTCAAGCACGGTCTCGACGAGAACGGCCTCGCCATGCCGACGGCGCATTTCGGCCTGGATATGCTCGAAAGCGATCCGGCACGGGTGCTTGAAATCGCCAAGGCGCTCGGCATCCGGGCGATCTATTGCCCTTATCTCCTGCCCGAGCATCGCCCGACGAACGCGGCCGGCTGGCGCGCCTTCGGCGAGCGCCTGCAGGCGGCGGGCAAGCCCTACCGCGATGCCGGCCTCATCTTCGGCTGGCACAACCACGACTTCGAATTCTTCGCCCTGCCGGATGGCAGCATTCCGCAGGACCTGATCTTCGAGGGTGGGCCGGATCTTTCCTGGGAGGCCGACATCGCCTGGATCATCCGCGGCGGCGCCGACCCGATCGCCTGGATCAAGAAATATGCCAACCGGATCACTGCCGTGCATGTGAAGGACATCGCGCCGACGGGCGAGAAAAAGGACGAAGACGGCTGGGCCGATGTCGGCGAGGGTACGGTCGACTGGAAGGGCCTGTTCCAGGCGCTCTCCGGCACCAAGGCGCGCTATTTCATTGCCGAGCACGACAATCCGAGTGACTTCCAGCGCTTCGCCAAGCGCTCGCTCGCCTCCATCCAATCCTACTGAAAAACAGGTAGATCCATGACCAAGGAACTTGGCGTCGGCATCATCGGATGCGGCAACATCTCCACCACCTATTTCAAGCTTGCCCCGCTTTTCAGGGGCATCAAAGTCGTCGCCTGCGCGGATATCAATCCGGCGGCAGCCGAAGCACGGGCGACTGAGTATGGCGTCAAAGCGCAGAGCATCGAAGCGCTTCTCGCCAACCCGGATGTCGATATCGTCGTCAACCTGACGATCCCTGATGCGCATTTCCCGGTATCCAAGAGTATTCTCGAAGCGGGAAAACACGTCTACTCGGAAAAGCCGCTGGTGCTCTCGCTGGAGCAGGGTGAGGAACTCCGCGCCCTTGCCAAGGCCAAGGGCCTGACGGTCGGTTGCGCCCCCGACACCTTCCTCGGTGGCGCCCACCAGCTTGCCCGCAGCTATATCGACGCCGGCAAGATCGGCCGCGTGACGTCGGGCACCTGCCACGTGCTCAGCCCCGGCATGGAGATGTGGCATCCGAACCCGGACTTCTTCTTTCTTCCCGGCGGCGGTCCGATCCTCGATCTCGGGCCCTACTACATCGCCAACCTGATCAACCTCATCGGTCCGGTGAAGCGCGTGGCAGCGCTGTCTTCGATGGCCAATCCGACACGCACCATTACCAGCGAGCCGCGCAACGGCGAGGTCATCCCGGTGAAGACGCCGACCAACATCCATGCGCTGCTGGAGTTCGCAAACGGCGCAACGATCACCTTGTCGGCGAGCTGGGATGTCTGGTCGCATCGCCACGCCAATATGGAGCTCTACGGCACGGAGGGCTCGATTTTCGTCCCTGATCCCAACTTCTTCGGCGGCAAGGTCGAAGCGAGCGGCCGGGACAAGAACATCCAGCCGCTGGAAATGTGGGATCATCCCTTTGCCGTCGAAAACCAGGAGCACCCGCAGGGCCCGATGGCGAACTACCGCACGGCTGGCCTTGCCGACATGGCGATCGCCATTCTCGAGGGTCGCGATGCCCGCTGCTCGCTTGACCGCGCGCTGCACGGCGTCGACGTGATGGTATCGATCCTGAAGTCGGGCGAGGAAGGGCGGTTCATCGAACTCAGTACCACCTGCACCCAGCCGGCAGCCCTCGGGATCGAGGAGGCGCGGGCGCTGCTCATCGAACCTCAAGAAGAAATATCGGGAAATCGTGCCGCTGCCGCTTCATAGCTGCATCGGACCAGTTTAGACGTTTCTGAACAGAGGTTTCCGCAGCCGCGGAAACCTTTCTCATTTGCAGGATGGCGGTCTCTTATTCGCCATCAAAACCCGATCGCGGAGGAATTGCGATGACCTGGCTACCGGCGGAAAACCGCTACGACACCATGAAGTACAACCGCGTCGGACGGTCCGGCCTGAAGCTGCCGGCGATCTCGCTGGGGCTTTGGCACAATTTCGGCGGCGACACCCCGCACGACCGCAAGGTCGACATGTGCCGTACTGCCTTCGATCTGGGCATCACCCATTTCGATCTCGCCAACAATTACGGTCCGCCTCCGGGATCGGCCGAAACCGCTTTTGGCGAGATCATGCGCACGGACTTCGCGCATCTGCGCGACGAGTTGATCATCTCATCCAAGGCCGGCTACGACATGTGGCCGGGTCCCTATGGCGAGTGGGGCAGCCGCAAGTATCTGATCGCGTCCTGCGACCAGAGCCTGAAGCGCATGGGGCTCGACTATGTCGATATCTTCTATTCGCACCGCTTCGATCCGGACACGCCGCTGGAAGAGACCTGCGGCGCCCTCGACCATATCGTGCGGTCGGGCCGGGCGCTTTATGTCGGGATTTCCTCCTACAACTCGCAGCGCACCCGCGAGGCGGCCGCGATCCTGAAGGAACTCGGCACACCCTGCGTGATCCATCAGCCGAGCTATTCCATGCTCAACCGCTGGATCGAGGACGACGGCCTCGTGCACACGCTCGAAGATCTCGGCATCGGCTCGATCGTCTTCTCGCCGCTCGCCCAGGGCATGCTGACGACGAAGTATCTCGGCGGCATTCCGCAGGACAGCCGCGCCGCACAGAACCACTTCCTCAAGAAGGACTTCATCCGTCCGGCGATCATCGACAACATCCGCAAGCTCAACGGCATTGCCGAAAAGCGCGGCCAGACGTTGGCGCAGATGGCGCTCGCCTGGGTGCTGCGCGGCGGGCGCATCACCTCGGCGCTGATCGGTGCCAGCCGTTCCGAGCAGATCGTCGATTGCGTCAAGGCGCTTGAAAACGACACGTTCACGGCGGAAGAGCTGGCCGAGATCGACCTTTACGCGCGCGAAGCCGACGTCAATCTCTGGGCCTCTTCGGCCGAGCTCTGATCCTGCGAATACATTGATTTGCCTCGATTTTGAGCAATTCCGATTACTTTCCGGCGCATTAGACAAAAGTCGAATATGCGCCGGAAAGCGTCCGCTGGACATGCATAAGTGAGCGTGTAAGGTGCGTCGATGCCACCGGTTCGCGCTGCGACACGGATGGCTCCAAAGCATGCCGTGCGCAGCGGCTTTGCAGAAACTACAGCGCCGCGCGTCTTATGAGACACGCAAAGGTCGCTGTAGCACTTTGAATTGCTGCATGTTTTTATTCTTAAATCGAATAGGATTTAAGGAAACTGCAGTAGAGCTTAAAGCGCAGCGAGCGAATCCTGGAGATCGCGACGCTTTGGGAGGAGGAGCGGGGCCTCGCACGTGCCGCAAAGGCGGTGAGGTTCCATTGGGCGGAGGCGCGACCACGGTTGCGCCGGATTCTGCCTCGGCGGAAATAGGGAGGAACCATGGATCGCCGTTCATTCATTAAAAACGCAAGCCTCGGTGGCCTGGCTGCGGCTGGCGCATCGGCGCTCGCATCGCCTGCGATCGCGCAGGCAAATCCCAAGATCAACTGGCGCCTTGCCTCGTCGTTCCCCAAGTCGCTGGACACGATCTATGGCGGCGGCGAAGTCCTTTCGAAATATGTCTCTGAAGCAACCGACGGCAATTTCCAGATCCAGGTCTTTGCAGCCGGTGAAATCGTGCCCGGCCTGCAGGCTGCGGATGCTGCCGCTGCCGGTACGGTCGAGGCCTGCCACACGGTCGCCTACTATTACTGGGGCAAGGACCCGACCTGGGCGCTTGGCGCTGCCGTTCCTTTCGCGCTCAACGCGCGCGGCATGAACGCCTGGCACTACCATGGCGGCGGCATCGAACTATTCAACGAGTTCCTGGCGACCCAGGGTCTCGTCGGCTACCCCGGCGGCAACACCGGCGTGCAGATGGGCGGCTGGTTCCGCAAGGAAATCAAGACCGTTGCCGACATGCAGGGCCTGAAGATGCGCATCGGCGGCTTCGCCGGCAAGGTGGTCGAAAAGCTCGGCGTCGTGCCGCAGCAGATCGCCGGCGGCGACATCTACCCGGCGCTCGAAAAGGGCACCATCGACGCTGCCGAATGGGTCGGCCCCTATGACGACGAGAAACTCGGCTTCTACAAGGTCGCGCCCTACTACTACTATCCCGGCTGGTGGGAAGGTGGCCCGACGGTCCACGCCATGTTCAACAAAGCGGCGTTCGACGGCCTGCCGAAGAACTACCAGTCGCTGCTGCGCACCGCCTGCCACGCAACCGACGCAAACATGCTGCAGAAGTACGACTACCTGAACCCGTCGGCGATCAAGCGCCTGGTGGCTTCGGGCGCCAAGCTCAGCCCGTTCAGCCCGGAAATCCTGTCGGCGTGCTTCGAAAAGGCGAACGAAGTCTATGCCGAAATGGAAGCTTCGAACCCGACCTTCAAGAAGATCTGGGACTCGATCAAGGCATTCCGCGGCGAGTACTACCTCAACGCCCAGATCGCCGAATACAACTACGACACCTTCATGATGATCCTGCAGCGGGGCGGCAAGCTCTAAGCCTGCGACTGGCTACAGCGCTTTCCATCGCTGATGGGAAGCGGCATCGAACCGGAATGAAAGCCGCTTGCAACTTCGGTTGCGGGCGGCTTTTTCGTTCCGGCTTGCGGGTGGACGCGGTCTCCAGATTTCGTGGTAAGGTTGCTGTCTTAACGCTCGATGAGGAGGATGCCATGCCGAGCGAAAGCCAATCGATCGTGCACGGGCCGGACGGCGGCCGGCGCTACGACATGGGCGCGATACAGGCCGTGTTCAAAGCCGACGGCCCGGAGACCCAAGGTCGGTTCTCGATTTCCGAATGGTGGGTGGAGGCGCGGCACGAAGGGCCGGGGGCGCATACGCACGACGACAATGACGAAATCTTCTACGTGATCGAGGGGACCGCCAGCATCCTGGTCGGCGACACCTGGCACCAAATGGAGAAGGGATCGATCTGTGTCATCCCGCGCGGAACGATGCACGACTTCCGCAACGAGAGCACGTCGCGCATGGGCCTGCTCAATGTTTTCGTCGGCGGCCCGTTCGAGGAGATGATGCCGATGATCGTCGACTGGTATCGCGACAATCCGGCCAAGCGGCTGGATTGAGCGGACATCGGTGGCTGGAGCAGGCTTGTTGCCACATGAAGAGGGCGGCCCTTGTGGGGCCAGCCCTGACTGCCGACAAGGGCATGTTCGATCATCGCAAGTTTGCGGGGGAAAGCCCGAACGCCATCCAAAACCTCCATCATTCCTGTGCTTGTCACAGGAATCCAGTCAGCCCACGTCCTTGGGCTGAAAAGAGTCTTTTGGCCCGACGGACGTCAGGTCGCTGGATCCCCGCCACAACGGCGAGGATGAGGGAAAATGGGATGCCCGTTTGCCAGAAAGCGATCTTCGGGGGGCAGCAAGCTGAGAGGGCGGCCCTTTACGGGGCCGCCCTCTGTCTGCATAAGCCGAACGTTACTTGAACGAAGGCGGCTGGCTCAGGTCGTTTGACGGCGCCGTCTGCGGTTGTGCGCCAGCCCCGCCGTTCTGGTCCGCCGGCTTCTGGTCGAGCGGGCTGCCGCCCGGAAGCTGGAGACCGCCGGGAAGGCCGAGGCCGCCGCCGTTGTCGGGGAGCGTAAGCCCGCCGCCACCGGTCCCGAATCCGGGCACCTCGATCTTGATGGTGTTCGGATCGATGACTTCGCCGCTTCCCTTGTAGTGCATGACCATCTGCGGGAACATGATCGTCAGCGCCACCATGATGATCTGGATGCCGACGAAGGGCACAGCCCCCCAG
Source organism: Ensifer sp. Root127 (assembly GCF_001425225.1). Classification (NCBI taxonomy): domain Bacteria; kingdom Pseudomonadati; phylum Pseudomonadota; class Alphaproteobacteria; order Hyphomicrobiales; family Rhizobiaceae; genus Ensifer; species Ensifer sp. Root127. Next base: position 254,838 of record NZ_LMDX01000012.1, read on the forward strand.
TAAATCTGCCCTGTCGTCACCGGTTGTGTCATCTTTCCGGTGACCCTGTCGAGATAGGGCACCTTGGCCGCGACCGAGCGCAGATAGAAGAGCGCGAAGCCGAACGGCGGATGCATGAAGCTGGTCTGCATGTTGATGCCGAGCAGCACGCCGAACCAGATCAGGTCGATGCCGAGCTTGTCGGCGGCCGGAGCCAAGAGCGGCACGATGATGAAGGCAAGCTCGAAGAAGTCGAGGAAGAACGCCAGGAAGAAGACGAGCAGGTTGACCGTGATCAGGAAGCCGGTCTCGCCGCCCGGCATCGCCGTCAGCAGGTGTTCGACCCAGATGTGGCCGTTGACGCCGTAGAAGGTCAGCGAAAACACGCGGGCGCCGATGAGGATGAACAGCACGAAAGCGGAAAGCCGGGTGGTTGCCGCCAGGGCCGAGCGAACGACGTCCATGCTCAGGCGGCCCTTGGCCGCCGCCATGATCAGTGCACCGACCGCACCCATGGCGCCGCCTTCTGTCGGCGTGGCGATACCGAGGAAGATGGTGCCGAGCACGAGGAAGATCAGCGCCAGCGGTGGGATCAGCACGATGATGACCTGCTGGGCAAGCCGCGACATCGCATTGATCTTCAAGCCGCGATCCAGAAGAGCGACGACGTAGATGAAGCCGACGCCAACGGTGGCGCCGAGGATGTCGGCGTTCTCGCCATGGGTCGGATAGAGATAGATATGCGCCGCGTAGGCAAAGGCGCCGGCGACGATGAGCGCGACGATCAGTGAGGTGACGCCGGAGCCGAGTGTGCGGGCGGCCAGCGGCAGGGCCGGCATCGAGTCACGCCGGACGAAGGTCATGATCAGGATATAGATCATGTAGAGGCCGGTCAGGACCAGGCCCGGGATAAGCGCGCCGGCATACATGTCGCCGACTGAGCGGCCGAGCTGGTCGGCGAGAACGATCAGAACGAGCGATGGCGGGATGATCTGGGCGAGCGTGCCGGAGGCAGCGATGACGCCCGATGCGACCCTGCGGTCGTAGCCGTAGCGCAGCATGATCGGCAGCGAGATCAGGCCCATGGCGATGACCGAGGCTGCAACCACGCCGGTGGTGGCTGCAAGCAGCGCGCCGACGAAGATGACCGCATAGGCGAGACCACCGCGGATCGGGCCGAAGAGCTGGCCGATTGTGTCGAGCAGGTCTTCCGCCATGCCCGATTTCTCGAGCACGATCCCCATGAAGGTGAAGAAGGGGATGGCAAGCAATGTGTCGTTCGACATCACCCCCCAGAACCGGTCGGGAAGCGCGTTGAGCAATGGCCAGGACAGGTTGATCGAATCCGACAGCGGAGCGAGCTCCACGCCGATGATGAAGAACAGGAGGCCGTTGGCGGCGAGCGAGAAGGCGACGGGATAGCCCAGCAGCAGGAACACGATCAGCGAGACGAACATGATCGGTGCCAGGTTTTCAGCAATGAATTCGATCATGGACGGGCCTCCGGAGCGACGACGTCGTCAAGCGGTGCATGGGTCGGCACATAGGGTGTCGGGTCGTCCATGTTGCCGGTCATGATCGCGACCTTCTTGATGATTTCGGATACGCCCTGGAAGGCGAGCAGCAGGAAGCCGAAGAGCAGGATGGCCTTGGCCGGCCAGATGATCAGGCCACCGGCGCTGGAGGAGCCCTCGCCCGAGATGTAGGACATCTTCACGTAGGGCACGAAGTAATAGAGCATCAGCAGCACGAACGGCATCAGGAAGAAGACGTGACCGAACAGGTCGATCCAGTGCTGCACGCGGCGCGAGAACTGGCCGTAGACGACGTCGATGCGGATGTGTTCGTTCTGGCTCAGTGTATAGGCGGCGGCGAACATGAAGGCCGCCCCGAAGAGATACCACTGCGCCTCGAGCCAGGCGTTCGACGACATGTTGAACATTTTCCGGATGATGGCATTGCCGGCGCTGACGAGCACAGCGACCAGAATGAGCCAGGACACCGATTTGCCGATGAACTCGGTCGTCGTGTCTATGAGTCGGCTGAAGCCGAGTAACGCTTTCATCGATTTCCTCCCCGCAGTGGCTGTTTTGGTTTTTGTGCCAAGCACAACCAGAGTGCCGATTTCAAGCCAGCGTTCAAGTCCGAGGCTCGATTTTCCCGGTTAGTTCCGCCACCCCAGACTAAAGTCGAATGGAGCTGTCAGGCGATTGCCCAATCATTGTGCACAACAGGGTGCCAACCAGTATCGCCAGTGGGTTTCACTGCAGATGTGAAGGGCGCAAATGGCAATACTGCGTGAACCACTCGTGCCGCGTCGTGGGCTACGTCACCAACTGTAACGTTGCAGTCTTGAAAATCACGGCGGTTTGGGGCTGGATGCGGCCGACAATTGGAGGATGCCCGAGGAATGACTGCCCTGATTCGCAATCCGATCCTGCCCGGCTTCAACCCGGACCCGTCCATCTGCCGGGTGGGCGATGACTATTACATCGCCACGTCCACCTTCGAGTGGTATCCGGGCGTGCAGATCCACCATTCGCGCGATCTGGTGAACTGGCGTCTGGTGCGCCGGCCGCTGGAGCGGGCAAGCCAGCTGGACATGCGTGGCAACCCGGATAGCTGCGGCGTCTGGGCGCCGTGCCTTTCCTATAACGACGGCCTGTTCTTCCTTGTTTATACCGACGTCAAGCGCTTCGACGGCAACTTCAAGGACGCACACAACTACATCGTCACGGCAGAGGCGATCGAAGCCGTCTGGTCCGATCCTGTCTACGTCAATTCCTCCGGCTTCGACCCGTCGCTGTTCCATGACGACGATGGGCGAAAATGGTTCCTCAACATGCAGTGGAACCATCGCAGAGGCGGCTCGCCGAAACATCCGGCCTTCGACGGTATCCTCTTGCAGGAATGGGACGAGCGCGCGCGCAGGCTGGCCGGGCCGGTGAAGAACATCTTTGCCGGCTCGCCGCTCGGTCTGGTCGAAGGGCCGCATCTCTTCAAGCGCAATGGCTGGTACTATCTGACGACGGCGGAAGGCGGCACGGGATACGACCATGCCGTGACCATGGCGCGGTCGCGCACGATCGACGGTCCCTACGAAATCCATCCCGATACCTACCTAATCACGTCAAAGGATCACCCTGATGCGCCGCTGCAGCGCGCAGGGCACGGGCAATATGTCGAGACGCCGGACGGGCAAGCCTATCACACCCATCTCTGCGGCCGGCCGCTGCCGCCGGAGCGTCGCTGCACGCTTGGCCGCGAGACGGCACTGCAGAAATGCGTCTGGCGCGATGACGGCTGGCTCTATCTCGAAAACGGCGGGCCGGTTCCCGAAGTCCTGGTCGCAGCTCCAGGCCCGGTCGGGGCCTTGGTGGAGCCGCGCGTGGTCGAAACCGATTTCGATGGGGCCGCGCTTCCGGCCGAGTTCCAGTGGCTGCGCACGCCGCTGCCGGAGCGGATCTTTTCGCTGGAAAGGCGGGCAGGGCACTTGAGGCTCTTTGCCCGCGAAAGCATCGGCAGCTGGTTCGAGCAGGCTTTGGTCGCCCGCCGGCAGGAGCATCATTCTTTCCGCGCTGAAACCTTGGTCGACTTCGCGCCGGAGACCTATCAGCAGGTCGCCGGGCTGACGCACTACTACAACCGCCACAAGTTTCATGCGCTCGGCCTCACCTGGCACGAGACTCTTGGGCGGACGCTGACGATCCTGTCCTGCCCGGGCGACTTCCCGCTTGGCCGGCTGCAGTTTCCTGTCGGAAGCGGCATCGCCGTGCCCGGAGGGCCGATCGGGCTTGCCATGGAGATCCGCGACAATGACCTGCAGTTCTTCTGGCGCGCAGACGGGGCGGTCGATTGGCAGGCCCTCGGCCCGGTGCTCGACGCTGGCGTGGTGTCGGACGAGGGCGGCCGCGGCGAACATGGATCGTTTACCGGCGCTTTCGCCGGCATGTTCGCCTTCGACACGTCGGGTGCGGGACTGGCGGCGGATTTCGATCTGTTCCGTTACGTCAGCCTCTCAGAGTGAGAATATCAGTCTGTAAGGTAACGCTTATAAGTACTCGATATCATTACGTATTTGTAATGTAGCGTTTCATATTCGGTTCAGGAAGCCGGACCTATTTTCGGGGTGCAAATAACGAAAGGATACCCCGATGAAACGTCTCCTGACCGCTCTGGTCGCCAGCTCCTTCCTGATCACACCGGTAGCAGCCTTTGCCCAGCCGGCAGGTTCCTTCGAGGTCGCACAGAACTACGACCGCTATCAGCGTCGACCTGTCGACCGCCACGTGGACCGGCATGTCGACAAGCACGTGACAATCGAAAAGCGTGTCATCGTCAAGAAGAAGGAACGCTGGTCGCGCGGCCATCGGTTGAGCCCCGCCGAGCGCCGCCACATGGCGCAGGTGCGCGATTATCGCCGCTACAAGCTGCGCCAGCCGCCGCGCGGCCAGCAGTGGGTGCGTGTCGACAACGACTTCCTGCTGATCAGCCTTGCGACCGGCGTCATCGTCGGCCTGACGTCTGCGCGTTGAACGATTTGATCGAGGGCAGCCTTTCGGGCTGCCCCTTCAAACTTATTACAGCCTCTGAAAGAATCTATTGACGAAGGGCGAAACCCGCTCTCCTCATCCTCGCCCTTGTGGCGGGGATCCAGTGGCCCGACGTCTGTCGGGCCAAAAGACCCTTTAGCCCAAGGACTTGGGCTGACTGGATTCCTGTGACAGGCACAGGAATGAAGGAAGTTTCCGATCGCCTTGAGCTTGCCAATGGTCGGCAGATAACCAGCGGCAACTTTGTCAGCAGTCCGGGGGCGCTTTATGGCTACCCCTTCGATTTTCCCTACACCGTCGTTCGACGCAGCGACGGAATGTCCGCGGCTTCAGTCCGACCCCGCTCTCCGAAAAGCAGTCGCTCCAGCGGGCCGGGCGGGGCGAGTGCCTCCTCCCCATTATCCTGTCCATCAAAGAACGGATCGAACATCGGCACGGGCCTGCCGGCGGCATTGAGGCCCATGCAGGTGAAGCGCGGTCGACGTGGTCTTGGACCGGCCGCCTGCATCAGGCCGCCCGCTGCGACCAGTTCGCGAAGGGATCGGGCAGATCCCGCCAACGGTCCGGCTGGAAGCTGGTGTCATTGACCAGGCAGGCGTCGAGTTCGGCCGTCAGCATCGCCTGATCCATGGGGTCGGCGCCGATGAAGACGATCTCCTGGCGGCGATCGCCCCAGACGGGATCGATGTAGGGACCGACAGCCTTCAGGAAGCCCGGGTCGCGCGGCCATTGCTCCCTAGGCACTGCCGCCCACCACAGGCCCATCTTTGATGTTCTGACCAGCGGCCCGGCCTGGCTCAGTTCGCCGACATGATAGGGTCGCGTCGCCAGCCAGAAGAAACCCTTGGCCCGCACCACGCCCTGCCAGGAGCGATTGAGAAACGCCTGGAACCGGGTGGGATCGAACGGGCGGCGGGCCTTGTAGACGAAGGAGCGGATGCCGTATTCCTCGGTTTCCGGAATATGATCCTTGAAACCATGCAGCTCCTTGTACCAGAGCGGGTGCTGTTCGGCCTTGGCAAGGTCGAAGCGGCCGGTGCCGAGCACGTCGCGCAGTTCCACCTGGCCGAAATCCACTTCCACCAGCTGCGCATCCGGGTTCAGCCCGACGATGATCTTGCGTGCGGCATCGCGCTGCTCTGATGTAGCCGTGCCGATCTTGTTGAGCACGACGACATCGGCGAACTCGATCTGCTCGACAAGCAAGTCGACCAATGTGCGGGTATCGCCTTCGCCTGCCGTCTCGCCGCGATCGGCAAGGAAATCGAGCGAGGAGTAGTCAGCAAGCAGATTGGCGGCATCGACCACGGTGACCATGGTGTCGAGGCGGGCGACGTCGGTAAGGCTTTCGCCATCCTCGTCGCGAAAATCGAAGGTGGTTGCGACGGGCAGGGGTTCGGAAATGCCGCTCGATTCGATCAGCAGGTAGTCGAAGCGGTTCTGTTCGGCGAGATCGCGGACTTCGCGCAGCAGATCGTCGCGCAGCGTGCAACAGATGCAGCCATTGGTCATTTCAACGAGCTGCTCTTCGGTGCGCGACAGGTTGGCGCCGCCGTCGCGGATCAACGCGGCGTCGATATTGATCTCGCTCATATCGTTGACGATGACGGCTACACGCAAGCCGTCGCGGTTGGACAGCACATGGTTGAGCAGCGTCGTCTTGCCGGCGCCAAGGAAGCCGGACAGCACGGTTACGGGAAGTCTTTCCATCGTTGTTTCCTGTATGTTATACCATTACGCTTGACGCGCCTATAAAAGGCGGACGCTTACGCCCGCCTGAACAATCCGGTCGCTCGTGGACTGGCTTTGCCATCGGCCGCGAGGCTTCGGCCTTGTGCGCCGGTCCTGCCTCGACCGGTCTCAGTCATCGGTTAGACCTGTCCGCCGGTCACTTCCGGGGCTTGATCTGTCCTTTCGTCATCCTCGGGCTTGACCCGAGGATCCAGCGGCTGAAAGCCCCACAGGGAGGCACGCTGGATGCTCGGGTCAAGCCCGAGCATGACGGAGAGGGGCGGCGCGTGGCGCGCCTTTGCCGCCTTGGGAGGACGGCTATGCCGCCTTGGGAGCACGGATCAGCTTGCCGAGGCGAGGCAGGTCTTGAGCGACGTGCCGATACCTTCCATCAGCTGGAAGTAGAGGTCCGGCCCGGCATCGAGCGTGGCCGCCTCTGGATCGAGCGTCCCGGATTTCGCCGGCGTGCCTTCGATCACCACATTGATCAGTTTCGGTTCGAACTGCGGTTCGGCAAAGACGCAGGTCGCACCCAGTTCCTTGATCTTGGCGTGGATCTGCGACAGCCGATCGGCGCCGGGCAGAACCTCCGGGCTGACCGTGATCGAGCCCGCCACCCGCACCTGGTAGCGATGCTCGAAATACTGATAGGCATCGTGGAAGACGACGAAGGGCTTGTCCTTCACCGGCGCGACGGTTGCGACCAGGCTCTTGTCCAGCGCGTCGAGGCGCTGGTTGAGTTTCTCGAGATTGGCCTTGTAGGCGCCGGCATTGTCCGGGTCGGCCTCTGTGAGCGTCTTTTCGATCTCGGCTGCCATCGCCCTAGCATTTTGCGGGTCGAGCCACAGGTGCATGTCGAAGCCTTCGTGATCATGGCCCTCATGCGCATGATCGTGGTCATCTGCGGCAGCAGCCTCGGGAGCTGCGGCATCGTCGTGTTCCGCTTCGCCCTCGGCGTGCTTGTGGCCCTCCTCACCATGGCCCTCGTCGTCGTGATCATGCGCCTCGAAGGCGCCGCCTTCGCGGAACTTCAGCTTCTCAAGACCCGGCGCTTCGCTGAGCTCCACCACCTTGGCGCCGCCGCTCAGCGCATCGAGCGGCTTGTCGAGGAAGGCTTCGAGCCCCGGGCCGACCCAGAAGACCACCTTGGCCGCCTGCAGCGCCGCGGCGTTCGACGGTTTCATGTTGTAGGTATGGGGCGAAGCAGCACCCTCGACGATCAGCGACGGTTCGCCGACGCCCTGCATGATCGAAGCGACGAGCGAGTGGACAGGCTTGATCGAAGCCACCACATTGGGGCCGGCCGCTGCAACGGGCGAAGACAGCAGGATTGTGGAGGCAAAGAGCAGGGCGGAAGACGATTTCATCGGTTTCTCCGGGCTTGAATGTCACGCAAGGCCCTGAACCGACTATCGTTTTCGGCCAGGGACAGGCGCAGTTCGGACACTTGAAACACCGAGCACACGTCCGGTTGAACGTGTCGATGTTTCAATGTAATGTTATTACATCAATTGCGTTATGCTATAACGTGTGCGATAGCCAGTGGCAACCGCCAATCCGGAATTTTTTGATGCTGAATTTCCGATCCCCAGAAACGACACCGCTGGTGCGGTTGAACAATGCCGGCGTCAGCCGCAACGGCCGCTGGCTGGTGCGTGGCGTGGAGTTTTCCATCAGCCCGGGCGAGATCGTCACGCTGATCGGCCCCAATGGCTCTGGCAAGTCAACGACCGCGAAGACGGCGATCGGCGTGCTGAAGGCCGACGAAGGTTTTGTCGAGCGCAAGCCGGGCCTGAAGGTCGGCTATGTCCCGCAGAAGCTTGCAGTCGACTGGACGCTGCCCTTGACAGTCGAACGGCTGATGACGCTGACCGGCCCGCTGAAGGGCAGGGAGATCGAGGAGGCGCTGTCGGCGACCGGCGTTCTGCATCTGGCGAAAGCCGAGGTGCAGCATCTGTCGGGCGGTGAATTCCAGCGGGCGTTGCTCGCGCGGGCGATCGCCCGCAAGCCGGACCTGCTGGTGCTCGACGAACCGGTGCAGGGCGTCGACTTCAGCGGTGAGATCGCGCTCTACGAACTGATCAAGCAGATCCGCAACCGCACCGGCTGCGGCATCCTGCTGATCTCGCACGATCTGCATATCGTCATGGCCGAAACCGACACGGTCGTCTGCCTCAATGGCCATGTCTGCTGCCGCGGCACGCCGCAGGCCGTCAGCCAGAGCCCGGAGTACCAGAAGCTGTTCGGCAGGCGCGCTGCCAGCACGCTTGCGGTCTACAGCCACAATCACGACCACACGCATCTGCCTGACGGGCGCGTGCTGCATGCTGATGGTTCGATCACCGAGCACTGTTACCCGGGCGACGGCCATCACCACGACGAGGACGACAACGTGCATGACCATGGCGAGGATTGCGGCTGCGGCCACCACACCCGCCTGCATGGCTTCGAGGTGAAGGAGAAGCGCGATGCTTGACGATTTCTTCGTCCGGGCGCTGATCGCCGGCATCGGTATCGCCGTGATGGCGGGGCCGCTCGGCTGCTTCGTCATCTGGCGGCGCATGGCCTATTTCGGCGATACCATGGCGCATTCGGCGCTGCTGGGTGTGGCGCTGTCGCTGCTTCTCGATCTCAACCTGATGGTGGCGGTGTTCATCGTTGCGGCTGCCGTGTCGATATTACTGCTGTTCCTGCAGCGGCGCGGGGCGCTGTCGACCGATGCGCTGCTCGGCATCCTGTCGCATTCGGCGCTGTCGATCGGCCTCGTCATCGTCGCCTTCATGACCTGGGTGCGCATCGATCTCGTCGGCTTTCTCTTCGGCGACATTCTCGCTGTGTCGGAATCCGACATCGACATCATCTGGGGCGGCGGCATCCTGGTGATCTTCGCGATCGTCTATCTCTGGCGGCCGCTGCTGGCCTCCACGGTCAATCCTGAACTCGCCGAGGCCGAGGGCATGAAGCCGGAGCGGGCGCGGTTGTTCTTCATGCTGTTGATGGCGCTGGTGATCGCCATCGCCATGAAGATCGTCGGCATCCTCTTGATCACCTCGCTGCTGATCATCCCGGCGGCCACAGCCCGCCGCTTTGCGACGTCGCCGGAAATAATGGCGGTTCTTGCCTCGGTGATCGGTGCGCTTGCCGTTACCGGTGGGCTTTTCGGTTCGCTGCACTGGGACACGCCGTCGGGACCGTCTATCGTCGTTGCTGCACTTGCGCTTTTCGTACTGAGTCTGCTGCCGATCGGGCGGCGTCGGTTGGAGACAGCGTCTCATTCCACGCCTGGAGGGCATCATTGATGACGACCCCGCAACTGACCAAGAACCAGACGATGGTGATGAATGCGCTCAGCCATTCCGAAGGCCCCTTGAGCGCCTACACAATCCTCGACAAGCTGCGCGACCAGGGGTTTCGCGCGCCACTGCAGGTCTATCGCGCGCTCGACAAGCTGCTCGAGTATGGCCTCGTGCACCGGCTCGAAAGCCTCAACGCCTTCGTTGCCTGCACATGCCCGCACGAGCACGAGCATGATCACGGGGTCACGGCGTTTACGATCTGCGAGGGGTGTGGGCAGGTAACCGAGTTCCACGACACCGCGATCGAGCAGCGGTTGTCGGCGCTGACGCGTGCACAGAACTTCAAGACGGAAAAGACCACCATCGAGATCCGTGGTCACTGCCAGAGCTGCGCCTGACTGAGCGCGGCGGGCTCGTCGCGCTTAGAGCAATTCCAGGAAAAGTGCGAAGCGGTTTTCCGTCAGCGTTTTGTGACTCCGTTTAAACCGGAAACGCTCTAGTCGAGCTTCGTCAGCTGCATCGCATAGCGCTGCCAGTTCTTGACGTAGTGGCTGGCCGAGCGCTTCAGCCCTTCGACGGCGGCATCGTCAAGCGTGCGGATGGCCTTGGCGGGCGCGCCGACGATCAGCGAATTGTCGGGGAACTCCTTGCCCTCGGTCACCAGCGCATTTGCGCCGACCAGGCAGTTGCGGCCGATCTTCGCACCGTTCAGCACCGTTGCGCCCATGCCGATCAGCGAGTTGTCGCCGATGGTGCAGCCGTGGATGATGGCGCCATGACCGATGGTGCAGCCTTCGCCGATGGTCACGGGAAAGCCGGGGTCGACGTGAATGACGGTGTTTTCCTGGATATTGGTGCGGGCGCCGAGCCGGATCAGCTCGTTGTCGCCGCGCAGCGTGGCGCCGAACCAGATGCCGACATCCTCGCCGATTTCCACCTGGCCGATGATGTTGGCATCAGGCGCCACCCAGTAGCTGCCCTCAGTAGGCGTTTGCGGACGCAGCGGTCCAAGGGCATAGAGCGGCATCGGGCAATCCTTGTTGTTGGAGCATTCCCTGAAACCGCGTGCAGCGCTTCCTTTATCGGGAGATGCGTCAAGACAATGCGATGGGGCGCTTCCGCGATGCGTTCCGAAACGAAAGCGGAAGCGCTCCGATCTTAGAGAACGGTAACGGCAAGCGCCGCGACGCCATCGACGCCGCAGGTCACCGCGTCGCCGCGCACCACCGGACCGACACCCGAAGGGGTCCCGGTCATGATGATGTCGCCGGGGGCGAGCGTGAACAGCCGTGAAAGCTCCGAGATGACTTCGGGTATCTTCCAGATCATCTGCTCGAGATCGCCCTGCTGGCGTAGCTCGCCATTGACCTTCAGCCAGATATTGCCGTTGACGGGATGACCGATCGCCTCGACCGGCACGATCTCGGAAACAGGCGCCGAATGTTCGAAGGCCTTGGCCGCTGCCCAGGGCTTGCCCGCCTTCTTGGCCTCGGCCTGCAGGTCGCGGCGGGTGAAGTCGATGCCAACAGCATAGCCGTAGACGCAGTCGAGCGCCTGTTCGACAGGGATGTCGGCGCCGCCGCTTTTCAAGGCGACAACCAGCTCGACCTCATGGTGCACATCGGCCGTGCGCGGCGGATAGGGGAAGGTCTTATCGGCCACCAGCAGGTTGTCCGGGTTCTTCTGGAAGAAGAACGGCGGTTCGCGATCCGGGTCGTGACCCATCTCGATGGCGTGGGCCGCATAGTTGCGGCCCACGCAATAGACCCGGCGCACCGGAAAACCCACGAGGCTACCGGCGATCGGCAACAGGACGGGTGGTGAAGGTGGAATGACTGTTTGCATGATTGTCCGGCTGTTTCGAATCCCAGCCGGACGTTAACACCCTGTTCGGGTGCTGCAAGGGTTTATCTCAGGCGCAGCAGGCGTAGGCTTGCAACTGGGCGCGCGTGAGAAACCGTCCATCCGACCGAGAGTTCAGTTCCGGATGGCTGTATTCGAGGCTCGGTACTTGAAGTTCCAGGGCTTGGCGCACGGTCATGATGCCGACATCGCGACGATCGCCGTCGCGCTTCACACTGACTTCAACGATGCGATAGAGATTCTGCTCGCTCATGATATCTCTCCCGTTTTCGTTGTCCCTTTTTTCTGGGACATTATGCTTTTTCCCTTGATGGGACTCAGACGCTTCGAAATTGGTTTTTGTGAGGCACCTCATGATATAGCGCAGAGAAATGAAGGCTTCACGACAGAAATCGGGCCATTTCCGGGAAATTTGCGTGCTATTTGAAGATGCTGCGCCGAATCGGCACGGTAACTCCACCACCGGATGCCATGCTCAGGCACTGTCTGGGGCGCGATCGCGCCGCCGCAAGTCATTTCTTCCAAGAGGGCGCAGATGCCAATCAACAGGCCCTCCGGCGTGCTCTTCGCATGCCAACGGCAAGGGGCGAGTGCAGGGCACTCAATGCGGGTGGCAAATGCCTCTTAATGCGCTTTCAATTCGGCTTCATTTGCAGCCGAGATGAACAGCGATCGCGCTTCTTCCACCGTGCGACGGCCGTCGATGGCGGCGCGGCAGGCGCTGCGGGCGGCGACGTAACTCGGTCCGCGCCGCGGCCAATGGTCGGCAAGGCAGGCAAGCGCGTCTGACGGGCCCTTGACGGTGCGGACATCGCCCGTCACGAAGTCGAGTTCGATCGGCTGGTTCCAGATGATTTGATGCATGCGTCTCCTCCTCGAGATCATCTCAATGAATGTCGGCATCGCGACTGCTTGCGACAGGGCTCCTCCCACGCGGCAAGGGTCAACTGTGCTAATGTAGCGCAGGATAACGCTTTTGTAAGCAGCTTTTCCGGGTGCGTCTTGCCGAAGCACAACCGCTGGACTTCGCCCCTAGGCCGAGGTCGATGTCTCCGCCAAGCGTGAGGCGAACAAGCGGCCGACGACAAGCAGCAATTGCTCATTGGTCGTGCCGGCCAGATATTCGTCGATCAGCATGCGTGCATGGCGGCGGGCACGGGCGCTGTCGCGCGGCCAGTGTTGCTCGGCGCAGATGTTGTCGAAGACGCGCTGCAGCGTGTCGATATCAGGCTGCGACAGCGCGATACATTGTGTCGAGCGCAAAGGGTTCACGTCTTTCTCCCCCGGCACCCAAGCCCCGGTGCCCGGCGAACTATGCCATAACCCCCCATAATAGAACCCCTTGGGAATAAGGGGTTCGCGAAGCGGATTGGAGAGAAAGCTCGATCAGCGCCAGGCGCTCGTCTGGACGGGCAGGGCGAATTTCGAGCGCGGGCATCTCCGCCTTTCTGAAGCATTGCCGCGACGCTGGTGCCCGCAGCGCTGTCGCCGGTTCAGGCCGGTCCGACGCCTGCCACCTTGGTCTGGCGGCCGCCTTCCTCGATCCTGACATAGTCGGGTCCGATCCGGGCGAATTGGTCGCAGCGCCTGCCACCATCCTCGAAGGTGATGCAGACTTCGTCGCCCGCAATCGTGTAGGTTCCGCCGTCGCGCACTTCGTAATCGCGGTAGCCATATCGGCCGTCGGCAAAATAGGAGGAGACGACGCCGTTAATGGTGTAGCGCAGCGACTTGCCGACGATAAGGGCCTGAAGATCGGTGCCGGAGAGCGTCGGCACGGAAGGCGGTTTCGGCTTCGCGATCTCCTGATCCTCGAGCGCCACTGACTGGCAACCCGCGAGCTGGAGGGTGAGGAGTGCCACGATCGCACGTTTCATGCCGTCTTCCCTTGTTCCTGCCTTCTGTATCGATACAGGGACGCTGCCCTAATCGCCTGTGATACCGCCTGTCAAGCCGAAGATGCTTGCGTCTGGTTGTTTGCGCGGCCCGGCCACCTGCGAATTCGTTTCCGTGCTGCGGTTCGAGCCATATCTACCGCTTCAATATTGCGCGTTGGCGAAGATCTCGCTCAACGTCCACCGGGTATCGCCCTCGGTGCTTTCGATGTCGTCGACCTGCCAGTTTCCGGCTTCGTTCATCAGACTGTAGCGCAGGGTGACGGGCGCCGAAAAATTCTCGAAGCGCACGGTGACGACAGCGGATGGGCCGGTGATTTCGGCCTTGCCGATGCGCAGGTTGGCGATGTCCCAATCCTGCCCGTTGATGACGGGGTCGAAGCCGATGGCGCCGACCTCACCCTGGCTCTTCTCCGCGTCGGTCTCGTAAAGCTTGGTGAGATCGTTGGAGAAAAACGCGTCGCGCTCCGAGGTGTCGCCGTCGCCAAGATATGGCGCATAGAGCGCCTCGATGAGCGCGGTCGGGGACCTGAATGGCTGAGCCCAGGCGCCTGTTGCAACCGCCGTCGCAAGCCCCAGCACAAAAGCAAATGTGACATTTTGCATGAATGGTCCCCGATCGAGTCGCCTGTGATTTTTTATCAAGGATGACGGCTCGAGCGTGAGCCATTTTTGGTGCGTTTTTGCGCCCGGCTTTCCGGCCCCGCCGAACTGCCTCCGCCCGACGAAGGCTTCGGATGTCGCGACGCAAGTCTTGCAGGCGGCAGGGCGCAAGCCATCAAAGTCTGCCAGAAACTCTGGCGCGAAATGAAGCGTCTGTCGCAACAGCCCGTGGCGTTGCCGGCATTTCTGATCCGAAGCGTCCCGCCGTGCCGTTCGCGTGAGCAGCCACGCCCGATGACGGCGATCCGCAGCCAGGAGCCTTGCTGCCCGTCAAAGGCTCGCTTTCTTGCCTGCGCCATTATATAAGCCGGCAACGGTACAAGACGCTGGCCGTCGGCGGGCGCGTGGCCATCGCGCTGCCCTTTGCCGCCGCGAGCGAACAAGAGACAGAAGAAATGACTGAGAACGCAGCAAAATCTGCGGCCGGAAGAGCGTATTTCAAGGCTCCGATCTTCGCCGTGGCGCCGATGATCGACTGGACCGATCGGCACTACCGGTTTTTTGCGCGCCGGCTTTCGCGGCATGCGCTGCTCTATACCGAGATGATCGTCGCCGACGCGATCCTCAGGGGCGATCGGGTGAAGCTGCTCGGTTTTGATGCGTCGGAGCATCCGGTGGCGCTGCAGCTGGGCGGCAGCGATCCGCGCAAGATGGCGGAGGCGGCCCGCATTGCCGAAGCGTTCGGCTATGACGAAATCAACATGAATGTCGGCTGCCCGTCCGACCGGGTGCAATCCGGCACTTTTGGCGCCTGCCTGATGCAGGAGCCTGGCGTGGTGGCGGAATGCGTGGCGGCGATGAAGGCCACGGTCACGATCCCGGTGACGGTGAAATGCCGCATCGGCGTCGACGAGCAGGATCCGGAAGTGGCGTTGCGCGATCTGGTGTCGCGCGTCGTCGACGCCGGTACGGACGCGGTCTGGGTCCATGCCCGCAAAGCCTGGCTGCAGGGGCTCTCGCCCAAGGAAAACCGCGACATCCCGCCGCTCGACTACGCTCTCGTGCACCGGCTGAAGGCTGAAAACCCTAATCTTTTCATCGGCCTCAACGGCGGACTTCAGACTTTGAATCAGTCGCTTGACGAGCTCAAGCATCTCGATGGCGTGATGCTCGGTCGGGCCGCCTATCACGACAGCGCCATGCTTTCGTCGGTCGATGGCTTTTTCCCGCATCCGCTGACCGGCGCGCCGACGCTCATTCACGACGCTGCCGACTTCTCAGAGCGCGGCCACCGGCTGGACCTGTCCTTCTGGGCGGAATTGCGCGAAGCGATGGCCGATTATGCGGCCGGCCACATCGCCAATGGCGGCCGGCTCGCCCATGTCACGCGGCATATGGTCGGGCTGTTCCAGGGCTGGCCGGGTGCACGGCGCTACCGCCAGATCCTGTCGTCTGACGCCACCCGCCAAGGGGCTGGGCCGGAGGTCATCCACGCCGCCTTCGATGCCGTGTTCGAGGCGGCAGCCGCAAAGCAGGCGGCCGAGTAGGTCCGGAGACGTCGCGGAACGTCATCCTCTGCATGTCGCAGAGGGCCAGCGTCGGCACGGCCGGAATGTCTCACATGGCGACTAGGGACTGCGCCTACAGCTGCAACCTTGCGCCGCGGACGCGGCGCTGCTGGATTTCTGTGACGAGCACAGAAATGAGGGGCGACTTGTTCGAGGCAGAGCGGTGGCCCCGCTTGCTGGCCACATGGTGTGTTGTCGATCCTCACGGTGATCGAGAACGCCTGAGGCCAAATGAAAAGAGCTGGCGGACCCGCCAACATCGGCCGTCGTCCTCACACCGACGCGAGTCTCTCATTTGAGCCGGCGCCATACTCAGCCTTGAACCGCTGTCATCCTCGGCCTTGAGCCGATGATCCCCCTGGCCGCCCCGCGAATACTTGCGGATGCGGATGCCGAGGTCTCCTCGGTCGAAGCGAAGGCGGCTTCCGGCCAATGCGTCGGCACCCGCCCCGACACAAACCAACAGCCCAAACGAAAACGGCGCCCCCTGGGGAGCGCCGCTTCCAAAAAGTCCAGTCGGACGATCCGGCTTACGAAGCCTGGATGTTGACGGCCTTCGGGCCCTTGCCCATGCGGTCAGCTTCGGTGTCGAACGTGACAACCTGGCCGTCCTTCAGCGTAGCAAGGCCAGCGGCCTGTACAGCGGAGATGTGGACGAATACGTCCTTAGCGCCGCCGTCCGGCGTGATGAAACCAAAACCCTTGTCCTGGTTGAAGAATTTTACGGTGCCCTTAGTGGCCATGGAAGAAGTCCTTTTCCTTCAGTCTTAAAGCTATACCCGCGCCCCCGTGAGGATGTGGGTGTGTCGTCTTCCGCATACAAGCGGATAGGCGTCGAGTAGTCACGATAACGGGGAAAGAACGTCCATTTGCCGCTTCCGGCCGGCCCGGCAAGCCGGGCACAAAAGAGAAAGTCCAGTCTCCGGGATTGAAAACGCCCGAACGGTAGCAGCAGTGACAGTATTTGCAAAAAAACGCAAGAGCCATTCGCGCGGCTTATTTCGGGAAAATGTGCCGCCAACCACAGCATTCTCAGGGGTTTTGGGCTTCTGCAATTCAAAGCGCCACAGCGACCTTGGCGCGTCTGATTAGACGCGCGGCGCTGTAGCGGCTGCCGCTTGGTGCAGACGAACGGCGAGGGGACGCAGAGCCGGGCGGGCTATCGGCGAGCATGTTGCAGACTGCCGCGTTCCGGCCGCTGGATGATCGCGATCTTGGTGTCATTCCTCAGCGGGCAACCATCGCCGCTATCGGCAAAAGTGGAAGAGGCGACCAAGGTTTTGGGGCAGGCGCGTGCCGCAGAAAAGAGCGAAGGTCACCCGCGGCGGGCGGAGTGCGTGTGAGGGCCGTTGATGGCGACGTCCGTTGATTGTCGCGGCCACGCGCGGGCCGATAAGCAGCCGAACAAGCGGGCCGAACGCGCATCGGTTTCCGCGTGCGCCAAGGTGCGTCGCCCTTCGATGGGCCGCCTTCCGGCCATCGCTCCTGTTGCGGGCGACGCAGGTCACGTGGTCGGTTTGCGCCGTAACCATTGGTCCTGCATGGAAAAATCGGGGACGGCCCGTTTCCGACCACAATTTCGTCCCGACCACGGACGAACGTGCGCGCCGCCGCGTCGGAAGGGCGAGTGCTTCGGCGCGCCTCGACTTGATGAACGCGGCGCCCGGATGCGGTGATGATCCCATCACGCCGCATCAGCACTTGAACAAGTTTGGGATAACGCGCAGGCTTTACCGGTGATTGGTTCCGGTCTTCGGTTGCGTGCGTTAGGTCAGGCGGAGAAATCGGAATGCGAGACGAACAGGGGGCAGCGTGATCGATCCCTACGAGATGCTTGGCGTGGACCGCGACGCGAACGACCAGGCCATCCGCACGGCCTATCGCAAGGCGGCCAAGGCGGCCCATCCCGACTCGGGCGGCGATGCCGAGCAATTCGCCCGGCTGCAGGCGGTCTATGATCTCCTGAAGGATCCGGTGCGCCGCAAGGTCTTTGACGACACCGGCTACGACCCGCAGCTCGCCGAGCCGCGCGACCTCAAGGGCCTGATGATGCTGGAGACCCTGGTCAACGACTTCATTCTCGACGAGCGCGAGCCCGGCAGCTTCGACCCCGTCGCCGCCATGCGCCGCAAGCTTTCCGACGATATCGTCAAGAGCCGCTTCCACATCCTCGAGCTGGAGCGCCACCGCGCCCGCGTGCGAAAACACCTCGACCGCCTCGGCCGCCGGCCGGAAACCGACGTCCTCGGCTCGATGCTGCGCGCCCGCTCACGCTCGATCGCCGAGGCGATCAAGACCACCGAAGAGCAGATCAAGACGATCGAGCAGGCCTATGAAATGCTGGAAGGCTATTCCTACGAGCTGGAGGCGCTGGAGGTAAAGGCGCACGCCGCGGAGTAGCGCTGCTCGCATCTTGCCGCAGAAGGCAAGGGAGCCGTGCCGCTCGCCACTCGCGGCCCGACGCCGGCAGCCTGCGGACGTTCTGCCTCCAACTGGCCGTCACTGCGCTTGAAAACGCGGCGATCCGGTTCGCGTACAGCGCCGCGCGTCTTAATCAGACGCGCAAAGTCGCTGCAGCACTTTGAATGGCCGCCTGTTTTGCTATGGGCTTTGCGAGATGCAGGAATACTCGTCAACGGCGTGCAGCTGCAGCCGTCTGCACCATACTCGACGGTCGTTTTTGGGACACGCAAGGCGGTCGCGTCGGTTCAGAGCGCAGGGAATGAGTTTGCGGCGGTGGTGGCGGAACGGAGACGGGCTGGTGCAGGATCGGCATGACCATAACCACACGTTGCTTTCCTGGCTGTTTCAGGTTTAGCTGATATCGCCTTTAGCTGATATCACCGCACCGGGACTAGGGTGAACGCAGATGACCCGTCGCAGGAAACTTCATGCATCTCTGAGCGTCCTGGCGGTTGTGCTGGTCGCCTATCTGCTGGTCAGCTATTTCCTGCTGCCGGAGCTCTGGATCTTTCACGACAGGAGCCGGGTTGACGATTTTAGCGCCATGGTCACCACCACCGAGCAGGATATTCCCGGCGACCCTATCAACGTCGGCCTCGTTGGCTCCAAGGAACAGGTGATCCGCGCCTTCGCCGCGGCCGGCTGGGATCCGGCCGACAAGATAACCCTGCGATCCTCCGTCGACATCGGATTGAGCGTGGTGCTCGATCGGCCGGACCTCGATGCACCGGTCAGCCCTTTGTTCTTCGAGGGCCGGAAACAGGATCTGGCGTTTGAAAAGCCCGTCGGTAACAGCGCCGACGAGCGAAACCACGTGCGCTTCTGGCAGACCAAACATACCGGCTCGGATGGCAAGCCGCTTTGGCTCGGCTCGGCCAGCTTCGACCGCGGTGTCGGCTTCAGCCACGACACCGGCCAGATCACCCACCATATCGGCCCGAACCTGGACGCAGAGCGAGACTTGGTCATCGGCGATTTGCAAAAGGCCGGACAGGTTTCCTCGACCTACGACATCCCCGGCATAGGCGCCACCACGACCGGCCGCAACGGCGGTGGCGATCCCTATTTTACCGATGGCAAGGCGCTGGTTGGAGTGCTGGGGCAGGTGACGGCTGGCACTGGCGGCTAAAGCGTGGCCCGCAAGACGATGGCTCAAGCTCGGCGATGTCGTGAACTGACGACCGGGCTGCCGCGGATTCGAGACCGTCGGCCAACACCTCAGCCGTTGCGGACTTTGATAAAGTTCCTATCCTACAGCGCCGCGCATCTGACTAGATGGGCAAAGGTCGCTGTAGCACTTTGAACTGCTGCATGTTTCTTTAAAGCGAATAGGATTTAAGGAAACATGCAGTAGCCGCCCATGGGACGCGCCAGACGGACAGAGGGCAGTGGAATAACGGGAACGGGGCCGGAATGAGTGCGATCTTGATTGCCGTTGCCGCGTTCCTTTGCCTGAGTGTGGCGGCGCTTGGCATGATGCACCTCTATCCGAAGCTGCCGGCGCGTCATCGCGATGATGACACCAATACCGTCGTGCGGCTCGTTGCCAATATCTTCGTGGTCATGGCGTCGTTGGTCTTCGGCCTGATGATCAATTCGGCCAAGAATACGTTCGAGGGGATCGACGACAATGTGCATTCCTTCGCCATCAATCTGATCCTTCTCGACCGGACGCTCAGGACCTATGGCCTCGCCGGCAACGATGCGCGGCAATATCTGATCGCCTATGTAGAGGGGGTGATTGCCGATCCCGAAAGGGTCGACAATGTGCAGCACCAGGGACCCAATTCCACGCAACAGCGGCTGGATACGGTCGGTAACAGCCTCGCGGCCATTCAGCCCGCCGACAGCCTGCATGAATCCATGCTGGTGAGTGCCCGCCAGCAATATAACCGCATCGTCGAACAGCGCTGGACGATCGTCGAGCAATCGGAAGGCGCAATACCGATGCCCGTCATCGGCATGCTGATGGCGTGGATGACGCTGATCTTCGCCAGCTTCGGCTATCGCGCGCCGCAAAACGTCGTGGTCGTCGCCATGTTCGTGGTTTCGGCGATGTTCATCGCCGCCTCTGTCTATGTCGTGCTCGACATGGACATTCCGTTCACCGGCGCGATCCTGATTTCAGATGCGCCCCTGCATAGGGCGCTGGCGGAGATGAAGCTGTAGCGCGGAGCGGTGATGCATGCTGGGCTAGCCGCTGCCGTCCGCAAAGCTTTGCGCGATTCCGGGCAATTTGCCCGGCTGCAGGCGGCCTGCGTTCTCCTGAAGGATCTGGTGCGCCGGAAGATCCATGCCGACACCGGCTACGATCCGCAACTCGCCGAGCCGCGCGACCTCAAGGGCCTGATGATGCAGGAGCTTGATAGGCACAGGGGGGGTGGAGTTGAATTAGCCAGCCCATCATTCGATTAAGACGTGCGGGGGTACTCAAGCCATCGGGCCGGAGCGCGGTCTTATGGAAAGCTAAAGCAGAGGAAGCCCACGTGGCCGCATAAGGCAGTCCTGTTTGGCCAGGCCGCCTGAGGCGACGGAACTGGATGAGTTCAGTTCTGCCGAATGATTGACGACTCTGCGGCTGCTCTCCCAAAAAGAACTATGCTTTGATGTAGCGGAAGTTAAACGCAGATGCGTTCTCATTTACGGGTTTGATTCGACCGGAACCTCTCAGTTTCTGGAGTGCCAATTTAACTTTCTGCATATCATCCTCGCCGCGCGGTCATCTCGTCTGGTCAGGTCACGTCGACAAGATACTCATAGAAGTGGATCCCAAGCTTGACGCCAGCGATAGGCTTTGCAACCCGCGCCGCCCTCACATTGAATGGCGCTGCGCCTTGAGAAAGGTCCTATCCTTGGCGCGTCTGGTTCGCGCATACTGGGCGTGGTGTGATGAGAGCTGCGCCGGGATAACGCAAACTTGTTCGCCGTTGCCGACGCTACTTCCCCGGCCGCCCCGTCTTGCCCTTCGTCCGCCCCTTCTGACGCTTTTCGTCGACGGGGTCTTCATAGGAACCGACGCCCGGTTTGGCGCGGATGAGCGGCTTGTCCGGCACCTTGCCGATGACGGGTTTTTCGGTGCGGCCGACAGTCATTTCGTCGAGGCTGTTCTTGCGGAAGAGCGACTGGCTCTCGGCATCCTTGCGGCCGGCCGGCGTTGCCACGTCGCGGCCCATTTCGTCGAGTTCGGGCTTGCGAAACAGCGGGCGTTCGGTGTCGGTGCCCGGACCCATGTCGTCGAGCGACGGTTTCTGGAACAGGGAATTGTCGTCCGCGATGGTGGTGGGTCCTCGGCTCAAGGCTGAGGATGACGGCGAGGGGGAGGCCTTACCGCTATTTGGTGCCGTTGCCTTTTTCCGCCCCGTTCCACCTTCGATCGCCTTGGCTTCTTCCCGTGCCATCGGGTCGTCCATGGCGGCGAGTTCGGCGGCTTTGAGGCGCTTGATCTCGTCGCGCAGGCGGGCGGCCTTTTCGAAGTCGAGGTCGGCGGCGGCGTCGCGCATCTGCTTTTCCAGCGCGTTGAGGTGCGCCTGGAGGTTGTTGCCGACGAGGTGGCCGCCATCGGCAAAGCCCTTGCCGGCGACGCCGGAGATGTCGGCGCGCACGTGGTCCTTCTCGTAGACCGAGTCGAGGATGTCGGAGATCTTTGCCTTTACTGATTCCGGCGTGATGCCGTTGGCCTCGTTAAAGGCCATCTGCTTTTCGCGGCGGCGGCTGGTTTCGTCCATGGCGCGCTGCATCGACCCGGTGATCTGGTCGGCATAGAGGATGACCTTGCCGTCGACGTTACGCGCGGCACGGCCGATGGTCTGCACCAGCGACGTCTCCGAGCGCAAAAAGCCTTCCTTGTCGGCGTCGAGGATGGCGACGAAGCCGCATTCGGGAATGTCGAGGCCTTCGCGCAGGAGGTTGATGCCGACGAGCACGTCGAAAGCACCCAAACGAAGATCGCGGATGATCTCGATGCGCTCCAGCGTGTCGATGTCGGAGTGCATGTAGCGGACGCGAATGCCCTGTTCGTGCAGGTATTCGGTCAGGTCCTCGGCCATGCGCTTGGTCAGCACCGTCACCAGCGTGCGGTAGCCGGCAGCGGCCGTCTCGCGGATTTCGCCCAGCACGTCGTCGACCTGGGTTTTCGCCGAGCGCACTTCCACCGGCGGATCGATCAGGCCGGTCGGGCGGATGACCTGTTCGGCAAAGACACCGCCGGACTGCTCCATTTCCCAGCTGCCGGGCGTGGCCGAAACCGAGACGGTGTCGGGGCGCATGGCGTCCCATTCCTCGAAGCGCAGCGGACGGTTGTCCATGCACGAGGGCAGGCGGAAGCCGTATTCGGCCAGCGTCGCCTTTCGGCGGAAGTCGCCGCGATACATGCCACCGATCTGGCTGACGGAGACGTGGCTCTCGTCGATGAACAGCAGCGCGTTGTCGGGGATGTATTCGAACAGCGTCGGCGGCGGCTCGCCGGGATTGCGGCCGGTGAGGTATCGCGAATAGTTCTCGATGCCGGCGCAGGAGCCGGTGGCCTCCAGCATTTCGATGTCGTAGCGGGTGCGCTGCTCCAGCCGCTGGGCTTCGAGGAGGCGGCCGCCCTTTTCCAACTCGGCCAGCCGGTGCTTCAGCTCTTCCTTGATCGCCTTGATGGCGCCGTTCAGCGTCGGGCGCGGGGTGACGTAGTGCGAGTTGGCGTAGATTTTTACCGATTTCAGGTCGCCGGTCTTCTGGCCGGTCAGCGGATCGAACTCGGTGATGGCGTCGATCTCGTCGCCGAACATGGAGATGCGCCAGGCGGCATCTTCCAAGTGGGCCGGAAAGATTTCGATGGTATCACCGCGCACGCGAAACGAGCCGCGCTGGAAATCCATGTCGCGGCGCTTGTATTGCTGCGCCACCAGGTCGGCCAGCAGCTGCCGCTGGTCGAGCGTGTCACCGACGCTCATCTGGAAGGTCATGGCGGTATAGGTCTCGACCGAGCCGATACCGTAGATGCACGAGACCGAGGCGACGATGATGCAGTCGTCGCGCTCCAGCAGCGAGCGGGTGGCCGAGTGGCGCATGCGGTCGATCTGCTCGTTGATCGAGGATTCCTTCTCGATGAAGGTGTCCGAGCGCGGCACGTAGGCTTCCGGCTGGTAGTAGTCGTAATAGGAGACGAAGTACTCGACCGCGTTGTCGGGGAAGAAGTTCTTGAACTCGGAATAGAGCTGGGCGGCCAAGGTCTTGTTGGGCGCGAGGATGACGGCGGGGCGCTGGGTCGCCTCGATCACCTTGGCCATGGTGAAGGTCTTGCCCGAGCCGGTGACGCCGAGCAGCACCTGGCTGCGCTCGCCGGAGGCAAGGCCCTCGACGAGATCGGCGATCGCCGTCGGCTGATCGCCGGCGGGCTCGTAGTCGGAGACCATGCGGATCTCGATGCCGCCTTCGGATTTCGGCGGCCGGGCAGGGCGGTGCGGCGTCCAGAGCTTGCCGTCCTTGAACAGCGGATTGCCGCTCTCGATCAGCGCCGACAGCGCCTCCACGGTGGCGGTGACGCCGGAAGTGGACAGCTTGTCGGCATCCTCAAGCGACACGTCGAGGCCGGCGACCGGATTGAGGCCCGCCGCGGCGCGCGTCTTCGGGTCGGTCGTGCCGCCCATGGACGTCCCGCGGGACGTCCTTCCGCTCACGCTGTCGGCGCCTTGCGCCTTCGCTCCGCGTGGGCCTCGCAGTGGCTCGGACGCCCCTTCGGGCTTGCGGCCTGCGGCCGATTTCGCGGCGATCTCCACCTTCTTGCGGTGCTTGCCGGCCTTGGAGGCGACCTCGCGCTGGCTCTCGAAGGCGGAAGCCTCGGCATCGGCCTCGAGCTGTTTCACCCAATCGGAGACGTTGCCGGATAGCGGCGTTCCCGACAGCGGCGCCTGCGGGGCTTCCTCGAAGCCGCCGGGCACTGTGGTTTTCCTGGGGGGATTTTTTGCAGACTTCTTCGGATCCTGGGCCATGGCGGGAATATGGACAGAGTCATAACGAAAATAAAGGGGGAATGAGTACAAAAGGGAAACGAAATGCATGGATTCTTCCGGGTGTTTACCGGTCCTGGGGCGACGGTTTGCCCATGTCGGTGGCCGAGCTTGCCCGCCAACGGGGAGAGGTAGTCTGCGGGCGCATGTGCGACCCCCGATCTAGCAAGATCAACTGGAGCTTGCAGTCGTTCCAACTGCTGCATCTTGCCGTCATCGGTTCCGGCTCAAGAAAACAGCCGGCAATGACGCCAGTCGCAGCTGAAAGCGCGACGCTTGCATCGTGTGCATCTTGGCTTCCCTATGGCCCGGCGGAAGCAGACTACCAGCCCGTTCGCCTTGGCCAGGCAATGCCCACCGTTTCCTCGTCTTCCTGTCGGCTCACGGCAGCTTTCGACGGGTGACTTCCGGTGTGTCGGTGCATTGAGTTGTCTATCTGGCGTTGTATTTGCGCCTGCCGTTCGTGAGGCAACATGCCCGGCGCATCTGGCGTTTTGGACGTATTGTTTTCGCGCCGGCAACGGGGAGGGGTTAGCTTTTGCTAGTTCTGGTTGCCGCCGGTTACCTCGAATGGGCGAGCAGACATCCGGCCATGCCGCGTGGTAAAAAGAGTGGTTTGGAGGGGCTCATGTCGCGTTTGCGCAGTGCCGCACTCATCGCTGTTAGTGCCACGCTTTTTTGTCCAGTGCCGAGCTTTACTGCCGAGCCCATTGGCCAGGCAGTCTCGATCAGGACGGAAGTCTCCGGCAAGAGTGGTCCGTTGGCGGTCAGGGACCCGGTCTACCGGGATGAACGGATCCGGACGTCAAAGTCCGGCCTTGGACAATTCGTCTTTCAGGACGGGACCAAGCTGGCTGTCGGCTGGGGATCATCCGTGGTCATCGATCAGTTCGTCTATGACGGCAGCAAGTCGGTGAAGAAACTGACGATCATGGCCGCCAAGGGAACCTTTCGCTGGGTCAGCGGCAAATCCAAACATTCGGCTTACGAAATCGTCACGCCGGCCGGCACCATCGGCGTGCGCGGCACGGCGTTCGATTTTTATGTCGGCAGCGATGGAACGACCGCGATGGTGCTGCTCAGCGGCGCGGCGAGCTTCTGCGGCGCCGGCGGATGTCGCCAGCTGACGCAGCGCTGCGACTGTGTGGTGGCAAAGCCCGGCGGCGCCGTCAGCCAGGCCAGCCGTGTCAACCGCCGTACGCTGCAAGCACTCGGCAACGCCCAGGCCTTGCCGTTCTTGTCTGGCGGCCAGCGGCTTTCCGGCGCCATGGGTTGGGCCGGAGGCGGCTGCGGGCTACGGGCTGCAATCCAGCGCGAGAGTTCTCCGGCGCAGCAACCGGATCCGGTCGTCCGCGAAGAGCCTAAGCCGGAAACGCCGCGACCACAAAAGCAGCTTCGCGAACAGGGCCATGACAAGCATGATCGAGGTGTGAAGCACGATCGAGGTGAGAAGCATGATCGCGGTGGCGAGAAGCACGACCAGGGCCGCGACAAGCAGGATCAAGGCGGCGACAATCAGGATCAGGGCGGCGACAACAACGACACCGGACCTGGCAGCACGGAACAGAGCAGCGGCAATCAGACCAACGGCACTCAGAGCAGCGCCGGCCAGAACGTCGGCGCCCAGAGTGGCGGCAACAGCCAGGATGGCGGCAAACGCGGCGGTGGCGACCGTGGTCGCAACACCGGTGAGTAGCAGGAGACCGCGCAATAGGTGCCCCACCGGGCTGCCAAACGCGTCCTTGATGGTGACAATGACGATTGATCGCTACTCGGCGATTCGGCTTTCCTGCTCGGCGGGAACATCGATGAAATGCTCCGCCCGGCGAGTGATCCTGCCGTAGAAGGTCACCAGACCCGGCGTGATCGCCGCCGCCTTGAGCTTGGCGGCATTGGCCAGGCTGCGGCTGGTCGAGGCGCGTGCACGCAGGTTTTCGATCAGCCTCGAATGTAGTCTGTGCAACTCACCGAAGTCGAGCGAAGAGGCGACGCCTTCGTCGCCGGCGACGGCAAAGAGCCGGGTTCGCGTCGTCTTTCCCTTCAGCCCCAGGGCGCCTGCTTCCAGCAGCGCGCAACCGGGCAGCGCCTGCGCCGTCGCTTCCGATACGAGAATGTCGAAGCTCACCTCCTTGCACGCCGCCTCGATGCGGGCGGCGATGTTGACCGTGTCGCCAACAGCCGAATAGTTGAAGCGCGTCTCGGCGCCCATGTTGCCGACACAGGCGATCCCCGTATGGATACCGATGCCGATACCGACCGCCTGCGTCGCGCCGAAACCGAAGGCGTCGTCGGCATTGAGCCGCGCCAAGGTCTCACGCATGCCGAGCGCTGCCCGCAGCGCCTTTCGCGGATGGTTGGCGACATCGACCGGTGCGTTCCAGAAGGCCATGATCGAATCGCCGATGAACTTGTCGAGCGTGCCCTCATTGGCAATGACGTGCCGGCTCAGCGCATCGAGCAGGGTGTTGAGAAAGGTAACGACATCGGTCGGCGCCATGCGCTCGCTGATCTCGGTGAAGCTGCGCACGTCGACGAACATGACCGTCAGTTCTCGATCGTCGCCGCCGAGCCGAAGGGCGTTGCGATTGTGTTCGATCCGATAGAGCAACGACGGTGAGAGATAGCGGCCGAAGGCCTGGCGAACCTCGCGGCGCTCGCGGTCGGTGACGAGGAAGCGGAACGCCGTGGCCGAAAAATGGGTGATGGACGCCGCAAGGATCGGCGCCAGCGGATCGAAGAGCAGGCCGGCATAGGCGAACGCGACCCATGAGGCGACGAGCGCCAGCGCCGTGATCGCCATGCCGCAGGCAAGCGCCATGACGGGACTGACGAAAGTCGTCAACAGCACGAGCAGGCAGCCGGCAATCGCAATCGCCAGGATTTCCAGGCCATTGGCCCAGTCCGGGCGAGAGAGATAGTGGCCGGAGAGGATCTGCTCGACGATCTGGGCATGCAGCGAGACGCCGGGAACATTCTGGCCGAGCGCCGTCGTGCGAACGTCCTGCAGGCCGGCGGCGGAGGTGCCGATGAACACGATGCTGCCTTCGATTGCCGCGCTGACGTCGGGAGACATGTCTCCATCCTCGAGAATGCGCCGTGCGGAGACATAGCGCTCGGTTGTATCGGGACTGACGTAGAGCCAGAGTTCGCCGGCGGCGGTCAAGGGCACGACGAAATCGCCGATCTTGGCAGCCGTCATCGTATCGGGCAGGTCGGGCGCGCCGGCGATGACATAGGTCGATGCGCCTTGCGCCACACGCAGCGCCTCCATTGCGAGACTAGGGTAGAGTTGCTGGCCGTCGCTCAGGAACAGGGGCACCGCTCGCACGACGGCCGAGGAGTCGCTGGGGTTGAGGCTGATATGGCCAAGACCGGCGGCATTGCTCTCCAGTTGCGGTCGCAGCGGCGTGGCCGACAGAATGCGCGGCGGTGCGCCGATCGGACTTTCGCCGGTGAAGGCGAAGCCCGCCTTGACCGGCGGCAGGTAGCTTCCTTCGTTGGTCAACCCGAAGCCGAGGACGACGGGCTTTTCCGCGATCGACTGTGCAAAGACCTCGTCATTGTCGGGCAGGCGCTCAAGCAGCGTGGGATCGATCTCCGGCACGTCGCGCAATACGTTGCGTGGCGACAGCCGATCCGGCTCGGCAAACAGGATGTCGAAGGCGATCGCCGACGCCCCCATCTCCGCCAGCCTGTCCGTCAGCTTCGCCAGCCGGTCTCGCGGCCAGGGCCATTGCCCGAAGGCGCGCAGCGAGGCTTCGTCGATATCGACGACCTTGACCGGCATCGGCTCGTAGGCGCGCGGGGACAGCCGCTGATATTCGTCGAAGGTGACGTCGCGCGCCTGTTTCAGAAGCTGCGGATCGCTGGCGCGCAGCAATGTCAGGACTACCACGACGGCCAGACCGATCACGACGCCGAGCTGTTGCGCACGTGTCATGGCGCCTCACGGTATAGCGGGCAGGCCCGCCTTGCGCAGCCCGTCGGTGAAATGCGCGTAGTCGGCGGGATCGACATAGGCGGTGAGGATCTGCCAGTAGCGCTTGAGATCAGAGGGGGCGTTGGCGATCGCCTCGTCGATAAGCTTGCAGGTATCCTCCGTGCGCCCGAGCTGGCCGAGGCAGGCGAGCACAACGACCAGATTGAAATAGGTGCGCCGCAACAGCAGTCCGCGCTCGGCATGGTGCTGCGCCTCCTCGTAATTGCCGAGATGATAGTGGGCAAGCGCGAGCCGGTTAAGGAAGAGATAGGTCAGCGGATCGTGCGGGCTCAGACGCAAGGCCTTGTGCAGTGGATCGAGCGCTTCGGCGAAGCGGCCGATGAAAATGCGGGCCCAGCCGAGTGCCATATAGGCCAATGCGAGATTGGGGTTGAGATCGATCGCCTGCTGCGCTTCGGCAACGGCCGCATGCGGACGATGGGCTGCGAAATTGGCAAGGCACATGACGTAGTGCGAATAGGGATCCCGATCTTCGAGCGCGATGGCGCGCTCGGCTGCGGCGAGCAGTTCAGTCCTGTCGCGGTCGATATCGTCGCTGAAGCCGAAGAAACATCGGGCGTAGAGCGAACGCGCCAGCATCATATGGGCGCGGCCGAAATCCGGATCGAGCGCGATGGCACGACGATGCCAGTCGATCGCCTCGGAGAAATGCGCGGCCGTGTCCTGGGCGTTGTGCAGCAGCGTGCCGCGCATATGGCATTCGTAGGCGTCGAGGTTCTCGGTGCCGCGCAACAGCGCTCGCCGATTTTCGCCGATCAGAATTTCCGGCTCGATGGCGGCGACGACGTGCTGGGTGAGTTCGTCCTGGATGGCGAAGATGTCCGCCACTTCGCGATCGAAGCGCTGCGCCCAGAGATGCACGCCGGTCTCGGCCTCGATCAATTGCCCGGTGACACGCACGCGGCTTCCTGATCGGCGCACGCTGCCCTCGACGATGTAGCGCACGCCGAGATCGCGGCCGATCTGCTTCGCGTCCGCTGCGTGCCCCTTGTAGGCGAAGGAGGAGTTCCGCGCGATGACGAAGAACCAGCGACAGAGCGAGAGCCCGGTGATGATGTCCTCGGTCAACCCGTCGGCGAAGTAGTCCTGGCCGGGATCGTCCGACATGTTGAGGAAGGGGAGCACGGCGATCGACGGCTTGTTCGGCAGGCGGAGCGGCATGCCGGGCAGGTCGGGCACCGTCGGGTCTTCGCGCCAGTCGACGCTGTGCACCAGCACCGGCCGCGGCATGTTCTTGAGCGTCTGCTCGCCGAGCTTGACCATGGGGAAGTCGAGCTTGCCCTCGATCTGGTCGTGCAGCGTTCCCGAGATGCAGACGCCGGCCGGTCGCGCCACCTGCTGCAGCCGCGCTGCGACGTTGACGCCGTCGCCCAACAGGTTTGTGCCTTCGACCACGACGTCGCCGAGATTGATGCCGATGCGGAACTCCATGCGTTTCTCCGGCGCCAGATCGGCATTGCGGCGTTGCAGGGCGCGCTGGATAGCAACGGCGGCGCGGACCCCCTGGACGGCGCTGTGGAACTCGGCGACGACGCTGTCACCGGCAGTGCTGAAAATGCGACCGCCATGCTCGGCGACGAGGTCGCCGATCGTGGCGCAATAGGTGCCCAGCGTCGCAAGCGTACCTTCCTCGTCGGTCGCGACGAGGCGACTATAGCCAGCGACATCGGCAGCGAGGATGACTGCGAGCTTCCGTTCCAAAGGGGCAAGCCCCTCCCGCGGCGTACAGCTAGAGGAAATTAAGGGTAACGTAATTTAGCAATATCTAGAAGCGCGAAAAGCGCGGCGATCGTGTGTCGGCATCGATTGCTGCGCCGATTTTGGGGCCATTTGCGGGCCGAAGGCGCTTTCGCCCGTGGATTGCACGTTTGAAGCGATGGAAGGACCTGCGTTGTGTTGGGGGCCTCAATCCCTGTTTCCAGCCGGCGACGTAACGTGCGAAGTTTACCGGCAGCGAGTGGCCGACGGCGACCGCAAAGCGCGAATCCAGCGTGAGGGAAAGCATCTTGATCATCGCGTGCCTGCATACCGCCGACAGCAACGTCGCCGTCTTCGAAGCCGCCGCGCGCGAACTCGGCCTTGCCGCGGGCGTGCTTCGCCATGCGGTGCGGCCGGACCTGCTCGAGGCTGCGGAACGGGCAGGCGGGCTCACCGACGATATAGCCGAGGAGACGGCTGCAGCGCTGACGGCGCTTGCAGGCGGCGCCGACGCCGTGCTCCTCACCTGTTCGACGCTCGGGCCGAGTACCGCGATCGTGCGTGAAGCGCCGGTGCCGGTGTTGCGGACTGATGCCGCGCTTGCCGAAAAGGCAGCGGCGATCGGAGAAAAGGTGGTGGCGCTCTGCGCCGTCGAAACGACCGTGGCGCCGACCACTGCGCTTTTTGCCGAGGCCACGAAGCGAAAGGGTGTGGCGCTCGAGGTGCGTCTCGTCGCAGGCGCATGGGGTCTGTTCAAGGCCGGTGACCGCGATGGCTATCTCGCCGCAATCGCCGATGCAGCCGACGCCGCCTATAACGATGGCGCGGCGATTGTCGCTCTCGCTCAAGCCTCCATGGCCGGGGCGGCCGAGCTTGTGCGTCGAGGAACGCGCCCCTTGACGAGCCCGTCTGCGGGGCTGAGCGCCGCGTTGGAACAGATCGCGCAGATGGCCTCGCGGGTTGCGCGATGAGTAGAGTGTTTGATTGTTGATTCAGGTGTTTAGGGCGAAGATTTAAAATTCGGAATCCGGTTGCCGGCATCACGGATTGCCGTGACGCGGCGGGTCTATGCGGAGAGGATCTTTCGCCCAGCAGCCAATTTTGGAACCGTGCTGTCTTCCTTTCAACCCCGCCGGCTTGATTGCCCCAGACGTCGACCTCCATCGGGCGCTATGCCTCGATGGTCATTCGCGCCATCCAGAGGCGTTCGGCGCCGCCTTTGAAGATGAGGCGAAGCAGCCGCTCGACTGGTTCGTCAACCGGCTGACCATCGCCACGGTCATTGGCGGTTTCGATGCTGCCGGCGGGCTTGTGCGTTATGCGCCTGACGGTTCCGCCGGGGGCGGATCGCGTGTGGTTGGCGAAGATATGGGGATAAGCGTTTGTCTTCATGGAGAAAACTCTAGAAACGTATCGTCGTTATCGCTTACTTGGGCGTTCTATCGAAAGACTGTTTCGACGGACCAAATTCCGTCGATAGGATGCCGCCATGAACGCCCTGATACGACTGACCCGTGAAGACGATGCGCCAGCGCTGCCCGATATCGAGAGATCGTCGGGTGAGGCATTTCGCACCGTGCCCGAGCTTGCCTGGATTGCTGACGACGACGTCCAGTCGGTCGCATCGCATCTGGAATTCGTTCGCTCCGGTCTTTCCTGGGTTGCGGTCGACGATCGCGACCGCCCGCTTGGATTTCTTTGCGCCGAGATCAGCGATGGTGCTCTGCACATCTGGCAGCTCGCGGTGCTGCACGAGCGGCAAGGCCTTGGACTTGGGCGCGCCTTGTTCGCAGCCGCTATCGCGCATGCGCGCGACCGCTCGCTTGGCGAGGTGACGCTGACCACGTTCCGCGAACTCGTCTGGAACGAGCGCTTCTATCGCAAGCTCGGCTTCCTGACGCTCGGCGAAGAAGAGCTCGGCTCGCGGCTGGCCCAGATCCTGGCGAAGGAGGCGACAAACGGCCTACCGGCCGAGCGGCGCTGCGCGATGCGCCTGTCGCTCGACGGTGCGCAGCCGGACATGCGCGACGATAGCCTCGTTCGTTGACCGCAGATCTTTCCGTCGTCGGCTAACGTCTAACTGCGACCACCTGACCGCGGGTGAACTGCGAAACCGTGACGCGACCCGATTGGTTGCCGCCAATCACCTTCGCCGTCGATTTGGACAGGGCGGAGATGATGCCGACGTGATAGCTGCGGCCGGTGCGCACAACGATGATGTCGCCGGGACGGGCATAGGACAGCTTGACCGGCGCGCCGAAACGCAGCCAGGAGCGGGCGATGCCGAAGCTTTGTGGCGGTGTTCGGCCAGCCTTACGGGCTATCAAGCCCATGAAGTGGCCGCACCAGGGGGTGCGGGCCGGATTGATGCCGAGCGCGGTCCGGAGCCGCTTGTTGTTCTTGACCTCGTGCAGGCCGTTATATTGCTGGGCCTGGGCCAACATGCCCGCCGTGGCCACATCCGGTGTCAAAAGCGCGACATAGGCAGCCGCGAGAAACGCCAGGACCTTCATGGTCAGGTCTCCTTGCCAAGTTGTTTGGTGCGTGCATCCCGGATGTGCCTGGCGATCGCCGAACACTGCCCCCGGTTTTCATCTGCATCGATCACTGTTTTCGGGGATATCGGCGGTTCGCGCCTCGTGCGTTGCACCTTGAACGCAGCATCAGCGCGTCGGCGAACCGCGATGAAACGCGGTGCCAACTTCACGGCGATTGCCGTCGGAGTGTGGTATTCCCCTGCCTGTCCCGTCGGACGGTGCGCGGACTTTGCTCACCGTCTGGTGCAAAATTGTGGCAAAGGGCAAAAAATACGAATATTCGTGCGCAATCTAATCCATTTGGGTTAGATATCGCCGTGTTTTCTGGGTTTGGTGCGTTATTTTTGTGTTCTGCCTGGCCCCTGGCGCAGGCACCGCGATCCATTGATCGCATCTTCGGGCCCTAATTAAGGCAGCAATGTCAATTGTAGCCGAATGCGGCAGAACGGGCAAAGCCATGGAAAGGAACAGGAATCGACGCGGGCGGCCGCAAAGGTCGGGCGACCGCGCACCAAGGCGCCGGAGGTCGGGCGGCAGAAGTTGATGGATGCCGGCGCGTCGCTGTTCCTCGAACGCATAACTCCATGCGACGACGATCAGCGGCATAGCTGCGCCGACCGGCGCAAATTAACGTCTTTACAGCAGTTACCGGGATTTTTTCAACGACAAATTCAGGTCTCGTGCGCTGCCGATCGCGCGTCTCAGATGATGTTTGCGCTTGTCATAGCGCGAGCGGCAAGATCATCCTGCCGGAACGATTCGCGCCTTCGAGGATCCTCATGTCGTTCTCCATCAATCCGGCCTATCTCTGGCCGATCCTGCTGCTCCTGATCTCCAACGTCTTCATGACATTCGCCTGGTATGGGCACCTGAAATACACGTCGTCGCCGCTGTACATGGCGATCGTCGCCAGTTGGGGCATTGCCTTCTTCGAATATTGTCTGGCCGTGCCGGCAAATCGTATCGGCCACGAGGTCTACTCCGCGGCACAGTTGAAGACGATGCAGGAGGTAATCACGCTCTTGGTGTTCGCGGCGTTCTCGGTCTTCTGGCTGAAGGAATCGATCGGCTGGAACCATCTCGTCGGCTTCTCCCTGATCGCCATCGGTGCCTCGTTCATCTTCAAGGGGTGAGCGGGTCAGCCTACTGCATAATTCCTTAAATCGAATCTGCTTTAGCGGTAAAATTATGCAGCTAGTTCAAAGCGTTACAGCGTTCTTGGCGCGTCCTGTTTGACGCGCGGCGCTGTAATGGCGTCATCTGTCCGTCAGGACGCTGTCGCTGCAGGTGAACCCGCCGTTCGCTGAACGGTTCGCCTGACGCGACATGGGAGCCAGTCAGACGATCGTAGATTGTCTGGCCGCGCCAGCGCATGAAGGGAAAAACCCACCAGATCAGAGCGAAAAGCGTGAAGACCAGAAAGCTGGCCAACAGGATGACCTGGGCGGGAGCGCCGAAAACAGTCACGGTTTCGACTGCATCCATCAGAATGTCGCCGGTGCCAAAGATCGCTAACGCCGACAGGAGCATCATCGGCGCACCGAATACAGTGAGCAGTATTGACGGCAGCATCCGTAACGTCTCTCGCTTGGCGGCCGAGGCAAACGGCAGCGGTTCGCCGTTGCCCTGAACCACGCGCAAGGCGAGCAGCCGTTTGCCGGGCGTGGTGCCGAAGCGTGCTATGAAGCCGGCACTGCACAAGCAGAAGAAAACCAGCGGCGCGAGTTGGTCCAGAACGCCGCGTCCGACCTGCATGGATTCAAATTCAATCGGCTTGCCGGTCTCGTCGATCGCAAGACTGATCGAGCGTTGTGCCGGTTTGTCATCAACATCGATCAATGTTGAAACGAACGCCCTGCCTTCGGGCACTCCCCATATGGACGTCATGCAGATCTGGTTCTCACGCGTCTGTCCTGTGGCGAGCGGCCATTCGCGGTCGATTCTATCTGCAAGCGCGCTCTGCCCGGCAGGTTCGCATTGGGTTGTCGCGGAAACGAAGAAGCGTGGCGCTCAGGGAAGAACGAACGCAAGGGTGACCGCAATAACGATTGCGACGACGTAAAAGAGCAGAGTGTCAATCACAAAGGCTGCGAAGCGGCGCCAGAAGAAACGCGGAGGAACGGTATCGGCGGTCGCTGAGTTCATGTTCCAACCTACTATGCGGGCAATGATTGCATTGCTTCCACGGAGGGTTGTGTTCGTCAATGGGCATCGTCCCAAACAGCGATCGAAAGCGGCACCTTATCCCCGGCCGAACAATCGATCCAGGATTTGCCCTTCGAGCCGGGCGGTTTCGGGGCTGCCATGTCGGCGCGGGCGGGCGAGCGGGATCGACAGGTCGAGCGCAATGCGGCCTTCATCGATGACGACGACGCGGTCGGCAAGCGCCACGGCCTCGGCCACATCGTGGGTGACAAGTACGGCGGTAAAGTTCTGTTGTTGCCAGATGCGCTCCAGGAGCTGCTGCATCTCGATGCGCGTCAGGGCGTCGAGTGCGCCAAGCGGCTCGTCAAGCGCCAGGATGAAGGGGTGAGCGACCAGCGCCCGGGCCAGCGCCACGCGCTGCTTCTGCCCACCCGACAGCACCGACGGCCATTCCTCAGCGCGGTCGACAAGACCGACGTCTTTAAGGATCTGGAGCGAGAGGTCGCGGGCGACTTCGCCCTTGGCGATGCCGGTGAGGCCGATTTCGACATTGCGGCCGATCCTCGCCCAGGGCAAAAGCCGCGGCTCCTGAAACATGATGCGGCTGCGCCGCTCCGACGCCCTGCCGCCGGCAACGGTCAGGGTGCCACTCGTTGGGCTATCCAGCCCGGCGAGGATGCGCAGCAAGGTGCTCTTGCCGCAGCCGCTCTTGCCGATAACGGCGACGAACTGCCCCTGCGGTACATCGAGATCGATGCCGTCGAGAACGGTCTTGTCACCGAAGCGTTTGGTGATGCCGCGGAGCGAGAAGGCGAGCGGAGCGTTTGTCGAAACTGGTGACGGCGAGGTGGGAGCCAGGCTGGTCGCGGGGGTGTCGCTCGCTTCCTGTTTCTGTTTTGGATGTAGGGCGATGACGGACATCGGGATTGCTCCATTTTTCCTCGGGATCGGGCTCGTCCAGTTCAACGGCAATCAGGCCGGCTGGAAGGCCGGGTGCCATTGCAGCGTCAGTCGCTCGAGCAACCGTGCGAAGCTATCTGCGAGTTTGCCGAGCAGCGCGTAGATCAGGATCGACAGGATGACGACATCGATCAGCAGGAACTCCCGTGCCTGCATCGCCATGTAGCCGAGGCCTGAGGAGGCCGCGATCGTCTCGGCCACAATCAGCGTCAGCCACATGATGCCGAGCGCATAGCGCAGGCCGACGAAGATTGCCGGCAGGGCGCCTGGCAGGATGACGCGGAAGAAGAGTTCGCGCCTCGACATGCCGTAGATCCGGCCCATCTCCACGAGCTGCGGGTCGACTCCCTGGATGCCGAGCAGCGTGTTGACGTAGATCGGGAAGAAGACGCCGAGCGCGACGAGGAACAGCTTGGCCTCTTCGTCGATGCCGAACCACAGGATGACCAGCGGGATCAGTGCCAGATGCGGAATGTTGCGCACCATCTGCAGCGTCGTGTCGGTCAGATCCCGGCTCAAGCGTGACAGGCCGTTGGCAAGTCCGAACGCAAAACCGATCGAACCGCCGATGACAAAACCCGAAAGTGCCCGCAGCGTGCTGATGCCGATGTTTTCGACAAGCTCTCCCGAGGCGAGGAGACGGACGAAGGCGGCAAGCACGGCCGAGGGCGGCGCCATCACGCTCTCGGAAATCAGGCCCGCGCGGGAAGCCGCTTCCCAGGCAAGGATCAGGGCGGCGGGCAGCAGCCAGCCCGCAAGGTTGCGCGCGACGGTGTTCGGTGCGGTTCTCACCATGGCTTAGGTCCTCGTCTGTTCGGGGCCTTCTGTCTTCGCGGCGCCGGCGCCGAAACTTCCGTCTCGACGCCGGCCGGTTCTCGCCTTGGGAGGGAGAGGGATCAGTTGCCCGGCGCCGTCCAGACAGCATCGGAAATGGTGATCTGCTTGGGGATGAGCCCGAGCTTGAAGAAGCGATCGGCGGTCTGCTGCTGGCCGGCGACGATATCGTCGGTGATCGGCCCGATCGAAAAGACGCTGCGGTTCGCCGCGATCGTCTGTGCCTCAAGCGGCACGCCGGTCACCTCATGCAAGGCGGCCGCCACCTTGTCGCGGTTGGCGTCGGCCCAGACGGAGGCCTCCTTCAGCGCTGCAATCGTGGTGGTGACGGCGTCTGCATGGTTGGCAGCGAAGTCGCGGTTGGCGAGGAAATAGGTGTTGACCTTCAAGGTCTCGGCCGACGTCGTCAGAATGCGTGGCTTGTAGCGCGTTTCGGCGATGGCGAAGAATGGATCCCAGACAGCCCAGGCATCGATCTTGTCGCTGGCGAAGGCGGCCGCCGCATCGGCGGGGCTCAGATAAACAGGGGTAACGTCGCCGAAGCCGATGCCTGCCTTCTCCAGAGCAGCGACCACCAGATTGTGGGCGCTGGTGCCCTTGCCGACACCGATCTTCTTGCCCTTGAGATCCGCGAGCGTCTGGATCGGCGAGCCCGGCTTGACGAAGATCGCTTCGCCCTTGCCGTTCGACGGAAGTGCAGCGGCATAGACGATCGCCGAGCCGGCGGCCTGGCCGAAGATCGGCGGTGCGTCGCCGGTCCAGCCGACATCGATGGAACCGACGTTCAACGCTTCGACCAGCGGTGGCCCGGCGGTGAACTCCACCCAGGAAACGGCGATGCCTTTCGGCTCCAGCGCTTTCTCGATAACCTTCTGCTGCTGGGCGACAACAGGCAGGCCGGTCTTTTGGAAGCCGATGCGGAATTCCTTCAGCTCTTCGGCCATGACGCCGAAGGAGGCCAGTACTGCGGCGGTGAAGAGGCCGGTGCCGAAAAGCCGTCTGGTCAGTTTGAACATCTGTCCCGCTCCTGTTTGCTGGCGGGCCTAGGGCGCCGTCCGGTGAACTGGGATCAGTGTAAGAGAAGAATATAAAATTTATGGAGTTTGTTTGTTTTGTTGTCGGCGCATTTTGCGGAACGCTTTTGCGGCAGGAGAGGCAGCTCGGGAATAACGTCATTGTGGTGGTCAAGAACAGCCTTGGCGGTGTTCAATCCAAGAGGTCGAAGGCGCGGTACATCCAGACAAGCTGATAGGTGACGGCGCCGATGAGGAACGCGGCATGGAAACGCCGGTTCGGCGTCCAGGCGGCGATCAGGCAGAGCACAATGTAGGTCACGTTGCGGATCGGGTATTCCAGTCCGTAGGACGTGATATAGGCCTTGCCCTTGAGCGCGGTGTCGACGAGGTCGACGGCAAAGGCGAGTGCCAGAAACGCAAAGAACCAGCTTCGCCGCGACATGAAGTAATGCTCGTAGTCGCTGTAATCCTCCAGTGTCGTCGGAAACAAGAGCACGCAAAGAAAGAAGAAGACGCAGCAATAGAGGATGAGAAAGAGATAGACGGTGACGTCAAGCACAGGCAGGGCATGGAGGTGGAATTCCCACCACCAGAAGTGCACGAGAAAGACGAACATGAACAGGACCCAGCCGAGGTGGATCCAGTAGACCCCGGTCTTTCCCGGATGCTGCACGAAGAGGGCAAGCCCGCTCAGCAGTCTCGCAAGGCTGAGACTGACGACCATGCCCATGACGACGCGGATATGCGAGAAAATCGCCGGATCAGGTAGGGTCGGATCCATGAACGCTCCTCCTATTCCTCCGGTACCGCCTTCGGCTTGCCATTTTCGTCGAGCGCGACCATGACGAAGATCGCGTCGGTCACCTTTTCCATCAGATGCGAGAGATAGCGCTGCGCCCAGGCCTCGACCTTGAGCGTCATCGATGTGCGTCCGACCTTGACGACATCGGTGTAGATGCAGAGCGTATCGCCGATCTTGATCGGTAGCGCGAAGGCCATTTCCTTCACCGCTGCCGTCACCACGCGGCCACGGGCCCGCTCGGCGGCGCGAATGCCGCAGGAAAGGTCCATCTGCGCCATGACCCAGCCGCCGAAAATATCGCCGGCGGCATTGGCGTCGGCAGGCATTGCGAGCGTGCGCAAGGTCAGTTCGCCGGTCGGTTTGTTGTCTGCGGTCATGCGGCCTGTCTCCCTGTGTCGGGAAAGATGTAGCGCATGGTTGCTTCGTCAGGGAAGAGCGGCGGGCGACAAATCGCGTTAGTCCATGATGGCGAACGCCATTCCTTTCGAAGGTGATAATTCAGAATTGTAAAAATTAGGGATCGTTTGTTAGGGGCTTTGCAAAGCGCGGTCCCTATCCTGCACGCTTCTACTGGAGGCAGGGGACTGGGGATGAAACGATTCAGGATTTCGGTGCGGCTCTACGCGCTCGTCGCGTTCGCACTTTTGACCATGGCGGCGGCGCTGACCTTCGGTCTGCTTCAGGCGCAGGACAAGCTCGTGGGCGAACGCAAGGCGATGCTGTCGGCAATGAACGAGAACGCCATTGCGGTGTTCGACGCCTACCACAAACAGGAAGTGGCCGGCACGCTGTCGCGCGAAGACGCGCAGAAGCGCGCCCTCGAAGCGATCAAGGCGATGCGCTACCAGGGCAGCGGTTACTTCTGGATCAACGACATGCATCCGACGATGATCATGCATCCGATCAAGCCGGAACTGGATGGCAGGGATCTTTCCGCCAACAAGGATCCCAATGGCAAGCACCTCTTTGTCGAATTTGTGAAGACGGTGGAAAAGAGCGGGCAGGGCTTCGTCGACTACTACTGGCCGAAGCCGGGCGCCGACGAGCCTGTGCTGAAGTATTCGCACCTCGCCGGCTTCAGGCCCTGGGGCTGGGTGGTCGGCACCGGCGTCTATTCCGACGACCTCACCGCCATGTTCCGTGAACGCGCGTGGCAGGTGGCCGGCATTCTTCTCGCCGCGGCGCTGGCGATCGTGATGGCGGCGCTGGCGATCGTGCGCAGCGTCGTCAAGCCGGTCGAAAAGCTGAAGGCCTCGATGCGGTCGATTGCCGATGAGGACCTGTCATCCGAAGTGCCGGAAACCGACCGCGGAGACGAGATCGGCCAGATGGCCAAGGTTCTCGTCGTGCTGCGCGACTCGGTGCGCGAGCGACTGGAGCTGCGCTTCCGCGAGGCCGAGCAACAGGACAGGCTGGCGTCCGAGCGGCGCGGCAATGAGCAGCGCCAGCGGGCAACGGCCGACGCACAGGCCGATGCGATGGAGACAGTCGGTGCCGCCCTCGAACTGCTGGCAAGCGGTGACCTGACGGCTGAAATTGGCGATATCGCCCCTGAGTACGGCAAGCTGAGGCAGGACTTCAACACGGCCGTTGCTGCTCTGCGCGATGTCATCGGTTCAATCTCGCATTCGACCGAGATCGTCACCGCCAGCGCTGGAGACATTTCGGAGGCGGCCAACAACCTGTCGCGCCGTACCGAACAGCAGGCGGCGGCACTGGAAGAGACGGCAGCTGCCCTCGACGAGATTACGTCGACGGTGCGTCATTCCTCCGACCGGGCCAACGAAGCGCGCAACATGGTCGATGAGACCAGGGCGAGTGCTGCGAAATCCGGCGGCATCGTGCGCAATGCCATCGACGCCATGGGGCGGATCGAGACCTCATCGAGCCGGATCAGCCAGATCATCGGCGTGATCGACGAGATCGCCTTCCAGACCAACCTTCTGGCGCTGAACGCCGGCGTCGAAGCGGCGCGGGCAGGCGAAGCCGGCCGTGGCTTTGCCGTGGTTGCGCAGGAAGTGCGCGAACTGGCGCAACGTTCTGCCGGTGCCGCCAAGGAGATCAAGGCACTGATCGGAACATCGGTGCGCGAAGTTGGCGCCGGCGTCGAGCTCGTGCGCTCGACCGGCGATGCGCTGACGGAGATCGAAGCGCTGGTCAACCGCGTCAACGAACAGGTCGCCTTGATTGCAACGGCAGCCCGCGAACAGGCGACCGGCCTGGCGGAGGTCAATACCGCCGTCAACAGCATGGACCAGATGACCCAGCAGAACGCCGCCATGGTGGAGGAGACGACGGCAGCAAGCCAGACGCTCGCAGCCGAGAGCCGCGAACTGAAGATGCTGCTGACCAAGTTCCGGTTGCGGGAAACAGCAAGGCAGACCGCTTACGGTCGCGCTGCCTGAGCACGACGCCAGCGTGATCAATGAAGGGCCTGTGTGCGGCAGCACGCGGGCCTTTCTGCATTTCGGACTGTATGCGGCACGCGCCGATCAAGCTGAAATTTGAGTGCGGTGTGAGGCGGGTTCGGCTTGCTCCCGTTCGTTGACGACCGAGCAGTTCAACCATTGGTTTGTCGAAGCGGGAGCGGGCTTGACCAATCCGTGTGCGGAGATAGATACGGCTGAACGGGAGGTGGAATGACGCGGCATGGCGCCGGGTCGCCTGTCTGCCGGTGTTAGAGGGATATTGATGGCGCTTCTCAGACTTCTTTTTACGCGGCCGGGGGCGGCAATTCTGTTGGCATTCGGATTTCTGTCCGCGTGTACCGTCGTGGTTGACGAGCCGAGGCCCGGTCCGGGGCCGATCCGTCCGCCGATGTGCACGATGGAATATGCGCCGGTCTGCGGGGCGCGGGGCAACCGCACGCGTACCTTCTCGAATTCGTGCCAGGCGCGGGCCGACGGCTTCAACGTAATCCACCGCGGCGAGTGCCGCCCGGATTACCGTCCGCCGGAGCCGCAGCCGCAGGCCTGCACGCGTGAATATGCTCCGGTGTGCGGCCAGCGCGGTCGCCAGCAGCAGACGTTCTCGAATGCCTGCATGGCGCGGGCCGATGGCTTCCGGGTGGTTTCGCCAGGCGAATGCCGCCGCGACGACGACCGTCCGCCGCAGGGCCAGTTCTGCACCCGCGAATACGCACCGGTCTGCGGTCAACGCGGCAGCAGAGTTCAGACCTTCCCGAATTCCTGCGAAGCGGGCGGCGCCGGCTTCCGGGTCGTACACCCCGGTGAGTGCCGCTAAGCACGCCTACTGCATGTTTCCTCAAATCGTATTCGATTTAAGGATAAAAACTGCAGCAATTCAAAGTGCTACAGCGACCTTTGCGCGTCTAATAAGACGCGCGGCGCTGTAAGCTGTAAGAACAAAGGCCCGCGTCGAGCAATCTGCGCGGGCCTTTTTGCGTCGGCATGCCATCGGTATCGCTGATGCCGGC
Organism: Ensifer sp. Root127; assembly: GCF_001425225.1. NCBI lineage: Bacteria > Pseudomonadati > Pseudomonadota > Alphaproteobacteria > Hyphomicrobiales > Rhizobiaceae > Ensifer > Ensifer sp. Root127. The sequence continues at coordinate 296,210 of NZ_LMDX01000012.1, forward strand.
GTCGCCGCGGAGAAAATCATGCCGCAGGTTTCATGCGTTACAGCGTCCTTTGCGCGTCAGCGCGGCGCTGTAAGCCCGACACGATTTCGACTGCCGACCTGCTTGATGTTGGGTGTGCCTCGCAAGGCTTCATTTACCGTGTTTGCATAAAATAGGTTCCAAATCGGGCTTTTTCGGCGGCGTGCCCGGTTTGCGACACAGGCGGCCTGCACCGTTTTGATTTCGGGTGGGTGCGCACGTATGGGCTTCTTCGAAAATCGATGCCGATTTTCGGGCGCATACGCTGGATGAAGGCGGCAAATCGGTATGGCGTATGTTTCCTCACTCCATCGTCCGTTGGCGGCGCTCGCGCTGTCGCTCTCTCTTGTCGCCTGCACGACCGATGTATTGACGCCCTCGGCCCGTATCGACGGCGGCGAACGCGTCGGTGCGATCAGGCCCGTTCCTGTCGATGCCGTGCCCGAGCAGGAGGTAGCCGCCTATCCTTCCGGAGAGCCGGTTTCGACTTTCAGCAACAGCGGCGGCACAACAATGCCTGCCTCGACGCATCAGCAGAAACGCCGCGCCTTGCCGATGATCGACAGCGAGGAGGCGGCGCGTTCGGGCGCCCAGCAGGTCAACACTGGTTCGACCGCCATTCCGTCCGAAGGCGTCAACATGGATCAGATGCTTGGCGTGGAGCCGGTGGTCGGGCTGGCGGAGGAGCAGAGCAACGAGATCGCCGAGGGCAATGCCAGCCAGCCTGTCGTCGGTGGTATCGGCGAGGACAATGTCCGCCAACTTGGCAGTCCGCCGCAGACCTTGAACGAGGCGCAGGCGAGCCTTGGCGGCGACCCGGATCTGCCACCGCTGACGGAAGAACAGATTGCAGCCGAAGAGGCTGAGCGTATCCGTGCCTTCGAGCGGCAAAAGGCGATGCAGCGCGCTCAGGAGCCGCAGCAGGTGGCGATGCTGCCGCGCACCCGCAATCCGATGGCGGAGCCGGAATCACAATATACCGGCCAGATGCCTCGCTCTGAAGTCGCCTGCCGCCAGCGGCTGCGCAAGCTCGGCGTCGAGTTCCGCGATATCCCGCGCATCAGCAACGGCCCTTCCTGCGGCATCGACTATCCGATCGAACTCGGCGGTCTGTCGGGCGGCATCGACGTCAAGCCCGCCGTCAAGCTCAACTGCGAAGTGACCGAAGCCTTCGCGAAGTGGGTGAAATACGAGCTGGCGCCATCGTCGCGCTATCGCTACTGGTCCGGCGTCAAGACGATCAAGCCGCTCGGCGGCTACTCCTGCCGCACCATGAACTCGCGCCGGGGCAACCCGATGTCCGAGCATGCGCATGGCAACGCCATCGATGTCGGCAAGTTCGTGCTGAAGAACGGCAAGGAAATCGACGTGCGCAAGAAGGGCTTCTTCGCCTTTCGCGAGAAGGGGCTTTTGAAGGCCGTTCGCACCGACAGCTGCAAATACTTCAATACGGTTCTCGGCCCCGGCAGCGATCCCTTTCACAAGGATCATTTCCACTTCGACCTGCGGACGCGCAAGACCGGTTATCGTCACTGTGATTGAGCATCCGTCAGCATCGCGCCTATCGTGAGCCGGCAAAAAAAGAGGCCGGCGGAGGTGGTGCCGGCCTGTATCCGGAGAAAGGGGGAGGCTCCGGAGATCAAGTGATGCGTGCAAATCACGTGGCGGGCGTGCCGCGTGCCACGCCAAACTGATTGAAAAGCATCACCGTTTTGTGACAGAACTGCCGCGTCGGCGGCAATGTTGCGTTCGTTCGCCGGATTCCCACTATTACGATGGAGCACGCCGTGCCGCCGGTTTCGGAACTGATGATGTTTGCCCTGGCGCTGGCCGCCGCCGGCGTGGTCGCAGGGCTGCTTGCCGGTCTCTTTGGCATTGGCGGCGGAGCGATCCTCGTTCCCGTCTTTTACCAGGTCTTTGGGCTGCTCGGCATCGACGATGCGGTTCGCATGCATCTTTCGGTCGGGACGTCGCTTGCCATCATCGTGCCGACCTCGGTGCGGTCCTTCCTGTCGCACTACAAACGCGGCGTCGTCGACATGGCGCTGTTGCGAAACTGGACCATTGCCGTGCCGCTTGGCGCGATCCTTGCGTCGGTCATCGCGGCTTCTATCAGCAGCGGAACGCTTCGGCTGATCTTTGCGGTGATCGCGCTTGCCGTCGCCTTTCGCATGCTGCTCAACCGCGCGAGCTGGCGGCTTGGATCCGACCTGCCGGCCAATCCGGTGAAATGGCTGGTCGGCGTGGCGATCGGCATCCTCTCGGGGCTGATGGGCATCGGTGGCGGCGTTCTCAACAACACCTTCATGACGCTCTATAACCGCCCGATTCACCAGGCGGTCGCGACGTCTGCGGGCGTCGGTGTGTTGATCTCTATCCCTGGTCTGTTCGGCTACGTCTGGGCCGGGTGGGGCATGCCGGGCCTGCCGCCGTTTTCGACCGGCTTCATCAACTGGATCGCCGTTGGCCTGATCATACCGATCACCCTGCTGGTTGCGCCACTCGGCGTGCGCGCCGCTCACGCCATGAACCGCCGGCAGCTCGAGGTCGGATTCGGCATTTTCATGATTCTGATTGCAGCCCGTTTTTTCTACAGCCTGTACGGTTAAGCCGTTTTTATACCGTAGGTTTTAGCGCTTCCTCATGGTTGATTTCAGGAATCGACCCAACTTTGGCGCGTCGTTCTCCCGTGGTGCGCAATTGTAACAAGCTGAATTTGCGGTATTATTTTCTCTGTGAGGATCGGTGCGGGCCGAAGTGGGTCGGTAACGCGTTTGTGTGTCGTCTGGCTTGCGTATAAGTAATATGATATTATATTACTTCATATAACAATCATGGATAGAATCCGGGCTTGTCCCGGACGCATTGTTTTAGGGTTCTACTCACTCCTTGATACGACGGGAGGACGGCATGGGAACTGTGATGCGATTTCCCGGCGTGCGCGCCGACATGACCGCGCATGCCACAGAAGTTTCGAAGATCCTGCGCACGCTTGCCAATCGCAACAGACTGCTGATCGTGACGACGCTTCTCGAAGGGGAGCATTCGGTGGCGGCACTTGAGGAATTGCTCGGAATCCGACAGCCGACGCTCTCACAGCAACTGACTGTGCTGCGGGAAGCCGGCGTCGTTTCGACGCGGCGGCAGGCCAAGCAGGTTTTCTATCGCCTGAGCCATGATAAGGTCGCCCGGCTCGTGGGCACGCTTTGTCAAATCTTCTGTCGCGAAGGCGCGAAAAAATGAATGAGTACTGGAATGCGCTTGCCGGAGGCCTGCTGATCGGGCTTTCGGCGGCAATACTGATGGTGGCAAACGGACGTGTGGCCGGTGTCAGCGGAATTGCCGGCAGGCTGCTGCAGGGTGTGCAGGCCTCGACCGGCATCGTCTTCGTTCTTGGCCTGCTGGCTGGCCCGGTGATCTACCGTCTTTTCTCCGGCATCTGGCCAACCGTCACCGTCACCTCCTCCTGGCCGTTGCTGGTGGTCGGCGGGTTGCTTGTCGGCTTTGGCTCGCGCATGGGTTCAGGCTGCACCAGCGGACATGGTGTCGTCGGTCTCGCCCGGCTTTCCCGCCGGTCGATTGCAGCGGTTGCGACCTTCATGATCGCTGCCGTCGTCACCGTCTATCTCCAAGGTTTCGTCCAATGAACGGCAGCGCCTTCCCGCGCCTGTTGGCAACGCTTGCCTCCGGCGTGATCTTCGGTATCGGCCTGTCGCTCTCCGGCATGTTGGATCCGGCCCGCGTTCGCGGCTTTCTCGACGTCACGCGCGACTGGAACCCGAGCCTTGCCTTCGTGCTCGGAGGCGCTGTCGCCGTCTCGGCGCTTGGCGTTCTCTTGACCCGGCGCATGCGGCGCCCGCTGCTCGACGATGCCTTTCATCTGCCTTCGAACCGCGTGATCGACCGTCGCTTGATCATAGGCTCGGCGATCTTCGGTGTCGGCTGGGGCCTTGTCGGCCTATGTCCTGGCCCCGCGCTGGCATCGCTGTCGCTCGGGTTGCCGGCGACGGCACTCTTCGTGGTCGCCATGCTTGCCGGCATGGTGCTGCACGACCGGTTGCCGCGGGTGGGATCGCGTCAGCAAGGTGAGGGCCGAGGTCCGATCGGAATGGAAAGCGGCCGATTGTCCTGATGTTGACGCTCTGTCACCTTGTTTTTTGCGGGGCGCGGGCTGCAAATCGTGATGAAACGGCCCATATAGGCGTGACCTGCCGACTTCGCCCCCCGCATTCCGGATCAGCTTCATGGCACCAATCGTTTCCGTTTCCAATCTTTCGAAGACCTATGCCTCGGGCTTCAAGGCGCTGAAAGGCGTTAGCCTCGATATCGAGCAGGGCGAGATCCTGGCCCTGCTTGGTCCGAACGGGGCGGGCAAGACCACGCTGATCTCGATCATCTGCGGCATCGTCAACCCGAGTGGTGGTACCGTGACGGTCAACGGCCATGACGTCGTGCGCGATTTTCGCGAGACGCGGTCGATGATCGGTCTGGTGCCGCAGGAACTGACGACGGACGCCTTCGAGACCGTCTGGAACACCGTCACCTTTTCGCGCGGCCTGCACGGCAAGAAGCCGAACCCGGCCCATATCGAAAAGGTGCTGAAGGATCTGTCGCTGTGGGACAAGAAGGACAACATGCTGCGCGAGCTTTCCGGCGGCATGAAGCGTCGTGTGCTGATCGCCAAGGCGCTGTCGCATGAACCGCGCGTGCTCTTCCTCGACGAGCCGACGGCCGGCGTCGACGTCAGCCTGCGCAAGAGCATGTGGGAAGTCGTCGAGCGGCTGCGCGCCTCGGGCGTGACGATCATCCTGACGACGCACTACATCGAAGAGGCAGAAGAGATCGCCGACCGCATCGGGGTGATCAACGGCGGCGAGATTCTGCTGGTCGAGGACAAGACGGCGCTGATGTCGAAGCTTGGGCGCAAGCAGTTGCGGGTCGACCTGTCGCATCCGCTGGAAGCCGTGCCCGAAACGCTCTCGGGCTACAACCTGATGCTTGAGGGTGATGGTCATTGTCTGATCTACGATTATGACACCAGCGCCGACCGCACCGGCATAACCTCGCTGCTGGCGGCTCTTGCCGAGGCCGGCGTGCGCCTCAAGGATATTTCCACGCGGCAGAGCTCGCTGGAGGATATTTTCGTCGAGATCGTGGGAGCAGGACGATGAACATCGAAGCGATCAAGTCGATCTATTTCTTCGAGATGGCGCGCACGCGGCGCACCCTGTTGCAGAGCGTGGTGTCGCCGGTCATTTCCACCTCGCTCTACTTCATCGTCTTCGGCGCGGCGATCGGCGCGCGCATCCAGGAGATCAACGGCGTCTCCTATGGCGCCTTCATCACGCCGGGCCTGATCATGCTGACGCTTCTGACGCAGTGCATCGGCAACGGCTCGTTCGGCATCTATTTTCCGAAGTTCACCGGCACGATCTACGAGGTGCTGTCCTCGCCGGTCTCGATGATCGAGATCGTGCTCGGCTATGTCGGCGCGGCGGCGACCAAGGGGTTGATGATCGGCACGATCATCCTGTTGACGGCTTCGCTGTTCGTCGATCTTTCGATCGCCCATCCCATCGCGATGGTGTTCTTCTTCGTGCTGACAGCCGTGTCGTTCAGCCTGTTCGGCTTCATCATCGGTATCTGGGCCAAGGACTTCGAGCAGTTGAACCTGATCCCGATGCTGGTCATTCCGCCGCTGGTGTTCCTGGGCGGCAGCTTCTACTCGATCGACATGCTGCCGCCGTTCTGGCAGGCGGTCAGCCACTTCAACCCGGTGCTCTATCTCATCAGCGGTTTCCGTTGGAGCTTCTTTGAAGTGTCCGACGTCAACCCAGTCTTCAGCGCCGCGATCATCCTGGTGTTCCTGACGATCTGCCTGTCGGTTCTCGCTTGGATCTTCCGCACCGGCTACCGGCTGCGGAACTGACGGCGGAGAGCCAAAACCTGCGGGCGCCAGCCGATATCAGGCGGGCGTTGCGCCTGTGCCGAAGACGATAGCGGCGCCAACCAGGAAAATAGCGATCAGCGCTTGAAACAAAGTCCACACGACGCGCAGGGCCGCCTGTGATGTCGACAGACCGAGGTCGGACTTGAACCAGCGCGTTTCGACGATCACGTACCAGACGAACGCGACAAGGATGAAGGCGAGGCCTGCGGCAAGCGCCTTCTGGTTTTCCGCTCGGGAGAGCAGCGTACCGATGCTGAGTGCAAGCGCGAACGGCGCCGTGATGTAACATTGGCTGTAGAAGGGCGCCCTCAGCGTGTGTCTGGTCAGCCGCACGCCCTTGCGGTGCAGCAACTTGACTGCCATCAGCAGCGGCAGAATGCTGAAGGCGACGGCGCGAAACATCAACAGATTGGAATGGCTTGCAAGCAGCGGCGGCGGTGCCCAAGGCGTCGTCTGGTTGACAAGCCCGAGTTCGACGCCGTGGGCGAGCAGCAGAAAGAGTGGCGGGCTCAGCGTCTCGGTATATTGCTCGGACACATCGTCCGTCAGCTCCACATCAGCATAGCGCATCATCGCCTGCGGTTGCCGCAGTGTGCGCCACATCGTCAGCGGATAGAACAGCAGCCATGACACGAGTTCATAGAGAAGCTCTTCGATCGACTTCAGCAATCGCATGAAATCCATGAGGCGCTTCTCCTTGACGTCTGTCGTGCAAAAATAATCGGCGGTTTTGCGATGGCGATAGGCGCAGGCCGGATCTCGCCAACATGCACGAAGACGCGTTCGCCGCAAATGCCCGATCAATCGCGCAGTCGAAGCTCGTCGGTGCGCATCTGCAGGAAGTCGAGCGTCGAGAGGAAGGTCATGCCGAGCAGGCTCTGGTCGAGCTTGCCTTCAGCGGCGACCGTCGCACGGATGTCGTTGCGCACGATCGGGCCGATCGCGACCTCGGAAAGCAATACGGGTGCGGCCATCGCCTGCCCATTGGCGGTCATGACCGTCATCGTGTAGCTCAGATTCGCCGGATCGAGACCGATACGCTCAGCATCTTCATAGGTCAGCGCAATGCTGCTGGCGCCGGTATCGACCAGCATGTTGATTTCCTTGCCGTTGACCGCGGCATTGGTCTCGAAATGACCGTTGATCATCTTCTGCAGCACCACTTCCTGACGACCCTCGCTGTCGGTGATCACAGTCGCGCGGCCCGGCATCAGACCGGAGAGCACCCGGTTGCCGAAGCCCTGAAACTCGAAGCGGTAGACATAGGCCGAGACGAGCGCCAGCACGATGAGCAGCCAGATCGCAGCCTGTCGGGCGCCTTCGCCAAAGCGGCGGCGGCTTTGCCAGATGCCGGCACTCAAGAGCGTGGCAATTGCGCCGAGTGAAACGAGCTGGCCGAAATCGTCATTTGCCAGTCCGAAGGTGCGGCCGACGTCGTGATTGACGATCAGCAGCAGGAGGCCGATCGCAAGGATCGAGAGCAGGATCAAAAGACGTGTCATGCGTCGCCGCGTTCCCTGGCCATGCGCGCGCGGCGCGTTTCGCGCCGGGGCTTTCGCACCATTGTTTCAAGCCTTGCCGGGAGCGCCAGCATGATCGCGTGTCTGTCGGCATCGGTGTAGAGCGTCCAGGCGCCGATCTCGTTTCGTGTGCGACCGCAGCCGAAACAGTAGCCGGTCTTTTCATCGATAGAACAGACGAGAATGCAGGGAGATTCCATGGTCCTGAACTGACGGTCCCGGGTTGCGGCGAATGGGACTGCATGTTCCTCAAATCCCATCCGGTTTGGGGAAACATGCAGCATTTCAAAGTGCTACAGCGACCTTTGCACGTCTGACAAGACGTGCGGCACTGTAGCGTTGTTTCGAATGATTATATCGGCGTTTCAAACTGTCAGCGCAAGGGCGCTGAGAACAGCGATCTCCGTCAGTTGCTGGGTAGCGCCGATGGTGTCGCCGGTGTGGCCGCCGATCTTGCGGGTGGCCAGACGGCCGAAGGCGGCAACGGTTGCGATGAAAGCGACGAGCGAGAGGATGAGGGCAAGGGCCGGGGCCTTGGCGAAATAGAAGAGCAGCATGGCGGCGAGCACGCCCGAGGTAAGCGCGAAGGATGTCGCTGCCGGGTCCGGTTCGCCGGCCGAGGCGGCAACCCCGTCGCGGCGTGCCGGCGGCAGCCGTGACCAGTGCCAGACCATGGCCGCACGGCTGAGGGCGGCGGCACCGAGGATCATGAGGCCTGCGCCAGTCGGCGTGAACAGCGGCAGGAAGGATGCAAGCGCCGACACGCGAAGGCCGAAGGAAAGGATCAGCGCCACGGCGCCATAGGAGCCGATGCGGCTGTCCTTCATGATCACCAGCGCCGCCTCCCGGTCTCGCCCGCCGCCGAAACCATCGGCGGTGTCGCCGAGCCCGTCCTCGTGCAGGCAGCCGGTGATGAGCGCCTGCACCGCGACGACCACGAAAGCGGTGAAGAGGGAGCTGACCTGAAGCGCAATCAGCAAGGAGGCGACCGCGGCTGCGGGCAGGGCGATCAGCATGCCCGCCAGCGGAAAGGCGCGAACGGCGCGATTGAGCCGGCCGTCATAGTCAACAAAATGGCGTTGCGGCATGTGGATGCGGCTGAGGAAGGCGACCGAGCGCGCCACATCGTCACAAAAGTCGCGAAGATAGGTCATGGCCCCTCCAAATTCCGGTGCGCCGAATCGCCGCGCGTTCGGCGGATCATGCTCCGGCGACGCGGATTGGCGCAAATGTCGTTGCCCGAAATTTCCTCGCCCTCTATGAGGAGCGTGGATTGAACTTCACGAAATGCAAGGATTCTTCTCCATGAGCGCCAGCGGCCTGCCGTTTGATGATTTCCGCGAATTGTTGCGCAACCTGCCAGGCCCGAATTCGGCCGCGCTGGTTGCCGCGCGCGATCGCGATGCGCAACTGACGAAGCCGCCGGGCGCGCTCGGGCGGCTCGAGGAGATCGCCTTCTGGCTCGCCGCCTGGACGGGCAAGCCGCCGGCGGTCAACCGGCCGCTCGTCGCGATCTTCGCCGGCAACCACGGCGTCACCCGCCAGGGCGTGACGCCATTTCCCTCGTCGGTGACGGCACAGATGGTCGAGAACTTTGCCGCAGGCGGTGCCGCGATCAATCAGATCTGCGTCAGCCACGATCTCGGCCTGAAGGTCTTCGATCTGGCGCTCGACTATCCGACCGGTGATATCACCGAGGAGGCAGCACTTTCCGAGCGCGACTGCGCGGCAACGATGGCCTTCGGCATGGAGGCTGTCGCCGGCGGTACCGACCTCTTGTGCATCGGCGAGATGGGCATCGGCAACACGACCATCGCCGCGGCGATCAATCTCGGCCTTTACGGCGGTTCTGCCGAAGACTGGGTCGGTCCGGGCACCGGTTCGGAAGGAGAGGTGCTGAAGCGCAAGATCGCCGCCGTCGAAAAGGCAGTCGCGCTGCACCGCAACCATCTGTCCGACCCGCTCGAGTTGATGCGCCGCCTCGGCGGCCGTGAGATCGCGGCCATGGCCGGCGCCATCCTGGCAGCCCGCATGCAGCAGGTGCCTGTCATCATCGACGGTTACGTCGCGACGGCCGCTGGCGCCATCCTCAAGGCTGCCAATCCTTCGGCGCTCGACCATTGCCTGATCGGCCACGTCTCCGGCGAGCCCGGGCATATGCGGGCGATCGAGAAGCTCGGCAAGACGCCGCTGCTGGCGCTCGGCATGCGGCTTGGCGAGGGCACGGGTGCAGCCCTTGCCGCCGGCATCGTCAAGGCGGCTGCCGCCTGCCACGGCGGCATGGCGACGTTTGCGCAGGCCGGCGTCAGCAACAAGAACTGACGAAGAAACGGCGGGCCTTTGAGCAAAGGCCCGCCGTTTGCTGTCGATTGGCTGTCGTCGCTGCTTCGCTACGCGTGTCGGGCCTTGCTGGCCGCATTCTTCTCGCCTATCCAGAGGCGCAGATGCACGCCGCAGCCACCTGCCGGCGTCTCTGCAACCGAGACCGCCTTGCATTCGCCTCAATGACGATGTCGAAGCAGCGCAGTTTATAGCCAGTCGAGATGAAATGGACGCCAACAACACCACGCCCCGCCGCGGCCAGACCGGCCCCGTCGAAAAGCAGACCGGGATCCGCCATCTGTTCGCTGCCGCCAGCTATTCGCTGGGCGGCGCCAAACGGCTGATCGGCGAGGCGGCGTTCCGGCACGAGCTGATCGCCTTCGCGGTGGCGATGGTCGCGTTCGCCATCGCCGGCGCCACCTTCTTCCAGTATGTCGCCATGGCGATCCTGTTCCTGCTGATGATGGCGTTCGAGGCGATCAACACGGCGATCGAAGAGATCGTCGATCGCGTCTCGCCGGAAATCTCGGAGATGGGCAAGAATGCCAAGGACCTCGGCTCCTTCGCCTGCCTCTGCCTCATCGTCGCCAACGCCGTCTATGCCGGCTACGTGGTGATCTTCGTCGGCTTCATGAGCTGAGCACGAGAGCGTTTCCGGTTTCCACGGACTCGTAGAAACGCTCGATCTCCTTTTTCAACATTTCATTGCGGAAAACGCGTCGCATTTTTCCAAGGAATGCTCATCGGTCAGCCGGACTGATCCGATAAAGCACGTGCGGCCGCAGCGGATTGCCTTCGGGCACCGTGACGTCGTCGAAATCCTCAGCCGGATCGGTCCGCATTCCCAGCTTTTCCATCAATGCCCGTGAGGGATGGTTGATCTGCGAGGTGTAGCCGATGACTTCGGCAAGTCCGAGCGTCGTCCAGGCATATTGCATGCAAGCGCAGGCCGCCTCCAGCGCATAGCCGTTGCCCCAGTAGGGCCTTCCGAGGATCCAGCCGATCTCGACATGCGGACCATCAGGAATTTCGTTACCGGCAATGGAAAGGCCGAGCCCGCCGATGAGGGCCGCATCCGTGTTGCGCTCCAGTGCGATGAAGGCAAAGCCGTGTTGGCGCAAGTGGGCATCACACTCTGCGATGACGCCCGCGGTTTCTTCAGGTGTCAGGATGGCGGGATAGTAGTAGCGCCGGACTTCAGGATCGGCATTGATGACCGCAAAAGGCGAGACGTCGCGCTCCTGCCAGGGCCGGAGCCGCAGGCGTTGTGTCTCAATCTGCATGGATCAAGCGAAGCTTTTGCGGCGGCGGGCAGGGGCGGGCACATCCTCGACCGCGGGCAGGCTTTCGAGCACGCGGCGGGCCGGCAGGATGGCGATGGCTTCGGTGCCTTCGCGCAGCTTGGAGCGCAGGATGAACTCGCCATTGTGCTTGGCTAGGATCGCCTGCACGATCGGCAGGCCGAGGCCAGTGCCCTGTTCGGCGCTCTTGATGGCGATGGAACCCTGACCGAAGGCCGAAAGCACGATCGGGATCTCCTCATCGGGAATGCCCGGGCCATTGTCCTTGATCGAGAGATATTGACCGCCGCCGGCCGTCCAGCCGACCTTGACGGTGACTTCCCCGCCGGAACTGGTGAACTTCACCGCATTCGACAGCAGGTTGAGGATCACCTGGCGCATGGCCTTTTCGTCGACCCAGACGGCAGGCATGCCCTGCTCGAACTGCGCGTGGATGGCAATCGTCTTGGCGCGGGCGCGAAGCTGGACCATGCCGATGCAATCGTCGGCGATATCGACCAGGCTGACGGCCTCTTCGTTGAGGTCGTAGCGGCCGGCCTCGATACGCGACAGATCGAGGATCTCGTTGATCAGGTTCAGGAGATGTTCGCCCGAGCGGTGGATGTCGCTGGTATATTCCTTGTAGGTCGGGTTGTTGAGCGGCCCGAGAACTTCGGTCGACATGACCTCGGAGAAGCCGAGAATGGCGTTGAGCGGCGTGCGCAGCTCGTGCGACATCGAGGCGAGGAACCGCGACTTGGCAAGGTTCGCTTCCTCGGCGCGCCGACGGGCTTCGTCCGACATCGATTTTGCCACTTCGAGCTCGGCAATCAGGTCGTCCTTCTCCGATTGCATCGACAGAATGTGCACATTGGCGCGGTTCATGCGGTCGGTCATGAAGACGAGGAACAGCAGAGACAGCGAGATCACGCCGGTGAGACCGACGTGAACCGGATCGGCCGTGGTCAGCGAGGAAAAGGCGAGAGCGGCGACGACAGGTACGAACGTGTAGAGCAGGGCATTGCGCAGCAGGAAGGTGCCCATCGCGGTGGCAGCAAGCGCGATCAACAGGCCGGCGCCTTCGAACAGGCCATAGCGGATATCGCCGCAGGTTGCGCAGTCCTGCGTGACGAACGTCGCCCAGCAAAGGCCCATCAGCAGCTGGCCGATCAGGAAGCGGCGGCGCCACACCGGCACCTTATCGGCGGCGATGTCCTCCTTGCGCGCCTTTCGCGCCAGGAAGACGGTGACGGCGTGAGTCGAAAGCGTCATCACGGCCCAGACGACGATGCTCAGATTGCCAGAAAGGTAGATGCCGACCGCAGTGATGAGCGCAACCAGCAACGGCACGGCAATGGCGCCATGCAAGGCGGACCCGATATAGAGATTGAGCATTTCGCGTTCAAAGCCGGAAGGGGCGGACGAACCGGTTTGCAGCCGTTCGCGCGTCGCGCGTACCGTCTTCGAAACAGCCTTGTTTCGATGGCTTCGCGACTTGTCGACGATGATCTTATCTGTCGAGGTGCTGACGGCGATACTCATGCTCATATATGCAAAGGTTACAGCTGGTTGCAGTCTAGACAGCAATCCTTAAGAAGTTGCTGCCTCAGGTGAAGGATTCGACAACCATTGTGGCGCGATCGTGTTTGGCGATCGCCTTGAGACACCGAAAAACAAGGGGATGCGGACAAGTTGAGATCGGGCAGATCGAGATATCGGTTCACGGGCGGAGGCGGAAAGGGCGCGCCTGCCGGGCACATCGGGACCATCGGCGGTTGGGTCATTTTCCTGCTGCTCTGCGCCGGCGCCTATGTCGCCTCGCAACTGCCGCCGCCAGAGCGGACCGTGACAGGAGAACTCTCGGGGTTTGCGACCGCGAGCGATGGCGACAGCCTGCGCCTTGACGGCCGGCGCATACGCCTAGAAGGCATCGATGCGCCCGAGATCGGCCAGACCTGCAGACGCGATGGAGCGGAGTGGGACTGTGGGGCGGATGCCCGCAAGCGGTTGAAGGCAATGGTCTCGGGCGGCACGACGCTGTGTCGCCTGCATGGACGCGACAAATATGGCCGCGATCTCGGCACCTGCGAGACCAATGGGCGAGACGTCGGGCGCCAGATGGTGGCGACCGGCTATGCCGTGAGCTACGGCCGCTATCAGAAGGAGGAGGCAACGGCCGAAAGGCAGAGGGTCGGGCTTTGGGCCGGCGAGTTCACCCGGCCGCAGGCCTGGCGCCGCAGCAACCGCCATGCGGAAGAGGCGCCGCATGTGGTTGACGGTTGGCTTGAGGCGATCCGGCTTTGGCTGTTCGACCACCTATCGGCGCTGTTTGCGAGGATCGGCGATGGGTGAGGAACGGGATGATCTCGCAGCACTTCGCGCCGCTATCGCCGCCTGCCGTATCTGTCGCGACCAGCCGGCGCGCGGGGCGGAAGACCGGCTGCCGCACGAGCCGCGACCGGTTGCGGTCATTTCCAGCTCCGCGCGGGTGCTGATCGCGGGTCAAGCACCGGGCCTGCGGGTGCATGAAAGCGGATTGCCCTTCAACGACGCCTCCGGCGACCGGCTGCGGCAATGGCTCGCTGTCGATCGCGAGACGTTTTACGACAGGGACAAGCTGGCGATCGTGCCTATGGGGTTCTGTTTCCCCGGCTACGATGCCCATGGCAGCGATCTGCCGCCGCGGCGGGAATGCGCGCCTTATTGGCGCACGAGCGTGATGGCGGCGATGCCGCAGGTGGAGCTGGTGCTGGCCATCGGTCACTATGCGCAGCGCTGGCATATCGGGCCGGACTGTCCGAAATCAATGACCGCGACCGTCGTCGGCTGGCGTCGTTACGCCATGCGCAACGCCATGCCTGCGATCCTGCCATTGCCGCATCCGAGCTGGCGCAATACCGGCTGGCTGAAGCGCAATCCGTGGTTCGAAGCGGAGGTTTTGCCGTTCCTGCGCGAGCGCGTCGGTCTGTTGATTGTCTGAAAAAATATTCTTTATCTTTGTCGATTTCACGCTATAGAAAGAAAAATAATTCGAGAGGGACATCATGGATCGTCTAGACCGCAAAATCCTGCGCCTGTTGCAGGAGGATTCCACGCTGGCTGTTGCTGACCTCGCCAAGAAGGTGGGCCTGTCGACCACACCTTGCTGGCGGCGCATCCAGAAGATGGAAGAGGACGGCGTCATCCGCCGCCGTGTGGCGCTGCTCGATCCGGTGAAGATCAACACCAAGGTTACGGTGTTCGTGTCGATCCGCACCAACACGCATTCGATCGAATGGCTCCGGCGCTTCTCGGAAGTGGTCGGCGAATTCCCCGAAGTCGTCGAGTTCTACCGCATGAGCGGCGACGTCGACTACCTGCTGCGGGTTGTCGTTCCCGATATCGCCGCCTATGACGCCTTCTACAAGCGGCTGATCGCCAAGATCGAGATCCGTGACGTCTCCTCAGCTTTCGCGATGGAGCAGATCAAGTACACGACCGAGCTTCCGCTCGACTACATGATGATCGATCAGGCGAAATCCAGCGAGGATTGAGGCTTGGTAAACGGGCGGCGGAGAACGCCGCTTAGAATGTGTTGCGGCCGTCGCTCCTTGGATCACTGTGGATCTGATGCGGCATGTAAAGATCGGCCCGGCCGTTCGTCTCCATAGCCGTGCAGGATGCTCCGGATTGGGATTGATATCCGCGATAGCGATTGCGGGGGTGCCGTCTGACGAAGATTGCGCGGCCCATTGAGCGTCGGGCGCGGCTATTCCCGAGGGAACGACTACACTTTGGCGCGCATGGGCGGAATAGCTGACCCAAAATGCGTTGCTCGCGGCATGGCCCAGCACCTCAGCCGCGAAAGCCGGCGCAGCGGAAGGGACTTCGCCTGTCGTTGAGAAGAGGACGCAATCGACGTCCAGCCCTTCATATTCTCGGAAGATTTCGGGATAATGCGTTTCCATACCCAGTGCGCATCCGAAGCGGACGCCATCAACCTCAAATGTCACCGGGATTTTCCCTGGCGCGTACATGAACGAGATCTTCGTGTTCGACAGCATGCGCTCGTCGTAGCGCGTCACCAGTTCTCCGTGATCGGAAACGACATAAAGGCTGTTATGCGGGCAATGTGGTGGCGTGAGTTGATGGACCGAGCCAAATACCGTCCACAGCTTGAGTTCTCTCGCTAGCTGGCTGGTTACGCTTAGCTCCTCACGCAAAACCGTCCATTCGAACCTGCTCCAATCGGATGGGCCGATCTCTCTGGGACCGGTTTCAGACATGATGCGCTTGTTGGGCGCGCACGTTGCTCCCTCGGGGAAATGTATTAAGCGCGCGCCGGTCTCGCGTGCTTCCCGCATGAGGCGTCGCATTTCCATTCCGCTGGCACGAAGGCCTGAAATGTCGTGGGGGTCGTCGAAGAGCGACGTTTGCGCGACAGCCAAACGCACCGATTTGGCGCCGGGATGATCAGGGGATGTTTGCCGAACGTGTCTGAGAGCTGATGTATAGGACTCGCCCGTTTTGGCTGCGCGAGCACGGACGCGGCGCTTGAGATTTCCATTTTTTGTCATTGTCGGGCCTTTCACGTCGCGGACGTCAGTTCCCCAGCAACCACGTCCGAAACGATCGGACCAAGACAATAGCCCGAGACAGAAGTCCCTTTGCCTCCGTTTAAGACCATGCTGAGGAAGGCCTTGGGAGGTTAGGCGAAGGTCACGCCAAGGGAAGGATGGCGTTGCCGTTTTGATTCGTCAAGCTCTTGAGAAGACCCGGATCGTTCGGTTTGCGCCCGACAAAGCAGCCGTCTTGTGTTGGGCGATCCGATCTAGGATTGAGCGCGATCCGTGCTGGCGCCGACGACACCGAGCCTCGCCAATACCTTGTCGCTGCTCAGTTCACGCAGGGCGTCCTTGCCGATCCACCTTGCTGTGCGATCGGTGCTGCCTGCGAGTTTTTGGGCAAGTGCCAGTGCAGGACCATGACAGGCGGCGTTGCGCTTGCCGATCTGGCGCAGCGCCCAGTTGACCGCCTTCTTGACGAAGTTGCGTTCATCTTTGGCGTGGCGCTCGATCAGCGGCAGCCAGGCAAGAAGGCTTGCATCCGGCTCCTTCTTCAGATGCACCGCGGCGGTCGCGATCATCGCGAATGCGATGCGGCGAACGAATTCTCGGGTGTCCGCCGCGAACTCCGGGATCAGGACCTGTTCGAAGCGCGCAGCCACGAAGACGTCGGCGATGGTGTCGACGACCTCCCAGGAATTGCAATCATCGGCCCAGAGCCTTGCATCATCGAGCGTCAACGTCTTCGGGTCGGCGGTGAAGGCGGCGAGAATACGTGCCTCGCGGATGCCGGACTGCCATAGTTCGAGCGCGCGGGCATGGTTGACCTTCACCAGCCGCGTGATCCGGTGGAGCTCGACATTCGAGAGCCCAAGCGCCGTCTCGGTGACGATGCCGAACCGTGCCATGCCGGCGAGGTTCTCCTGCGAACGCAGCGTCCGCAAGTGCTCGATGATGTCGCCGGCGCCCGAGGTCGGCGAAAGGCTCATTTTTCCAGCCGAGCGAGCAGCGAAGACGTATCCCAGCGGTTTCCGCCCATGGCCTGCACGTCGCCATAAAACTGGTCGACGAGGGCGGTCACCGGCAGCTTGGCGCCGTTGCGGCGCGCTTCCGTCAGCACGATGTCGAGATCCTTGCGCATCCAGTCGACGGCAAAGCCGAAATCATATTTGCCGGCATTCATCGTCTTGTGGCGGTTTTCCATCTGCCAGGAGCCTGCAGCGCCCTTGGAGATGACGTCGATGACTTTCTCGATGTCGAGACCGGCCTTCTTGCCGAAGTGAATGCCTTCGGCGAGGCCCTGGACGAGACCGGCAATGCAGATCTGGTTGATCATCTTGGTGATCTGGCCGGCGCCGGCCGGTCCCATCAAGCCGACCATGCGGGCAAAGGCGTCGATCACCGGCTTGGCGCGCTCGAAGGCAGGCTCGTCACCGCCGCACATCACCGTCAGCGCGCCGTTCTCGGCGCCGGCCTGACCGCCGGACACGGGCGCATCGACGAAATGGGCGCCACGGGCCTGGGCCGCCTCGTAAAGTTCACGGGCGACTTCGGCCGAGGCCGTGGTGTTATCAATGAAGATGGCGTCAGCCGCCAGCGTTTCGAAGGCGCCGTCCTTGCCTGTGGTGACCGAGCGCAGGTCGTCGTCGTTGCCGACGCAGGCGAAGACGAAATCGGCGCCATCGGCCGCTTCCGCCGGCGTCTTGACTGCACGTCCGCCGAACTCGGCGGCCCACTTCTCGGCCTTGGCGAAGGTGCGGTTATAGACCGTCAGTTCGTGTCCGCCACGTACCCTAAGGTGGCCGGCCATGGGGTAACCCATCACGCCGAGACCGATGAATGCGACCTTTGCCATTTCCAAAACACTCCCGATTGCTCTGGGTGAGGTTTAGCCGATGGCGCGGGTGCGCGAAAGGGGCGAGGGAACAGGCGGACGCCTGTTCCCTCGCAAGCTTTTGTTTTCTGCTTAAGGTTTGAAGCGGGCGATCACGAGGTGGCCGGCGATCGGCTCGCCTTCTTCCATGCGTACGGTGATGTCGCCGACTTCGATTACTTCGAAACCGGTCGCCGTCAGGCGTTCGCGCAGATAGGTCTCGGCATGGGCAAAGCGCTGGTGCGCGCCGACCATGAAGGGGCGACCGGCGAAGATCTCGGCCGGCAACGTTTCGCTCGAAAAGATGAACAGGCCGCCGGGTACGAGATTGTCGACGGCGCCGAAGAACAATGCCTCGAGCGCGCCCATATAGGGCAGAACGTCGGTTGCGACGATCAGGTCGAAGGGTTCGTCGTCGTTGTCGTCGAGAAAGTCCACCGCTTCGGCGACGTAGAGGGTGTCGTAGAGCTCCTTCTCGTGGGCGATCTCAACCATGTTTTCGGAGAGGTCGATGCCGGTGATGTCTTCGGCCATGTCGCGCAGGGCGCCGCCGGTCAGGCCCGTGCCACAGCCAAGGTCGAGCACGCGGTTGAAAGGACCGAGTTCGAGCGCCTGCAGGCGCTGGCGCACGAGCAGCGGCACGCAGTAGCCAAGCTGCTCGACAAGCACGTTGTCGAACACGTCGGCATGCTGATCGAAGAGCGTCGCGACATAGGCGTCCGGCGCCTTCACCGGTGTTTCGCCGCGCCCCATCGAGGCGAGCCGCACGGATGCGCCGCCGTGATCCTCGGGATCGAGCGCCAGCACTTCGGCATAGGCATCGGCGGCGGCATCGAAGTTGCCGGATTTTTCCAGGGTGAGGGCGCGGTTGTAGGCTTCCGCCAGCGCTTCCTCGTCGATTTTCGTGGTGTTCTGGGTCATGCGCGCTTCTTACGTCCGAAGGCCGCTTTTGGCAATGCGCCGCAAGATGCAGCCCGCCGAGATCCTTGGGTCTCCGGGGCGCCGAAAATGCAAAAAACGACGGCCGGCGGCGAGCACGGGATTTATCCGGAGGGGGAAAGGGTTCATGATCGCAACAACAAGAAAAGACGGAGGAAATGCCGATGGCTGCCGAACTCAGTCCGCTGCTTGTGGGCACGGAAATCAAGGAGCCGAAGGGCCCGCCACTGCCCCAGACCTCGCAGGAGCAGATCAATGCCGTCGTGCATTATTATCGCGGCGAATTGGGGCGGATGGCCGGCTGGCGGGATCGCATCGACCGCACGTCCAACTGGGCGATTACCGTGGTCGCCGCCCTGCTGTCGGTATCGTTGTCGACGCCCAACTCCCATCACGGCGTGCTGCTGTTCGCGATGCTGCTGATCACGTTACTGCTTCTGATCGAGGCTCGCCGCTATCGCTTCTTCGACGTCTACCGCGCCCGCGTGCGCCAGCTCGAGCGCGGGTATTTCGCGCAGATCCTGGCGCCGGACGGCACTGCCAACCTTAACTGGGCCGCGTCGATTGCCAAGAGCCTGCGCAAACCGGCGTTCCTGATGAGCTACCGCGAGGCGTTGTGCCGCCGGCTGCAGCGCAACTACTGCTGGATGTACCTGATCCTGCTGCTCGCCTGGGCCCTCAAGATCTCGTCGCCGAAACTGTCGACCAATGGCGAGCCCTTCGGGCACGTGCGCTCCTGGATCGATGTCACGGAGAATGCAGCGCTAGGCCCTTTGCCCGGCTGGCCCGTCATCATGGTGGTGGTGCTGTTCTACGCAGTGGTGCTTTACGGCTCGCTGCACAAGGAACCGGGCGAGGGCGAGCTTGCCCATGGCGAGGTCCATGTCTGACGCGGCATAGGCGCCAAGGATTGTTGCATTTGTGGCCGACGGCGGTGCGTCGTTCTCTACAGCACCGCGCGTCAAGTGTGACGGGCCGGGCGCGCAGCAACCTGGCTGCATGATTTTGCGCTCAATAGAAACCTGATGCAGCGGAGGGCGGGTTCAGTGCAGGATGAACTCGCCGTTGAGTGCCCGCCATTCGGTGGCCGAGATCAGCTTGCGGTGGACGTAGCGTACCGAATGCAACGGGCCATCCAGCTTTTCCTGCCAGAACTTCAGGAAGCTGCGCATCTCCGGGAAATCCGGGGCGATGTCGTAGTGCTGCCAGATGTAGGTCTGCAGGAATGTCGGATGATCCGGCATGCGGTAGAGGATCTGGGCCGTGGTCACGCCGTAGCCCTTCAGCTGCAGTTCCATTTCGTTCGTCATATGAACCTCACTTCTCGCAAAGGTTGGTCTTTATGATGAAACGCTTGATTTATTAATCAAGTTCTAATATTTGCTTCAATATGAAATTTAGGCGTAAAAACAATAGCCTGGCAGCACTCCATGCAGAGTGCTGCCACGCTATTTCATTTCAACTCGGTCTTGGCGAGATAACGCTTTAGCGCTTCAGATGCCGGGTCAGGCGGTTTTCGAGCCAGGCCCAGATATTGCGCAGCACTTCCACCATCAGGAGATAGAGGATCGCCGCCCAGACATACATCTGGTAGTCGAAGGTGCGCGAAAAGGCGCGGCGCGTTTCACCCATCAGGTCGAACACGGTGACGATCGCGACGATGGCCGAACCCTTGATCATCAGGATGATCTCGTTGCCGTAGGGGCGCAGCGCCACGATCATCGCCTGCGGCAGGATGATCTTGTAGAAAGCGATGCGCTCCGGCAGCCCGAGGGCGGCTGCACCTTCGCGCTGACCGCGCGGCACGCTCTCGATCGAGCCGCGCAGGATTTCCGCCTGGTAGGCGGCGGTGTTCAGCGTGAAGGTAAAGAGGGCGCAGTTCCAGGCCTCGCGAAAGAACCACCAGAGGCCGACGGATTCGAGCTGCGGGCGGAAACTGCCGAGGCCGTAGTAGATCAGGAAGAGCTGGGCGATCAGCGGCGTGCCGCGGAAGAAGTAGACGTAGCCATAGGCAAGCCAAGACCAGATCTTGTTCTTCGACATGCGGCCGAGCGCGACCGGCAGCGACAGGAGGGCGCCGAGCACCACCGAGCAGGCGACCAGCATCAAGGTGACGCCAAGACCCGACAGGAAGCTCGGACCGTATTTGGCGAATTTCGCCGGATCCCAGCCGTTGACGACAGTCAGGAAGACGCCGACGCCGAGGGCGAGCCAGATGCCGAGCGTTACGCTGCCGACGAAGCGCGCCAGGGTGTAAGGCTTGGGCGGCGCCGGTGGCGGCGCTTGCGGCGGGATCATCGTTTCGACGAAGCTCATCGACCCATCTCCGCGCGTTTGGTCCAGCGTTCAAGGTTCGAGAATATGATCGACGAAACCATGGCCAGCACCAAGAAGAGAATGCAGGCCATGCCGAAGAACTCGAAGGCCTGCTTGGTGACGCGGGCGGCAATGCCGGTCTGGCGCAGGATGTCGGGCAGACCGACGACCGAGACCAGAGCCGTATCCTTGAGCAGCGCCATCCAGAGATTGCCGAGGCCCGGCAAGGCGATGCGCACGAGCTGCGGCAGGATGATCAGCCGCATGGTGCGGCCGCGATGGAGCCCGAGTGCCGCACCCGCCTCGTACTGGCCATGCGGGATCGCCTTGAAGGCCGACAGCAGAACCTCGGAGCAATAGGCCGAGAAGACCACGCCAAGCGCGATCATGCCGGCAAAGAAGGCGTTGATCTCGACCGGCCCTTCGTAGCCGAACGATGCCAGAAGCTGCTGCACCAGAATCTGCAGGCCGTAGTAGACGATGAACAGCGTCAACAGTTCCGGCAGACCGCGGAAGATGGTGGTGTAGATGTTCGATGCCAGGCGGACCGTGCGCTCTTCTGACTGTTTGCCGAGTGCAACGAAGAAGCCGATCAGAAGGCCGACCGGCAAGGTCGCGATGGCAAGGCTTGCGGTGACAACGAAGCCGTAGGCGATCTCGTCGCCCCAGCCGGCGTCGCCGCAGGCAAGGAGCGTACCGGGTGCCAGCCAGCGAAAGACGCCGACAGGGCCGCACAATGGATCCACGATGGAGCCGATCCAGGCTAGGATCGAGTAGAAGCCGGTAAACAACCCGCTCATGTCAGAGAATTCCCCTTTGCGCTGTTCTTATGGATATGGATCGCGCTTATGTTTTAGTTTCTTGTCAAACAAAAACGGCGGAAGGGCAAGCCATCCGCCGTTGCATTTTTTTCATCAACCAACGTTTTTCCGGCATGATTCACTAGGAAAACAGGCCGGAAGCCGTCGATCAGCTGCCATAAACGTCGAACGGGAAGTACTTTTCGTTGATTTCCTTGTACTTGCCGTTGGCGCGGATGGCTTCGATCGCCTTGTTGAACTTCTCGCGCAGCGCGTCATCGCCCTTGCGCACCGCGATGCCGGCGCCTTCGCCGTTGATGACAGGATCAACCGGCAGCGTGCCGAGCAGCTTGCAGCATGCGCCGTCAGCCGACTTCAGCCACTCGGAAAGAACGACGACGTCGTCGATCACCGCGTCGATGCGGCCGTTGACGATGTCGAGCTTGTACTCTTCAGCGGTCGGATAGAGCTTGATGTCCGCTTCCTTCATATGCGCTTCGGCATAGTTGGAGTGGGTGGTCGAGCCCTGAGCACCAAGCGACTTGCCGGCAAGTGCTGCCTCGGTTGCTTCGGTGATCGGCGAATCCTTCGGCACCACGATCGCCGGCGGCGTGTTGTAGTACTTGTTGGTGAAGTCGACCTTTTCCTTGCGCTCGGCAGTGATCGACATGGAGGCGATGATTGCATCGAACTTCTTGGCGATTAGTGCCGGAATGATGCCGTCCCAGTCCTGCGTCACGAACGTGCATTCGACCTTCATCTCGACGCAGAGGGCCTTGGCGATGTCGACGTCGAAGCCGGTCAGCGTGCCGTCTGATTCGAGATTGTTGAAGGGCGGGTAGGCGCCTTCCGTGCCGATAACGACCTTTTCGCCATCTGCCATGGCAGAGCCAGCCATGAGCACGAAAACGGCAGCCGATGCGGCGGCTGCCAGCCGTCTGGAAATACGCATGATAGTCCTCTCTGTTGGCCGACATCCGGTTTCTTGTTCTTCACGGATGCCTATCTTGACCGGGGCGCTTGCCACCGGTTGAGGCGATATTCGTACTGTTTTCCCGCAAAAATCAACTGGAAAGCGACAACGCTCGCCGGGAAAAGAATTTCGACCGGAGATTGCACTGGCCATGATCCAAGCGAACATGAACGGTGCGTTCAGGGGCGGTTAATCTTGCTTTGGTTAGCCCTATTACGGGAACCGATCTGAGGTGCGGGCGTTGGGTTGGCGGCTCGTTTGGCCGGCAACACAAAAAAGCCGGAAGCTTGGATCAAGGCCCTTGAGAATTCACGCCTACCCCCTGTTGCCGAACTGGCTGTCCGGTGGGTAACAGTGGCAGGTAAGGGACCTCCCAGGACGAGGAAGGAAGACTATGTCGATTCGATCCAGACTATTCGCAACCGTGGCGCTACCGGTGCTCTCGGTGTCGCTTGCGGTGCAACCAGCCCTTGCCGACAGCCTGATGAAGCCGTTCGAAGTGGCGCAGGAAGGAAGCGGGCAGCCATCGGAAGAAGAGCTTCTGCTGCAGCAGCGCCAGGCGGAAGAGCAGCAGCGCGCAGCGGAAGAACAACAGCGGGCCGCTGAGGAGCAGCAGCGTGCGGCGGAAGCCGAAGCGCAGCGCCAGCAACAGGAACAGCAGGCCGCCGAACAGCAGAAGGCCGCCGAAGAGGAGGCTGCCCGCCAGGCGGCCGAGCAGCAGCGCGCTGCCGAGGAAGAGGCCGCACGCCAGGCCGCCGAGCAGGAGAAGGCTGCCGAAGCGCAGCGAGCTGCGGAAGAGGAAGCCGCGCGGAAACAGCAGGAACAGCAAGCGGCTGAGCAGCAGAAGGCGGCTGAAGAAGAAGCCGCACGCCAGGCCGCCGAGCAGGAAAAGGCTGCCGAAGCCCAGAAGGCTGCCGAAGAGGAGGCGGCCCGTCAGGCGGCAGAACAACAGAAGGCCGCCGAACAGCAGAAGGCGGCCGAAGACGAAGCTGCGCGCCAGGCTGCCGAACAGGAAAAGGCCGCCGAAGCCCAGAAGGCCGCCGACGAGCAGAAGGCTGCCGAAGGCGAAGCCCAGCAGAAGGCCGCGGACGAGCAGAAGGCTGCGGACGAAGCCGCCCGCCAGGCGGCCGAGCAGCAGAAGGCCGCCGAGGAAGAAGCCAAGCGCCAGGCCGATGAAGCCAAGAAGGCCCAGCAGGGCGAGTGCGTCGTGCCGGAAGGCCAGGATGCATCCACCGCTTGCCCGCCGGCTGGTGGCGAAGCGACGACCGGTCAGCCGCCGGCGACCGAAGGCCAGAACGCCGGTGAACAGCCGCCTGCAACCGACGGGCAGAATGCCGGCGAAGCCGTAGCACCCGCCGTCGAGCCTCAAACCGAGCCGCAGACAGGCGAGGGACAGCCGGCTCCGGGCACCGAGCAGCCGGCGACGGCTGAGCAGCAGCCTCAGGTCCAGCCAGTACCGGAGGTGGTCGACACCCGCACCGAGGAAGAAAAGCAGAAGATCGCCGAAGATCCCGCGGCGTCAGACGAAACTGTCGTTCTGCCGGTTGAAAACGGCGCTGCCGTTCTCGACAGCGACAAGGACGCCGACAATGCCGGCGGCAACAAGTCGCGCGAAGACCGACAGAAGCAGCGCGAAGAACTGCGTGCGCAGGAAGAAGCCGCTCCGGCGCCGACCGATGACGCCTCTTCGCAGGCGCAGATACCGGCAGAGATTCAGGCTGACTTGCCTCAGAAGATCGAAGCGAACCTGAACGAGAAGGGCACGCGCGTCGAGGAAGTGCCGGTATTCGCCGTTCCCGAGACGACCAACATCGTCAACAACACCATTGTCAACAACACGGTGATCAACAACAACACGACCGTCAACAACGTGACGAACAACGTCACCAATGTGGAGGTGGTGCAGGAGATTGACAACCGCGTCATCCTCGGCGTTGGCGACCAGATCTTCGTTCGCGGCGACGATCGTCCACGCCTTCGCCGCGATGCGGAAGAGACCTTCTACGACGAGCTGCCGCGTGGCCGCACCCGCGAAACCATCGTTCGTCCCGGCGGCTACCGGATCGTCACGGTCTACAACCGCTATGGCGACATCCTGCAGCGCTCGCGTGTCGACCGTGATGGCAACGAGTACCTGATGATCTACGCGCCTGAGCGCGACGAAGGTCCGCGTCCGGCGATCATCGACGTCGGCTACGAGCTGCCGCCGATGCGCCTGCGCATCCCGGTTCGCGAATACATCGCCGATGTTTCCGAAGATCCGGACCGTGACTACTACGACTTCCTGGCCGAACCGCCGGTGGAGCGCGTAGAGCGCGTCTATACGATCGACGAAGTGCGGCACTCCGCGCGTCTGCGCGACAAGGTTCGCCGCATCGACCTCGACACCATCACCTTCCCGACGGGCAGTGCCGAAGTGTCGATGTCGCAGGCAAAGACCATGCGCAGCGTTGCCGCCGCCATGGAGAAGGTGCTGGCCAAGGATCCGGGTGAAACCTTCTTCATCGAAGGTCATACCGACGCTGTCGGCTCCGACCGCTCGAACCTGGTGCTTTCCGACCAGCGCGCCGAATCGGTCGCCTCGCTTCTGACCGAGGTCTACGGCATTCCTGCCGAAAACCTGGTGACGCAGGGCTATGGCGAGCGCTTCCTCAAGGTTCGCACCGAGGTCGCCGAGCAGCAGAACCGCCGCGTTACCATTCGCCGCGTGACGCCGCTGGTTCGCCCGGTCGCCCAGCGCTGATCAAAGCGCGGGCACAGTCGCCCGCGCAAATCTTCGGAAACCCGCCCGTCACAGGGCGGGTTTCTGCCGTTTCCATTCTTCTTCTTCATTCCGGATTGCCATGAAAACCGCTGCTCTTCTCATTGCCTCCCTTGCCCTGTTTGCCCAGTCCGCCACTGCGGCGCCGGCACTCGTCGAACCGGACCTGCGGCTTCCGAGCAA
Source organism: Ensifer sp. Root127 (assembly GCF_001425225.1). Lineage (NCBI taxonomy): Bacteria > Pseudomonadati > Pseudomonadota > Alphaproteobacteria > Hyphomicrobiales > Rhizobiaceae > Ensifer > Ensifer sp. Root127. The sequence goes on from NZ_LMDX01000012.1 coordinate 321,689, forward strand.
TCCTTTGGGCAGGGACCAACCTCCGCGCGTGGCGTTGACGCTTGACGCCTGCAGCGGCGCAACCGACATGCGCATCCTCGGAACCCTGATCGAGAACCGCATTCCGGCGACGATCTTTGTGACGGCGCGCTGGTTGAAGCGCAACGGGCTGGTGGTCGAGATGATGAAGGCGCACCCGGACCTGTTCGAGATCGAGGATCATGGCGCCATGCATGTGCCGCCGATCGACATCAAGGTCTCTGTCTATGGGTTGGCTGCGGCAGGCTCGAGCGCTGCCGTTGCGGCCGAGGTCGACGGTGGCGCGGCCGCAATCAAGGCGCATGGCCTTGCCGCACCACGCTGGTTCCGCGGCGCGACGGCGAAATACACCCACACCTCGATGAGCCAGATCCGCGAAATGGGCTACCGCATCGCCGGCTATTCCGTAAATGGCGACGGCGGGTCGCTGCTCGGGGCGGCCATGGCAGAGAAGCGCATCCGCAACGCCCGGGACGGCGACGTCATCATCGCCCATATCAACCAGCCGACGCACGCCGCCGGCGCCGGCGTCGCTCGCGGTATTCTCGACTTAAAGGCAAAGGGCTACAGCTTCGTCCGCCTCAACGATATTCCCGATGAAATGACAGTCGGCGCCACCAACTGACTCTGTTCGACCGCGTGTCGTGACTTCGCGCGGGTAAGCCCTGCGTTTCGCTTGCTCAGCAATGACATGACGGCGTTAACGAGCGCCGCTGTTGCTTTGCAAGCCGGTCACGCGCTCGACAAAATCGGCAATCGTATTCGTGTCGTCGAGATCGAACACGGGCAGATCCGTGTCCGTAACCGGGTGATCGGCGGCAATGGCGCAGATATGCGGATCGGTCGGAGCCAGAGGTTCGCGGTTGGCCGATTCCAGCCGACGGGACTCGATCTTCGGGATCGGCTCGCGCTTGTAGCCTTCGACCAGAACCAGATCGCACGGGGCGAGCCGGGCGATGATTTCCTCGAAACTCGGTTCCGGCCCGCCGCGCAGTTCATGCATGATCGCGAAGCGCGTGCCTGACACGATCGTGACTTCGTGGGCGCCTGCCTCCCGGTGGCGGTAGCTGTCGGCGCCCACCTTGTCGATGTCGAAGTCATGATGAGCGTGCTTGACGGTCGAGACGACGAAGCCGCGCCGTGTCAGTTCGCTGACAAGCCGGACCATAAGCCCGGTCTTGCCGGAATTCTTCCAGCCGGCGATGCCGAAGATTTTCGTCGCAGTCATGCGCTGTTCTCCCCGAGAATGCGAAGCCATTCCTCTGCCCGCAGCAGATCGTCTGGTGTGTTGACGTTGAAGAAGGGGTCGAACAATCCACTGGCTGTGGTGGTCATCGGAAAATCGACCGTGACCGATGGATGGCGCTCGATGAAGGCGCGCACGCGGCGTTTTGGGTCGGTTGTGATCCAGTGTTCTAGGTCATCGGCGAGCGCGACCGGCCATAGGGCAAAAAGCGGATGCAGGGCGTCATCGGATAACGCAACGGCAATCTGCTCGCGCTGCGTCATCGCATCGGTCAGGCGTTGGGCGAGGTCGTGCGGGAAGAAGGGCGTATCGGTGGGCACGACGAGGACATGCGTTGCTGCCGGCGTGATGGCGGCCGTGTGGCGCATGGCGGTCAATACACCGGCGAGTGGGCCAAGAAAGCCGGGCACGGTATCGGCGATGACAGGATGCCCCACGATCGTCTTCTGCTCGGCTGCGCCGTTGAGGTTGATGGCGATGCTTGCGACCTGTGGCCGGAGCCTGTCGATAATCCGCGATAGCATCGTCTTTCCGCCGAGGCTCAATCCGGACTTCGGATGACCCATCCGGCGTGAAAGCCCGCCGGCAAGGATCACGGCCGGCCACGGTGGGTGTCTCGCATCTGGTGTCTTGACTGTTGGCATCGGGCTTTCGTTGTTCCTATTCGAGCGGTCCGGTCAGCGAGCTTTGGGCTATCGGCTTCTTGCCGCGCCGGCTCTCGCGATAGAAGGTGTAGAGGCCGGAACCGATGATCACGGCAACACCAAGCAGCATCCATGCATCCGGCTTCTCCGAGAAGAAGAAAATGCCGATCGTGATCGCAAACAGCAGGCTGGTGTAGCGAAAGGGCGCGATAACGGAGATATCGCCACCGCGCATGGCAAGCACGATCGTCTGGTATCCGACCATCAGAAGCAGGCTTGCGGCAGCGATGTGGGTCAGCGTGGTCGAGGACATCGACTGCCATCCGCCAAGCGGTACGATCATTGCGGCACCGACCAGGGTCGTCACGAGCGCCGTCGTCACCGTGATGTAGAGCGAGGGGATGTCGTGGTCGATGCGGCGGGTGCAAAGATCGCGCGTGGCTGTGCAGAAGACACAGGCAACGACCGTGAGTGCGGCCGGTGTAAAACCTTCCGGCCCCGGGCGAAGGACGATCAGCACGCCGATGAAGCCGACGAAGATGGCGGTCCAGCGCCGCCAGCCGACCGGCTCGCCGAGGAATACGGCGGCGCCGAGCGTCACGGCCAGCGGCAGCGCCTGCATGATCGCGGATGCATTGGCGAGCGGAATCTGTCCGAGCGCCGAGATGTAGGTGATGGACGCCAGCGCCTCCATGATGATGCGCAGGATGATGACCGGCTTCATCATGGTGCGAAGCGGACGAAATGCCCGGAAATGCCGGGCGATGACGATCACCATCAAGGTGGTCAGCAGCCCGCGCACGAACAGGATTTGGCCGACATTCATCGCCCCGGTCACCGATTTCACCAAGGCGTCGTTGCAGGAGAAGGCGACCATCGCCAGGCACATGAAGACGATGCCGCGGAAATTGCTGGAGCATTGCATGCGGGCTGTCCTGCGGCGCCGGATCGGGCGGAAACCTGACGGCGGATGGGAAGGCGAATCCGTTGCCGGATCTCGCATACCGTTTAAGCATCGGCCGCCATTTTGTGCAAACACCAACCCGCCGACGGCGGATTTTTCTTCCAGCGCAAGTAGAATTTTCGGGCAATGGCGAGATCAACCCGGACGAAGACTGTCCGCCGTGCAGAAAATGCGTTCTCCCGAACCGGTTTCTATTCGCGGAATCTTAAGTTTCACTGCCTATCGTCATCGATGATTCCGCTTCCAATCGCATGACGCGATCGGTGGATGGCGTGCGCCGGAACCTTGGCGGCGCGTCATTCCAGAGATGTCGGTCGGGGCCTGGGAGGTGCTTCCGCCGATATTTCACCCGTGCTTCCAGCAAGAAGAAGCCACCGCGCGGACATGTCTCACATAAGAATAATCTGGGGTCCGCAATGTCTTTCATCGATCGTCTATTACAGCGACTGCGAATCGTCACGAAGGTTCTGCTCTTCGTGGTTCCTCTGGTGGCTCTGATCGCGGGTATCGGCCTCATCGGCTTCTTCACGGCGCGAACGCTGAACGGCCACATGACCGTGACGCGCGAAACCATCAACAATCTCTCGGATTTCCAGGCGCTGCGCAGCGCGCTCCAGAGTTTTGCCGATGCGCCGAGCGAAGAAACGCGAGGGGCGCTCAGCGCCCAGATCGACGAACAGGAAAGCGGCGTCCGTTCGCTTGACGGCTTACTGACGCGCGAGGCTGACAAGTCAGAGATCGCCTCCGTGCTGTCGCTCGGTGAAGCCATGCGCGCCCAGACCGAAAAGCTCTGGTCGATCAAGGTCGAACAGGATCAGGTGACGGCTTCGCTCGAGGCGGCGCTGACAGACATGACGACGCAGGGCAACAGCGCCTACAAACAGATCGACATCATCCGCAAGGAATCGGGTGAGAAGGAAGCGTTTGCCAAGGCGCTGCTGTTCGATGCCGCCGCCTATCAGGGGATCGCCGAGCGGATCAAGAAATTCCGCCTACCGGTGACGATGGCGGCGAACGCCGACGCCAAGATCGATCAGGCGGGCAAGTTGCTGCCGCACCTCATCAAGCAGATCGAGGACGCCGAGACGATCGCTTCCGAAAAGGTTCAAAAGCCGATTGCCGAGCTGAAGGATTTGGCGCTGAAGGTCCAGGCGATCCTTGCCGGCGCTGAAGACAGCGAGACCAAGAAGAACGCGTTGGTGCCGATCCTCAGCAAGTTCTCGAAATACGAGGCCGACTTCGCCAAGGAAGCGGCCAAGAACTCCGACACAGCCGCCAAGCGTTTCGTCGGCATGGACAGCGAGATCTCGCAGTTGAAGACGCTGATCGCGCTGATGGGCGATACCTTCAAGGGGCTAGACAGCACGCGGCTGCATATCAGCGAGCTACACCGCAAGCTCGACGCGGAAGGCCGCGATCTGGTGCTGGCCGATATTCAGGCCGTTCGTGACAGCGCGGCGAAACTGTCGGAGCTTGGTGGCAAGAATGCCGCGCTGCGTGACCTGCCGGCCAAGCTCAAGCCGTCGCTCGACAACATCGACAAGGGCACGGCCGCGCTGATCGACGTCGGCGGGCGCTGGCAGGAAGCCAAGACCGCGGCCTCGACACTGGTTGCCGGTGCGAGTGCGACGCTGGAAAGCTTCGTCAGCAGCGCCCAGGAAGCCGGCAAGGTCGACAGCCAGCGTTCGGCTGACATGTCGATCGTGGCGATGGTGGCCGGAACGCTGCTTGCAATCGTCGGCGGCCTGATGCTGGTCGAGACCCTGCGCGGCCCGTTGAAGCGCGTGACCGAGACGATGACCCGGCTTGCCAACGGCGATCTCGACGTGGCGATCGAAGGCCGCAACCGCGGCGACGAGATCGGCGACATGGTGCGTTCTGTAGCGGTGTTCCGCGACAACGCGGTCGAAAACGTCCGGTTGGGACGCGAGGCGGAGGCCGCCCGTACGTTATCGGCGGAAGACGAAGCCCGCCGCGCCGAAGAGCGTGCCAGGATCGAGGCCGAACAGATGCAGGCGCTTAACGCGCTTTCTGACGTGCTGGCGGAGCTTGCCGCCGGCAATCTCGAAGAAGGCATGGCGGAAGACCTGCCGGCCGACTACGTGATCATGGCGCGCACCTACAACAACGCTGTCGAGGCACTGCGCGCCACGCTCAGCGATGTGCGTATGGTGACCGGCGAGATCACCGGCGGCACCAGCAATCTCTCGGCCTCGGCCGACGATCTGGCGCGGCGGACGGAGCAGCAGGCGGCCGCGCTCGAGGAAAGCTCGCGCGCCTTGCGCCAGCTGACAGAGATCGTTCGCTCGACGGCCGAAAGCGCCCGCAAGACCACTGTCTCGGTCGACGAGACCAATTCCTACGCCAAGCATTCTGGCCAGGTCGTCGCCAAGGCGATCGACGCCATGGCGGAGATCAACCGCTCGTCCGAGAAGATCAGCACGATCATCAGCGTCATCGACGAGATCGCCTTCCAGACCAACCTTCTGGCGCTCAATGCCGGCGTCGAGGCGGCGCGGGCGGGCGAGGCGGGTCGCGGCTTTGCCGTGGTCGCGCAGGAGGTACGGGAGCTCGCCCAGCGTTGTGCTGGTGCTGCGCGTGAGATTAAGGGGTTGATTTCCGACAGTTCGGCGCAGGTCAGAAGCGGCGTGGCGCTGGTGAAGGAAACCGGCGACGCGCTTGCAGTGATCAACGACCACATCGGCACCATCCATCAGCTCGTCAGCAACATCGAGGCCGCCGCCGCCGACCAATATACGGGGCTCAACGAGGTCAACTCGGCGGTGCACGAGGTCGAGCTGCTCACCCAGCAGAATGCGGCCATGGTGGAGGAAAACACCGCCGAGATCCACGGCCTGCGCCGGCAGGTCGAGGCGCTCAACGAAAAGATCGAGCGTTTCAAGACCGGTACCTCGACGGTCGCGAGCCAGGCCTATGGCCGTGGCTATGGATCGAACTACGCGGCTTGAGCGAGCCGGCGGGCGGCATCTGCCGGCTGCCCCTCACCCTAATCCTCTCCCCGCAGACGGGGAGAGGGCACGTGCCACGCGACAGGTTTTCGACTGCTTCGGCTCGTTTACGGCGCCATTCCCAACATGTCGATCGCGCATCCTTGCCCGACTCACTTCGTAGCGGTTGACCTTTGTCCGGCCCGCCGCGCAGGCTCAAGGCTCAAGGGAGGCGAGAGCGCTGCCACGCGTGCTCTTCTCCCCGCTGGCGGGGAGAAGAGGGCGGATCAGCCGCCGGTGACGCTCATGTGGCGGGCAACGGCCGGGCGGTTGTGCTCACGATCGATGATGAAGTCGTGGCCCTTCGGCTTGCGGCCGATTGCCTCGTCGATCACCTGGCCGAGATACACGTCGTCGTCCGAGGCCCGCAGTGCTGTGCGCAGGTCGGCGGCGTCATTCTGGCCGAGGCACATGTAAAGCGTGCCGGTGCAGGTCAGCCGGACGCGATTGCAGCTTTCGCAGAAATTATGGGTCATCGGCGTGATGAGGCCGAGCCGGCCGCCGGTTTCGGCGACCTCGACATAACGGGCCGGTCCGCCGGTCTTGTAGGCGATGTCGGACAGCGTGAACTGCTGCTCAAGCTGCCGGCGCATTTCCGACAGCGGCATGTAGTGATCGGTGCGATCTTCCTCGATCTCGCCCATCGGCATGGTTTCGATCAATGTCAGGTCCATGTCGCGACCGTGCGCCCAGCGCATCAGGTCGGGGATCTCGGCGTCGTTGAAGCCTTTCAGCGCAACGGCATTGATCTTGACCTTGATGCCGGCGGCTTGGGCCGCGTCGATGCCTTCGATGACCTTGCCGAGATCGCCCCAGCGGGTGATCTGGTGGAATTTCGCGGGATCGAGCGTGTCGAGCGAGACGTTGATGCGGCGCACGCCGCAATCGGCCAGTTCCGCGGCGTGTTTCGCAAGTTGCGAACCGTTGGTCGTCAGCGTCAGCTCATCAAGGCGCCCGGCCTCGATCTCGCGGCCGAGTTCGCGCACCAGAAACATGATGTTCTTGCGTACCAGCGGTTCGCCGCCGGTCAACCGCAGCTTGCGCACACCCTTGGCGATAAAGGCGGAACAGAGCCGGTGAAGTTCTTCCAGCGTCAGAAGATCCTTCTTCGGCAGGAAGGTCATGTGTTCCGCCATGCAATAGGTGCAGCGGAAATCGCAACGATCGGTAACGGACACGCGCAGATAGGTGATCGCCCGGCCGAACGGATCGATCATCGGGGCGGTTCTGTCCTCAAGCGGCCTTGCGCCGGCTTTCACTATCGCTGCTGTGTTCAAATGTCTTTCTCCCAGCCCCTTCAATGTCGCCAGCAAACGTGGTCGCGTCAAGGCGCATCCTGTCGCAAAGTGTTGATTGGAAAAGCCGGGTAATTCTCCACGGGCGATTCTTCAGTTAAGCGTGAGCTTGAAAACAGGAGCAGACATCATGAGCGAAATCTGGCCGACGGAACTGCGTGTATCGAAAGATCGCCACCGCCTCGTCGTCGCCTTCAATGACGGCGCAACCTTCGACCTTTCGGCGGAGATGATGCGGGTGCTTTCGCCGTCTGCCGAGGTGCAGGGGCATGGACCGGGTCAGCGGGTGACCGTGCCGGGCAAGCGCAACGTCCAGATCATCTCGGTGCAGCCGACCGGAAACTACGCCGTGCGGATCGGCTTCGACGATTTTCACGATACCGGCATCTTTACCTGGACCTATCTCCGCGAGCTGGGCGAGAAGGGCGAGGAGCTTTTTGCGGCTTACGAGCAGGAACTCGCCGACAAGGGCATGTCGCGCGACAAGACCGAAAAGCCACGCTGAACCATCTGAAAAGGAGAGGGTCTATTGGCCGAAGCATCTGATGCGAATGACCTGATGCAGGTGGTCGTGCTGTTGACCGCCGGTGTCGTTGCCGTGCCGCTGTTCAAGCGCATCGGGCTCGGGTCGGTGCTCGGCTATCTCATTGCTGGATTGGTGATCGGCCCGTTCGGCCTGCGCTTCTTCACCGAGCCGCAGGCGATCCTCCATGTGGCCGAACTCGGCGTCGTGATGTTCCTGTTCATCATCGGGCTGGAAATGCAGCCGTCGAAGCTCTGGAGCATGCGCAAGGATATCTTTGGCCTTGGCGCGGCACAGGTGCTCGCCTGCATTGCCGGCCTGACCGGTGTCGGGTTAGAGCTCGGCTTTGCGCCCATTCCCTCCTTCATCGCCGGCACCGGCTTCGTGCTGACCTCGACGGCGATCGTCATGCAGATGCTGCAGGAGCGAAACGAGATTTCGACGCTGAAGGGCCAGCGCATGATCGCGATCCTCCTGTTCGAGGATCTGGCAATCGTGCCGCTGCTGGTGCTCGTGACCCTGCTTGGCAGCAGCGGGGCTGCGAGCGAGCCGTCGGAGCGCTGGATGGCGATCGGCATTGCTTTTGCAGCGCTTGTGGCGCTGGTGATCGCCGGTCGTTACCTGTTGAACCCGCTGTTCCGGCTGTTGGCAGCCGCGGGCGCACGCGAGGTGATGACCGCAGCGGCGCTGCTTGTGGTCCTCGGTTCGGCGCTGGCGATGCAGCAGAGCGGCCTGTCGATGGCGATGGGTGCCTTCCTTGCCGGCGTGCTGCTTTCTGAGTCTGCATTCCGCCACCAGCTCGAAGCCGATATCGAGCCGTTTCGCGGCATCCTGCTCGGCCTGTTCTTCCTTGGTGCCGGCATGGCGATCGACCTGTCGGTGATCGCCGCCAACTGGCAGGTCGTTGTGATTTCCGTGCTCGCCTATATGGCGCTGAAGGGCGTGCTGATCTATGCGGTCGCGCGGCTGCTGCGTGCCTGCCACAGCGAAAGTCTGGAGCGGGCGGTGCTGATGGCGCAGGGCGGCGAATTCGCCTTCGTGCTCTATGCCGCCGCCGTCTCGGCCGGCATCATCGATGCCGAAGCCAATGCGACGCTAACGGCGACGATCATCCTGTCGATGATGCTGACCCCGATCGCGATCTTCATCCATGGCCGTCTCGCCAAACCCGAGCCGCCGAAGACTGACGATCTGGAAGTGCCTGAGAATGTCGAAGGCACGGTGCTGATGATCGGCTTCGGCCGTTTCGGCCAGATCGTCAGCCAGCCGTTGCTGGCGCGCGGTTACAAGCTCTCGCTGATCGACAAGGATGCGGACTTCGTGCGCGACGCTTCGAACTTCGGCTTCCGGGTCTTTTACGGCGATGGATCCCGCAGCGATATCCTGCACGCGGCAGGCGCAGCCACCGCAAGGGCAATCCTCATCTGCGTCGACGACAAGGCGGCGGCGATCAAGATCGCCCACACCGCCAAGGAGGAGTTTCCGCTGGTGCCCGTGCTGGCGCGCGCGTTCGACCGCGGTCATGCCATCGACCTCCTGCACGCCGGGGTGGACTTCGAGATCCGCGAGACGTTCGAATCGGCGCTCGCTTTTGGCACTGAAGTGCTGAATGTTCTGGGCGAGGATGCTGAAACAGCTGCGGATGTGATCGAAGAGTTCCGCGACCTCGACAAGGAGCGCTTTGCGCTCGAAACCATCGGCGGCATCTATGCCGGGCGACAGCTGATCCGAGGCAACGCGCAGCCGTCCGACATTATCGCCTCGCGAACCGCGCGCGAGCGGGCGGAAGCGGAAGCCCGCGAGGCACAGGAAGGCTCAGCCAGCTAAAGACTGGCTCGTGCCCGGTCCGGCAGTCAGGCGAGTTCGTTCTCGTCCCTGAGCAGAACGGCGATGAGCCGCTCCATGGATTGTGCCACGACCATGCAGTCCTCGAGCGGTGCGCCCTCCATCGACTTTTCGATGAGGCCGGTCTGAACCTCCATGGCCTCTTCCGTCAGCGTGCGCCCGGTGGGTGTCAGCGACAGCCGAAGCACGCGCTTGTCCTTGTCGTCGCCGCGGCGCTCGATCAGCCCGCGTTTTTCCAGCTGCGGCAGCAGCATGCTCATGTTGGACCGCCCCACCAGCAGCTTGCGGGCAAGCTCCTGCTGCGAGATCCCGTCAAAGCGATAGAGGTTGATCAGGATGTCGAGATGAGGCGGCTTGATGTCGAGATGCGCGAGCGAGCGCGTCATCGTCTGCTGCATCAACTGACAGGCGCGCGCGACTGCAATCCAGCTACGAAAACGCGGGTGGTCCCAGGGGAAATGATGCTGTTCGTTCATCACTTGCTTTTTGTTCATCGTTGTACAATAATGTTCAGCATTGAACATATCAAGAGATTCTCACTATGGCATCCTTTGCGATCAAGGTCATCCGCCATGCGCTTGCCGGCGTGTCGGTCATTTCTCCCGAGGCCGCCGGCCGGCTCGCCTTCAAACTGTTCAGTGTTACGCCCGGCCGCAAGCCGAAGAGCGCCAAGGAACGCGCGGCCCTTGCCGCTGCCGTCCCGGTGATCGCCAAGGGCGAGCCGGTGACGCTTTCCTATGCCGGCGGGTGGGTCCTAGCACGGCATTTCGCGAGCCCGCGCAATGCCGCCAACGCCAAGCGCGTGCTGCTGGTTCACGGCTGGGGATCGCGCAGCGATTATCTCGCCACCATGATCGAAGGGCTGGTTGCCAGCGGAGCCGAGGTGGTAACACTTGACTGGCCCGGGCATGGCGCCTCGCCGGGGCGGACGCTGACGATGCCGGCCGCCGTCAGGGCGATCGATGCCGCCTGGCGGCATTTCGGGGGCTTTGACGTCAGCGTCGGCCATTCCTTCGGAGGCGCCAGCCTTGCCTGTGCGGCCGGTGGTCTCGTTTGCGACGTGCCTAGTCATGTCGCAAAAAAGCTTGTCCTGATCGGTGCACCGAGCGAGATGACCTGGCTTTTCAAGGGCTTCGGAAAAGTTCTTCGCCTTTCACCCAAAACCCAGGGCGCCTTCGAAGGCGTCGTCGAACGCCTGTCCGGCCGCCGGCTGGAGGATTTCGATGCGGCCAGGATCCTTGAGGTGCGGGCCGTTCCGACATTGATCATCCATGCGGAAGATGACAAGGAGGTTTCGGCCGACCATGCGCGCCGCTATGCGGCGGCCGGACCCAATGTCGAGCTTCACTGGGCGAATGGCTACGGCCATCGCCGCATCGTATCGGCAAGCCCGGTGATCGACAGGATCAATGCTTTCGTCCATGCCGAGGATCGAAAGGCTGCTGCCTGACCGAAGGCTGGTCGCGCATCCGCGTTCTCGCGTCCGATACGGCTTCGGAAGATTTCGCTGATGCCGTCATATGCCCGTCATGCTATCCGTCGAAAGGATCACTTCGACCGCGGTGTTACCGTCTTTCGCGAGGCGAGCGCCGCTGCTGATATTGAGTTGGCTGCATGAAGCCGGATAACGGTTTGGGCATCATGCATTTGCGGGAGGACGGCATGTCGATCATCACCTCGGTCGAGGAATTGAACGCGCTTTACGGCGGCGTCAGCGAGGCATCGGTGGCAAAGGTCACCAAAGTGCTGACCGCAGAGTACCGGCAGATGATCGAGGCATCTCCCTTTGCCGCACTTGCGACCGTAGGTCCCGAAGGGCTCGACTGTTCTCCGCGCGGCGACGACGAATGCGTTGTCCGGGTCGCCGACGACAAGACGGTTCTGATGCCCGACTGGCGCGGCAACAACCGCGTCGATTCGCTCGCCAACATCGTGCGCGACCCGCGCGTGGCGCTGATGTTCCTGGTGCCTGGATCCAACACCACCATGCGCATCAACGGCACCGCCGTCGTCAGCATCGATCCGGCGCTGACTGACTCCTTCGAGATCGATGGCAGGAACCCGCGCAGCGTCCTCGTCGTCACCATCGGCGAGGTCTATTTCCAGTGCGCCCGCGCCTTGATGCGATCGCAGATCTGGAATCCTGAGCGCTTCATCGATCCCGCGACGCTTCCGACGCCCGGTGCGTTGCTGAAGGCCGCCAAGGCCGATTTCGATCGGGATACCTATGACCGCGAATGGCCGGAGCGCGCAGCCCAGACCATGTGGTAGGCTGAACGGCCGAGCGGGTTTGCGAACGACCGCGGAGCCGACGCAAGCCAGAGATGGAAACGTGATGCGACGTGGATCTATAAGCGCGTGTCTTGGTGCCGCCGTTCTGCTTGTCTCGGCCTGTGTCAGCAGAGGCTTGGCGGCCGAGCCGACGCTCAGCGAAAAGCTCGAACTGCTCGCCAGGGCCTATCCGGAGGCGGTCGCCGAGGTCGGCCAAGACACGCTGACCCTGCGCGATGGCGGCCCGGCGCTGCCGATCGATGATGGCAGGCAGAAGAGCCACGCCGAAAAGCTCGCATCCGGCGATATCGAGGACAGTCTTTCGCAGATCTATCCGCTTGGTCCCTGTGCCAAGCCGCCGGGTGTGGATTTCGATCCGGGCCGCATCCGCAGCGAAGCCTTGATGAAACGTCTTTATGGGGGCAGTGCTGCGGGCGTCAGGCGCGATCTTGTCGTGGTTGACTGGTTCGGCGAGCGCCTGAGCGTCACCAGCAGGCACGGTGTGGCCAAGGCGTTGCAGGCGGTCGGGCGCGAGCTTGCCTCACGACCAAAGCTGAAGCGGTATCTCGTGCCCAGTGCCGGGACCTTCAACTGGCGCAACATTGCCGGCGCGCACACGCTCTCGGTGCACAGTTTTGGCGCGGCGATCGATCTCAACACCGGCTTTGCCGGCTACTGGCGCTGGGCGGGCGGAGGCAAGAGCGGCGCGGCGCCCTACCGCAACCGCTATCCGCTGGAGATCGTCGAGGTCTTCGAGAAGCATGGTTTCATCTGGGGCGGCCGCTGGTATCATTTCGACACCATGCATTTCGAGTACCGGCCGGAACTGATCGCCATTGCAAGACAGGCGGGTGCCTCCGCCTGTCGATAGGCTGAGTGTGGACGCCTTGCCTTGACTGGTCGGTCAGTCGCGAACGACCACAGTCGTGCCGAGCTGGACATTGGCATAAAGGTGCTCGACATCCTCGTTGGCCATGCGGATGCAGCCTGATGACATCGCCTTGCCGATCGACAGCGGCTGGTTGGTCCCGTGAATGCGGTAGATCGTCGAGCCGAGATACATGGCGCGGGCACCGAGCGGATTGTCGATGCCGCCCTCCATGCTGGCGGGCAGCACCTTGCCCTTCTTGGCTTCACGAACGCGCATGTCCTCGGGCGGCACCCAGGTGGGCCATTCGGCCTTGCGGCTCACGGTGTTGGTTCCGGTCCACAGAAACCCCTTCCGCCCAACGCTGACGGCGTATTTGACTGCGATGCCGCGGCCGACGACGTGGTAGAGGCGACGCTCGGAATTGTCGATGATGATGGTGCCGGGAGCGGCGGTCTCAGGGAAGGCGACGAGTTCTCGCGCGATCGGTGACTGGCTGATGTCGCCGCGCTTGGCCTTATAGCTGGCGCCGCCTTGCGACAGGACCTGAAGCCAACCGGTCTTGGCGGCGTTGCTGTCGAGGGAGGCGACGGTGATCTGACCCTGTGCCTTTTCGCCGGCGATTGCGGCTGATCCTGTCATCAAGACGATCGCGGTGACGGCTGCAAAAATGCGCTTCATGTCGGTTCTCCCCCTCGGATTGTGGGAACCGATCGTGCTTTCCGTAGCCGTTGGTCCCTGTTGCAACTGTTCTAGCGATTGCAATCAGGCCTGGCTGTTTCCAAGGGAACGAGAGTGCTGACATGAAAATGGCGCCCGATGGACGCCATTTTCATGAAGGGTATCTCGGACGTTGCTAACGTCGGTAGATCAGCCAGTTGCGGCCGGATTCCTTGCGCATGCCGTCTTCGAACAGCATCGTCTTGTTGCGGCCGGCATTCTTGGCGGAATAGAGCGCGATATCCGCCTTGTTGTAGAGATCGACGGCATCCTCCGCGGCGGTCGCCATGCAGACGCCGACCGACAGGGTGATCGGGCCATAATTGACGCCGGTCTTGGAATTTCTAAAGGGCGTGCCGGCCAGTACGGTGCGAATGCGATCGGCGACCTGCAGGCATTCTTCCTGGCTGCTGTCTTTGAGTATGACCGCGAACTCCTCTCCGCCGGTGCGGGCGACAAAGGCGTCGCGGCGGACATTGGCGCGGATGACGCTGCCGACCGTCGCCAGGATCTTGTCGCCGACCGGATGGCCGAACGTGTCGTTCACCTTCTTGAAGTGGTCGATATCGGCAACCAGCAGGCCGGTGAAGTTCTTCTCATGATCGTTGTTGTAGACGGCGGCGAGATTGTCGTCGAAGGCACGGCGGTTGGCGAGCCGCGTCAGCGAATCCGTATTGGCGATCCGCTTGTATTCGTCGAGTTCCTGGCGGATGACCTCCATCTCGAAGGACTTCTGCACCACGGTCTGCACGCGCTCCTTGCCCTGGCTCATCGTGTCGGCGGTCGCCTCGGTGAGGATACCGATGGCGTGGCGCAGGATGTCGGCGCTGGACGCGCTCTTGCTCGTTATGTTGACATAGGCTTCGTCGAGAACCTTGTTGTAAGTCTCGAGCGCATATTGCTCGTCCTTCAACAGGTTGACCAGTTCGGTCAGCTTGGCCGCAAGGCTGGTGTGGGCGCGCTCGATACCGGTCGAGCGATGGATATGGCTGAAATATTGTGCGCCGATCGCGTCGAGTTCCTCCTGGGTCGCGCGGCTGCCGAGAGCTGCGAGTTCCTTGGACAATTGCGGATTCGAACCGAGGTAGGCTTCGTAATAAAGCTCGTAATTGCGCGGTATCGGCGACACGCCCATCATGCGCATCGCATGAGTTACTTGTGCTGCGATATCCGGAGCTTGCGTTTTTCCAGAGGTGGCCGTTTGCATTCGCAAACCCCCAATATTACTCATTGCTTACAGGTACTGATTTTTAGGGGCAAATGATTTGCGAAGTCTTAATGATTGCTTCTGCGAATGAAGACAATTCGACTTAACGCAGACAATGCAATGTCCCGTCGATCCGGGCGAGGGCCGAGCCGCGACGCGGATTAAGGCGCCGCGGCAGGGGTATACGGATCAGGCCGGGCTGATCATCGTTTCCGGACGCACGATGGCGTCGAACTCTTCGTTGGTGACGTAACCGCCGCCGACGGCTTCTTCGCGCAGTGTCGTGCCGTTCTTGTGGGCGGTCTTAGCGATCTTGGCCGCGTTGTCGTAGCCGATCTTCGGCGCCAGCGCCGTCACCAGCATCAGCGAGCGGTCGAGCGCTGCCTTGATGTTGTCTTCGCGGGCCTCGATGCCGACGACGCAGTTGTCGGTGAAGGAGATCGCGGCATCGGCGAGCAACTGTACCGACTGCAGGAAGTTATAGGCCATCAGCGGGTTGAAGACGTTGAGCTCGAAATGGCCCTGGCTGCCGGCAAAGGTCAGTGCGGCGTTGTTGCCGAACACCTGGACGCAGACCTGTGTGAGCGCTTCGCACTGGGTCGGGTTGACCTTGCCCGGCATGATCGACGAACCCGGTTCGTTTTCCGGCAGCGAGAGCTCGCCGAGGCCCGAGCGCGGGCCGGAGCCGAGGAAGCGAATGTCGTTGGCAATCTTGAAGAGGGCAGCTGCTGCGGCGTTGATAGCGCCGTGGCTGAAGACCATCGAATCGTGGGCGGCAAGCGCTTCGAACTTGTTCGGTGCCGTGGTGAAGGCAATGCCGGTGATCTTGGCGATTTCTTCCGCGACCTTCTCGGCAAAGCCGATGGGTGCATTGAGGCCGGTACCCACGGCGGTACCGCCCTGCGCGAGCTCGCAAAGGCCGGGCAGGGTCAACTCGATGCGCTTGATCGAGGACGCGACCTGGGCGGCATAACCGGAGAATTCCTGGCCGAGCGTCAGCGGGGTTGCGTCCTGGGTGTGGGTGCGGCCGATCTTGATGATGTGATCGAACGCCTTGACCTTGGCTTCGAGCGCCTCGTGCAGGTGCTTTAGCGCCGGCAGCAGATCATGGATCACCCGCTCCGCGCAGGCGATGTGCATCGCCGTCGGATAGGTATCGTTGGACGATTGGCTCATGTTGACGTGGTCGTTCGGATGCACCGGCGTCTTCGAGCCCATGACGCCGCCGAGCATTTCGATTGCGCGGTTCGAGATGACCTCGTTGGCGTTCATGTTCGACTGGGTGCCGGAGCCTGTTTGCCAGACAACCAACGGGAAGTGGTCATTGAGCTTGCCGTCGATGACTTCCTGCGAGGCCTTGACGATGGCATCGGCAATGGTTGCATCCAGGCGACCGAGCGCCATGTTGGTGCGGGCCGCGGCCTGCTTGACGATGCCGAGCGCGCTGACGATTGCGACCGGCTGTTTTTCCCAGCCGATCTTGAAGTTGCCGAGGGAACGCTCGGCCTGGGCGCCCCAATAGCGGTCGTTTGCCACTTGGATGGGGCCGAACGTATCTGTTTCCGTGCGCGTCGATGTCATCGTGATCCCTGCCTTCGTCATGCGGTTCATGAAGTCTGGGCGAGGGGACGCGGTCGCAACCGGCTGTCCCTTCCCCAAGGTGCCGGGCCTCTCTCTGCCCCGGCTGGCAAGGCTTGTAAAGAGGTGGCCCCGGAGCTGGCAATGCTACAATCGTTTGAAAGGCGGGCGTGCGACAAAGAGCGGCCTTTGCAGTCGTGCAGCGGCTGATTCGCGTGCGCGCGGCGAACCCGGATTCCTTGTGGCGTTTCAGTCACATTCGTTGCCTTCCTTTAAGGCTCGCATTGCTCGCCTTGCCGTGCGGGCCGGGTGGCAACGACACTAATGTCGATGCAAATCAAATTTTTACGCCCCCTCGAACGTCCTGGCAATCAAGCGGTTTTTTTAACACGCAGAGGTGTTTTCATGCACGTTCGGGGAGGCGCGTTTCCTTTTCATTCACCATCCTTTTCTATAAGTTTTAGAGCACGAGGGCGTGGCGAGAATCTGGCTAAAGCCGAGTTCGGCGACAACGCGATACGGGGACGTAGTTTCACATGAGAATTTTCAAGACGGCAGCGATCGTAGCGCTCATGAGCAGCTGTTCGATTGCAACCTTCGATGTGCGGCCGGCTGCGGCCATCACGTTGATGGACCTTATCCGCGGCGGCAGACAGAAGACGCCGAAGCAGGAGATGCAGTCCGGCCAGCCGCTGCCCGGTGTCGGTTCCATGGGGCAGCCGCAGCAGAGGACGGTCTCCACGCCGCTGCCGAAGGTGACCGGCCCTCGCTATTATACCTACAAGGCGGAACCTCTGCGCCGGGTCGATACCGGTAGGCTGCTCGATCCGGTCGTCACCGGTTCTGTGCGCAACGAAGCGCTGCCGCCAATGCTGCGTGCGGCGCTCACCGATGCCCGTCAATTCATGCCTGACGTTGAGGTTCGCACGACCTCGAATGTGGCAAAAGCCATCGAGACCCATTACGGCTCGCGTTCTGATTTCGTCTGGATCGACGGCACCGGTGTCAACGCGCGCGCAAAGGGGGCGATTGCCGTTCTTGCCGATGCAGCAAAGGTCGGTCTCGATCCGCAGGATTATGCCGTTCAGGTGCCTGCTGATGAATTCGACCGCGGCGATATGATCGCGCGCGAAAAGGAACTTGTTCAGTTCGAAATCGCGCTGTCGGCGGCAACGCTTTCCTATGTCGAGGACACGGTGCGTGGCCGCATCGATCCCAACAAGATCTCCGGCTATCACGATTTCAAGCGCAAGACCGTCGATCTCTCAGCCTTCCTCGATAGGATGTCGGCAAGCTCCGATGTTGCCACGCTGCTCAACGATCAGAACCCGAAGAGCGAACAATTCGCTGCATTGTCGGTTGAACTCGAGCGCCTTCGTGCAGAGAAGAGCGTGGAACAGCGTGTCGAGATCGCGCCGGGCACGCTCCTGAAGCCGGGCCAAAGCAATCCGGAACTTGCCAACATCGTCGCCGGGATCCGCATCAAGGGTTCCGAGACGCTGAAGTCGGATCACGCCGCAGTGCTCGCGGCCTATCAAGGAACCCCTGAGTACACGCCTGAGCTGGTTCTGCTCGTCGAAGCGTTCCAGAAGGAGAATGGCCTGAAGGCCGATGGCGTCGTCGGTCAGGCGTCGCTGCGACTCCTGACCGGTGGCGACACCGTGGCAAGCAAGATCAACAAGCTCGAAGTCGCGATGGAACAGGCGCGCTGGCTTCCCGATGGGCTCGGCAACCGCTACGTCTTCATCAACCAGCCGGCCTTTACCGCGTCCTATAGCGACAATGGCGCCGAGCAGTTTTCGATGCGCGTCGTCGTCGGTTCAAAGGCGAACCAGACCTATTTCTTCCAGGATGAGATTCAGACCGTCGAGGTCAATCCATACTGGGGCGTGCCGCAGTCGATCATCATCAACGAGATGCTGCCGAAGCTGCGCAACGACCCTGGTTATCTCGATCGGATGGGCTATCAGGTTGAGATAGGCGGGCGCTCAGTGCCGTCGTCTTCCGTCAACTGGACCGGATCGACCGCCTCGGTTGCCGTGCGCCAGCCGCCGAGCAGCGACAACGCGCTTGGCGAACTGAAGATCCTGTTCCCGAATGCGCATGCCATCTACATGCACGACACGCCGTCGAAGAGCTTCTTCAAGCGTGACCAGCGCGCACTCAGCCACGGTTGCGTGCGGCTCGCCGATCCGCGCCGGATGGCAGCGGCCGTGCTTGGCACCAGCGTCGAGGATGTCGGCAAGGAAATCGGCGGCGGCAGCAACAAGGCGTTGCAGGTGCCGCAGAAGGTTCCTGTTTACGTCGCCTATTTTACCGCCTGGCCGAACAAGGACGGTGTCATCGAGTATTTCGACGACGTGTATGAGCGCGACATGTACGTGAACCGCGCCCTCGACGCCACCCGCGACGCTCGCCGGGCCGAGGGGTAAGTCCCAATTAGGCGATGGCGCCACTCGCACTGGCACCGTGTTCGACGACAGAATTTCAGACCCCGTGGAGCTTCTCCATGGGGTTTTTCGTTTAGGTGGTGGTGACGCGAGAGGAACGTAGCGTGTTTTTGCGATGCGAGAAGCGGCGCGACGCAGGAACCTGCTACGTGCGCGCTGCCAATGACGATTGATCTTAGTGGGCTCTATCCTCGATCAGATGCGGATCAAAACCTCAGGCCCAGCGCCCGCGCGCTTACTTGCCGTTGAAAAGCCCTGTCACCAGCGCCGGCGTCAACTCGTCGAAGTGGCGGATGATCACTGTCGGCTCCAGGCTTTCGATCGGCACGTCGGAATAGCCGAACGGCACGGCGATCGACGGGATCGCGGCGTTTCGGGCGACCAGAATATCGTTGAGGCTGTCACCGATCATCACCGAGTGCGCGGCACTGCCGCCGGCATTGGCGATCGTGCGCAGCAGGTGGTCGGCATTCGGCTTGCGGATTTCGAACGTGTCGCCACCGGAAACCGCCGCGAAGCGATCGATGAGGCCTAGGCGCTCGAGCAGCCGGTTTGCCAGCATCTCCGGCTTGTTGGTGCAGACTGCGAGCTTGAAGCCCGCCGCCGACAGCCGGTCGAGTGCGTTGAGCATGCCCGGGTAAGGCAGGGAATCACCCGGCATCGAGCCATGATAGAAGTCGACGAACTCCTTCATCTGCCAGGCCAACGCTTCTTCATCGAGCGGCTTGTTGCGAAGCGCAAAAGTCCGCTCGATCATCGCGCGGGCACCGTGGCCAACGAGATGGGTGAGGTCGCGGTAGGTGACCGGCTCGACGCCGGCCTGGGTCACCGCATGGTTGAGGCTCGCCACCAGATCCGGCGCCGTATCGACAAGGGTTCCGTCGAGATCAAAGACGACAATGGGGGAAGACAAGAGGTGAACCTCGCGTAGCCGGAAAGAGTTGTCGTTCGGGTAGGCGAAGTTGCAAGAGAATGCAATGGCAAGTGTGTGTGGGAAGGGACCAGGAATCCGGGCCGGGCCCCTGATTTTGGCTTTTGTTTGCAGCTTTGGGCGTGTAAGTGTCTCAGCGGAAAACGGATGGAGAAGGTGGGTAACCGCATCCACATCCGGTGGGTAAAAAGGGAGCGACTGGCGTATGGACGCCCGCCAAATGAAAATCAAAGCCGCGGCAGCGGCGCTCGAACATGTCGAAGACGGCATGCGTCTCGGCATTGGGACGGGATCGACTGCCGAGGAGTTCGTTCGGCTCCTGGCCGAGAAGGTCGCTGCGGGCTTCCGCATCGAAGGCGTTCCGACCTCCGAGCGTACTGCGCGGCTGTGCCTGGAGCTTGGCGTGCAGTTGAAGTCGCTGGACGAACTTCCGGAACTGGACCTGACGATCGATGGTGCCGACGAAGTCGATGGTCAGTTGCGACTGATTAAGGGCGGCGGCGGCGCATTGCTGCGCGAGAAGATCGTCGCGGCCGCTTCCAAGCGCATGATTGTCATCGCCGATGAATCGAAAGTCGTCGATGTTCTCGGCGCATTCAAGCTGCCGATCGAGGTCAATCCCTTCGGCCAGGTGGCAACGCGCATCGCCATCGAAAAGGTGGCCTCGCGTCTCGGTCTTTCCGGTGACATCTCCGTGCGCAACTCAGGCGACGGCCCCTTCAAGACGGACGGTGGACACCTCATTCTTGATGCATCTTTTGGCCGTATTCCTGATGCAGATGCGCTCGCGGGAGAGCTGAATGCCATTCCGGGCGTGGTCGAGCATGGACTTTTCATAGGCATCGCGTCGCTGGCAATTATTGCCGGACCGGAAGAGGCACGCATTCTGACCGCATCTTGAGCCGGTTCCCGTCGCTCCCTGGGGAGCAGGGGCCGGTGAAGAAAACAGGTTACCACACATGCGGGCCTGGCGGCGGCAATCGCCCCGGCAGCATGCGACAAACACAGGAGCATGGATAAAAATGAACAAACTCGCAGGTCTTGTCCGCACTTTCGCAGCCACCGCGGTTCTCCTTTCTGCATCCATTCCGGTTCAGGCTCAGGACGTGTCCGACGCCCAGATCAAGGCCGCGCGTGCGACCATCGCTGCACTCGGCGTGACCAACAACTTCGACAACATTCTGCCGAACCTCGCCGAGCGTCTGAAGAATACTCTGATCCAGGCTTCGCCGAACTTCCAGGAGCTGATCACCGCGACCGTCGACGAAAAGGCTTTGACCCTGGCAGCGCGTCGCGCCGATCTCGAAAACGAAGCCGCGACGATCTACGCCAAGACCTTTACGCTTGAAGAGCTGAACGCCATTACCGAGTTCTACAAGTCGACGGCCGGCAAGAAGCTTCTGAACGACGGCCCGATTGCTTCGCGCGAATTGTTGAAGGCGGCAGACATCTGGGCAGCCGGCGTGTCGCGCGACCTCAACACCGAAGCCACGAAGTCGCTCGACGCCAAGGTCGGCACTTCGGCTCCGCCACGTATTGAAGGCACCGTTGAGACACCGCCCGCCCAATAATCCGCGGTCGGTCGGAGAGAGCTCGGGTCAGCTGGGCTAAACATCACGTTTTGGGGAGCCCGGAGCAATCCGGGCTTTTCTTTTTCTGCAGTGCAACACTATATGTGCCTGCGACGGGGGACTGCCCCCCGAGCGGGGCGTGCCGCCGGCGAAAATGCCTGGTCCGCGGTCCCCTAATTGTCCTAATTGCAGCTTGCACGACCTTCAGGAGTTCGCCCATGCCCGCTTTCGACTATGACCTCTTCGTAATCGGTGGCGGTTCGGGTGGCGTCAGAAGCGGCCGGCTGGCGGCAAGTCTCGGCAAGAAGGTCGCGATCGCCGAAGAGTTCCGTTATGGCGGCACCTGTGTCATCCGTGGGTGCGTTCCGAAGAAGCTCTATGTCTACGCGTCGCAATATTCGGAACATTTCGAGGATGCGGCGGGTTTCGGCTGGACCGTCGGCGAAAGTCGCTTTGATTGGCAAAAGCTCGTCGCTGCCAAGGAGCAGGAGATCACGCGGCTCGAAGGCCTCTACCAGAAGGGGCTCGCCAATGCCGGCGCGGAGATCCTGCGTACACGGGCTGAGCTTGTCGGCCCGAATACGGTTCGCCTGCTCGACACTGGCAAGACCGTGACCGCCGAACGTATCGTCATTGCTGTCGGCGGCCACCCGACGCCGCATGACGCGCTGCCGGGCCATGAACTCTGCATTTCCTCCAATGAGGCTTTCGATCTGGCGGAACTGCCGAAGTCGATCCTGATTGCAGGCGGTGGCTATATCGCTGTCGAGTTCGCCAATATCTTTCATGGTCTCGGCGTCGAAACGACACTGATCTATCGCGGCAAGGAAATCCTCTCGCGTTTCGATCAGGATCTCCGCCGCGGCCTGCACACGGCGATGGAAGAGAAGGGCATCCGGATCCTTTGCGAAGACATCATCCAGTCGGTCACGACTGACGCCGACGGCAAGCGCGTGGCGCAGACGATGAAACACGGCCAAATCGCCGTCGATCAGGTGATGCTGGCGCTTGGCCGCGTGCCGAACACCAAGGGCCTCGGGCTCGAAAGCGCCGGGGTGAACACGGATGAGCGCGGCGCGATCGTCGTCGACGCCTTTTCGCGCACGAGCGCGCCCGGCATCTATGCCCTCGGCGACGTGACCGATCGCGTCCAGCTGACACCGGTCGCGATCCACGAGGCAATGTGCTTCATCGAGACCGAATACAAGAACAACCCGGTATCGCCCGACCACGACCTGATCGCCACGGCCGTCTTCTCCCAGCCGGAGATCGGCACCGTCGGCCTCAGCGAGGAGCAGGCTGCGCGTCAGTTCGAAGAACTGGAAGTCTATCGTGCCGAGTTCCGGCCGATGAAGGCGACGCTTTCCGGCCGGAAGGAAAAGATGATCATGAAGCTGATCGTCAACGCTGCCGACCGCAAAGTGCTGGGCGCCCACATCCTCGGGCACGATGCCGGCGAAATGGCGCAATTGCTCGGCATTTCGCTGAAGGCCGGTTGCACCAAGGACGACTTCGATCGGACGATGGCGGTGCATCCGACAGCATCGGAAGAGCTTGTGACGATGTATGCGCCGTCCTATCGCGTGCGTAAGGGCGAGCGGGTCGGCTGAGCAGGGCGGTTGCTTTGCTGACGCCGGAAACCATGAATTCTGGTAGGATGCCTTTCCAAGCCATCGCTTAACGTCTATAAGCCCGCATCCGCGAAGTCACCGGCTTCGAGCGGGCGCGAAGGCTTGGCCACGCGCTGAAGCGGGGCGCGCGGACGCAGTGAAATTTCCGAATACCGGGCGGTGTCGAAACCGTCAGGGCGCGACCCGCGCGGACCGACGTCCGCGGCAGACAACAGGTGATCGAAATGGCACAGACTTGGACTCCGAATAGCTGGCGGCAGAAACCCATCCAGCAGGTTCCGGATTATCCGGACCTTGCGGCTCTTGCGGCAACGGAAGCGAAACTCGCGAAGTATCCGCCGCTGGTGTTTGCCGGCGAGGCGCGGCGTCTGAAGACTGCTCTTGCCAATGTTGCCGAAGGCCGCGGCTTCCTGCTGCAGGGCGGCGATTGCGCCGAGAGCTTTGCCGAGCATGGGGCCGACACGATCCGCGACTTCTTCCGCGCGTTCCTGCAGATGGCCGTCGTTCTGACGTTCGGCGCTCAGCAGCCGGTGGTCAAGGTCGGTCGCATCGCTGGCCAGTTCGCCAAGCCGCGCTCCTCCAACATCGAGAAGCAGGGCGACGTCGAGCTGCCGAGCTACCGTGGCGACATCATCAACGGCATCGAGTTCACCGAAGCGGAACGCGTTCCGGATCCGGAACGGCAGATCATGGCCTACCGCCAGTCCGCCGCGACGCTCAACCTGTTGCGCGCTTTTGCGATGGGTGGCTATGCCAACCTCGACAACGTTCATCAGTGGATGCTCGGCTTCGTCAAGGATAGCCCGCAGGCAGAGCGCTACCGCAAGCTCGCCGACCGGATTTCCGAGACGATGGATTTCATGAAGGCGATCGGCATCACCTCTGAAAATCATCCAAGCCTGCGCGAAACCGATTTCTTCACCAGCCACGAGGCGCTGCTGCTCGGCTACGAGCAGGCGCTGACGCGTGTCGATTCCACCTCCGGCGACTGGTATGCGACTTCGGGCCACATGATCTGGATCGGCGACCGTACCCGCCAGCCGGACCACGCCCATATCGAATATTGCCGTGGCATCAAGAACCCGCTTGGCCTCAAGTGTGGCCCGTCGCTGACGGCTGACGGCCTTCTGGAACTGATCGATCTGCTCAACCCGGCCAACGAAGCCGGCCGCCTGACGCTGATTTGCCGCTTCGGCCATGACAAGGTTGCCGAGCACCTGCCGCGCCTCATCCGCGCGGTTGAACGCGAAGGCAAGAAGGTCGTCTGGTCCTGCGATCCGATGCACGGCAACACGATCACGCTCAACAACTATAAGACCCGCCCGTTCGAGCGGATCCTGTCGGAAGTCGAAAGCTTCTTCCAGATCCACCGTGCGGAAGGCTCGCACCCGGGCGGCATTCATATCGAGATGACCGGCAACGACGTTACCGAATGCACCGGCGGCGCCCGTGCGCTTTCGGGTGACGATCTCGCCGATCGCTACCACACCCATTGCGATCCTCGCCTCAATGCGGACCAGGCGCTGGAATTGGCGTTCCTGCTCGCCGAGCGCATGAAGGGCGGCCGCGACGAGAAGAAGCTGGTCGTCAACGGCTGATACTGAGGCATTGCCGCACGGTTCAGATTTTCTGAACCTCGAGCGGTCGCTATGAAATTGACAATGCCGGGCCGGCTCGCGAAGCTGGCCCGGCATTTCTCGTTTCAGGAGGTCGGGGACCATGTCGGATATTCACAGCGGCAGCTGCCTTTGCGCGGCAGTGCGGTTCAAGACGCGGGGCGAACTGCGCGAGTTGATCTTTTGCCATTGCACGCAATGCCGCAAGCAGACGGGCCTCTATTACGCCGCGACCAATGTGCTGGATCGCGACATGGAACTTGAGGGGGCGGAGGACGTGACCTGGTATCGTTCGAGCGATGGCGCGCAGCGTGGTTTTTGCCGCAACTGCGGCTCGGCTCTGTTCTGGAAATCCGATAGCGCCGAATACGTCTCGATCATGGCCGGCGCCTTTGAGAAGCCGACGGATCTCCTACCCGGCTATCACATATTCTGTGCCGACAAGGGCGATTTCTACGACATTAACGACGATCTGCCGAAGTTTGAAGCGGGCCGGTCGTAGGACCGTTCAAGCCACTTCCGGCCGCCAGGCGATGACGCGATCCGTGCGCGCGAACCTCCGGCGACGCCGGGCCGCACTTAGTGAAGGAAATGACCTATTTCGCCAACCGGACTGCACCGTCCGTGGCTCGCTCATAGGCATTGGCCAGGGCCGCGAGCTTTATAGCCTGCCAGCGACAATACTCGTCGACCAGTCCGGCGCTCATCCAAAAGCGTCCACGGGAGCCGTCGTTCGATCGGCCGATGAAACCTGTGTCCTGCGCTTTGGTGAACAGTCTGCGCACGTGCGTGTTGGAGATGGTGTAGTGGTTGGCAAGCTCGGCGAGATTGAGTTCCAGCCAGACCTTTCCGTCCACGGGCGTCAGGCTTTTCGGACGCGCCATGAGGTCATCGAGCAGCAAGCCCCCGCATTCGGTCCAAACGAAGATGGCAACGCCTTCGGGGGGCTCGCTCCAATTCTTGTCGGACAGGAGCATTCGCGCCGCGATCGGCTGCGTGCGTCCAAGGACAGAGGTGTCGGCCTCGACATGTTCCAGACGTCTGCCGCCATCGAGGCGGTCGAGCGTGCCCATTTGGCTCATGAACCAACGCATCATGGCGCTCTCGCTGACTTCCGTCGGCTCAAGTGGGCGAACCTTCTTGTTCGTCCGCTCACCTCTGACATCGCGCAGCAGCTTGTAGGCGAGCAGCTCGGACAGGAATGCGGCTGCCGTGTTCCTGCTTGCGCCGCCGGTCTCGCGCATGAACTTCAACAACCGCGCGGCAGTCACTCCCGAATCGGGGTGAGACGGGTCGCGCTCAAGATGAAGCGCGTAAGCGGCCTGGGTCAGCGTCCATTTCTGGTGGGAGGCGACGAGACGAGCCACACGTGGAAAAATATCATAGACCGCCATCAGATCGCGAGCGCTGATCTGCAGCGTCTCGCGCAGGAGCGGGTTGCGCAGCAATCCGTCCGCCGTGAAGGCGAGCGGTTTCTCCGGTGCAGCATCCCCCTGTTTTGCAACCAACTGCATCTGTCGCGCACGTCTCCCGACGATCTCTCGCATACGCCTCGGGTTCCGATCCCTCGCCACGTGTGCTTCGATACTACTCAACCCATCTGCATGTAGCAGCTCTACCTTGCCCATAACGTGCGAACCCGTCATTTTGTTCGAAAGCATCGGCAATCGATTTTCCGTTGCCAGTCCCTTTGTGCTGTCGCGAGGCTGTTACTGCACCAGTACCGGTGGCTGACATTTGACGCCGGTGACGCGGACATCGGCTTCTCCCACGCGTACCCCCACTAGGAGCAGCAGATTGTAGAGCAGATCGTCCACCGGTTTCGTGACCGCGGCCAAGGTCTGGGCAAGCGCCTGTTGCAGGATAGTCGGGCTGCCGAGCGTCAGGAACAACACCTGAATGTTCAAGTCCAGATTGTTGAGCAGGGTCTTCGTCGTCGACGACAGGATGTCCTTGGTCGAAACGCTCTTGATCGAGCGTGCGGCCACTTCGGCGGGGCTGAAGGTGAGGCGGGACGCTTGAAGGTTCTGCGCCTCGACGTGAGCGATGGCGTCGATCTTGACCGCCAGCGCATCGACGATGCGGGCGCGCTCGACCCGAGCGTCGAAGGAGAAACTCGAAAGCACCTTCGGATTGACGTCACCGACGGCGATCTCAGCGACGCCCGGCACCGCGTCGACGACGACTGCCGCGTTCTCCGGCTTGCCGCCGTAGCAACGGATGTCGGCAAGTTTGGCTTCTGCGTGGGCAAGCTCGACATAGATCGGCAACCGAATGCGCATACCGGCAAGGGCCGCAAGCCCGTCTATGCCCACCTCGACGGCAAGCCGGGTCTGCGCCGTGCGGACCGCTGCTCCTGGGGTTCCCAGGCGATAGCTCGGCGTTTCGACCGGCGGTTCGCCAATTGCGAGTTTCACCGTGGCCGAAGCTATGCCCGGAAGCCCGGCAACCGCGTTAAGCGCGATCTGATGCTCGCCGTTGGCGATGGCGGCGGCGGCCGAGACGATCTGCAGCGCACTCACCTTCATCGTCCAGTCGGAGCCGGCATCGATCCTCATGTCCTTTTTCGGGTCCAGATTGAGGATCTGCGCCAAGGTGAAGGTTTTCTTGTTGTTGGCCGTTGCCAGCTCGATGCTCTTGAGGGCAGAGGTCACCGTACCGGAGAGCCCCTGGAACAGCCGCATCGAAGACAGGAGCTGCGGCAGGGTCAAATTGGCGTCGAGCACGTCTTCATAGGAGGCGGAGGTCAGGCTGAGCTTGGTCGCGACGATCTTCAGGAAAGGCTGGATATCGATGTCGGCGTCGATCAGGGCGGTGTAGTCCATGACCTTCAGCGAAATGTTGGTGCCAAGCATCTGGCCGAGAATGGCATTGAGCAGGCCGTCATTCAGGCTGGCGAGGCGAGAGCCGACGGAAAAGGCGGCAACCTTCGAACTCGCCGCTGTCCCGACCACGCTCAAGTCCGGCGGTGCGGTGAAGAGGGAGGCAAGGAAGATCTGCCCCTTCTTTTCCAGGAGTACCTGGACCGCATCCGAAGGGGCGGCATCCCTGACGAAGCGCTGGCCGGCTGCGACGCCCGGATCGGGGACATACCGTCCACGCGTGACCGTTGCCACGCCGTCGACCTTTTCCGTCCCGACGTCGCCGGGCGGCAGAACCTTGCCATCGACGGTCAACAGGCCGGAGGGCGTCGCAACAGCGAAATTGACATGGTTGTTGGAGAAGTACTTGAGAACAGCCTGCTCGGCGGAGGAGACGTTCGATGCGGCGGCGATGGCAGCAAGATCGACGGTCGACTGCATTTCCTGCTTCTGGACCGTGAGGTAACCGTAGTCGATGCCAAGTCCCATGGAGGCGATCACGAGCGGCATGACGAGAGCGGCGGATATGCCGACGTTGCCACCTCTTGATCGGGCGAGGTGTGCTATTCCCGGCGCTTTCAAACCCATATCAGATACCTCCCAAACGGATCGTAGCGAAGCGCTCGATATTTTCGCTCGGCATGGCGAAAGTGAACATGTTGAAGATCGGGAGATCGCCGGCGTCGTACTTGATCCTCACGGTAAACTGGTTGGCGTTACCAGCATCGTCCTTGACGGTGACCGTCATACGGGACGGCTTGATGAAGGCTTGGTCCATGGTCGTGCGCTGGATGTAGTCCGTGGCAAGGCGTTCTCGCTCGCCTTCGGAAAGTCCGGCAATGGCGGTGCGCGCTGCGTCGGCGGCTATCTGCTGAATGGAGTGGGCCGCGCTGAGGTAGATGCCGTAGGCGATCAACGTCAACACACATAGAAAGAATAGAGGGGCGATGATTGCAAATTCAATTGCGGCAGCGCCATCGCGGCTGCCGAACAGGCGCGTTATTTTGGACATATCAGCAACTCCGACCGAACCGTGACTGCTTTTTCTCTGTCCCTGCGCCTTGACGGTGCTCCCCAAGTGTTAATTTTTCGATACGCTAATAGGTTGTTTCAATAGTCAGAAATAGCCTATTGTTGCAAAATACAAATTTGTGATTGAATTAGGAATCTTGCAGATTCTTGCGCGCTTTAGTGGCTTGTCCGGTGTCTATTCATTGTCGGGTATGTGCCGATACTGGGAAAGCTGGCGGTTAAGATTGGCGATGTCGGTCCTCAGCTCGGCGATCTCGCGCAGTAGCACATCGTCCACCTTGTGGTGCAGGGCGATCAACTCGACTTCCGACTTCAGATTGACCTCATAGTCCTTTGCCGCAGCGAAGCGATCGCGCTCGGCCTGCCGGTTCTGGGACATCATGATGACCGGCGCCTGCAGCGCCGCCAGCATCGAAAGCAGCAGGTTGAGGAAGATGAAGGGGTAGGGATCGAAGGCCCCGGTCACCAGCAAGACGGTGTTGATGATCACCCAGACGACGAGAAAGCCGCAAAAGCTGAGAATGAACCCCCAGGAGCCGCCAATCCTGGCAATGGCGTCGGCGAGCCGGTCGCCGACGGACAGCTCGGCGCTGAACGCGGCATTGGTGTCGGTTGCAACGGTGCGTCGTTCCTTGGCGCGGGTCAGGATGCGGCGCTCGATTTCGCCGAGCTCGGCCATCGGTTTGCCGAAGATGTGCTGCGAGAGTTCGTTCAAATGCGGCATGGCTATCTCCGGAAATGGATCGGACGATATCGAAAGCGTTTCGCGCAAAAGTGTGCGGCGGATTTGCGATAACGACACGGGCAAAAAACAAGAGCCTAAAGCGCAGTGAGCGAATCGGAAAGATCGCGACGCGCTTAAGCGCACCACTTCGACGAGGAAATCAACGGGATAGATGAGAAAGTGCACAGAGCCGGGCGGTTTACCGTCCGGCTCTGTTCAGAGGCCAGTGATGTCGCACGAACGTGTGCGGGTGTGGTTTAGAAGCCTGCGGCGTAGAGATCCGCGTGCGACTTGAAGAAGCGGTCGGTCGAGTAGCGCTTGCCGAACATCATGTCGTGCTGGAGGAAGCGATAGTCGCGCAGCAGGGCCGGGACCTTCGGCTGACGAGACCATTCGGCGACATCCTTGCCGTTCTTGCGGATCAGCATGTAGCGGTCGACGACGCGGTACTGGTCGTGCACCTTGCCGAGGAAGCCGGTATAGTAGGGATGCTCGTAGCCGGACTGCTTGAGGATCTGGTAGGAAAGGAAGGCCGGGCTGATCGTGCCGACATTCTTCTTCGGACCCGTCTTGTTCGACCAGACGACGAGCGGAGTTTCGTGCTGCGCCTTCATCTGGTCCTTCGAGCCCTTGCGCTCCGCGGTCACGCCCTTCATGAAACCGGTGTTGGTGTAGACCGTGTTCAACGGCGGCAGGTGGTCGCCGAAGAGCACGATGATGGTTTCGCGGTCACGTTGCTTGGCCCAGTCCATCAGCTTCTTCAGGCTCTCGTCGGCTTCCTTGACGCCCTGGGCGTAGGTTTCAAGCACCTGGCGATCGCTCTCCGGCAGGTTGCCTTCGACCTTGATGGTATTCTTGGCATAGCGGTTCGGCTCATAGGGGCCATGGCCCTGCAGCGTTACCGCGAAGAAGAAGAAGGGGTCATCCATGGCGTCCGCCTGGCGGATGATCTCCTTGGTCAGGGATTCGTCCGAGGCGAAAATGCCGCGCTTCTGCATCGGCGGCATATTCTCCTCCGACTTGAAGGTGTCGAAGCCGAAGGCCTTGTAGACGGCGGTGCGGTTCCAGAACCAGCTCTGGAACGGATGGATGGCACGCGAAACGTAACCCTCGCCACGGAAGAAGGTGGCAAGCGAGGGGATCGGATTGCGGATGTACTGTTGGTACGGAATGCTGCCATAGGGCAGGAAGGCATTCGAAAAGCCGGTCAGCGCTTCGAATTCGACATTGGCCGTCATGCCGCCGAACTCTGGCGAGAACACGTTGCCAGATTGCATTTCGCGGATCGTCGGCATCGGGTCGGGCGAAAGCTTGACGTTCGGCAGACGGGTCGGATCCCAGAAGGATTCGCTCATCAGCACGATGACGTCGGGCTTGCTGCGGTGGGAGGTGCCGGCCGGCAGCGGCTTGACCGGGATGCGATCGATCGCATCGGCCATGTAGCCGGCGGGCGCGTTGACGTTGGCCATCGGCAGATTGATCGCAAACGCCAGCGCAAAGCCGTTGTGACGATAGTTTTCGGTCTGGTCCCACATGATCGGGATGACCTTCAGGCGATCACGGATCCAGGAGAAGTGGTTGTAATCCATGATGTGCCAGAAGGCGAAGAGCAGCGGCAGCGCAAAAGCTGCGCGAGCGATGCGCTCGCGGCGTGTCAGCTTGGGGAAGTTGCGCCAGGCGTAACGCAGCAACAGGCCGATGGTTGTAACGGCTGCGATGAGGCCGACAACGATGCCGACGGCCGTCCACGGACGATCCTTGACAAGCACAGGCATCAATTCGAGGATCTGGCGGCCAAAGAGGAAGTCGGTCGGATAGAGCGGGTCGGAGAGAAAGACCTGCTTCTGCTGGCAGATGATGGCCGGTATGATCGCCAGCGGCGCGAGCACCACGGCGGACTTGTGTTCGCGGCCGAAAACGCCATCGATGGCGAGAAGGATCAGGAAGAATGCACCGATGGTGGTCCATGCGGGGCGCGTCGGATCGAGGAAGTAGGCGACCGTGTCGGCCATGGACTGGCGCACGATCAACTCGACTGCAAAAACGAGGGCTGCCGCGATCGACAGCGAGAACAATGCACTGCGTGCGGAGGTCAGCGTCTTGGCGTGCCGCGCGGCAAATCCGGGTCTACCAGCGTAGACTCGTGATCTCCTCGCTACGGCTGAATCGATATTGGCCAACGTCTTCTCCAATTTCATCAATGTGTCGTGTAACTGTCATACGACTGTCATTTTGAACAGGGGATGAATGACTTGTTCAGGGTGTTTGGAAACAGGTTTTCGTGACGTGAGGACGCGCGAGCCGGCGCCGATAACAAACCGGAAACGCAGAATTTTTTGGAATTTTTCGCTTCGCGGCGATTGGCTGTGGGCATTTTCGCGCGGATTGCGCTAAAGATCGGGGCGAAAGTCAGACGCATTCGTTCGAGAACAGACCGACAGGCCCGCTCATGACCGCTCACAAAGCCGCTCCCACCCTGCTTCGTATCGCAATCGCCCAGCTCAATCCGACCGTCGGCGATATCGCCGGAAACCTGGCGAAAGCGCGTGAGGCGCGCGCCGATGCGGCGCGCCAGGGCGCCGACCTCCTGCTGCTCACCGAGCTCTTCATTTCCGGCTATCCGCCGGAGGATCTGGTTCTCAAGCCTGCTTTTCTCAAGGCCTGTTTACAGGCGGTGGAAAAGTTGGCCGAGGAGACCGCCGACGGCGGCCCGGGCGTCATTATCGGCTTCCCGCGCCTGGCCAAGACCGGGCGCCACAATGCCGTCGCCGTGCTCGATGGCGGCAAGATCATTGCGGTACGCGACAAGGTCGATCTGCCGAATTACGGCGAGTTCGACGAGAAGCGGGTGTTCGACCAGGGCGAGATGCCAGGGCCGGTCAATTTCCGCGGCATTCGCATTGGTATCCCGATCTGCGAGGACATCTGGGGCGATCTTGGTGTGTGCGAGACACTGGCGGAAAGCGGCGCCGAAATCCTGCTGTCACCGAACGGCTCGCCCTATCATCGCGGCAAGGTGGACGTGCGCCATCAGGTCGTGCTCAAGCAGGTGATAGAGACCGGCCTGCCGATGATCTATGCCAACCAGCTCGGCGGTCAGGATGAACTGGTGTTCGACGGCGCGAGCTTCGCCTTCAACACGGACAAGTCGCTCGCCTTCCAGATGAGCCAGTTCGAGGAGGCGCTGTCGATCGTCGAATGGAAAAAGGGCGACAATGGCTGGCACTGTGCCGGCGGCCTGCAATCGCGCCTGCCGGAGCGGGAGGAGGCAGACTATCGCGCCTGCATGCTCGGCTTCCGCGACTACGTCAACAAGAACGGTTTCAAGAACGTCGTGCTCGGCCTGTCCGGCGGCATCGACTCGGCGATCTGCGCAGCACTTGCCGTTGATGCGCTCGGCGAGGAGCGGGTACGCACGATCATGCTGCCTTACCGCTACACCTCGAAGGACTCGCTGAAGGACGCCAAGGATTGCGCCGAAGCGCTCGGCTGCCGCTACGATATCGTGCCGATCGAAGAGCCGGTCGAAGGATTTCTCGGCGCGCTGGCCGATATGTTCGAGGGCACGGAATCGGGCATCACCGAGGAAAACCTGCAGAGCCGCACGCGCGGCACGATCCTGATGGCCGTCTCCAACAAGTTCGGCTCGATGGTGGTCACCACCGGCAACAAGTCGGAAATGTCGGTCGGCTACGCCACGCTCTATGGCGATATGAACGGCGGCTTCAATCCGATCAAGGACCTCTACAAGATGGAGGTCTATGGCATCTCGCGCTGGCGCAACACCACCGTGCCGCCGGGCGCGCTCGGTCCATCCGGCGTGGTCATCCCGCAAAACATCATCGACAAGGCGCCGTCGGCCGAGCTTCGCCCCAACCAGACGGACCAGGATTCACTGCCGCCCTATCCGGTGCTCGATGACATTCTGGAGTGCCTCGTCGAAAAGGAGATGAGCACGGAGGAGATCGTTGCTCGTGGTCATGACGAGACAACGGTACACCGCATCGAACATCTGCTCTATATCGCCGAATACAAGCGCCGACAGTCGGCGCCCGGCGTGAAGATCACCAAGAAGAATTTTGGCCGCGATCGGCGCTATCCAATCACCAACCGGTTCCGCGATCGGGGATAGACGGTGAGCGCATCCCCGAAGGGCGGGACGGCAAGGAAAGCCAGCCGGAGTTCACCGAGGAGGAAATCCGGCTGATCCGGCTGTGGTCGCTGAGCGACGTTTCTGCCGGTGGGCAGCTTTCGGCGCAGATCGCCTGTTTCGCGACGCCGGCCGTGTTCGGTGTCTATGGTCTTGCGACCGGTAGTCTCGTCACCGTCGGCGTCGCCTTCGTCTGCATTCTTCTGCTGCTGGCCTGGGGCTTGGTCTCGACCTGGCAAGACCAGCGCAGCGTCATCTTGATGCGGTCGATCTGCGCCAAAGTCTTGGCGGTGCTGCCACGGGGCGAAGAAAGCAAATAGCTGCGGTTGCGGCAGGAGAAGCGTATGCGCAGTTCCATCGAAACCTATGACATCGTTACCGCCGAGACTCGCGTCGTCTGGCAGACGGAGCGGCTGGTCGAGGCGCCGAATTGGTCTCCGGACGGGCGATATCTCATCATCAATGGCGACGGCCGGCTTTACCGGCTGGCCTTCGACGGCTCGGAGCCGGTCGAGATCGAAACCGGCTTTGCCCATCTCTGCAACAATGACCACGGCATTTCGCCTGATGGCAGCACGATTGCGATCAGCGACAAGACCGAGTTCGGCAAGTCGGCGATCTACCTGCTGCCGGCTTCTGGCGGCACTCCGCGGCTTGTCACCCCCAACCTCCCGTCCTACTGGCACGGCTGGTCGCCGGATGGCGGCGCACTGACCTATTGCGGTATTCGTGATCAGGTCTTCGATATCTATACGATCTCGGTCGAAGGCGGCGAAGAGCGGCGACTGACGCAGGGCGAAGGCCGCAACGACGGGCCGGACTGGTCGCCGGATGGAGCGTGGATCTACTTCAACTCCAGCCGCACTGGCCGCATGCAGATCTGGCGCGTTCGTCCCGACGGCACCGACGTTGAGCGCGTGACCGACAGCCCCTATGGCGACTGGTTCCCGCATCCGTCGCCCGACGGAAGACACCTTCTGGTTCTCTCCTATGACGGCGATGTCTTCGATCATCCGCGGGACCTGAACGTCCGTCTGCGATTGATGGAGATGGATGGCAGCAACGCGCGCGAGCTGTTCGAGCTCTTCGGCGGGCAGGGCACGATGAATGTTCCCAACTGGTCGCCCAAGGGGGATCGCTTTGCTTTCGTTCGCTACGAACCGGAAAGCTGAGAAGCCTACAGCGCCGCGCGTCTTATCAGACGCGCAAAGGTCGCTGTAGCACTTTGAATTGCTGCATGTTTTATCCTTAAATCGGATAGGATTTAAGGAAACATGCAGTGGACAAGAATATCGGCTGCGTGCTAGCGATCGTGTCGTTCGCAGGGCGCACCCGATCCGCGGGAAGGGCCAGACCCACCTGTTTCACTGGACTTGGTTGCCACACCTCTTTTCAGTCTGTGGGCGCGGATACCGGACGTGAATGAAAGGAGGTCTTTCATGATCACGCGCGATCTTTCCGCGAACGCTACCCTCTATTCCATCCGCAAGCAGGCCAAGGCTTTTCACAAAGCCCTGAAGGCTGGCGATGCCGCGGCACGCCAGCGGGCGCTGTCCTATTTCTCCGAGCCGGCCACAATCGGCCTGCAGGATGCCCAACTGGTCATCGCCCGGGAGTTCGGCTTCTCCAGCTGGACCCGATTGAAAACGCATCTCGAACGCGCTCAGGGCGGCAAGCCCGCCACCGAACAGCTTGCCAATCGCTTCCTCGCATTGGCGACCGTGTCCTATTTCGGCGACATCGCTGCGGACCCGGAGCGATATGCCCAGGCGAAAGCCTTGCTCGACGAGCATCCAGAAATTGCCCGTGAAAGCATCCATGTAGCAGCCGCTCTTGGCGATGGCGACGCCATCGACCGTTGGCTCGACACGGATCCGAAACTCTCCGGCAAGCGTGGTGGGCCTTACGATTGGGAGCCTCTGCTCTACGCGGCCTATGCCCGCGTTCCCGGCAGATCTTCCCTTGCAGCGGCTGAACGGCTCATTGCGTGTGGCGCCGATGCCAATGCCTTCTGGATGGACGACGGGCAATATCGTTTTACCGCGCTGACGGGCGTCTTCGGCCAGGGCGAGGCGGGCAAAGAGCGTCAGCCAGAACATCCGGATTGCGTCGCCTTTGCCGAACTCCTGCTTAAGGCCGGCGCTACGGCCAATGATAGCCAGGCGCTCTATAACCGCATGTTCGAGCCCGATAACACCTGCATCGGTCTTTTGTTGCGGTATGGGCTAAGCGCAAAGGACAGGAACAACTGGCTTGTCCGCGAAGACGGTCAGTTGATCGAGAACAGCGAAAGGGTCTTCGACTATCAACTTGCCTGGGCGCTGGAAAAGAAGATGACGGACCGTGTGCGGCTGCTGGTCGAGCATGGGGCCGACGTAAACCGCGTCGTGAAAGGTCGCACGCCCTACCAATGGGCCGAGCTCGGCGGTGATCCGACCCTTGCCGGCTATCTGGTGGCCCATGGCGCCACGGTCGCGGAACTCACCGATGTCGATCGCCTCGCGCGGGCGATCGGTGAGGGAAATGCGACGGCGGCAAAGGCGCTGGCAGCCGGGGATGCGGCGCTTGTTTCGCGCACGCAGGCGGCCCATCCGGCGATCCTGCATGAGGCTGCGGGTGAAGCCCAGCCGGCC
Organism: Ensifer sp. Root127; assembly: GCF_001425225.1. NCBI lineage: Bacteria > Pseudomonadati > Pseudomonadota > Alphaproteobacteria > Hyphomicrobiales > Rhizobiaceae > Ensifer > Ensifer sp. Root127. The sequence goes on from NZ_LMDX01000012.1 coordinate 357,475, forward strand.
CAGGTGGCGCTGATGCTGTCGCTCGGCTTCGACGTCAACCGCATGACGTCGCGCACACCGCTGCACGAGGCGGCATTGCACGGGCATATCGAGATGGCGAAGCTGCTGATCGCGCATGGTGCCAACACCATGGCGCGCGACCCGTATCATCACGCACCGCCGATCGGCTGGGCCGAATACAACGGCAAGGCCGATATGGTGCGCTTCCTCGAGACACAGCCGCTCGACCTGTTTGCGGCCGCTGCCTTCGACAAGGGAGAGCGGGTGCTCGAGATCGTCAATGAAAAGCCGGAGTTGCTCGACATCCCCTTCGGTCAGTTCCGTGGGCGTGGGCGGCCAAACCCGCAGAGCGACTGGATGACGCCGCTCGCTATCGCTGTCGTCAACAGGAGGCCATCCGTGGTGAAGCTGTTGCTCGAAAAAGGCGCGAACGCCAACCTGCGTGATGGTACTGGTACGAGGTCGATCCGCGACCTGGCGCGCGACGAAGGCGACGACGAAATCGTCTCCTTGTTGCGTCCGGCTGTGCAGTCCAACTAACAGTCGCACGACTGGTGATTGTCGGCTTTACTAGGCGGTTGAAGTCTTTAAGGCTTTCAAATACCAGCTTGCTTAAACTAAATTTCTGCTTTGATCTTTAGGGTGGCGTCTGACCGGTGCCACCCCTCGCCTTTGACGGCTGGTCCGGTGAGGGGGCGCTGGCGTGATCGAGCAAAAGTTTCGGCAACCGAAGCGCAACAGGGCGGTGTGGGCGATCCATGCGGCCTGTACCCTGGTCGCGATCCTGACGATCGCCAGCCTCATCTTCGTTCTCAACCGCTCCGTCGTCGAGGCCGATCGCTTCGGTCTTTCGGCGGAACGCCGGCTGGTGGCAAACGAATTGCGGCACCAGATGGAAGCCGCCGTCCAGTTTCAGGCCCAGGTTTCCTTCTGGAATGCGACCTATGCGGAACTTGCGGCCGGACGGCTGAGCGATACCTTTGTGGCCCCGGAATTGGCGGGTTGGCTGTGGGAGGACTACGGCTTTTCCTGGCTGATCGTCAGCGATGCCGACGGGCATGTCTCGACCGCGGTGAAGGATGGGCTGGTCGTGCCGGCGGAGGCGGCCGATGCCCCGCTTCACGACGTCGAAGATCTGCTCGACGAAGCCCGACGCCGCTACGACAACGCGTTGAGAAACAACAACGGCACCTATACGCTCGATATCCCCCAGCCTGATCGGCAATCGGTCACGCCGATCGTGCCCGGCATTCATGCCGTGGATATGCGCCAGATCGAGGGCCAGATGAGCATAGCCGTCGTTCAGGCCGTCATCCCGGAAACGCTGCAGCTGCCGGCCGAACGCCGCAAGCCGGTGTTCATGGTTTCGGTTCGCCCGCTGACGGCGCGGTCGCTGCGCGAAATCGAGGCAAAGCTTGGCGTAACCGGCCTCGCTTTCGTGCCATTGTCACAGCGGCCGGCCGACGGCGTGCACGTCTCCGCCGGTCGCTGCGCTGATGTCTCATGCCTTGTCGTCGCCTGGACGCCCAAATCGCCCGGCGGCTTCGTCCGCGCGGAAATCCTGCCGAGCGTCATCGTCATCGCGATCGCGGCTACCCTGCTGATGGCGTTTGTGGCCCTCAGGTTCTCCTCCGTCTTTTCCGCCCTGCAGCAGAGCGAGGCGCGAAACCGCCACATGGCGAAACACGATCGTCTCACCGGGCTGCTCAATCGCAGCGGCTTCGACGAAGTGCTCGCTGCGGCCCTGCTCGACGTCAAAAAACGTCCATTCGCGCTGATCTTTGCCGATCTCGACGAGTTCAAGGCCGTCAACGATGAGCACGGCCATGCGGCGGGTGACGCAGTCTTGGTGACGATGGCCGAACGTTACCGCCTGCGGGTTGGTGCGCGCGGAACTGTTGCCCGCCTTGGCGGCGATGAATTTGCCGTCATCCTGCGGTCAACCGGCAAGGATGCGTCCGAACTTGCCACCGGTCTCGTCAACGATGCGCAGACGCCAATCGAGTTCGAGGGGCAGGTGCTGCGTATCGGCGGTAGCATTGGTGTGGCCTTTGCGCCGAGGCATGGCCGTACTGCTCGGTCGTTGCTGGCTGTAGCCGACGAGGCGCTCTATCTGGCCAAGCGACGGGGACGCAACCGCGTCCAGACGGCCGACGACCTTTCGACGGAAAACAACGATGCGCCGGACGATGAGGCTGACAGGCGCCATACCGGCTGAGCTGTCAGGCCGACGCCGTTCCATCGGCATGGCCATCGTCTGAACGGCTGAAGCGCCCGCCAAGCGGAGCGGTCACCCACAACAGCCGGGCATCGTTGTCGCTGGTCGATATGCAGGCGTGGCCAAGGCGCGCATCGAAGTAGACGGCGTCGCCGGATTTCAGCACGGCTGGCGCGTAGTGTTCGGTGTAGAGCGTGATATCGCCTTCGAGAACATACATGAAGTCCTCGTCGTCATGCCGGTCCCAATCCGGGAACTGGTCGAGCGATCGTGCTCTGACCAGAACCTCCACCGCCATGAAGGCGGTGTTGCGGACCTCTTCCATCAACAGCCGCAGACCATAGTTCGGCGTTTCGTGGCGGGTACCATCGTCCTGTCGGGTGATGCTGCGCCGACCGGCAGGCGGGCTTGCCTCGCCGGAGGCGAGAAAACTCAGGAGGTCGAGCGAGAATCCAGCTGCCAACTTCTGCATGGCGTGGAACGTCGGTGACATCTCGTTGCGCTCAATCTTCGACAGGGCCGAACGCGACAGGCCGATATGCTGGCTCGCCTCTTCTAGTGTCCAGTCGCGCGCGATTCTGAGCTCCTTGACCCTTGCACCGAGTTCGGCCGGACGCTCCTCAGTCGTGCGCAATCTCTGTTCGGCGGGGCGGCGGGTGATGGTCAGCTTCGGCATGGCGTCTCCTCGCGCAACAGATAGAGGCAAAATCGACGATTCTCAATTCTGTTGACGAAATCCACTATAGTAGATAATTCCCAATTGTTGAAGTTAACGGGAGGATGGACTGTGATCAACATTGCCGAAAGCAGATATGGAGTAGACGAGCTGCTCGTTGCCGATGCGGAGGCCGACGAGCGGCGATGGCTGCCATTTGGCGACAGTGCCTTTTCCTTGCCCTTGCTGTTTGACGTGCGCGGCGGGAGCTGGGTCAGCCTCTTCAAGGCGAAGGGAGCCGGCACGATCGAGCGGCATCGCCATTCCAATCCGGTTACCGGTTGGACGCTCGAGGGCACTTGGGGGTATCGTGAGCGCGACTGGATAGCACGACGCGGCACCTTCATCTTCGAGCCGGCGGGAGACATTCATACGCTCTACGTGCATCCGGAGGCCGGGCATATGAAGGCGCTGTTCCATGTGTTCGGCCCCCTGGTCTATCTCGACGAGGACGGCAACGCCGAAGGGTATGACGATGTGCTCGTCAGGCTCGATCGGTATGCGGCACACTGTAAGTCCGTCGGGCTCGGCGACGAATTCGTCCGTACGCTCATCCGATAGGGGGAAGTGATCATGCATGCATTGGTGTTCGACTCGTTCGGTGGGCCCGAGGTGCTGAGCTACCGCGAGGTTGCCGACCCGGCCGTGCCGCCCGGCCACATCCAGCTCGCCATGCGGGCGATCGGGCTGAACTTCGCCGATATCTACCGGCGCAAGGGCAATTATGTGCTCGCCGGCAAGGCACCCTTTATTGCCGGCTATGAAGGGGCCGGTGAGGTCATCGCGGTCGGTGAAGGCGTTGAAGGCATCGCCCTCGGCGACAGGATAGGGTTTGCCGACGTGCCGTTTGCCAATGCAACGCGGGTGACCGTGCCTTTGGAGCGGGCGATTCCGCTTCCTGTTGATATCGGCTTCGAGGCGGCGGCAGCGCTCCTGCTGCAGGGGCTGACGGCGCAGTATCTGGTTGAGGACAGCTATAGCGTCCGGGCCGGTGACACGGTTCTTGTCCAGGCGGCAGGCGGTGGCGTTGGGCAATTGCTGATCCGGCTCGCCATCGCGCGGGGCGCAAGCGTCATCGCCATGGCCTCGACGCTGGAAAAGCAGGCCCTTGCCAAGGCCGCCGGTGCTGCCCATGCGCTCGGATATGACGAGGGCTGGCCGGACAAGGTGCGCACCTTGAGCGCCGGTGGGGTCAATGTCGCCTATGATTCGGTCGGCATAACCTTGCTCGACAGTCTCTCGGCGGTGCGCTCGCGCGGCACGCTGGTGACATTCGGCATGGCGGGTGGGCCGGCGCCGCTGGTCGATCCGCGCTATCTCATGGAAAATTCGAAAACCGTCGTTGGCGGCGATCTCTGGGATTTTCTGACAGACCGGCAGCAACGGCTAAGCCGGGCAGAGCGTCTGTTCCAGGCCCTGCGCGCTGGTATCATCGAACGTCCGCGCATCGAGACCTTCGCACTGTCGGACGGTGCGGCAGCCCATGCGCGGCTCGAAGACCGCAGCTTTTCCGGAAAGATCGTGCTTTTGCCGGAGTGAGAGACCGGCCCCGTGTCGTCGCGGGGCCCGCCTTTCAAATGATGGGCACGTTGTAGGGTGTAATCACCTCGACGGCCGACAGTCGGCTTCCGCCCAGCTTTTGCCCGGCGCCGCTCCGTCGTGCGAGAATAGCGCGAAAAGTCATGCGGGCGTCGCTGCGCAAGTCATGATGCAGGACGAAATGGATCCGGCGTTGGCGCAGCAGCGCCAGATTGTCCTGGTCGAGGTCATGAGCGATGAACAGGCTGCAGTCGCGGCCGAGGCGCTCGAAGGCGGCCAGCACGGCGCGGTTGCCGCCGCCGATCGAATAGGCGGCATTGATGTCGGCGTCTGTCGCAAGCGCTCTTGCTGCAAGAACACCGGTTTCGGCGTCCTTGCCGTAGCCTTCGCTGATCTCGACGATGCGGATCGCCGGATAGTGCTCGCGGAGCACCCGGCGAAAGCCGATTTCGCGTTCCTCCTCGCCACGAAAACGGCTGCTCGAAATCGTCACGAGCACGGTTGCTGCCTGCCCGGCGAACCGTTCGCCCACGAGATAGGCCGCCGTCTCGCCGGCCGCGCGGTTGTCGGCCCCGGCATAGGCGGTGCGCGCCGAGTTCGGCAGATCGGTGACAAGCGCGACGACCGCAATTCCCGCCTGTTCGAGGCGGGCGACGGCGCCAACGATTTCGGGCACATCAGGTGCCTTCAACACGACGCCGTCGGTCCCACGCAGGCGGACGCGGTCGAGCAGCTGCGCGATGTCGTGCGGCCGCATGATCTCGGCAAAATGGAACCGGCAGCGAAACGTGGTCGGCATGAAGGTCGGCGCCTCGGTTTCGAACGCCTGCCTGACCGCCTCGGTGAAGCGCTCCGGCGCCTCCATCACGATATCGATCGCGCGCTTCTGGCCTTGCATCTCCGATCCCGATTGCTGCTTCTCCAGCTCGCGGATGGCGGCTCGCACGCGGGCTGCCGTCTGCCGGCGCACGCCGGGACGTTCATTCAGGACGCGGTCGACGGTCGCGGTGCTGAGTCCCGCCTGAAAGGCGATATCCTTGACCAGAAACGGATGTGCCAACGACGAACTCTCCTGATGGTTTTTTGATGGATTCCTGCTCTATATCACGATCTCACGCCGCCTATAGTCGGGACATCGAAAGTTTCTGAGGAGGAACGAGATGAAGACCGACAACAGGGCGCGCCAGCGCCTCGACCGTGTGTGGCTGAGCGAGGATGCCTGCGACATCGAGGCGTTCCGTGCGGAGGTGGAGCGGCAGACGAACCTTGCTGATTATCCACACGCGCTCGCCTGCGAGAAAAATGTGCTGATCTATGACAGCGCCAGCCTGGTTGCCGCCTGCGCCACGACCGAGGGGCGCCGCGCTGCCCTGGCCGAAATCTGCGAGGTGCTGGCAACCGGGCCCGGGGTGGCGGTGTTCAAGCACGCCTATGCCGACACATCAGTCATCGATGCGGCCAGCGGCATCTTTGACGCCATCATCGACGAGCAACACCGCACCAACAGTGGCGGCGGCGACCACTTTGCCAAGCCCGGCGCTAACGACAGGATCTGGAATTCGCTCGAAAAACACTGCCTGAAAAGCCCTGAGAACTTTGCCGCCTATTACGCCAACGCCATCATCGCGCTCGTCAGCGAAGCCTGGCTTGGTCCGAACTACCAGCTGACGGCGCAGGTCAATCGCGTCAATCCCGGCGGCGCGTCGCAGGCGGCCCATCGCGACTATCATCTGGGATTCCAGACCTCTGATGTCATCGAGCAGTATCCTGTTCATGTGCACAGGCTGTCGCCGGTGCTGACGTTGCAAGGTGCCGTTGCCCATTGCGACATGCCGATCGAGAGCGGTCCAACGCTTTTCCTTCCCTATAGCCAGACCTACGTGCCCGGCTATCTCGCGTTGAAACGTCCGGAGTTCCGGGCCTATTTCGACCAGCATCACGTGCAGCTGCCGTTGGAAAAGGGCGATGTCGTCTTCTTCAACCCGGCTCTCTTCCATGCGGCCGGCAGCAATCATTCGACTGATATCAAGCGCGTCGCCAACCTGCTCCAGGTCTCCTCGGCCTTCGGGAGGGCGATGGAGACCGTCGATCGCGCCAGGATGAGTGCAGCCCTCTACCCGGCGCTGACCGCACTCGTGGCATCCGGCACGCTTTCGGCCGATGAGGCGGCCAATGCGATTGCGTCCTGTGCCGAGGGCTATTCCTTCCCGACCAATCTCGATCGCGATCCGCCGCTGGGCGGTCTCGCGCCGAAGACCCAGGCGCAACTGATGCATGAGGCGCTGGCAGGCAGGTGGAGCGATGCGGATTTCAGAAGCGCGCTTGGCGAGCAGGCACAGCGCAAGCTGAGCTGAACGGCAGAATCGATCTTTCCGGTCCCCGGCGTTCTGCGGCGGGGGCCGGTCGCCCTGTTTTCATCTCACTTTCAATTCTGGGAGGACTTTCATGACCGAGCAATATGGCCGTCTCGACGGCAAGATCGCCATCGTCACCGGCGGGACGCAGGGGCTGGGCGCAACGATCGCCAACCTGTTTGCGGAACGTGGGGCTAAAGGTGTCGTCATCTGTGGACGCAACGTTGCCAAGGGCGAAGCGAAGGCCGAGCAGATCCGCAAGGCAACCGGCGCGCAGGTACTTTATGTCGAGGCAGACCTCGAAAAGGTCGAGGACGCGCGCAAGGTCGTCAGCGCCTGCGACGCCACATTCGGGCGCGTCGATGCGCTGGTCAATGCGGCGGCGATCACCGATCGCGGCACCATCCTGGACACCAGCCCCGAACTGTTCGACCGGATGTTCGCTGTCAATGTGCGCGCACCGTTCTTCCTGATGCAGGAAGCGGTAAAGCTGATGCGGCGGGAGGGCACGCAGGGCACCATCGTCAATATTGGCTCGATGTCGGCGATGGCCGGTCAGCCGTTTATCGCCGCCTATTGCTCGTCGAAGGGGGCGCTGGAGACGCTGACCAAGAACACCTCCTATGCGCTGCTGCGCAACCGCATTCGCGTCAATGGCCTCAATATCGGCTGGATGGCGTCCGAAGGGGAAGACCGCATCCAGCGCGAATTTCATGGGGCGGCAGACGACTGGCTCGAAAAGGCGGCCGCCAGCCAACCCTTCGGTCGGCTTGTCGACCCCAAGGAAGTCGCGCGTGCCTGCGCCTATCTCTCGTCGGATGAGTCCGGCCTGATGACGGGGTCGGTCATCTGCTTCGACCAGTCGGTGTGGGGCGGCTATGACGGCTCGCCGCATCCGGTCGCGCCGCTCTGACATCTGACGCTGTCGCGAGGCCCTGTGGAGTGACCGGCAAGCGACGCCGGACTTGCTTGTCATTCCCTGTGGGCTGTGCCCTTATGACGCCGTCAGGTGCCCGCAACGCGGGAGAATCGGGAATCCGGTGTTATTCCGGAACGTGCCCAACGCTGTGACGGGGACGACTGCCTCTAGGGATTTTGAGCTTGCTCAAGATCTTGCCACTGGATCTTCATGTGATCTGGGAAGGTGAGGCGGCCGGTTGATCCGAAGTCAGAAGACCGGCCTGGCAAGATAGACCGATATCCGCGCGGACGGCGGAAGGTTGTGCATTGTTGGGGATCGAACGATGCTGACTGACGCTAATGGCGGCCTTGCGGCTGCAGAGGCCTTTTCATCCGACGAGCGCGAAGCCGTCTATCGAGCCATCGAAACGCGCCGGGACGTGCGGGATCAGTTCCTGGCCGAACCCTTGCCTGACGATGTGGTGATGCGCCTGCTCAATGCTGCGCACCGGGCGCCATCGGTGGGTTTCATGCAACCGTGGAATTTCGTCGTGGTCCGGCAGGCCGAAACCCGCGAGCGGGTATGGCAGGCCTTTTCCCGCGCCAACGACGAAGCGGCATTGATGTTCGATGGCGACCGCCAAGCGAAATACCGCTCCCTGAAGCTGGAGGGGATCCGCAAGGCACCCTTGAGCATCTGCGTCACCTGCGACCGCACGCGCGGTGGAGCGGTCGTTCTCGGGCGCACCCATAACCCGCAGATGGATCTCTATTCCACCGTCTGTGCCGTGCAGAACCTCTGGCTTGCGGCGCGCGCCGAAGGCGTTGGTGTCGGCTGGGTCAGTATCTTTCATGAAAATGAGATCAAGGCGATCCTCGGCATTCCCGATCATGTCGTGATCGTCGCCTGGCTTTGCCTCGGATATGTCGATCGCCTTTACCAGGAGCCGGAACTTGCGGTTAAGGGCTGGCGCCAGCGGCTGCCGCTGGAGGAGCTGGTGTTCGAGGAAGGCTGGGGAACCTGCCGAAAGGCAGACGCTGCGATCAGTTGCTCTGAACCGGCTGGTAGCCCGGACCCTTCGGATGGCGAAGGTCGATCGACGTTTCCTCCTGGGGAAGGAACGTCGGCCCGATGACCCGCACCTTGCTCTTGGCGGGATCGTAGGGGCGCTCCTCCGCAGCCGCCTTGGCGGTAGGGGCGGCCGCTTCCTTCTTGCCCTCGATGACGATGATCGACGATTCGCTGTTGCCAGTGTTGCCACTGGAAGCCTTGGGCGTCGTCGCGATCTTTGGAATCTGGCAACCGCAAATGCCCGGCTTGCCGACGCCGCGCGTCCGATAGGCAAAGGCGTTTGGCAGTTCTTTATAGGGGCGTCCCGTCGAGGCGGAGACCATCTGGTCGCTCTCCTCGGTCGCCAGGTCGTGGAAAAATAGTTCTGTTTCGGCACCCGGGCAGCGGGCGCGGCAGGCCTGCTCGTCGCGGGCGAAGTCCACAGGGCTTGCCTCGGACGAGATCGGGAAGAAGGCGCCATCGCAAGTGCGCACGCACATGGTGCGAAGCGTGCCGGAATAGACGCCGCTTTCCGGCGGGTAGGTGCCCATTTCGCCGTCCCGCAGCATTGGTCCGTAGCTTTCGTCCGGCGGCAGATCGCGCAGGATGTTGCGGTACGTTTCCGGCTCGTCCGGGTCGGCGGTCGCAAATTCCTCGCTGCCACCATAGCAACCGTTGATCTCGAGGGCGGCGAGGATGCGCCGGCGCGTATCGTCTCCATCGCCTGACATCAGCTGCTGGCGCTCCGATTTGAGGATGCGCAGATTGTCTTCCATCTCGGCGATCAGACTGTTGATGTCTGTGCAGATATCCGGGTCGCCGCCGTTGAAGACGACGACGCTGCCTGTGCCGCAGCCGGCGCGTCGGCGATCGTTGCGCGCCCGGCGCAATTCGATGTTCTGTCGGGAAATCGCGCTCGCATAATCGCGGGTATCGGCCGTAGTTTCGATGGCGGCGGGCAGTTCGGCGAGCCGAGTGTTCAGGCGGTCGCACACGCTGGAGGCCAGCGCCTGATCGGCAAGAACCAGAAGCAGCGGCAAGGTCGCCGCGGCTAGGGTTTTCATGTTCCGGAACACGGGCGAACGTCCATTCCTGCAACCGCACGGCGCCACCCTTGTTGTCCGGGTTCGGTCGCTGTCGGCACTTCCTGTTTCAGCCCTATCATAAGGCTTGTCGCCGCCGGTGCAACGACAAGCCTCGCATTGCGTTAACAGCTCCGTCCGGTGGGAGGAACGGAAGGAGCGTTAGAGATCAGGCGGCGCGTGCCGTCTCCAGCGACATCGGCCGTTCAAGAACCGTGCCTTCGATCGCCGCTACGGCCTTCATGGCGCTGAGCAGCGACGGCGTCACTTCCCAGGCGACCGCTACGGCATAGACCGAGCCGATCCGGTGCGGGTCAGCGATGCGCTCGCCGGGGCAACCCATGCGGCGGAACATCCGCTCGAGGAAGACATCGGTCACCGTGACGATATGGCTGATGCCGGAGGCCAGCCCGAGTTCGCCGACACCGCACATCAGTTCTGCGGCGGCGACGGTCACCTGGTTGGAGGCGCGGTCCTGAGAAATCTCCGGGTCGATGCAGAAGCGGCTCGATTCCCAGATCGAGGCGCTGCGGATCTCAGGGTTGTCGCCAAGCAGGATCGGGAACGTATCGTCCAGCATGTTGGGGCCGAGCGTCGGCAGCAATCTCAGCGATCCGCGCAGTTTTCCCGTCTCCGGCGAATAGGACAGAATATAGAGCGGATTCGACTTGTCGTAATTGTCGATCTCCCATTCCCCATCGGTCTGCACGTCCCATTTCAGGAAATCGTGGAAGACGCGCTTGCGCAGCTTGAACATCTCGTCGATGGACTGTGGGTGCTGTCCGCGTGTCCTGCCGTTGAGGATCCTGATCATCTTCTTCTCCATCCTTGTTTTGGGGGATGGCGTGATGCTGTCAGTCCTCAGGCAGGGGCGAAACTGTCACTACCGACAGTTCCGGAAACCGTTTTTTCCCACTAAATATAGACGGGTTTTCAGATGAGCGAAGGAGGAGCGTCTTGAGGGTGGGTCAAACCGTCGGGATCAGTGCATGGCGAACGGCCTGGGCCACGGCCTGCGTGTTGGAGACAACATTGAGCTTTCGGCGGGCATTGGTCATGAAGAAACGCACGGTGCGTTCGGAAATGCCGAGAATGGTGGCAATTTCCCAATAGCTCTTGCCGGCCGCCGACCAGGTGAGAACCTCGGTTTCGCGACCTGTGAGGCGCGTATCGCGCGTGTTCAGCCCCCCTGTCATGGCGGCGTTTTCAAGCATGCCGGCATGAAACAGGTTGGCGGCGAGCTGGAAGTCGCGCAAGTGGTTGCGCCGATAGATCGACCACTCCGCGGCCGACATATTGACGTTGATGGCCAGCAAGGCGGTGCGGCCGGCCGGCGAGGGCAGCGGCAGGGCGACGCCTTCACTGGAAAGGCCGATCTCTTCGGCCGTCTTGAACAATGGCTCGCATTCGGGAAAGCGGTGGCGCGCCGTCGTCCATTCGACAGGCCTGACGCCACCGAGCGCCAGCTTGAGGATCGGGTCGATACGGTAGAGCTCCCGCGTCAGATAAAGCTCGGCCGCGTAGGCACCGAACGTGTGGTGCAACCGGCAGATCTTGAGCTCGTCGGCATAGGGCTCAGCTTCAAGATATAGGAGATGAGCGATGCGAAAGGTACGGCGCATCAACGTAAAGAAATGGGCCGGCTCGACACAGCCTCCGCATTCCAGAATTTCCAGCATGTCGAGGACAGCCTGTTGTTCAGTCATGCCACAACACCGATTTTTGCGCTAAACCCCACAATGGTTGGGGGTTCACCTTTTGTCCAGAACCGACAGCCGATTTGCTGTGGATTGTCGACCCTTGCAAACAATGGTTGTTGCCCAGGGTCGCGGCAGCATCACAGGGCCGCCGGGTGCGGCGGCCCTTAAAAACGAGGGCGTCGCTAGCCCGGATGGCTGGCTTCAACGACGGCGAGTGCCGCCATGTTGACGACGCCACGCGAGGTCACGGACGGCGACAGGATGTGCGCCGGCAGTGCTGAGCCGAGCAGGATCGGTCCGACATGCAGGCTGTCCGTCATCGTCTTGACGACGCCAAGCGTGATGTTGGCAGCATCCAGGTTCGGGAAGACCAACAGGTTGGCTTCGCCCGAGAGCGTGCTGTCGGGCATGACGCGCTGACGCAGCACTTCGGAGATGGCCGAATCGCCGTGCATTTCGCCATCGACTTCCAGATCGGGCGCGAGTTCGCGCACAAGCTGAAGCGCCTGGCGCATCTTGGTGGCACTCTCGGAATCGCGCGAGCCGAAGTTCGAATGCGAGACCAGGGCGGCATGTGGCGTGATGCCGAAGCGCCGGATCTCCTGCGCCGCCATGACGGTGGTCTGGGCGATTTCTTCGGCACTCGGGCAGTAGCTGACATAGGTGTCGGTGAAGAACGTGGCGCCACGCTGCGAGATCAGCAGGCTGAGGGCCGAGAAATCGAGCACGCCGTCGCGCTTGCCGATGATCTGCGAGACGTCGCGCAGGTGCTTGCTGTAACGCCCTTCGACACCGCAGATTAGCGCATCGGCTTCGCCGCGCTTGACGGCAAGCGCCCCAATGACGGTGGTGTTGGTGCGGACGATCGTGCGGGCAGCTTCCGGAATGACACCGAGACGGCCGACGAGGGCGAAATAGTCCTCGACGTAGTCGCGGTAGCGCGGGTCGCCCTCGGGGTTGACCACCTCGAAATCGATATCCGGACGAATGCGCAGGCCGTAGCGACGCAGGCGCGTCTCGATGATCTGCGGACGACCGATCAGGATCGGGCGGGCCGTGCCTTCCTCCAGCAGCACCTGGGCGGCGCGCAGCACGCGCTCGTCTTCACCTTCGGCGAAGATCACGCGGTTCTTCTGCGCATTCTTGGCGGCGGCAAAGACCGGCTTCATGATGAAGCCCGAGCGGAAGACGAAGCGGTTCAGCTTGTCGAGATAGGCGTCGTAGTCCTGGATCGGGCGGGTGGCGACGCCGCTTTCCTCGGCAGCCTTGGCAACCGCCGGCGCAATCCGGAGGATCAGGCGTTGGTCGAAGGGCGAGGGGATCAGGTAATCGGGACCGAAGACCGGCGTCTCGCCGGAATAGGCGCGGGCGGCCACGTCGGACGGCTCCTCGCGGGCAAGGCCGGCAATGGCGCGGACCGCCGCCATCTTCATTTCTTCGTTGATCGTGCTTGCGCCGCAGTCGAGCGCACCGCGGAAGATGTGCGGGAAGCAAAGCACGTTGTTGACCTGGTTGGGGAAATCCGAACGGCCGGTGCAGATCATCGCGTCGGGGCGCGCCGCGCGCGCTGCCTCCGGCATGATCTCGGGCGTGGGGTTGGCGAGCGCCATGATCAGTGGCTTTTCGGCCATCTGCACCAGCAGTTCCGGTTTCAGGACTCCAGCGGCGGAAAGACCGAGGAAAACGTCGGCGCCGCCGATACTGTCGGCTAATACCCGGTTGTCGCTTTCCTGCGCGTATACGGACTTCCATTCGTCCATCAGCACTTCGCGGCCCTTGTAGACGAGGCCTTCGAGGTCGTGCACCCAGATGTTTTCGGTCTTGGCGCCAAGCGTGACCAGCAGATTGAGACAGGCGAGCGCTGCGGCACCTGCACCCGAGGTAACGATCTTGGCCTTGGCGATGTCCTTGCCGGCCAGTTCCAGACCGTTGAGGATTGCGGCCGCAACGATGATCGCGGTGCCATGCTGGTCGTCATGGAAGACGGGGATCTGCATCTTTTCGCGCAACTGGCGCTCGACCTCGAAGCATTCCGGCGCCTTGATATCTTCGAGGTTGATGCCGCCGAAGGTCGGCTCGAGCGCCGAGATGACATCGACCATACGCTCGATGCTCGCCGCGTCGATCTCGATGTCGAAGACGTCGATGCCGGCAAATTTCTTGAACAGGACGGCCTTGCCTTCCATGACCGGCTTGGAGGCAAGCGGACCGATATTGCCGAGGCCGAGAACGGCCGTGCCGTTGGAAATGACCGCGACAAGGTTGGCGCGTGCCGTGTAGTCGGCAGCCGTTTCAGGATTGTCGCGGATGGCGATGCAGGGCGCAGCCACACCGGGCGAATAGGCGAGCGCGAGATCGCGCTGGTTGCCGAGCGGCTTGGTGGGCTGAATTTCGAGCTTCCCAGGGCGAGGGTAACGGTGGAAGAAAAGGGCCTGCTGGTCGATGTCGCCGCTGACCGGACCTGTCTGGGATTTCGTTTTGTCGCCCGTGCTCATAGTCTGCATTCCTCTTTTTTGGACGTGGCCTTGTGGCATGAATTGCGAACCGCGTACAGTTTTTGCGCGGTTCTTTTAAGCCGGTGCGACGAAGCGGCCGGCGTCCGTGTCATCTTCCTGAAACACGAGTCTGGTTTTGACGGGCCCCAGAAGGCTCAATCAAGACGAGGCTGGTATGATGGCGGCACCGCAAATCAATTCCGTAAGACACCTCAGGACGTTGTTCATCTCCGACGTCCACCTCGGCTCCAAGGCCGCCAAGACCGACTTTCTTATTGATTTTCTGCGCCATCACGAGGCTGAGACCATCGTTCTCGTCGGCGACATCGTCGATGGCTGGCGGTTGAAGCGTAGCTGGTACTGGCCGCAGAACTGCAACGACGTCGTCCAGAAGCTGCTGCGCAAGGCGCGCAAGGGCACGCGCATCATCTATATCCCCGGCAATCACGACGAGTTCATGCGCGATTTCCCGGGTGTTCACTTCGGCGGCATCGAAGTGGCGCAGCGCCATATGCACAAGGGTGCCGACGGCCGCAACTATCTGGTGCTGCATGGCGACGAATTCGATGTGGTCGTGCGCAATGCGCGCATCCTCGCCTATCTCGGCGACTGGGCCTACGATACGGCGATCGCCATCAATATCGGCCTGGCCGCCGTTCGTCGCCGGCTCGGCATGCCCTATTGGTCGTTCTCTTCCTGGGCGAAGCTGCAGGTGAAGCACGCCGTCAACTTTATCGGTGAGTTCCAGAAGGTGGTTGCCGACGAGGCGCGGCGGCATGATGCGCAGGGCGTGATCTGCGGCCATATCCACCATGCGGTCATCGAGGATATCGGCGACGTGCGCTACATCAACACGGGCGACTGGGTCGAAAGCTGCACGGCGATCGCCGAACACCACGACGGCACCATGGAACTGATCACCTGGCATCAGATGCGCGGCGGCGTCGCAGAGGCCGAGGGAACGGCCGAAGCCGAACGGCTTCTGGCGCACCTGCTGACGCAACGGGCAGCCTGACGGGAACGCCGGCGAGGGCGCAAGCGTCGCTTGTAGTGAAATCTAGGTTATGGCGATCCGGCAGCGGGCTATGCTATTGCTGGCCGATAGCCATCAGGTTCTCCCATGATTCCCTCCCAAGCGCCCGCAACTGTGGGCCCTCCGCCGCGTCATTTTGCGCTTCGCATCGCCTTGCTCTTCTGCGCTCCGTTGATCGTCAACGGTTTCGCAATGCCGTATTTTCCGGTCTGGTTGAGCACGCTTTCCATGAGCGATTTCGAGATCGGCGTCGTGCTGGCGCTGCCGATGTTCGTACGCGTGATCACCGCGCCAATTGCCGGTGTGATCGCCGATCGGCTCGGAGAGCGCACGATCGTTTTGATCTGGTCAGGTTTCCTGTCGCTGGCGACGGCTTTCGTGCTGTTCTACGCCCGGGAGTTCTGGCCGGTTCTGATCATCTATACGCTGCAATCGGCGGTCTATTCGCCCTATGTGCCGATCGTCGAGGCGATCGCGCTTTCCGGCGTCCGGCGCTGGGGTTTCGATTATGCGCAGATGCGGCTTTGGGGTTCCGTCGCCTTCATCGGCGCAACCATGCTCGGCGGCTGGATGATCGGCATCTTCGGTGGCGACATGGTGCTGCCGGCGATGGCGGTCGGTTTCGGCCTGACGATCCTGATGGCCTTTGCGGCGCCAAAGGTCGGCCGACCGCGGCGCCCGTCACCGATCACGGCGCTGACCGAGCCTCCGCCGCAATCGTTGCGCCAGCTCGATCTGCAGCTATTGCTGATCGGCGTGACGCTGGTGAACGCCAGCCACGCCATGCTCTTCGCTTTCTCGGCAATCTACTGGCAGCATATCGGCTATAGCGGCACGGAGATCGGCATCCTCTGGAGTGCCGGCGTTGCTGCTGAAGTGACGATGTTCATCTTCGCCAAGGCGATCATCCGCCGCTTCAGCGTCTGGACGATGATCCTGTCCGGCTGCTCGCTGGCGGTCGTGCGCTGGATCATCTTCCCGATGGATCTCGGCTTTTCCGGCTATTTCGTGCTGCAGTGCTTCCACGCCTTCACCTATGCGATCATGCACACCGGCATGCAGAACAAGCTGGTGGAGCGCGTCGTCGAGGAGCAGGAGGCATCGGCCCAGGGGCTCTATTTCTTCTACACCGGCATTTTCACGGCGATCCTCACCTTCCTGTCCGGCTATCTCTACGCCTGGTACGGGGTGAACGGGTTCTATTCGATGTCGGTCGTCGCCTTTGCCGGCTGCTGCTTTGCCGTTGCCGCCTGGTATCTTCAGCCCCAGAGGCGTGGTTCCGGCGGAAAGACCAGCGAGGCTTCGTAGCGCAGGCCGGGCGTGCGATCGCGTGCCAGAAGCAGGGGCCCGTCGAGATCGACGAAATCCGCGCCCTGCGCCGCCAGGATTGCCGGTGCCATGCCGAGCGAGGTTCCGACCATGCAGCCGACCATCACCTTGAGGCCGAGCGACGTTGCCGCATCGCGCATGCGAAGCGCCTCCGTCAGGCCGCCCGTCTTGTCGAGCTTGATGTTGACGGCGTCATAGCGATCGACCAGGGCCGAGAGGTCGCCGGTCGCGTGCACGCTCTCGTCGGCACACACCGGAACGGGGCGGGCGATCGTGGCCAGGGCCTGATCATGGCCGGCGGCAAGCGGCTGTTCGATCAGGTCGATGCGCTGCTCGGCGCAGATGGCGAAGTGATAGGCGAGGCTGTCGGGCGTCCAGCCTTCATTGGCATCGAGAATGATGCGGCTCTCCGGCGCACCCTCGCGCACGGCGCGGATGCGGGAGGCATCGTCTGATGTGCCGACCTTGATCTTGAGCAGCGCGCGGTGGGCATATTGTGCGGCCTGGTTGCGCATCGCATCGGGCTCGGCAAGCGACAGCGTATAGGCCGTCGTCAATGTGCCAGGTGAGGAGAGACCGGCAAGCTCATGGACAGATTTGCCTTTCTGCTTTGCTTCCAGATCCCACAACGCACAGTCGACCGCATTGCGGGCCGCACCCGGCTTCATCGCCGACTGTAGCTCCGGGCGCGTCAGGCCTTGTTCGATCTGCGGGCATATGGCTTCGATTTCGGCGAGCACCGAGGCAATGGTTTCGTTGTAGCGGCCATAGGGTACGCATTCCCCCCAACCGCTGGTGCCGTCCTTGGTGATTCGGCATGTCACGACGCTTGCCGTGGTCTTCGAACCGCGTGAAATCGTGAATGTGCCCGCAATCGGGAAGTCTTCGGTTGTCGCTTCGAGCACAGTTGACATGAAATCTTCTCCGGCGGGGCCTATCTGGCGCTTAGGTCTTGATGTTACCGGCTTCGTCAGGATGACATCAAGGATGTGAGCCGTTATGACGGAGCAAGCTTTTACGAGCGGTTAGCAAATCGGGATGACAGAGACCAGGTGACGCGTTCCCAGACCAAGATCGTTGCGGATGTCGCGCTCAGTGGAGACGCCGGAGGCTCGGAACGCGCGTATGTCTTTTCAGGCGTCTGGCGGCACGAGACAGCTGAAGCCATGGCCGCCAAGCTCGAACAGCTTGCGCGCAAGGGCAGCAGCGTCAGGCAGTTCGATCTGTCGGGTGTGACGGCTATGGACACGGCCGGCGCCTGGATCATCCGGCGCTTCATGACGCGGCTTGCCGGACCTGAAAAGGACGAGATCCAGTTCGTCGACGGCGGTCAACGCTATGTCGAGCTGATCGGCGCGCTACCGGCGGAACTGCCGGCACCGGAGGACGAAAGCGAACATCTTCCGCTGTTCCAGCGGCTGTTCGCACCGGTCGGCGAGGTGATGATCGCCACTTGGAACGATACCGTCGCGGCGATGTACATTCTCGGCTCGGCGGTTCGCGGTGCCCAGCTCAAGCTCGGGCGGCACAGTGGCGTCTCGCCGGCGGCCATCGTTCACCAGATCGACCGCATGGGCGTCAAGGCCGTGCCGATCATCATGCTGATGTCCTTCCTGATCGGTGCGATCATTGCGCAGCAAGGCGCATTCCAGCTGCGTTATTTCGGCGCCGAAGTCTTCGTCGTCGATCTGGTCGGCATCCTGCAACTGCGCGAAATCGGCGTGCTGCTGACCGCCATCATGATCGCCGGGCGTTCGGGCAGCGCGATCACGGCCGAGATCGGTTCGATGAAGATGCGCGAGGAGGTGGACGCGCTGAAGGTCATGGGCCTCAGCCCCGTCGGCGTCTTGGTGTTTCCGCGCCTCGTGGCGCTGACGATCGCGTTGCCGCTCCTGACCATCATTGCCAACTTCGCAGCACTGACCGGTGCGGCGCTGGTCGCTTGGACCTATTCGGGCATCACCGTTGCGACCTTCCTGTCGCGCCTGCAGGAGGCCGTGGATTTCTCATCGGTTGCGGCAGGCATGATCAAGGCGCCGTTCATGGCGCTGATCATCGGCGTGGTGGCGGCAGTCGAAGGCCTGAAGGTTGGCGGCAGCGCCGAATCGCTTGGCCGCCACGTGACCTCTTCGGTGGTCAAATCGATCTTCGTGGTGATCCTGATCGACGGCCTGTTTGCCATGTTCTACGCAGCGATCGATTTCTGAGGCGGATGGAACGATGAGCACAGCAGCCACGGAAAGACAGCAGGATCCGGCCTACGAACACGAAGCGGTTCTGTCCGTGCGCGACCTGACGGTCGGCTTCGGCTCCCACATCGTGCTCGACAAGCTCAACCTCGAGATTTTTCGCGGCGAAATCCTCGGCTTCGTCGGTGCCTCGGGTACCGGAAAGTCGGTGTTGATGCGCACGGTGCTGCGGCTTCTGGCCAAGCGCTCCGGCACGATCAAGATCCTTGGCGCGGAATACGACAGGATGTCCGAGGTTGACCGGATCGCGCTCGACATGCGTCTCGGCGTGCTTTTTCAGCACGGCGCACTCTTTTCGGCCCTCACGGTGCGTGAAAACATCCAGGTGCCGATGCGCGAATATCTCGACCTGCCGCAGAGCCTGATGGACGAACTGGCGCGCGTGAAGATCGAGCTGGTAGGTCTGGCGCCGGAGGCGGCCGACAAATACCCATCCGAGCTTTCGGGCGGCATGATCAAGCGAGCCGCACTTGCCCGCGCGCTCGCGCTCGACCCCGATCTCGTCTTTCTCGACGAGCCGACATCAGGCCTCGACCCGATCGGCGCGGCCGAGTTCGATGAGTTGATCGCCAAGCTGCGCGACACGCTCGGATTGACCGTGTATATGGTGACTCACGACCTCGACAGCCTGTTTTCGGTTTGCGATCGCATTGCGGTGCTCGGAAACAAGAAGGTTCTGGTCGAGGGGACCGTCGAGGACATGTTGGCCTGTGACGATCCTTGGGTGCAGTCCTATTTCCGGGGCAAACGGGCGCGGTCGATCGTGCGGCACGACGAATAGCGTCAGGAAGCCGGCGGGCGATCCCGGGTGTCTTGGACATCTTCCGGGGTGTCTGAAGCAGAAGAACGGCCGATAGGATGGCCACTGAGGTAGTCGGGACGAATGGAAACTAAAGCGAACTACGCCATTGTCGGCTTCTTCACGGTGTTCGTGATCGCGGCTGCCTTCGGCTTCGTCTACTGGATGTCGCAATACGGCCGCAGCGGCGAGATGGTCGAGCTGGTCGTCAACATTCCGGGTTCCGCCAACGGGCTCTCCGTCGGCTCGCCTGTTCGCTTCAACGGCATTCCCGTCGGCTCGGTGCGCAATCTGGCGATCGACGCCAACGATCCGCGTTACTCGATTGCTGTCACGGAAGTCTCCATCGATGCGCCCGTGCTGAAATCGACCAAGGCGACGCTCGAAGTGCAAGGTTTGACGGGTTCTGCCTATATCGAGCTGAGCGGTGGCAACAAGGGCGATGAGAACATCCTGCGCAGCGCCGTTGAAAATGGTACGCAGGCGCGCATTCTTGCCGACCAGTCGAGCGTCACCAGCTTGCTCGCGACAGCGGACAAGATCATGGACCGCGCCGACGATGCGATCAGCGACATCCAGGGCTTCGTCAAGGACGTGCGCGGCCCCCTGACCAGCACGATCGGCAATGCCGAGAAATTCTCCAAGGCGCTTGCCGACAATTCCGGCGCAATCGACGACTTCCTGAAAAGCGTGACCGAGCTTTCGGCATCGATCAATGCCGCGTCGAAGAAGCTTGATTCGACCCTTGCCTCGGCCGACGTGCTGGTGAAGTCGGTCGATCCGAAAAAGATCGATCATATCGTCAGCAACGTTGAGCAGCTTAGCAATGACCTGAAGGCCGCCTCAGGCGGCGTTTCCGAAACCATTGCAGCGTTCAAGCGCACGGTCGAGACCTATGACCAGTTCGGCAAGAATGCGCAGAAGACGCTCGAGCGCGTCGATACGCTGGTGGCTGCCGTCGACAAGCAGAAGGTCGAACTTGTTGTCAACGACATTTCGGCAGCAAGTGCCGACGCCCGCAGGACGGTCGCCAACATCACGCAGTTTGCCGAGAAGATCACGGCGCGCCAGCAGGACATCGATCGCACGATCACCGACGTGACCCAGATGGCCAGCAAGCTGAATGCTGCCTCCAGCCGCGTCGACAGCATCCTCGTCAAGGTCGATGGGTTCCTCGGCGATGCCGACGCACCGTCGCTTTCGGCCGAGGCGCGCACCACGCTCGAATCGTTCCGCAAGATGGCCGACAACCTCAACGCCCAGATCGGCCCGATTGCAGACAATCTGAAGCGGTTCTCCGGCTCCGGCCTTCGCGATGTCGAGGCACTGGTGACCGATACACGTCGCACCGTGCAGAGCCTCGAGAATACGATTTCGACATTCGACAAGAATCCGCAACGCCTGCTGTTCGGCGGCGAAACAGTCAAGCAATACGATGGTCGCACCCGACGCTGAATCAGGTAAGACAAAGCCGGGTGGGGCCGGCGGGTTGCTTTCATTAAAGAGCGCTCTAAGGTGCTGCGAATTGGACAAGGGTTTGGGCAGTATGAATTTTCCGGGGCTGGTGTGTATGCGTGAGACGGGAGCGAAACGCTCTGCCCTGGTTTTCACGCTGGCTGTCTTGTTGGCCGGGTGCGGCGCCGGTGCTGCCGTCAACGATACATTCAGCCTTTCCGCGTCGCCGGTCGTCGAAGGACGGGCTGCGACCAGCAAGCAGATACTCGTGCCGGAACCGACGGCGCTGAAAGCGCTCGACAGCGACCAGGTCGTCATCCGTCTTTCCGGTTCGGAGCTGCAGTATCTGTCCAAGGCACAATGGAGCGACCGCCTGCCGCGCATGGTGCAGGCAAAGCTGGTTCAGGCGTTCGAGAATACCGGCAAGGTGGCGGGCGTCGGCAAGCCCGGCGAGGGGCTGGCGATCGACTATCAGGTGATCAGCGAGATCCGCTCCTTCGAGATCTCGACCGAAGGCGCCGATACGGCGGTCGTCGAGATCTTTGCAAAGATCGTCAATGACCGGAACGGCACTGTGCGGGCGCAGAAGGCATTCCGCGCCACGGCCGGCGTCAAGGGCACCGGCAACCCGGCCTTCGTCAGGGCCCTCGATCAGGCGTTCGCGACGGTCGCATCCGAGATCGTCGGCTGGACGCTCGGTTCTATCTGAGCCAGTCCTATCTTCCCTCTGCCGCCTCGATGCGGTTGACCACTTCTGCCACCCCCTTCGTCAGTCTTGCGGCCTCTTCGGCGCGGGCGGATTCGGCCTTCGTGGCGACATGCCCCGCAAGCACGATCGTATTTCCCTGGCAGACAACCGTGACGTCGGATGCATCGAGCCCGGGCGTCACCGCAAGGCCATGCGCCACGCGACGTTCCAGCTCGGCGGGGTGATCCCCGGTGCTGCGATCCGGTTCGCTGCCGTGAAATGTGCGCTTCTTGAAGATCATGGTCCGGCCCCCTTCCTCGATGGAAGGACAACGCGGCGCTCGACGATTTGTTCAGCTGTTCCAATCGAAACAGCGCAATCCAGGCTTTCGTGCGATGGCTCGGACATGCGGATCGCACGTCATTCCTGGCCGCAGAATTCGAACGGGGAACCATTCATGCGCCATTCTCTCTTCGCCGTCGCGCTCGCGATGACGACTGTCATTGCTCTCGCCATTCCGGCAAAAGCCGGCAACTACAGCTACGGTTATCGACAGACCTGCGTGGTCAAGACGGTGCAGACCTATGGCGCCTATGGCCGGGTGGTGATCAAGAAGGTGCGCATCTGCAAATGACGTCCGCGCACCTTCGGTTTCGTTCAAAAGGAGCCTCAGAAACGCTCTATCTCTTCATTTCCAAGTATTTCCTGACGGAAACCGCTTCGCACTTTTCCTACAGCGCCGCGCGTCTTATGAGACGCGCAAAGGTCGCTGTAGCACCTTGAGTTGCTGCGTGTTTTTATCCTTAAATCGAATAGGATTTAAGGAAACATGCAGTAGAAATTTTTTAGGGCCAGCGCACGACCGGGGGCAGGGACGAGAGGATCGACTCGACATTGCCGCCGGTCTTCAGGCCGAAGATGGTGCCGCGGTCGTAGAGCAGGTTAAACTCGACATAGCGGCCGCGACGCACGAGCTGCTCGTCGCGATCTTCCTCGGTCCAGGGCGTATTGAAATTGGTGCGCACGATCTTGGGGTAGACAAGCGCGAACGCCTTGCCGACATCACGCGTGAAGGCGAAGTCCGCGTCCCAACCGCCTTGCTCGGCCGGAGACTGAAGCCAATCGTAGAAGATGCCAC
The DNA here is from genome assembly GCF_001425225.1 of Ensifer sp. Root127. Taxonomy (NCBI): domain Bacteria; kingdom Pseudomonadati; phylum Pseudomonadota; class Alphaproteobacteria; order Hyphomicrobiales; family Rhizobiaceae; genus Ensifer; species Ensifer sp. Root127. The sequence continues at coordinate 380,220 of NZ_LMDX01000012.1, forward strand.
CGGTCCCGCGCGGCTCGTTGCGGTGCTTCAGGAAGAAGTACTCGTCGCACCACTGCTTGTACCTGGCGTGATCAGCCACCGAGTGACGGTTGCAGGTGATCTCCATCGCGCGGTGGAACAGCTGCGTGTCAGGGTCGGTCATGACGCGGCGGCGGTCGAGCACCGGCGTCAGGTCTGCGCCACCGCCGAACCAGTTGCTGGTGGTGACGACCATGCGGGTGTTCATGTGAACGGCCGGCACATTGGGGTTCACGGGATGCGCGATCAGCGAGATACCCGATGCCCAGAAGCGTGGGTCTTCGCTGGCGCCGGGGATCTGCTCACGGAATTCCGGTGAGAATTCGCCGAAGACGGTCGAGGTGTGTACGCCGACCTTCTCGAAGACGCGACCTTCCATCATCGACATGCGACCGCCGCCGCCTTCGCCGCCGTCCCGGCTCCATTCCTTGCCGACAAAGCGGCCCGGTTCACGGTCGGACAGCGGGCCGGTCAGGTCGTCTTCGACAGCCTCGAAAGCGGCGCAGATCGTATCGCGCAGGCTTTCGAACCAGGCTCTGGCTGCTGCCTTCTTGTCTTCGATATCGGCAGGCAGCCCCTGGGGTAGTTGCGGTCGTTCCATGAAAATTTGTCCTGTTCGCGGCTTTGCGCGCCGGAAAGCCGCCGATTCGTTGATGTGGGCCACAGTTCATATTTCCGCCGGATTGGCAACGGCGGAGGGGCCATCGGGCTACTGCATAATTCCTTAAATCAGATTCGATTTAAGGAGAAAATTATGCAGCAAGTCTAAAGCGCTGCAGCGTCCTTTGCGCGTCATATTTGGCGCGCCGCGCTGCAGTCTGCCGCATCGTATGGGCGGTGTAAAACGGACTCGCAATGGCCCGATACTCACACTATCTTTACCTCCAGAGGTATGGCCCATGGCAAGAATACCCGCAGGTCCGCCGCTCGATGGTTTGCGGCGCCAGATCGCCCGGCATCGCCGGGACAATCCGACACGAGGCGATGGCCTTTTCGTGCGTGAAACCTTTCGGCTCGATCGAAGTGCGGCCCGCGCCAAGGCGCGCGAATGGTTCGATACCTGGCCAAAAGCCGCCTATTGGACCGAAGTGGAAAGCTGGCGCCAGCTCGACGGCGACGAGATCGAGTTCACCATGCGCCGCCTGCCGACTGCAGACTGAGGCCTCCTAGGGCTGGCCGTCCTCTTCCGTCGCATCCATCAGCCGAGGGCCGGCGCCTTCCATCGAGAGCACATCGTAGGGGTTGCGCAGCGGACATTCCCTGAGCGACAGACATCCGCAGCCGATACAGCTCGTCAGGTGGTCGCGTAGCGCCATCAGGCTGGCGATGCGCGCATTCAGTTGCTCGTGCCAGCTTTCCGACAGCCGAGCCCAATCCTGCACCGTCAGGGGCCGGTCGTCGGGCAGCACCGTCAGCGCCGCCTGGATTTCCGAAAGCGGAATTCCGGTCCGTTGCGCCACCTTGATCACCGCCACGCGCCTCAGCACGCTTCGGGGATAGCGGCGCTGGTTGCCGCGGCTGCGGTTGCTGCGGATCAGACCCTTGGCCTCATAGAAATGCAAGGTGGAAACGGCGACGCCGCTGCGTTCGGCGACTTCGCCGACGGTCAGTTCGCGTCGCATTTCGCTGTTTCTTACAATCGTCATGGCGGGCTATTGACCTCAACTAATGTTGAGGTTTTATAGCATGAGCTCCATGGAATTCACAACAAGGAGCTGATCCCCATGACAGAGAAAATGACGCTTGCGGTGATCTACGGCAGCGCCCGGCAGGGGCGCTTCTGCGACACGGTCGCCAACTGGCTGATCCGTGAGATCTCGGATTCGAACGTCTTCAATCTCACGGTCATCGATCCGGCACGGCTGAGGGCATCGCGCGGCGTCGGCGCCACGGTCAATCCCGGCGAGTGGCTGGAGCGCAAGGTGGCCGAAGCGGATGCCTTCCTGGTGGTGACGCCGGAATACAATCACGGCTACCCGGCCGCGCTGAAGGAACTGATCGATTCGGTCTACGAGCCGTGGCATGCCAAGCCCGTCGCCTTCGTCTCCTATGGCGGCGCTTCCGGCGGCATCCGCGCCGTCGAGCAGTTGCGCCAAGTCTTTGCCGAGCTGCATGCGGTGACGCTGCGCGACGGCGTCCAGTTTGCCAAAGCCTGGTCGAAGTTCGATGCGGCCGGCAACCTCTACAAGCCCGAGGAGCTGCGTGCGCCGCTGTTCCTGATGATGGATCGGCTCATCTGGTGGGCGCGGACATTGAAGCAGGCCCGCAAGGCGACGCCCTACAACGAGGTTGCCGCCTGAATTTTGGGGCGCTGCCGTTGGCCGCGCCCATCGTCACCCCCCATCGGGAAAGGCAGGGCATTACCATGCGATGTTTTTCAGAGCAGTTGCACTTGCCGGATCGCCTCGCCGGCGATCATCGCAGCAGACATGGCGACGTTGAGCGACCGTTGCCCCTCGGCCATCGGGATGAGGATGCGGCCTTCCGCGCGATCATGCACATGGTCTGGCACACCGGCGCTTTCCCGACCGAACAGCAGGATATCGTCGGGCCTGAATTCAAAGCGGGTATAGGGCTCGGCGGCCTTGGTGGAGGCGAGCACAAGCCTTCGGCCGGTCGGCACCCGCCACGCCTCGAACCGTTCCCAGTTGATGTGGCGGGTGAGGGTGACCGAGGCGATATAGTCCATACCGGCGCGCTTGAGATTGCGGTCGGAAAGGTCGAAGCCCGCCGGCTCGATGACATCGACGGCAAGGCCGAGGCAGGCAGCAAGGCGCAGGATCGTGCCGGTATTGCCGGGAATGTCGGGCTGGTAGAGGGCAATGCGGAGGTCACTCACGTCTGTTCACTTTTCTTGCGACTTGTCTTTTGCGGCGGAGAATTCATGCGCCAGAATCCCCATCATGATGTCGTCGTGCCAGGCGTCGTCGATCAGCGCCGTCTCTCGCTCTCGTCCCTCGACCGAGAAGCCGCATTTGCGGTAGCTGGCGATGGCGCGCTCGTTGAAGGCAAGCACGCGCAGCGAAACACGGTGCAGGCCGAGCGCGCCGAACGCATGCGCCAATACAAGCTTGGTGACGGCAGTGCCAAGCCCTTGGCCGAGCAATTTCGGATTGAAGATGCCGATGGCAAAGGAGGCGCGCCGGTCGACCCGGTTGATATTGTCGAGCCTGACTTCGCCAATTGGCCCGTTGCGATCGATGATCCAGGCAGCTGGATGCTCGACGAGGTGTTGCACCCACGCTTCTGCATCCGCTTGTCCGAAAGCGCGGGCGAAGGTGGCGCTGCCACCGAACATGCGGTGGATCTCGGGATCCCGCCCGAGCGCCAGTCGCGCCTCGACGTCGCCCCCTTGCGGCCGCCTCAGATGGAAACCTTGTCCTTTCAATTCGGGAGGGGGCGTCGATGATGCGTTCATATGCGTCTCCTACCAATGCCGGACGCGCCTGCCATGTGTCGTTTCCGTTTGATTTCGCGGTGTCTAATCTGTGCCGAATGAGCAACATCCGACCGAACGATGAAAAAACAGGCAGGAAAGTGCCTGCGACAATCTGGCATGTCGACGCGATTAGGGGTAGAGAGAACCTCTCTTCAACGCGAACCGACGGAGGCAATGATGACTGTATTGATGTTGACACGCCTTCCAGGAGTGATGGGCCACCGTTTGGCCTGACCGGTTCCGCGACTTATCTTTCAAGAGATCGATGCGCGCTTCCGGAACTCCGGAAGACAAACCGCTATGGCGGGCAGCATTTCCGGACTGAAATTTTCACGATAAAGAATGCGGGGCAAATTCCCGCCTTCCTTCAAAATACTCTGAAGGAGCAAGTCTATGTTTGGCTGGTTTGAATCCCGCCTCAATCCCTATCCGACGGAAGAGCCCGTGCTTCCGCCGAAGAGCCTTTTCGGCTTCTGCTGGCACTATTCCAAGCCCGCAGTTCCGTGGTTGCTCATCATGTCGGTCTGCACCATGCTCATCGCCATCGGCGAAGTGGCGCTGTTCCAGTTTCTCGGAAACATGGTCGACTGGCTGTCGAGTGCCAATCGCGACACCTTCCTGCAGGCGGAAGGTCACCGGCTGATCTGGATGGGCGGCCTGGTTCTGATCGGCCTGCCGCTGCTGGTGGCGATCGATTCGTTCATCATGCACCAGGTGCTGCTCGGCAATTACCCGATGATCGCCCGCTGGCAGATGCACCGCTATCTGCTGCGCCAGAGCATGACGTTCTTCGCCAACGAGTTCGCCGGCCGCGTGGCGACCAAGGTCATGCAGACCTCGCTTGCGGTTCGCGAAACGGTGATGAAGATCCTCGACGTCTTCGTCTATGTCGTCAGCTATTTCGTCACGATGCTGATCGTCGTTGCCGCTGCCGACTGGCGGCTGGTGACGCCACTCGCCGTCTGGCTGGTGATCTACATCTGCATCGTTACCTATTTCGTGCCGCGGTTGCAGAAGATTTCCAAGGAGCAGGCGGACGCGCGATCGATGATGACGGGCCGTATCGTCGACAGCTACACCAACATCGGCACGGTCAAGCTGTTCTCGCATGCAGGCCGCGAGGAAACGTATGCGCGCGCCGGCATGGACGGCTTCCTCGACACGGTGCATCGCCAGATGCGCAAGGTGACGCTGTTCCACGTGCTGGTCTACGCCAACAACAGCATCGCGCTGTTTGCAATCAGCGCGCTCGGCATTCACCTGTGGCTGACAAGTGCCATCTCGGTCGGCGCGATCGCGATCGCCGTTGGTCTGGCCATGCGCATCAACGGCATGTCGCAATGGATCATGTGGGAAGTCTCGGCGCTGTTCGAGAACATTGGCACTGTCTATGACGGTATCGGCATGATGACCAAGGCGCACGACATCGTCGACGAACCGGATGCCAAGGCGCTGAAGGCGGAAAAGGGTGCGATCACCTACGACAACGTCCGCTTCCACTACGGCAAGGCAAAGGGCGTCATCGATCACCTGTCGCTCGACATCAAGCCGGGCGAGAAGATCGGCCTGGTCGGACGCTCGGGTGCCGGCAAGACGACGCTGATGAACCTGCTATTGCGGTTCTACGACGTGGAGTCAGGCGCAATCCGGATCGACGGCAAGGATATCGCCACCGTCACCCAGGATAGCCTGCGCGCCCAGATTGGCGTCGTCACGCAGGATACCTCGCTGCTGCACCGCTCCATTCGCGACAACATCGCCTATGGACACCCGGAAGCCGACGACGAGGCGATCACCGCGGCTGCGAAGCGGGCGAATGCCTGGGAGTTCATCCAGGCGCTCGAGGACAACCAGGGGCGCAAGGGGCTCGACGCCCAGGTCGGCGAACGGGGCGTCAAGCTCTCCGGCGGCCAGCGCCAGCGTATCGCGATCGCCCGCGTCTTCCTCAAGGACGCGCCGATCCTCGTCCTCGACGAAGCGACATCAGCGCTCGATTCCGAAGTCGAGCAGGCGATCCAGGAGAACCTGTTCGCGCTGATGGCTGGCAAGACGGTGATCGCGATCGCCCACCGCCTGTCGACGCTGACGGAAATGGACCGCCTGGTCATCCTCGAGGCCGGGCGGATCGTCGAAACCGGTTCGCATGCCGAACTCGTGGCCAAGGGCGGCCTTTACGCCGACCTCTGGTCACGCCAGTCGGGCGGCTTCATCGCCGACGATACCGAGAAGGAAGAAGCGGCGGAGTGATCCGCTGTGACCCTGCCGCCCATGCGGGCGGCGGGGTTTTGCCACGTCACCTAACGCATTTGTAATGCGCCCGATGGTGGAAACCGATTGCTGTTGCCGCCGAACCGCCTATATCGGAAACATGCTCAGCGCCATCGTCAGCATCTTTGAGAACTGGATCAAGCCGTTTGCGCCGCGCGAGCGATTGCAGCCGCCGAAATCGCTGTGGGGTTTTGCCTGGTTCTACGCCCGCCAGGCCAAAGGGCCGTTTCTGGCGATGGCCATCCTCGGGGGCCTTGTCGCCATGCTGGAGGCGGGGCTCTTCTACTTCGTCGGACGGCTGGTCGATCTGCTCGACACTGTGAAGCCCGAAGCGGGCTGGAGCGGGCTAATTTCCGCCAACGGGCCAGAGCTTCTGTTCATGTTGCTGACGGTGCTGGTGTTCCGCTTCGTCGCGGTGTCGCTGGCAGCCCTCGTCGAGGAGCAGTCGATCATCACCGGCTTCCTCAATCTCGTGCGCTGGCAAACCTACACCCACGTCGCTCGGCAATCGCTTTCCTTCTTCCAGAACGATTTTTCCGGCCGGATCGTGACGAAAGTCTGGTCCGGCGCGCAGGCGACCAGCGATCTGATCGTCTCGCTGCTGCAGGTCGTCTGGTTCATCGTCATCTATACCGCCTCGACCATGGCGCTCATCGCCCAGCTCGACTGGCGGCTGGCGGCAATGGTCGCGTTCTGGATCGTCCTCTTCCTGGCGCTGGCGCGCTACTTCGTTCCGCGCATCCGCAAGCACGCGCGCGATACGGCTGAAATGGCCTCGATGCTGAACGGGCGGATGGTTGATGCCTATTCGAACATCCAGACATTGAAACTGTTCGGTCGCGACGACGAGAACGACCGCTATATCCGCGCCGGCTTCGATCGCTTCCAGCGGGCGGTGATCCCCTTCACGCGGCTACTGACGGCCGTGCGTGCCTCGCTTGCGCTGCTTTCGGGCATGATGATCGCGGCCATCGCCGTCTATGCCATCCACCTCTGGCTTGGCGGTGCGATCAGTTCGGGTGCGGTTGCCTTCACGCTGGCGCTGGTGCTGCGACTCAACATGCTGCTCGGCCGGATGATGACGCAGTTCAACTCGATCATGCGCAACATCGGCACGATCCAGAATTCGGCCGAGCTCGTCTCCCAGGCGATCGGTCTTGTGGACAAACCGGATGCCAAGGAGTTGTCGGTCAGCGAGCCGGAAATCCGTTTCGAGCATGTGAAGTTCCATTACGGCAAGAGTGCCGGCGTCATCGACGACTTCTCGCTCGTGATCCGTCCAGGCGAAAAGGTCGGGATCGTCGGCCGTTCGGGCGCCGGTAAGTCAACGCTCGTTAACCTGCTGTTGCGCTTCTACGACCTCGAGGGCGGGCGCATCCTGATCGATGGGCAGGACATTTCGACGGTGAAGCAGGAATCGCTGCGCGCACAGGTCGGCATGGTCAGCCAGGACACCTCGCTGCTGCACCGCTCCATCCGGGACAACATCCTTTTCGGCCACCCGGATGCAACCGACAAGCAATTGATCATCGCAGCCGAGAGGGCCGAGGCCTACGAGTTCATTCTCGATCTCCAGGACCAGCGCGGCCGCAGGAGTTTCGATGCCCATGTCGGTGAACGCGGCGTCAAGCTTTCTGGCGGGCAGAGGCAGCGTATCGCGATTGCCCGCGTCATGCTCAAGGATGCGCCGATCCTCGTTCTCGACGAGGCGACGTCGGCGCTCGATTCCGAAGTCGAGGCGGCAATCCAGTCCAATCTCGACCGGCTGATGCAAGGAAAAACGGTGCTTGCTATCGCACACCGATTGTCGACGATCGCCGCTCTCGATCGGCTCGTCGTCATGGATAAGGGCCGGATCGTCGAGGACGGAACCCACGCCGAACTGATCGCTCGGGGCGGTCTTTACGCTGACCTCTGGTCGCGGCAATCCGGCGGCTTTCTGGCACGCGAAGAAGCGGCAGAGTAGGGCGGCCTCGTCGCCTTTTCTCCACCCTTCGAACGGCCGCCGGCCAACTGCAATGACGACCGTCAAGTCCTTGTGCCAATTGGCCGCGCTTTTCCCCGCGACAATCTGCCCACCCACCCTTGTCAAGGCTGGACATAATTTGCGATCAAGCATAGAACGCGCCGGATTGACGGGGAATCTGCGAGCCGTGTGCGCGCAGCACTTTTCGGATTCTGACGCCCGATAACGTGTTTGCAACAGCAAACCGGCTAAGGTGTCAGCACATTGATTGGGCGTGCTTCCTTGACCTAGGTGAAACCGCAAGGGCAGGGATCTCGCTGGGCGGATGCGGTTTCCGCAACATTGCGTGAGAGGATGGTTTAGCCGTGAGCGAACACGACATTTCAAGCGAGACCTCGGGCGAGCCCACTCGCCGCGATTTCCTTTACCTGGCCACCGGCATGGCGGGCGTCGTCGGCGCCGGCGCGGTCGCTTGGCCATTCATCGACCAGATGCGTCCGGATGCTTCGACGCTTGCTCTCGCCTCGATCGAGGTCGATGTGTCGAGCCTGCAGGCCGGCATGTCGCTGACGGCCAAATGGCGCGGCAAGCCGATCTTCATCCGCAACCGCACTGAGAAGGAAGTGGAAGAGGCCAAGGCGGTCGCTCTTGCCGACCTCAAGGATCCGGTTGCGCGCAACGCCAACCTTCCGACCGACGCCGAGGCGAACGATCTCGATCGCTCCGCCGGCGAAGGCAAGGAAAACTGGATCGTGATGATCGGCTCCTGTACCCATCTCGGCTGCGTGCCGCTTGGTCAGGCCGGTGATTTCGGTGGCTGGTTCTGTCCCTGCCATGGTTCCCACTACGATACGGCCGGCCGAATCCGTAAAGGTCCGGCGCCGGAGAACCTCGCCGTGCCGACCTTCTCGTTCGTTTCCGACACAGTTATCAAGATCGGTTGAGGGGACTACTGATAATGAGTGCTGAACATTCAACCTACACGCCAACGACTGGCATTGAGAAATGGGTTGATTCCCGTCTTCCGCTGCCGCGTATGATTCACGACAGCTTCATCAGCTATCCGGTTCCCCGGAACCTGAACTACGCATATACCTTTGGCGCCATGCTTTCCGTGATGCTGATCGTGCAGATCCTGACCGGTATTGTGCTGGCCATGCACTATGCCTCCGACACGACCGTTGCGTTCAACTCGGTCGAAAAGATCATGCGCGACGTCAACCACGGTTGGCTGCTGCGCTACATGCACGCCAACGGCGCATCATTCTTCTTCATCGCCGTCTACCTACACATCGCCCGTGGCCTCTATTACGGCTCGTACAAGGCACCGCGCGAAATCCTCTGGATCCTCGGCGTGGTCATCTACCTCCTGATGATGGCTGCCGGCTTCATGGGCTACGTTCTGCCCTGGGGTCAGATGTCCTTCTGGGGCGCGACCGTTATCACCGGCTTCTTCTCGGCCTTCCCCTTGGTGGGTGAGTGGATCCAGCAGTTCCTGCTTGGCGGCTTTGCCGTTGACCAGCCGACCCTGAACCGCTTCTTCTCGCTGCACTACCTGCTGCCCTTCATGATCGCCGGCGTTGTCGTGCTTCACGTCTGGGCCCTGCACGTCACCGGCCAGACCAACCCGACCGGCGTCGAAGTGAAGTCGAAGACCGATACCGTTCCCTTCACGCCCTACGCGACCTTGAAGGACGCACTCGGCGTCTCCGTGTTCCTGCTGGTCTATGCATGGTTCGTATTCTACCAGCCAAACTTCCTCGGCCATCCGGACAACTACATTCCGGCTGACGCTCTGAAGACGCCTGCCCACATCGTTCCTGAATGGTACTACTTGCCGTTCTACGCGATGCTGCGCGCCATCACCTTCAATGTCGGCCCGATCGACTCCAAGCTCGGTGGCGTTCTGGTGATGTTCGGCTCGATCATCATCCTGTTCTTCCTGCCATGGCTGGATACCTCGAAGGTGCGTTCGGCTGTCTACCGTCCCTGGTACAAGCTGTTCTTCTGGATCTTCGTGGTCAACGCCATCCTGCTCGGCTGGCTGGGTTCGCGCCCTGCGGAAGGCCTGTACGTTGTCATGTCGCAGATCGGCACTCTGTACTACTTCGGTTTCTTCCTCGTCATCATGCCGGTCCTCGGCCTGATCGAAACGCCGAAGCGCATTCCGAATTCCATCACCGAGGCGGTGCTTGAGAAGAAGAATGCGAAGGCACAGCCGGCCACCGCACGTGCCTGATCAGAACAGCGATTGATAAGGAACCCACAACAATGAAAAAGCTTGTAACAGGCATTCTGTCACTTGCTGTCGTCGCTGGCCTCGGTCTCGGAGCTGCTGTCGCTGAAGAGGCGGCAGGTGGCGCGGAGCATGGCGGCGGCACGCCCCACTATCCGATCCACAAGCCTGAGCAGCAGGACTGGTCGTTTGCCGGCCCGTTCGGCAACTACGACAAGGGTCAGCTGCAGCGTGGCCTGAAGATCTACACCGAAGTCTGTTCGGCCTGCCACTCGATGAATCTGGTGGCATTCCGTACGCTCGAAGGCCTCGGCTATTCCGACGCACAGGTGAAGGCCTTCGCCGCGAACTACGAAGTTCAGGACGGCCCGAACGCTGACGGCGAAATGTACACCCGCAAGGCCGTGCCTGCGGATCACTTCCCGTCGCCGTACCCGAACAAGGAAGCAGCTGCTGCTTCCAACAACGGGGCTGCACCGCCGGACTTCTCGCTGATCGCCAAGGCGCGCGGCATCGAACGCGGCTTCCCGCAGTTCGTCTTCGATATGTTCTGGCCTTACCAGGAAGGTGGCCCGGATTATATCCACGCGCTGCTGACCGGTTACCATGAGCCGCCGGAAGGCGTTCAGGTCGCCGAAGGCACGCACTACAACCCTTACTTCGCCAACGCTTCTGCGCTGGCGATGGCCCAGCCGATCTCCAACGATCAGGTTACCTACGAGGATGGCACGCCGCAGACGGTGGACCAGTATGCCAAGGACGTTTCGGCCTTCCTGATGTGGGCAGCCGAGCCGCACCTGGAAGACCGCAAGCGCACCGGCTTCATGGTCATGGTGTTCCTGCTGATCTTCACCGGTCTCGTCTACCTGACCAAGAAGTCGGTTTACGCCAACAAGGAACATTGATCGCAGACTGGCTTCGCCAGCTTGATCGAAACCTTAGAAAGGCCCCGGTTTGTCCGGGGCCTTTTGTTTTGCGCGGTGTTGTTTTCGTTCGACGGTGCGAAATGCGCATGAGGTGGCTCTGCCTGGACGGGAAAGAGCAACCTGGTGTCAATGCGGTGATGGGGTATCCGAGCCTTGTCTCGTGTTGTCGAACCGTGGCGCGATTGGTTGCGTCGGACCAGTGGGTCGGATCGCTGCTACTTCCCGAAATAAGCGCCTTTGGGGGTATGTGCCGGCTGCCGCCGGAATGCACTCAAACGCGCTGATGCAACGCAATGCCGCGTAGCTACTATGGTGGTGGCCGCCAGGTCGTTCTCGTCATGAGGAGTGAACCGCGACATCTGTCGCGTCGGGCTAATGCCAGATGCATGAGATGCTCGCGGCAGCTTCCGCAGGAGATAGTTAAGGTGTGGATACATACCACTGCGGAACCTGGCAGGGCGTCCGCCTGGGCCTGGGCAGAATTTTAGAATGCTAGGCATGTCTGCTGTCTTCTGGTCAGCGTTTGCTGATCATGCGACGAACATGCCCGGGCTTTTCCAAGCTCGAACCGCGCCTTTCTCGATTGTGGTCGACGGTGCGGCAAACGCCGTTCTCCTGCACTCCGGCCCACACCGCCAAGATTGGCTGCGGGATACTCTTGTGGACAATGGCGTCGGCCAGCCGACGCTATGAAAGGGTCATCCGTTGGGTGCTTGGTACTCCGCCACCTCGGCAGCATCGGCGGTGATGTAGTACGGCAGTTTGCCGTAGGTAGCCGCCGGTAAGCTGCCCACGTTGGCGCGCAACGCGCGTGGAGTAACTCTGCCATTCAAATGGGACTAGTGAAGCGGCTTCCGCTCCTGGGGCGTGCTTGCGCCGTAACATTGGCGATGCCGCGCATCCTTGAACTTAGGGCACTGTGCCGCCGCCAACGGCACTGTGCTGGCACCGACGCGCCACTTTTCAATGTCGATCCTCGGCGCCCGACGGCACCGGGTGGTTGGGGAAGATCGGCGGTGATGATGCGGCAGGGATTTTGGGTTCGACAGTGTGGTATCCGGATACAATGCGGTATCTGGGTAAGGCACACAACGACCGTCATCGCGCCGTGGGTCACACTGGGTCGATGCAGAACATCTCGAAGCCCTCGATGCGGACGCGAACCTGTTGCGCGCTTCCGCTGTGGACGACACATGTGAAAACGGCCCCACCTTGCGATGGGGCCGTCAAATCTTGCCGGTCGGGCTGCCTCTTAGTTGAAGCGGCCGGCGGCGTGGGCGAGCATCGTGTAGACCTTGCCCGTGTCGGATGTAAGGTAGGTCTGGGTGATGCGCTTGTCCGGATCGTTGCGTGCGACATCGGCGAGCAGCTTTTCGAAGTCGGCGATGTAGCGATCGACGGCGGTGCGGAATTCCGGCTCGCGGTCGTACTTGCGCTTGATCTCGTCGAAGGTCTGCTGGCCCTTCAGCGTATAGAGCCGGCGGGTGAAGACGTCGCGCTCGCCGCGCTGGTAGCGGCGCCACAGGTCGACCGATGCGTCGTGGTCGATGGCCCGGGCGATATCGACCGAAAGCGAGTTCAGCGATTCCACCACGTGGCGCGGGTTGCGGTTATCGCCGCTGCGGGCAACCGGCTGGCTTTCTGCCGGGCGCTGCGGTGCGGCTGCCGGCGCTTCTTCCCGCGACGCGGCACGCAGCAGGTCTCGCATCCAGCCACCGCCTTCTGCGACTTCGCTGGTGACGGCCTGCGTTTCCGGCTGGGCCGGGGCAGGCTGCTGGACGGTCGCCTGTTCGATGCCGAGGCTGCCGCGCAGGGCAGGCGCCGGATCCTGGCGACGCGGCTCTGCGACCGGCTGCTGGACCGGACGGGCGACAGGCGCTGCAGCCACAGCAGCGGCAGCAACCGGCTGCTGGCGCAGCGGCTGGGCGACTTCGAGCTGCGTCGAGGACTTGCCGATGATTTCCGACAGCTCCTGCAGGGCCTTGATCTGCTCGGCCACGGCACGACGCATGACGGCGGCGTTTTCCTTGGCTTCCTCGGGCAGGTCGAAGGCGCTGCGCTTCAGCTCTTCGCGGGTCATATCGAGTTCCTTGCGGATCTCGCCGGCCGAGCGGCGGATATCGTCGGTCGCACCGCTGAAGCGGCCGATGGCGTCGTCGATCGCCACGCGAACGGCGTCGCGCAGCTGGATTGCGACGCCGTCGGACTTCTTGCCACTTTCGCTAAGCATGCGCTCGACGTCGGAGACAGACGACGCGACGCTGCCGCGCAGGCGGGACGCCACTTCCTTGGAGCGTTCCTCGGCGGTTGCGAATGCACCCTCGATTGAGGAACCCGCATCTTCGCCCACCTTGGCGATCGCCTGGCGGAGCGCCTCGGAGGCGCCGAGCGCGCGGCCCTCGACCGCCGAGAGCGTCTTGTTGACGTCGGCGAACGAGGTCTCGACGCCGGAGCGCAGCGTATCGGCAATCTGGCGCGACCGTTCTTCGGCGCGGGAGAAGACTGCCTCGACCGAGGCACCAGCCTCGTCGCCGGCCTGGGCCAGCGCATTGCGCATGGATTCGGCGGCTTCGGCTGCACGCTGTTCGGTGCTCGACAGCAGGCGGCCGACATCCGAGAAGGATTGCTGGATGCCGCTACGCAGATTACCAGCAACCAGACCTGAGCGCTCTTCGGCACGCTGGAAGGCACCATCGACGAAGCCTTCGAGTGCACGCATGGTGCGTTCGATTTCTTCCGAGCGCTGGACGAGGCCGACCGACAGGGTGCGCAAGGCATCCTGGCGTTCCTCGAGTGTGCTGACGAGGTTCGACTGGGCGGCGCCCAACAGGTCCGAGGCCTGGCCGAGCACCTTGGAGTGATCCTCGAAGCGGCCGACGATGCCGCCGATCTGCGACAGGGTAGAGGCCGAGATGTCCGAGAGCTTGTCGACCTTGCCTTCGATGAGGCGCGTAGAGGTCGACAGCATGTCGGAAGCCTGGCGCGTGGTTTCGGAGAATCGGGTGGCCGTAGCCTCCAGCCGCTGGTCCATGTCGCCGAGATTGTCGCTTGCCTGGTCGATGACAGTTGCGATCGCCGTGTTGTTGGCGGCGAGCTGGTCGATCAGGCCGAGGGCCGTCGACTGCAGACGGTTCTCGACCATCTTCATCGCCTTTGCCGTTTCCTCGGCGCGCAGCGAGATGGCGTTGAGCGTCTCGCCGGTGCGTTCGGTAATGGCATTGACCAATGCGGCATTTTCCGCGCGCAGGCGATCGGTGCTGTCCTTCGTCAGGCTGGCGATGCGCTCGGCAGCCTCACGGCCGGTTGCGGCATATTGATCGATGACCGGGCGTGCCTGCTCGTCGATGATGCGCGACAGTTCCATAGAGCGGCCGGCGAGCATCGAGTTGAGTTCGCGGGTCCGATCGTCGAGCGTGCTGCGGATCGCCTCACCACGGGCTTCCAGTGCCTTTTCGGCATCTGCCAAGCCCTGCTGGATGTTCTGGGCGTGGCTGGCAACCTGGCCATGCGTGGCGGCAAGGCGTGCAGTGGCGGTGTCAGAGGCATCGGCGACCGAGCGGGCGAGTTCGGCATGGCGTGCGGCCGTTGTCGAGGCGGTCTGCTCAATGGCATTTGCGAAGTCGGCGTTGCGGGCCGCCAGCACATTGGCGAAGTCCTGACCAGCCTTGGAAAGAAGGCCGGCGGAACGGGCCGCTTCCGCGTCGAGGTCCTGCGCTGCTTCGCTAACCGCGCTGCGAAGGCTGGTGACGAGACCGGCAGCCTTGCCCTCGATGCGGGCGGCTTCGGTGTCGAGTTCCTGGGCAACATCGCCGACTGCGCCGCGAAGGCTGGTGACGAGACCGGCAGCCTTGCCCTCGATGCGGGCGGCTTCAGTGTCAAGTTCCTGGGCAACATCGCCGACTGCACCGCGAAGGCTGGTGACGAGACCGGCAGCCTTGCCTTCGATGCGGGCGGCTTCGGTGTCGAGTTCCTGGGCAACATCGCCGACTGCACCGCGAAGGCTGGTGACGAGACCGGCAGCCTTGCCTCCGATGCGGGCGGCTTCGGTGTCGAGTTCCTGGACCACATCGCCGACTGCGCCGCGAAGGTTGCTGATGAGGTCCGCGGTCTTGCCTTCGATCCGGCCGGCCTCGGCGTCGATCTCCTGCGTCGCTTCGCTGACGGCGCCGCGCAGGCTGGTGACAAGCACCGCAGCCTTGCCTTCGATCGTGCGGTTGACGTTTTCGAGGCCGATGTTGAGGGCGCGGTCCATGGTGCCGAGGCGCTCTTCAATGCGGTCCGTACCGGCATTGATGGCGCTGGAGATGCGGCTTGCGGCTTCCTCGCTGACGCGGTCGATCTCGCCGGAACGCTCACCGAGGCTGTCGGCGATGCGCTGGCCGGCGTTGTCAACGATAGCGTTGACACTGTCGACGCTATCGCGGACGCGATCCTCCAGCGAGCCGAGGCTCGTTTCCAGGCGCAGACCGGTGTCATCGACCAAGGCATTGACGCTGCCGACACTGCCTCGAATACGGCTTTCCAGAGAACCGAGACTTGTTTCGATCTTGGCGCCGGTATCGTCGACGATGGCATTGACGCTTCCGACGCTGTCGCGGATACGATCCTCCAGGGTGCCAATGCTGGCCTCGATGCGGATACCGGTGTCGTCGACGATTGCGTTGACATTGCCGACGCTGCCGCGGATGCGGTCTTCCAAAGTTCCGAGGCGAGATTCGATGAGGCTGCTGGTTTCATCGACGATGACGCTGACCTTATCGACGCTCCCGTGCATCCGCCCCTCGAGCGAACCCAGACGGGTCTCGATGCGGGCGGCCGTGTCATCGACGATCGTGCTGACATTATCGACGCTGCCGCGCATACGGTCTTCGAGCGAGCCAAGACGGGTCTCGACACGAACACCCGCCGCATCGGCAATCGAACCGACATTTTCGGCACTGTCGCGCATGCGCTCTTCAAGCGCGCCAAGGCTTGTCTCGATGCGCAGACCGGTGTCGTCAAGGCGGTCGTTGAGGCCGTTGATCGACATGTCGACGCGGTTGGTCAGCGTGTCGGCGGCGAGGCTGATCTGGCCGGCCGTTTCCGCCAGGCGCTCGGCAATGTTGCCGGTCGTCGAGCGCATGCGGGCTTCCAGCGTTTCGCCGCTGCGGTCGATGATGCCGGCAAGTGCCGCTTGGCGCTCTTCGAGCGACATTTCGAGCATGCTGGCGCTGGTGGCAAGGCTGGTGGCGATCGACACGGACTGGTCGGACAACATGCCTTCCAGCTGGTCGCGGCCCTGGTCGACGGCGAGGTTGATTGCGTTGATCCGGTCGTCGAGCGTGGCTCGAATCTGCTCGTGGGTCGAGGAGAGTGTTTCGCGCAGGTGCTCGGCGCGGCCGGTCAGCGTCTGTTCGATTTCCGTCGCCTTGCCGGCGAGCGAGGCTGTCGCCTCGGTGGTGCGCGCGGTCAGCGCCTCGGCGATCTGGGCGCTGGTGGCCGTCAGGACGTCCGAGATCTTGCCCACGCGGCCGCTGAGGTCTTCGGCAATGCGAGCGCTGGTGTTGGTAAGAGTGTCGGAGATCTGGCTGACGCGGCCACCGAGGTTTTCGGCAACGAGGGATACGCTGTCCGAAAGCTTCTGTTCGATTTCACCGACACGGTCGGTCATCGTCTCGGCAACGGCCGTGGCGCGGAAGGTGAGGTTGTCGGCGACGTCTTCGGCATGACGGCTCAGGGAATCTGCCATTTCGTTGGCGCGGGCCGTCATCGTCGAGGTGATGTGGGCGGAGCGATCGGCGAGAACGCCGTCGAGTGCCGATGTCTGGGTCGAAAGGGTTTCTGCAATCGCCTGGCTGCGTTCCGAAAGAACACGCTCCAGCCGGTCGGCCGTTTCGCCGACGGCACCTTCGATCGCGTCCGTTCCGGTCGAAAGCACGGTCGAAAGGGCAAGGGTGCGCTCGGACAGGGTGTTGTCGAGGCGGTGCTGGCTTGCCGCGATGGCGCTGGTGATCTCGTCGGTCGAGCCGGTCAGCGTCTGCTCGATGCGGGCATGGGCCGCGTGCAGGCCATCGACGAACTGTGCCGTGCGGGTGTCGAGGCCCTCGGTCAGGCGCTGTTCGCTTGATGTCAGTGCATTTGCAAGCGCATCTGCGCGCTGGCCAAAGCCGTTCTCGATGCGATCCTGAGCCTCGGACAAGGCGCCCATCAGGCTGCTGGTCTTTTCGGAAAGAACGCTGTCGATGCGGCTATGGGCTCCGCCGATCAGGTTGCTGAGATCGGACGTGCGGCTGCCGATCGTCTCCTCGATGAAGTCGTGGGTGGCGCCGAGTGCTGTCGCGAGTGTGAGCGACTGATCCGAAAGCGCCGAGCCGATCTTCTCGATGCTGCTGTCGAGCGCGCCACCGATGGCATCCGAACCGCCACTGACGGTCTCGTTGATGCGGTGCAGGCTTTCCATCAGCTTGGTGTCGAGCAAGCTGGCGCGCTTGTCGAAGGCCGATGCGAACTCGTGGAAGCGTTCGTCGAAGGCGGTGGCAAGGTGGCCGACTGTCGTCTGCAGCTTTTCTTCGAAGAATCCGCCGCGCAGATCGAGATCCATGATGGCATCGTCGGCGCTGGAGCGCAGGCTCTGGCGGAAATGCGCACCCTTTTCGTCGAGGGTGGCGTTGAGCGTCGCGAGCACGTCTTCGAGGCCGCCGGCAATTGCCTGCTGGCCGACGCTCAGGCTTTCGTTGAGGTCGCGGGTGCGGGCAATCAGCGTTTCATTGAGCTGGCGGGCGCGCTCGTTCAGCGCGGCATTCAGCTTTTCAGTGTTAGCATCGAGCGAGGAGGCGCGGGTCTCGAACTGGCCGAGCAGCTGCTCGCCGCGCTTTGTCAGCGTATCGCTCAGCTGGTCGAGGCGGGTGTCGAATTCGCTGCTGAGGCCGAGGCCGGCTGCCGTCAGGCCGGAAAGGAGCGAGTCCGTGCGGTTCGACAGCATGGTGCTGATGTTCTGCAGCGCCGTGTCGGACTTTTCGCTGAGTGCCGCTGCCCGCGTGTCGATCAGCGAGGCAAAAGCCTCGCCGGAGATGGCGATGCGCGAGGCGATGTCTTCGCCGGCCTGGTCGAGATCGTCCTTCAGCTTGCCATGCGCACCGGCGATGGTCGAGCGGATGCGCTCGGAGTGGCCGATGATGGCTTCGCGCTCAAGGCCCAGCTCCTGAACCAGCGTACGCACGCGCAGTTCGTTTTCGCTGTAGCTGCGCTCGAGCGCATTCACCTCGGAGTGAACCAGCGTTTCGAGTTCGGTGGCGCGCGCAATCGTGCGCTCGATGCCTTCGTTCATCGCCGAGACTTCGCGGCGAACGGCCTGACCGACGGTCATGACCCGGTCGGCGGCCGCAGTTTCCGGTTCGGCCAGGCGCAATGCCACTTCGGCCATGGAGCGCGCGGCGTTGCGCAGTTCCTGCGCGCGGGCGATCATGATGGCGAAGGAGAAGAAGAGCATGATCGGCAGCGCGATGCCAATGGCGACGCCGACGGCACCCGGGGTGGCAGCGAGATCGCTCAGCGAGCGGATCTGCCAGATCTGTGGGCCATAGAGCAGGTTGGCGACACCGATGCCGGCCACGGCCCAGATCACCGAAACGAGGGCTGCGACACGGATGGCGGCGCGGTTCGAGCGAACGTCGAGGGCGCGCAACATGGCAGCCGGAGAGCGGCGCCCATCGTCGTTTGCCGGAGAAAGGGGAGGCGACTTTGGCGCAGGTTCAGGAGCGAGCCCGCGTGCGGCGTCATTTGCTCGCGCGGCGCGGGGGGCTTCCTGCTGAGGCTTGGCATTTCGGCTGTGATCGGGCTGAGCAGCCTGATTAGTGGAGTCAGACACATTTTCCTCCGGATTATCCAAGGAAGTCTTGTCGTTAGGGCTCGACTTAAGCTCGTCAAAATCGATCTTAAGGGCCGCTTCCAGAGCCTGGAAGGCCTTTTCATCAATTGACTCGTTGCTCTTCTTCGTCGCCATAGGGATACGCCTCATTACCTTTTGCCTGCGATGAAGCGTGTCCATTTGATCCGCGATTGCGGCCAGGCACTGACTTCACCGGGGCGGTGACGGCAAGATACGCGCATCACATCTACGCAATACCCTACTGAACACCACTGCATTTCCTCGATGGATAGTCGGAATTGACCCTCGAGGGCACCACTCGCACAGCTTATCCACCGGAACGGTTGCCATTTTCGTACGCAAGCCCGTTCCTAACCGTATCGTAGTGACACATTAGCCCGGTTGTTACAATTAAGAGCACTCCAGCTTCATTAAAATCCTAATGAATTCTTAATGTGGCAAAGGGGTTTAGGTCGGAAAAGGCAAGGAAATCAGGAGGTTTAACGAGCGTTAACCATTTTCCCAGATTCCTGCCTATATTGCGCCCCGTTTTAAGCCGATAGCAGCGCCCGCCCGTGGAGGATGGTAGCTCGCAAACCGTAGCGATCGTCCGGCGACGAAGCTTGGTGAACAGGCGTCGTCGGTCACGGTGTCCGTGCCGCCCATGGCAATTGGACCGCGAATGTCGCGGGACGGCGTCGGATAAAGACCAACAGCATACAAACAATAGGGAAATTGGCTCATGGCGGCCCTCAGAATTGCCTTCGAAGCTCCCGACACTCCGGGTAGCTCTTCTCTTTCCGGCAAGAAGCCCATCGATTTTGCCCACCTTGCCGCGCAGACAATGGGAGACAAGGCGCTCGAAATCGAAGTGCTGCAATTGTTCGCCCGTCAGGCACGCAAGGTGATGAAGGAAATCACCGATGGCGACGTGAATGGACGTGCCCAGGCGGCCCATCAGTTGAAGGGGGCCGCACTCGCTGTCGGCGCCGTCGACGTCGCTGCTGCGGCCGGCGCGATCGAACAGCGTCCGACCGATGCGGCTTTGCCCGACGTTCTTGCAGAGAGCGTGCTTGAGGCTGAACTGTTTATCCTGAAGCTCTGCCGCTGATTGCAGCGAGCCACAAAGGTGCATCGCGGCCCGCGCTGAAACGCCGCGTCCGCGATGCAACTGCCGGCTGTTGTTGACTGGATGGCCGAATTGTTGGAAGAACTTTCCCTGAATTCGCGCCCGCCGCCCCGCGCGGCTTTGCGCAATCGGCCAGTCCCATCAGCTTATTCCGGAAAGTGACATGACAAAACTTACGATCGTTGCCTTTGATGGCACGCGCCACGAACTCGATGTCGAGAACGGCTCGACCGTCATGGAGAACGCCGTTCGCAATTCGGTTCCGGGTGTCGAAGCGGAGTGTGGCGGGGCCTGTGCCTGTGCCACCTGTCATGTCTATGTCGACGATGCCTGGACGGCTGTCGTCGGCGCTCCGGAAGCGATGGAAGAGGACATGCTGGATTTCGCCTATGATGTCCGTCCGACCTCGCGGCTTTCCTGTCAGATCAAGGTCAGCGATGCGCTGGACGGGCTCGTCGTGCACGTGCCCGAACGCCAGGCCTGATCGCTGGCCGTTGGCGCCCATCTTCAGTCTATCGATCTATTGATGTCATGTTTGCCAAAAAAGCGCCTCGCTGGTCGTGTGACGAGCGAGGCTAGGAGGGCGCATCGCACGCAGATGAGGGAGGGAACATCTGCTGCATGAAGACACGCCAGGAGAACCTGTATTTGCTGCGTCGTCGAGCTTTGCGCTTAAAGAAACGAAACGACACTGCTGAACTCAAGTAACGGCAATATTTATACGTCGTGCAAGACCATGATGGTCCGCCAAATTCCTTTCGACAACGGAGGGTTGGATTTCAATTCGCCCCCACGTTCCATATTCTGAATATAAGCGAGTCGCTCAGCTGTAGCTATCGCTAGATTTCACCAATAAAATACTGTGGGTGCGCACTCGTTGAACAGGTCGCCTCAAAGTATATTCCGGCTATGCTTATGTCGGTCGTGACCGTTGAACAGCGACCTGTCTAGCGCTGCGTTTTCTTCAGCGCATCCAGCCGGTATTGCAGCAATCGGATTATGCGCTTGTCGAAATTGGCCGCCTCCGTCCGGTCGAACCGGGCCTGGTCCTTGTCGTGAGCGGCGATCGCTTCGGTACTGGCGCGTGTGACGCTTTCTTGCATCTGTTCGCAGTCCGCCTGCGGCCTCAGGGCCAGAAACATCTTCTCCATCTCGCGGGCGTGGTTGCGGGCGATCTCGGCGTGGCGTTCCTCGTGCCGCTTGATATCGCTCGACAACGTATCCCAGACCAGAGCGAGGTCGCGGCTGGCCTGCTTGCGATATTTCCAGCGCGGCAGGATGATGCGCGTGCTGAGCGTGACGCGGGCGACGCCGACCGCGCAGCGTCCGCCGCGATTGACGTAGGTGATCGTGCCGCCAAACTTGATCCGCGTCGCGCCCGGATGGCGCGCGCCCGTCGATTTCATCATCGGCCCGGCTTTGGACAGAGCTTTGTCGAGGTCCGCCGCCGTGCGGCCGCCGATCGAGAAATAGGAAAAGCTCTTGTTTATCACCGTTTCGCCGGACGCAGAGCCCAAGGGCATGGCAACCAGAAGGGCAAGAAGGGCGGCTTTGAACGGAACGCGTACTCGAGACATCAATGCGTAGTTCTCTTTAGTTGAACTTCAATCAAGCTTGGGGCATAGCCAGCGTGGGTGCAACAGCAAATCGAAATGGTTGTCTGCGGCGCATCGTGAGGGGAAATGACTTACAATCCATTTCAAAATTTTCATTGGAAGCTGGCGCATGGCCGTAGTCTCGAACTGGGGCCGCGTGGCGTTTTGATGGCGATCATCAATGTTACCCCCGACTCTTTCTCCGATGGCGGTCGTTTCACGGATACGGCAGCAGCCGTTGTCCAGGGCAAGCGCTGCATCGACGACGGCGCCCTGATCCTCGATGTTGGCGGTGAATCGACCAGACCGGACGCAGCGCCCGTGAGTGCCAAAGAGGAACAGAACCGGATCTTTCCGGTCATCGCGGCATTGGCGCGCGACACCGATGCGCTCATTTCAGTCGATACCTATAGGGCAGAGACCGCACGGCTTGCCGTCGACGCTGGCGCCCACATCATCAACGACGTGCACGGCCTTCAGCGCGAACCGGATATCGCGCGGGTTGCTGCGCAGACGGGCGCCGGGCTCTGCATCATGCACACAGGCCGCGATCGCCAGAAGCTTGCCGATGTGGTGGACGACCAGTTCCATTTCCTAGACCGCTCGCTGCAGATCGCGGCAGAAGCCGGCATCGAACGCGAACGGATCGTGCTTGATCCGGGCTTCGGCTTTGCCAAGGACACGGAAGAGAACCTCGAACTGATGGCGCGGTTTACCGAATTGCACCGTTTCGAGCTGCCTTTTCTGGTCGGCACGTCACGCAAGCGGTTCCTTGGTGCTGTCACCGAACGAGAGCCGGCGGACCGCGATGCCGCCACCGCGGCGACCACGGCCCTGCTACGCATGGCGGGTGCGGCCATTTTCCGCGTACATGATGTCGCAAACAGCAGGGATGCGCTGATGGTGGCGGATGCTATGCTGGGTGCAAAGAAGAGCTGACGGGACGGAAAACCATGAGCGCGACCTATACGATCACCCTGAAAAACTGTGCCTTCTTTGCGCGCCATGGCGTTCTCGACGAGGAAGAATTCCTCGGGCAACGGTTTTTCGTCGATGCGGAGCTTGAAGTGGAGCAAGGCTCGGCGCTGGTCGATGATTCGATCGACGACACCGTGCATTACGGCATCGCCTTTACCGAAATCGAGCGCATCGTCACCGGTCGGCGGCGCTATCTGATCGAGGCGCTGGCGCTCGAGGTCGCAAAGACCCTGTGCGTGCGTTTTCCGCAGGTCCGGCGTGCCAAGGTCTCCGTCCGCAAGCCGAATGCACCGGTTCCCGGAATTCTCGATTATGTCGAAGTCACGGTCGAGCACGTCGCCTGAGATGAGCGGGCATATCGCAACTTTGGGACTTGGCGGAAACCTGGGCGAGCCGAGAAGGGCCATGGCAGATGCATTGCAGATGCTCGATGCCAGGCCGGATTGCGCGGTTCGGGCCGTTTCGCGTCTGTATCGGACACCACCCTGGGGCAAGACCGATCAGGACTGGTTCTTCAACGCCTGCGCCGAAGTCGAAACGTTGCTCGGCCCGGAGACATTGCTGGACGCCTGCCTTGATATCGAGCGGCAGATGAAGCGGGTGCGCGACGAACGCTGGGGCCCGCGCACGATCGACATCGATGTCCTCACCTTCGGCGACCTGTCCCAGACCGAGACCAAGCTGGAGCTACCACATCCGCGCATGACTGCGCGCGGTTTCGTCCTGATGCCGCTTGCGGACTTTGCCTCCGGCATGCGTGTGAACGGACGGCGGGTCGAAGACTGGCTGGCGGATGCCGACGTCACCGGCATCGAGGTGGTGGACGAAGACAGGGGATGGTGGCGGGCAGGGGCCTGAGTTCGAGTAGCACAAAAAGAAAAGCCCCAGCGTTTGGCCGGGGCTTTTCTCCGCAATCTGGACTGTCGTCTACTTGATCGAGCCGACGGCGATGTTGTCGAGCTGGCGGTTGAGACTGACGCCGATCACCGGCACCATTGTATCCTCGACCTTCACCGAGATGGTGATGTTCATGGTCGAGTCGTTCTGGAGCCGGGCGATCATCGCGCCGTTCAGCTTCTTGCGGTTGATGCCGACGACGACCTTGTCCTTGGCGACGTTGCCGGAGACTACGTCGAGACCCTTGCCATCAGCGCCGTCGAGAAATTTTCCGGTGTAGCTGCCGCCCTTCTGGGTGATCAGCGCCGACATCGGTTGCTTGAACACGCCGACGCGGCAGAAGCCGTCGAGCTTGATGCCGGCATCATTGCCGGCAACCGGTTCGCCGGCGAGATCGCAGGTGAACTTGGTGCCCTTGTATTTCCCGGCGACGATCTCGCCGGGGCCCTTCCACTGGCCGGAGACTTTCTCGAAGAAAGCCTTGTCCTTGCCACCGGAAATGGCTGGCGTAGCAACGCCGACGGTTGCTGCGAGCGCGAAGGCGGCAGCGCCGCGAGCGATCAAAGAAGGGCGCGAGAACATAAACGATCCTTGATGGGTCAACGTCCGAAACTAGGAGCCACATTTGCGCGCAAATGGTTAATGGACGGTTTCTTTCGGGCTGATATCAAGGCTTCTTTGTGTCGGTGATGCGCTCTGTGCGCCGCAGATCGGATGGCTGCAAGGCAGTCACGGCGGCCTCACCGTCATGTGCTACGATGCGCGCAGACGTGTTTATGAAACTCTATCGCAACGGCGTACGTATCCACTTGAAACGCGGAGGTTTCATGATGGCAGCGGCGATCAACAGCACCACCCCGGAAACGGACATCTCGCAGGCACTCATAATCCGCCGCCACGGACTTGCCACGCGGCTGACCCATTGGCTGTGGGCACTGGCATTGTTCTTCCTGCTCCTGAGTGGCCTGCAGATCTTCAACGCCCACCCGACGCTTTATCTTGGGCAGCAATCGGGCTTTGCCTTCGACAACGGCGTGCTGTCCATCAGCGCCGCCCGGACGCAAGATGGAGAGGTCAGGGGCGTGACGACGCTGCTCGGCCGGGGGGTCGACACGACGGGTGTTCTCGGGGTCAGCGGCGCCGCAGACCGGCGTGACTACAGGGCATTTCCAGCCTGGCTAACGGTGCCTTCTTATCAAGACCTGGCGACGGGCCGGGTGATACATTTCTTCTTCGCGTGGCTTTTTGCGACCGTCTTTCTTGTCTGGTTGGTTGCGAGCCTGATCAACGGGCACCTGTGGCGCGACATCCTGCCATCGGCCTCCGATATCAGCGGCCTGCCACGAAGTTTCGTCAACCACGTGCGGTTCCGATTCGATCACGGCCGCAGCTACAATGGCTTGCAGAAACTCTCCTATGCCGCTGTTTTGCTCGTCTTTTTTCCGTTGATGATCCTGACGGGGCTGACGATGTCGCCGGGCATGGACGCGGCCTGGCCATGGTTGATCGACGTCTTTGCCGGTCGACAGACGGCACGCACGATCCACTTCGTCGTCATGCTTTTGCTCGTGGGCTTCTTCGCCATACACATCTTCATGGTTTTTGCCGCCGGGCCGATCAACGAATTGCGCTCGATGATAACAGGGCGTTACCGCATCGATAGCGAGGCGCAGCGCAAGGAGGCAGGGCAATGACGCGGCTTCTGATCAATCGCAGGCGCTTTTTGACCGCCGCCGGCATTGCCGCCTCGACGTTGCCTCTTGCAGGTTGTGATGCATTCGATGGAATCCTGCAAAACAGAAGCCCGGTCCGTGATGTCCTGGCATCGGCGAACAGCCTGACTTATCGGGTACAGCGGCTATTGATGGACGCGGACCGGCTGGCGCCTGAGTTCGCCGAAAGCGAAATCCGCCAGGGACAACGGCCGAACGGCTCGACCGATCCGACCGACCCGGAGTATATCGCCCTCCAGCAGGATTTTTCCGGATACCGCCTCGGCGTCACCGGTTTGGTCGAAAAGCCGCTCAGCCTGACATTGGCCGAATTGCGCAACATGCCGTCGCGGACACAGATCACCCGCCACGACTGTGTCGAGGGCTGGAGTTGCATCGCCAAATGGTCGGGCGTTCCGCTAGCCAAGGTACTTGATGAAGCCAAGATCAGACCGGAAGCGCGTTATGTCGTCTTCCATTGCTTCGATCGCATGGGTCTCGGGCTTTCCGGACCGACGGCCTACTACGAATCGATCGACCTCATCGATGCGCGCCATCCGCAGACGATCCTTGCCTATGGATTGAACGGACGGTCACTTCCGGTCGCCAATGGCGCGCCGCTTCGAGTGCGCATCGAGCGGCAGCTCGGCTACAAGATGGCGAAGTACATCAGTGCCATCGAGGTCGTTGCGGATCTTTCGACGTTCGGTCGTGGACGCGGCGGCTTCTGGGAAGACTTGGGCTATGAGTGGTATGCGGGCATCTAGTTCTACAGGCCGCGCGTCTTTTCAGACGCGCAAAGGTCGCTGAAGCACTTTGAATTTCTGCATGTTTTCATCCTTAAGTCGGGTAGGTTTTAGGAAACATGCAGTCGTTTCTAGACGTCGCCGTTCTGACTAGCCGCGCGACCGGCACCGGGCGCGAGGTCCGAAAGAAAGTCGCCGATCCCGGGACGTTTCAGTGCTCTGAAAGGCATCGGTCGGCAAAGGTCCATGGCAGCGATGCCGATGCGGGCGGCCATCAGTCCATTGATTACGCCTTCGCCGAGCCGGGCCGAGAGTTTTGACGCCAAGCCGTGGCCAAGCACCTGCTGGATGAGGCTGTCACCGGCGGCGATCGAGCCGGTGACAGCGAGATGGGCGATAACGTCGCGCATCAGCCTGATCATGCCGAGCGTACCGGGGCGGCCGCCATAAAGCTCGGCCATCGCGCGGATCATGCGAGCGGATTCATAAAGCACATAGCCGAGATCGACGAGCGCGCGGGGGCTGACGGCGGTGACGATCGACACGCGCTTGGAAGCGGCGAGAATGATGCGCCGGGCCTCGCGATCGAGCGGCGTCAACAATTCGCGCTCCGTCAGGTCAAGCAGATGCGGGCCATCGATGATTTCGCCTTCGGTTTCCTTAAGGCGCGTACGACCGCGTGCCGTGCGCGGATTGGTGGCGAGAAGATGGACGAGTTTTTCCGAAGCGGACCGTGCCAGCTTGGTATTGCCGGAAGCGGCGGCATTCTCCGTTTCCGTCTTCAAGCTCTGGACGGCAGTCAGTTGCATCATGCCTGAAAGCTCGCGGCCAATGACTACCAGCAGTGCCAGGAGCCCGATGGCAACGATACCCATTGCGGCATAGCCGAGCCAGTCGGCGCGGGAAAACAGGTCGCGGATGAGGCGGTCGACCCAAAGACCCGTCGCCAGCGAGAGGAGAATGCCGAATGCCCCCATGGCGATCTTGCCGACGGACAGGCGACGCCTGCGCGGGTTTGCCTCCGGCAAAGCGAGGCTTTCGACGCCAAGCGTCGTTTCCCGGAAGGGATCCTCCGTGTCGGGGGTCATCACCACCTTGTCGTCGAAGCTCGCCGGGGCGCGGCGGGGGCGGTCGCTTTCCGCCGGCTTCTGCTCCGGATCCGGGTTCACCGAAAAAGCACCGGGCTTTCGGCCACGGCTGTTGAAATCGTCACTCATGCCAACCGGTCTCCGAACAGGAACTGCATCGCCCGATCGAGCCGGATATGCGGCACCGACAGCTTCAATCCGCCGCCCGTCTCTTCAAGATGCGGCGGCCGGAAGCGCACGAAACTGAGCTCGGGCATCGGGTGCACGTCGCCGAATTTTTTCGCCGACGCATCGGCATCAAGCGCCCTAAAAAAAACTTCAGGATCATCCGGCAAGTCACCGGGAAATATCGCTGTTTTCCCTTCACCGTCGAAGGTCTCGCCGTTGATCTTCTCGCCAGCGATCGGTGTTCCGACGATAACCGGAAGCGTATGCCCTCCATGGTCGACCGTGGCCTCGCGTGTCGCCCGGACCGAGGCGATCGCCATGACCTCGAGCCCCGCACCGCTCATGCCGATGCGGGCGGCTGCCCGGCTGACGAGACGCGCCGTGATGCGCTCCAACCGATCGTGGCTTTCGTGGTGCAGATGGTCCGCCTTCGTCGCGGCGATCAGCACCTTGTCGATCCGTCGGGTCAGGAAAGACGAGAGCCAGCTGTTCGTGCCGGGACGGAAGCAGGCGAGCACGTCGGCCAGCGCCTGCTCCAGATCGAGCAGCGCTTCCGGCCCGCCATTGATCGCCTGTAGCGCATCCACCAACACGATCTGACGGTCGAGCCGAGCAAAATGCTCGCGGAAGAACGGGCCGACGACGTGCTTCTTGTAGGCTTCGTAGCGGCGCTCCATCATCGCCCAGAGCGAACCTTTCGGCGCACGGCCCTCGGGCAGGTCGGGCAGTGGCGAGAAGGTCAGGGCAGGTGAGCCCTCGAGATCGCCCGGCATCAGGAAGCGACCGGGCGGCAGGGTCGAGGGCGAGCTCGCGTCCGCCTTGCAGGCTTTGAGGTAGGCGGTGAAGCTTTCGGCGAGCCGGCGCGCGCTGCTTTCATCGGCGATCGCCGTTGGTCCCGCAGATGAGGCAAGCGTCAGCCAATCCGCCGACCGGTTGGCGCGGCCCGGAGCACGGGCGCGGGCAACCGAATTGTCGCTGAACTGCTTGAAATCCTGTGCGAGTAGCGGCAGATCAAGTAACCATTCACCGGGATAATCGACGATATCGAGCGACAGCCGGCCGGCCGAGAACAGCCTGTTCCAGCCGCTGGCGCTCTCGAAATCGAGGGTAATGCGAAGCTGCGAGATCGCGCGGGTCGAATCCGGCCAGATACGATCGCGCACCAGGGCGGCAATGTGATCCTCGTACTGAAAGCGCGGCACGGCGTCGTCCGGCTGGGGTTCAAGCCTTATCTTCGAGACGCGGCCGGAGCGCACCGGCTCGAACACCGGCAGCCGTCCGCCGTTGAGGAGATTGTGGACCAGCGACGAGATGAAGACGGTCTTTCCGGCTCTCGAAAGCCCGGTGACGCCCAGCCGGATAGAGGGATTGACGAGGCCCGATGCACGATCGGTGAGATTGTCGAATGCAATCAGGGCGTCGTCTTTGAAGCTGGTCAGATTTGGCGCCAAGTCGTGCTATCCCTCGCGGACCTTGCCGCTTTCGTTCATGCGAATGTCTGCCAGACGTGCGGCAGGTCCTGTTTGCCTTGGCGATATAGGAAATATTTCCCGCACCGCAACAATGGCATGTCATTTCGGTTCCCTGGTTGGCAGGATCAGCGACACCAGCGTGGCCGTTGCGGCGCCGCCTGGGCCTCCCTGTAAGTCAAGGATCGCAAGGGCTGCCGGCGGATAACCATGCGGAAGGGCGTCGGTCGCCGCCTCGTTCCCGGCAAAGCGGCGGAAGAGTTCGTCAATCATCGGATTGTGTCCGACGATCATCAACGAATTCAGATGCCTGTTTGCATCGATGATATCGGTATAGACGCTTGCCGGGCCGGTATAGAGCGCATCGACATAGCGGATCTGGATGTCTTCGCTGACGGATCGGAAGAAGGGTTCCGCGGTCTGGCGACAGCGGACCGCCGTCGAGCACAAGATCAGCTCCGGCCGGATGCCGCGATCGGCAGCCATCTGCGCGATCAGTTCCGCCTCGGCATATCCTACGTCGTCGAGCGCGCGATCGAAATCACGTTGACCGGGCAAGGCCCAACCGGAGCGGGCATGACGCAGAAGGAAGAGACGGAAGGGCCTGGCGGCACTGTCTTGCATATATTGAATTCCGGTAGCTGCCGGCCGCGGGTCGCGACGGGATAAAGTATCGCCGGATCGGGGTCTTGCGCGTCTCGCGGCGGATCACCACCTTTTCCCGTCGATGATGCAAAGATCAAGCTGTGAACCGCTTTTTTCAGGGGATTGCCCGGTTGCCGCCGGGCGCACCAATCCCGGCAAAAGGGCGGCGTCGCGCTGGCGGCAGAACATCCAAGTTACGACCGGTCTTCTTGGCGCCGGGTAGGTGATCATCTCTACGACTAAGATCTCATCTGTAATTTTGATGAAATATTCGCCAGTTAGCCTGAATTGCAAGCATTGTTAAAATACGGTTGAGTGTCTAATCCGAGGCTTGAATCGCGGCTTCCATGGGGCTATACACCGCCGCAATGAGATGTTCTTCAGGAGAATCGCGTTGAGTGAGAAGATCGATCTTAGTACCTTTGTCCTCTCGGAGGACGAGGAATTCATGAATGCCACCCACCGGGCCTATTTCCGGGCCAAGCTGAATGCTTGGAGAAACGACATCCTTCGCGAGGCACGCGAGACACTGGATCACTTGGCCGAGGAGAGCGCCAATCATCCCGATCTCGCCGACAGGGCCTCTTCCGAAACAGACCGGGCGATTGAACTGAGAGCCCGCGACCGTCAGCGGAAGTTGATCTCGAAAATCGATGCGGCGCTACAGCGGCTCGATGAAGGGACCTACGGCTATTGCGAGGAAACGGGAGAGCCGATCGGCTTGAAGCGTCTGGACGCCCGACCGATCGCAACGCTCTCGATCGAGGCGCAGGAGCGCCACGAGCGTCGGGAAAAGGTCTATAGGGACGAATAAGGGTCCGATTTCCGGATCAGTCTTGAGAAAAAGGCGCGGGTTGACCGCGCCTTTTTCTTTTTGCTGAATGTTTGTTCCGTGGTGAAATGACGCCGAATGTGTCAAGGCTTACGGCCGGCGGAGATGTCGGCGAGCATGCGGTTCATCTCTTCCTCGATCGTCGGCTCCTTGCGGACATCGTCGATCGGTGCGCCGAGCATCGGCTCATGGCGGGCGGCAGCGGCCACAGGCGCGCGATTTTCCGGACGTGCGGCCGCCGCAGCCGGCGTCAGCCGCTGCAGGTCACCGCTGATTTCGGCGTCGAGGATACGTTCGAAGTCCGAAAGCGCGCTTTGGGCAACGGGCTGCGATTGGGCAACGGCTGCAGGACGCTGTTCCTGCACTGGCGGCTGGGTCGGCAGCACGCGGCTGCGGGCGGCATCGAAGATGCCCTCGACCTTCTCGGCCGTATTGACAGGGGCAACGATCTCGGGCGCCTGTGGCGCAACCCTTTCGACCGGACGCGGCTCAATGGCCATCACGGGGGCCATCACAGGAGCCGGGCGCTGTTCGACAATCGGGCGAACCGCCGGGGCCGGCTCGACACGCGCAACCGGCTGCTCCTGCGGTATCGCCGCCGGACGCACTGGCGCGGCGACGGCCATCTCCGGCTGTACGACAGGGCGCAACTGCACCGGCGCTGCTGCCCTTGTCTCTGTTCCATTGCCGCTGGCAACCGGCTGCTCGATCGGCTTGCGCTCGATGACTGCCGGACCGTCGTTCGCTGAGGCGCTCTCATCGATCGGTGCAATCCGGCTTTCGATGACGATATCCGTAGGTCCGCCGATCATGATCAGGTGTTCGACGTCGTCGCGACGCACGAGCACCAGGCGACGGCGTGTGTCGACAGCGGCCGCATCGAGCACAGCGAGGCGAGGCTGCCTGTTCTTGCCGCCGCGAATGAAGGGCGACGACGGCCTGTTGCGCATGATCCAGAGCACGGCCACGAGGCACAGAAGCCCGATCGCAACGGCGCCGGCGGCGATAATGAATCGGCTACCGTTGTCTCCGACGATCGTTTCCATCATAGGCTGAACTCCTTAAAGCCTTTCGAGTGGCAGTATTTGACGGCTTTTTTCGGGCTTGGACAAGCACTTCGCCGACATTCCCTGTGAATTGACCGCTGCGCTTCCGCACAGGTGCTTTTTGCTGTTATCTCTGATCGTTAAAGATGATTCCTATCCGAATGATCGAGGGCGTGTCGGGATTGGCCGATTTCACCTGGCGGATTGCGCGGATGCCGGCCGGAGCGCCGGACCGTATCGGCTATGTGCCGGGCGGTATTGGCGGCAGATGAGGACCCGATGACGAAAATGCGGCAGTCAGGTGACTACCAGATGCCGGTTGTTGACCGTGGCGTCAGGCCGGGAACCGTCATGCGGATCGTCCTGCTTGCGATCGTTCTGACCGTCTCTGCGATCGCCTTCGTGATCTTCAAGAACGAGTTGGACAACGAGATCGTGCTCGGCATCCTTGGCGTTCTTGCCATGGTCGGCATCTTCTTCCTCGTCTCGTCGGTCATCGGCTTCATCGAGGTGATGCCGCAATCGCGGCCGGACGAACTGGCGCGCGCCTTTCTCGACGCCCATGAAGACGGCACGATCGTCACCGACCGCAAGGGCCGCATCATTTACGCCAACGCCGCCTACGGCGCGCTGACCGGCGCGAAGAATTCTGCCGGCATCCAGTCGCTCGAAACGATCCTGTCGCGAAACCGCGAGGCGACCGAAGCGATCTACCGCCTCACCAACGGTCTGCACGAAGGCAAGCAGGGGCACGAGGAGTTTCGGCTGTTGAAGCCGCTGGCGACCGGTGCTGCGTCCAGCGGCTCTGGTGCCCACTGGTTTCGCTTGAAGGCCCGGGTGTTGCCGCTCGAAGATAGTGACCGCAACCCGCTCTATCTCTGGCAGATTGCCGACATCACCGCCGAACGTGACGACCAGGAGCGGTTCTTCAAGGAACTGCAGAACGCCATCGATTATCTCGACCATGCTCCGGCCGGCTTCTTCTCCGCCGGGCGCAAGGGCGAGATCTTCTACATCAACGCTACCCTTGCGGATTGGCTGGGCATCGACCTGACAAAATTCCAGCCGGGCTCCATGAGCATCGGCGATCTTGTCGCCGGCGAGGGGTTGACGCTGGTGCAATCGGTGCAGGCGGAGCCAGGCCTGAAGAAGACCAAGGTGCTGGATCTCGATCTGCGCAAGTCCAACGGCCAGAGCCTGCCGGTGCGCATGGTGCACCGCGTGTCGTCGGCACGCGATGGCGCGCCCGGCGAAAGCCGGACCATCGTCATGTCGCGCGACGGCGGCGAGGACGAGGATCAGTCGGCGTCGAGCGCTGCGATGCGCTTCACCCGCTTCTTCAACAATACGCCGATGGCCATCGCCTCGGTCGACGGCAACGGTCGCATCCTTCGCACCAATGCGCCGTTCCTCAAGCTGTTTTCCGGCCTTGTCTCCCAGGACGATGTCGAGCGTGGCGCGCTGATCGAAACGGTGGTGCATCCGACGGAAAAGGGCCGTCTGCATGAGGCGCTTGCCGCCGCCAAGGATCGCCAGGGCGATATCGCGCCGATCGACGCCTTGCACCCGGCCGATGGCGAGCGGCATTTCCGCTTCTATATCAATGCCGTCATCGACCAGAGCGATCAGGCTCCGGAAGAGGCAGCGATCATCTACGCGCTGGAGATTACCGAGCAGAAGGCGCTCGAAAACCAGATGGCGCAGACGCAGAAGATGAATGCGGTCGGCACGCTTGCGGGCGGCATCGCGCACGATTTCAACAACGTGCTGACGGCGATCCTGCTGTCCTCCGACCACCTGCTTTTGTCGGCGCGACCGGCCGATGCGAGCTTTGCCGATCTGATGGAGATCAAGCGCAACGCCAATCGTGCGGCGGTGCTCGTCAGGCAGTTGCTCGCCTTCTCGCGCAAGCAGACCATGCGGCCGACAGTGCTGAGCATGACCGACGTGATCGGCGACCTGCGCATGCTCGTCGATCGCATGACCGGGACCAACGTCAAGGTCGAAGTCGACTACGGGCGCGATCTCTGGCCGGTGCGCACGGATCTCGGCCAGTTCGAGCAGGTGCTGCTCAACCTTGCCGTCAATGCGCGCGATGCCATGCCGTCAGGCGGCATCATCACGCTTCGCACGCGCAATCTGCCGGCAACGGAAATCGCGGCCATTGGCCGGCGCGAACTGCCGGAGGAAGATTTCGTCATGGTGGAGGTTTCCGACCAGGGAACCGGTATTCCGCCAGAAATTCTCGACAAGATCTTCGAGCCCTTCTTCACCACCAAGGAAGTCGGCAAGGGCACGGGCCTTGGTCTTTCGATGGTCTACGGCATCGTCAAGCAATCCGGCGGCTACATCTATCCGGAATCCGAAGTCGGCAAGGGAACCACCTTCCGCATCCTGCTGCCG
The DNA here is from genome assembly GCF_001425225.1 of Ensifer sp. Root127. Taxonomy (NCBI): domain Bacteria; kingdom Pseudomonadati; phylum Pseudomonadota; class Alphaproteobacteria; order Hyphomicrobiales; family Rhizobiaceae; genus Ensifer; species Ensifer sp. Root127. Next base: position 413,627 of record NZ_LMDX01000012.1, read on the forward strand.
CGCCATATCGACATTCCGGAAGCCGCGGGTGAACCGACGCAGGGCGCATCCAATGGGGCGGTGACGCTGCCGCCGGCTGAAGCTGTCGCCAAGCCAGTCGCCAAGACCGAGGAACCGACCGATCTCACCGGTGATTCAGCCGTCGTCCTCCTGGTAGAGGACGAAGAAGCGGTCCGCCGCGGCGGCAAGCGCATGCTCGAGACCCGCGGCTATACCGTGCACGAGGCAGGCTCTGGCGTCGAAGCACTCGAGATCATGGAGGAGCTCGATGGCGCCGTCGATATCGTCGTTTCGGACGTGGTGATGCCGGAAATGGACGGGCCGACACTCTTGACGGAGCTGCGCAAGAAGTACCCGGACCTGAAGTTCATCTTCGTCTCGGGTTACGCGGAAGATGCCTTCGCCCGCAATCTTCCTGCCGACGCCAAATTCGGCTTCCTTCCGAAACCGTTCTCGCTGAAGCAACTGGCCGTGGCCGTGCGCGAGATGCTGGACTCCTGAGGCGTGCGCGAAACTGCGCAGTGCATTGAGCGAATCTGAGAAATCGCGGCGCGCATTTCGGCGCTCGCCAAGAATTGCAGTCCAACAAAAAGCCCGACGCTTTCGCGCCGGGCTTTTCTCTTATGATCTTAATGTCAGTCGACTACTTCGCGGTCAGCGCCACAGCGATTTCGCCGGCGAGGCGGGCATTGTTCTCGACCAGCGCTATGTTGGTTTCGAGGCTGCGGCCCTCGGTCATGTGGAAGAGGTTGTCGAGCAGGTACGGGGTGACCTCCTTGCCGGAAATCTCATCGCGTTCGGCGTTGTCGAGCGCGCGGCCGATGTAGATTTCCATCTCCTCGCGCGCGATCTCGCTTTCGGCCGGAACCGGGTTCGCGATCAGCATGCCGCCATCGACGCCGAGCAGTTCGCGCATGTTCTGGAAGTTGGCGATTGCCGCTGGGCTGTTGAGCATCAGCGGGCTCTTGAGGCCCGAATCGCGCGACCAGAAGGCCGGGAACACGTCGCTGTCATAGGTCACAACAGGCACGCCGCGGGTTTCGAGGACCTCGAGCGTCTTCGGAATGTCGAGGATGGCTTTCGCGCCGGCGCAAACGACGATGACGGCCGTGCGTGCCAGTTCGTCGAGGTCGGCGGAGATGTCGAAGCTCAGCTCGGCGCCGCGGTGCACGCCGCCGATGCCGCCGGTCGCAAAGACGCGGATGCCGGCGCGGGCAGCGGCGATCATGGTGGCGGCAACGGTCGTCGCGCCGGTGCGGCGCTCGGCGATGGCAAAGGCGAGATCGGCGCGCGATACCTTCATCGCGCCTTCGGTCTTGGCCAGCTCTTCCAGCTTCGCATCGTCAAGGCCGATATGCAGAACGCCGTGAATGACGGCGATCGTCGCCGGAACGGCACCCTGGTCGCGGATGATCGCTTCGACGCTGCGGGCCATGTTGAGGTTGCCCGGATAGGGCATGCCATGGGTGATGATCGTCGATTCCAGTGCCACGATCGGCGCGCCGCGTGCCTTGGCGGCTGCAACCTCGTCGGAATATTCCATCGGCAGGAAGGGGGAAGCGGGTTTGGTCATGGTTTTTCCTTGGGAGTTCGGCTGGCGGCGTTCATGCCAGCATTTGAGGTGCCGGCACAAGGGCCAGTGCCTGTTCGAGGTTGGCCTGCGACATTTGTTCCGAGGCGGCCAAGGGAGAGCGAAGCGTAATGCCGGCGGCGGCAATGCCGCGCCGCAGGCATTCCGACAGATCATGGCCGGCAAGACGGGCGGTGAGGAAGCCTGATGCCAGGGCATCGCCGGCGCCGGTAACATCGGCGAGCTCCGGCAGGGCCGGCGGCGTCGCGACGCAGACGGTTTCGCGATCGAAGGCGACGACCGCTCTGCCGCCTCGGGTAACGACGCCGCCATTGAGCCCGGCGGCGCGCAAAAGCGGCGGCCAACCCTCAGCATCCGCCGCATCCTTGCCGGTGAGCGCCCGCGCCTCGGCCTCGTTCATGAACAGGAAGCTGAGCCTGACCAGGCTCGGCTGGAATCGGATCACCTTTGCCGGCGATACGGCGATACCGGCGACAATGCGCCCATCCGTCGACGCCGCCGCTACGAGGGCGGCGATGGTTTCTTCGGGCAGGTTCGCATCGGTCAGCACCAGCCGGCTGTCGGCGATGGCATCGCGCAATGCGCGCCGCTGCAACTGGCGCGGCGAGAACATCCGGTAGAGATCCATGTCGGCAAGGGCGATCACCAGGTTGCCGTCATTTTCAATGATCGCAGTGTAGCTCGGCGTCTGGCGGTCGAGAAAGGTGAGGGGATTGTCGATGACGCCGGCAGCCGCTGCGGCCGCCGTCACGATGTCGCCAGCAGCGTCACCACCGCGCGTGCTGATCATCCGGACGCTATGACCCAGTCGTGCCAGGTTGCGCGCAGCGTTGAAGCCGCCGCCACCTGCCTCTTCGAACCAGGTGCCGGGGTTGCTCGAACCGGGTGCGGTCGTGCCCGAGATGCGGCCGCGCCGATCGATATGAGCGCCGCCGAAGACGGCGATTTCGCCTTCCTTCATGAATGTTCCTCTGCTGTCTATCGGCCGAATCGGATCGGGAGGGTTCATCGTCTCAGGGTGCGCCTGGCGCTGCCAAAAAAATTACGCAGCAAAGCGTGAACATGAATCGAACACAATCCGAATAATTCCTATTTTTCAATGTCTTGTCCTGCTCTTGCAAAAACGGAACAAAACATGTACAAAAACTCGTGCGGCGGCTTCATTGCCTCGGTAGCTTCAATAACCTAAAGGTGGACCAAATGGCACAAAACTCTTTGCGGCTCGTAGAGGACAAATCGGTGGATAAAAGCAAGGCACTTGAAGCGGCACTTTCCCAGATCGAACGGTCGTTCGGCAAGGGATCGATCATGAAGCTCGGTGGGAAGGACAGCATCATCGAGATCGAGACGGTTTCGACCGGCTCTCTCAGCCTGGACATCGCACTCGGCATTGGTGGCTTGCCGAAGGGCCGCATCGTCGAAATCTATGGTCCGGAAAGCTCGGGCAAGACGACGCTGGCGCTGCAGACCATCGCAGAAGCACAGAAGAAGGGCGGCATCTGCGCCTTCGTCGACGCCGAACACGCACTCGACCCGGTTTATGCGCGCAAGCTGGGCGTCGATCTCGAAAACCTGCTGATCTCGCAGCCCGATACCGGCGAACAGGCGCTCGAAATCACCGATACGCTGGTACGCTCCGGGGCGATCGACGTTCTCGTCATCGACTCCGTCGCAGCGCTCGTGCCGCGCGCCGAAATCGAAGGCGAAATGGGCGACAGCCTGCCGGGCATGCAGGCCCGTCTGATGAGCCAGGCGCTGCGCAAGTTGACCGCCTCGATCTCGAAGTCGAACTGCATGGTGGTCTTCATCAACCAGATCCGCATGAAGATCGGCGTCATGTTCGGTTCGCCGGAAACGACGACGGGCGGCAATGCGCTGAAGTTCTACGCCTCCGTTCGCCTCGACATCCGCCGTATCGGTTCCGTCAAGGAGCGCGAAGAAGTCGTCGGCAACCAGACGCGCGTCAAGGTCGTCAAGAACAAGATGGCGCCTCCCTTCAAGCAGGTCGAATTCGACATCATGTATGGCGAAGGCGTCTCGAAGACCGGCGAACTCGTCGATCTCGGCGTCAAGGCTGGTATCGTCGAGAAGTCCGGTGCCTGGTTCTCCTATAACAGCCAGCGCCTCGGCCAGGGTCGCGAGAACGCCAAGTCGTTCCTCAGGGACAATCCGGACCTGTCGCGCGAGATCGAGACGGCTCTGCGTCAGAACGCCGGCCTGATCGCCGACCGGTTCCTCGAGAATGGTGGTCCGGAACCCGACGACGGCGACGACGCTGCCGAAGCATAAGCAGCGAGCCGAGCTTCAAGCTTTCAAAACCGGTCGCCTTCATCGGCGGCCGGTTTTTTGCTGCCGTCTGGACAGCATGATACGCGAACGATAAAAGCCTGTGGTTCCGGCGACCGAGGGCGTTGGAGGGCGCAGCCGTCAGCGATGGCCGCGGGGTCGAAGGATAACGGCGAGTGGCGCGGCAGATGCCGGGGCCTGGGCCTGAATTGGTGCACAGATAGGACGCAAGATGAGCGGCGTGAATGAAATCCGGTCGACGTTTCTCGACTATTTCCGCAGGAATGGTCATGAGGTGGTGTCGTCGAGCCCGTTGGTACCGCGCAACGACCCGACGCTGATGTTCACCAATGCCGGCATGGTCCAGTTCAAGAACGTCTTCACCGGGCTTGAGCAGCGTCCCTATTCGACGGCCGTGACGGCGCAGAAATGCGTGCGCGCCGGCGGCAAGCACAACGACCTCGACAATGTCGGCTACACCGCGCGCCACCACACCTTCTTCGAGATGCTCGGCAATTTCTCCTTTGGCGATTACTTCAAGGAAAACGCTATCGAGCTTGCCTGGAACCTGATCACCAGGGAATATGGCCTCGACGCCAAGCGCCTGCTGGTCACGGTCTATCACACCGACGACGAAGCCTTTGGCCTTTGGAAAAAGATCGCCGGCCTTTCCGACGACCGCATCATCCGCATCCCGACCAGCGACAATTTCTGGGCCATGGGCGATACCGGCCCTTGCGGTCCTTGCTCGGAAATCTTTTACGACCACGGCGACAAGATCTGGGGCGGGCCTCCTGGTTCTGCCGATGAGGACGGCGACCGCTTCATCGAGATCTGGAACCTCGTCTTCATGCAGTACGAGCAGATCACCAAGGAAGAGCGCGTCAACCTGCCGCGTCCGTCGATCGACACCGGCATGGGCCTCGAGCGCCTGGCAGCCGTGCTGCAGGGCCAGCACGACAACTACGAAATCGATCTCTTCCGCGCATTGATTGCCGCGTCTGAAGAAGCAACCGGCGTCAAGGCCGAAGGCGACCAGCGCGCCAGCCATCGCGTCATTGCCGACCACCTGCGTTCGTCCGCCTTCCTGATCGCCGATGGCGTGCTGCCGTCGAACGAGGGCCGTGGTTATGTGCTGCGCCGTATCATGCGCCGCGCCATGCGCCACGCGCAGCTGCTCGGTGCCCGCGATCCCTTGATGTGGAAGCTGCTGCCGGCGCTCGTCGGCCAGATGGGCCGCGCCTATCCGGAACTGATGCGCGCCGAGGCGCTGATCTCGGAGACGCTGAAGCTCGAGGAAACCCGCTTCCGCAAGACGCTGGAGCGTGGCTTGAACCTCCTGTCCGAAGCCTCGGCCGACCTTTCCGAAGGCGATCAGTTCAATGGCGAAACCGCCTTCAAGCTCTACGATACCTACGGCTTCCCCCTCGACCTGACCCAGGATGCGCTGCGCGCCAAGGGCATCAGCGTCGACACCGACGCCTTTACGACCGCCATGGAGCGGCAGAAGGCCGAAGCCCGCGCCAATTGGGCAGGCTCCGGCGAAGCGGCAACCGAAACCATCTGGTTCGAGCTGCGCGAAAAGCACGGCGCGACCGAGTTCCTCGGTTACGATACGGAAGTTGCCGAAGGCGTCGTCCAGGCGATCTTGCGCGATGGCGCTGTCGCTCAGTCGGCCACCAAGGGTGAAACCGTCCAGATCGTCCTCAACCAGACGCCGTTCTACGGCGAATCGGGTGGACAGATGGGCGATACGGGGACGATCACCACCGACGGCGGCAAGCTTGTTGTGACCGACACGCAGAAGCGCGGCGAGGGCCTGTTCGTTCATTTCGGCGTCGTTGCCGAAGGCACGATCAAGACCGGCGACGCGGCCCAGCTCGAAGTCGATCATGCCCGCCGTTCGCGCCTTCGCGCCAACCATTCGGCCACCCATCTGCTGCATGAGGCGCTTCGCGAGGTGCTCGGCACCCATGTGGCGCAGAAGGGCTCGCTGGTTGCGCCCGAGCGCCTGCGCTTCGACGTATCGCATCCGAAGCCGATGACGGCCGAGGAGCTGAAGATCGTCGAGGAGATGGCAAACGAGATCATCGTTCAGAATACGCCGGTCACCACGCGCCTGATGAGCGTCGACGATGCGATTGCCGAAGGCGCCATGGCGCTCTTTGGCGAGAAATACGGTGACGAAGTGCGGGTCGTGTCCATGGGGCAGGGCATTCACGGCTCCAAGGCCAACCGTGCCTATTCGGTCGAACTCTGCGGCGGCACCCACGTTTCGGCAACCGGCGACATCGGTCTGGTGCGCGTCGTTTCCGAAAGTGCCGTTGGCGCCGGCGTGCGCCGCGTCGAGGCGCTGACGGGCGAGGCAGCCCGTGCCTATCTCAACGAGCAGGACGAGCGGGTGAAGACGCTTGCCAACACGCTCAAGGTTCAGCCGGGCGACGTGCTCGGCCGCGTCGAGGCACTGCTCGACGAGCGCCGCAAGCTGGAGCGCGAACTGACGGAAGCCAAGAAGAAGCTGGCGCTCGGTGGCGGCGGTCAGGCCGGATCGACCGATGCCGCGCGCGACATCGCCGGCATGCGTTTCCTCGGCAAGGTCGTTTCCGGTGTCGAACCAAAGGATCTGAAGAGCCTGGCCGATGACGGCAAGAAGAGCCTCGGCTCCGGCGTCGTCGCCTTCGTCGGCGTTTCCGGCGATGGCAAGGCAAGCGCAGTCGTGGCTGTCACCGACGATCTGACTTCCAAGGTCAGCGCAGTCGATCTCGTGCGTATCGCCTCGGCCGCCCTTGGCGGCAAGGGCGGCGGCGGCCGCCCTGATATGGCGCAGGCCGGCGGCCCTGACGGCGAGAAGGCAGCCGACGCGATCGAGGCCGTTGCCGTTGCATTGGCCGGCTAAGGACACTGCATAATTCCTCAAATCGGATGCGATTGGAGGATAAAATTATGCAGCAAGTTTAAGGTGTTACAGTGCCATTTGCGCGTCATACTTGATGCGCGGCGCTGTAGGCGCAGAAACGTGAAATTGAAAAGGGCGCCGGTTTCGGGCGTCCTTTTTTGTGATTGCGATTGCCCCCTCTGCATGCTCGCCGCAAAACTCCGCAGGATTTGTCAAAGTCGTCTATGGTCTACCGATCCGTGAGCAAAGCGCGAAGGGCTAGACATGGACGAGCGGGCGACCTGGGCAAGCTACGAAAGACGGCTGCACAGGGTGAGCGACTACATTTACGGCCATCTCAACGAGGAGCTGGATCTCGACCGTCTCGCTGAAATCGCCTGCCTGTCGCCACACCACTGGCACCGAATCTACAGGGCCGTCCACGGCGAGACGTTGGCGGCAACGGTCAAGCGGCTACGGCTGCAGAAGGCCGCCGCCGATCTCGTGCAGTCCGATCTTCCTGTCGAAGCGATCGCGCAGCGCTCTGGCTACCCCAATATTCAATCCTTCAACCGCACCTTCAAGGCCGTCTATGGACTGCCGCCGGCGCGGTATCGGAGGGAGGGCAGCCACAAAACCTTCGAAACCGCTTCATCGGAAGGAATTGCGGATATGTATGAAGTCACCCTCAAGGAGATCGACGGCTTCGATCTCGTCGGCGTCGCCCACTCCGGCTCTTATATGGGCATCGGCAAGGCATTCGAGACGCTCTACGGCACACTGATTTCGCGCAATCTTTATCGTCCGGACATGGAGATGATCGGCATCTATCTGGATGATCCGGAACTGGTGCCGGCGGACAGGCTGCGCTCCTTTGCCTGCGTCACCGCCAAGGAGACCCTGCCTGCCGATGCACCGCTGACACCCCAGACGCTCGAGGGCGGACGCTATGCCGTTCTGCGCCACAAAGGCCCCTATGCGGACATGCCCTTGGCCTATCAATGGCTTTACGGCACGTGGCTGCCGCAATCCGGCCGCGAGGTGCGCGACAGCCTGATGTTCGAGAAGTATCTCAACAATCCGCGCGACGTGCCGCCGACCGAGCTCTTGAGCGAGATCTATCTGCCGCTGAAATGACCCGCTCGACTTCTCTCGTCATCCTCGGGCTTGCCCCGAGGATCCACCTGAGCCGTCGCCAACGCACAGATGTCCTTGGGCTCAAGAGGCTTGGCCTGGATGCTCGGGTCAAGCCCGAGCATGACAGAGGGAATGGGTCGCCAGAGGTTCTTGGAACTGCGGCTATCCAACCAAAAAGAAACCCGGCACAAGGCCGGGTTTCGCATTCGGGTCGATGGCGTGTGCCGATCAGGCAGCCATTGCCTTCTTCAGGTTCTCGTCGATCTTGTCGAGGAAGCCGGTGGTCGAGAGCCACGGCTGGTCGGGGCCGATCAGGAGCGCCAGGTCCTTGGTCATGAAGCCGGCTTCGACGGTATCGACGCAGACCTTTTCCAGTGTTTCGGAGAAGCGGGCGAGTTCGGCATTGCCGTCGAGCTTGGCACGATGGGCAAGGCCACGGGTCCAGGCGAAGATCGAAGCGATCGAGTTGGTCGAGGTCTCTTCGCCCTTCTCGTGCTGGCGGTAGTGACGGGTCACGGTGCCGTGGGCCGCTTCTGCTTCGACCGTCTTGCCGTCCGGCGTCATCAGAACCGAGGTCATCAGGCCGAGCGAGCCGAAGCCCTGAGCCACGATGTCGGACTGGACGTCGCCGTCGTAGTTCTTGCACGCCCAGACGTAGCCGCCGGACCACTTCAGCGCCGAAGCGACCATGTCGTCGATCAGGCGGTGTTCGTACCAGATCTTCAGTTCCTTGAACTTCTCGGCGAATTCTTCCTCGAAGACCTTCTGGAAGATGTCCTTGAAGCGGCCGTCATAGACCTTGAGGATGGTGTTCTTGGTCGAGAGGTAGACCGGAACCTTACGCTGGATGCCGTAGTTGAACGAAGCGCGGGCGAATTCGGTGATCGAATCGTCGAGGTTGTACATGCCCATGGCAACACCGGCCGACGGTGCGTCGAAGACGTCGTATTCGATTTCCTTGCCGTCTTCGCCGACGAACTTCATCGTCAGCTTGCCCTTGCCGGGGAACTTGAAGTCGGTGGCGCGGTACTGGTCGCCGAAGGCGTGACGGCCGACGATGATCGGCTTGGTCCAGCCCGGAACCAGACGAGGCACGTTCTTGCAGATGATCGGCTCGCGGAAGATGACTCCGCCGAGGATGTTGCGGATGGTGCCGTTCGGCGACTTCCACATCTTCTTGAGCTTGAATTCTTCGACGCGGGCTTCGTCCGGGGTGATCGTGGCGCACTTGACGCCGACGCCGTGCTTCTTGATGGCGTTGGCTGCATCGATCGTCACCTGGTCGTCGGTGGCGTCGCGGTTTTCCATGCCGAGGTCATAATACTCAAGATCGACGTCGAGGTAGGGATGGATCAGCTTGTCCTTGATGAACTGCCAGATGATGCGGGTCATCTCATCGCCGTCGAGTTCGACGACCGGATTGGCGACCTTGATCTTTGCCATGAATATGCCTCGTAGCTTAGCGGGACAACGGGAGCGATGTCCCTTCCTCTTTAGAAAAATCCAGAGCCCTATAGCATTGTGAAACGGCAAGGCAAAGCATGCTTGGCTGAAACTTTGGGTGGAGACTCGATCGACCGGCGGGCAGGGGCCGAGGATGGGTTTTGGACTGGTTTAAGCCGGCCTGCGCCTTGAAAAGATCGGAGGCAGCGTTAATCAAGAAGAAGCGGTGACGCGTCGATGGTCACCGTAGCAGGCAAAAGGCATCCGATGGAAATTCGCTCCCGCGTGCGCGACTGGCTTCTCGCCAATGATCCTGCCTTTTCCCGGCTGCGCCAGGCGACGCGCATCACCGCGACGATCGTTTCGTCGGTTTGCCTGCTGATGGCCTTCCACTATCTCGTGGCGCCATTGCCGCCGGCAGCCTACGGCCTTGCCGTTTCGCTCTCGATCGAAGGCGGCCTTGCCGTCCGCGACCGCACGCACGGCGAACAGCTCGTGACCCGTATAATCGCCGTCATCGTTGGCGTCTCGATGGTCGCGCTGGCCTCGGTGCTGGAGAGCCACCGCTACGTCTCCGATGTCGTTTTCCTGTCGATCATCTTCCTGGCGGTCTATTGTCGCTCCTTCGGGCCGAGATGGTTTGCCGTCGGCATGTTCGCCTTCATGTCCTATTTCATCGGAGCTTATCTGCGTCCGACGATTGACCAGTTGCCCGCACTGGTCTTCGGTGCAGCGGTTTCGGCCATGGTCGCCCACCTGGTCCGCACCGTGCTTCTGCCCGACCACCGCTATCGCGACCTCATGCGCGCTGCGGCCAGCGTCCAGCAGCGCGTCGACCAGATGCTGGAGGAGCTGGTCGATGTCGCACGCAAACCGACCCTGATCGAGACGGATCGCACCCGGCTGCACCGGAGGGAAGAGCGCCTCAAGGAGGCGGTGCTGATGGCGGAAAGTTTCATTCCGACCGAGAACCGACGCCCGGAACCCGAGCCCGGCCTTGCCTCGTCGGATGTGGTGATCAACCTTTTCGACCTGCATCTGGCGGCAGAAAGCGTCATCGTGCTGAGCCTTCAGGCCATGCCTCCGGTCGCATTGGTCGAAGCGATGCTTACGCGCAACTCCGCCGAGATCGAAGCGGAGACGGCGCGCATCGACCGCACGAACGAGCGGCTTGTCGAGACCGTCAAGGCGCTCTCGTGGCTGCGCAATGTTCGCCAGCGCCTCGCCCATAGCCTGGAAAAACTCGACGCGCATGATCTCGAGGATCCGGTGGAGCGAGCCGTTGCCCCGGCGTCCACGCGTCCAAAGCTGACAGTGTCTAATCCGGCGCTCAAAACGGCCATCCAGATCACGCTCGCCGCCGGCATCGCCATGGTGTTCGGGCTGATGCTGTCGCGCGACCGATGGTTCTGGGCGGTGCTGGCTGCCTTTCTCGTTTTTACCAACACCCGCTCGCGCGGCGATACGGCGGTCAAGGCGCTACAGCGCTCGGCCGGTACGCTATTTGGCATCGTGGTCGGCATCGTCGCCGGCACGCTGGTTGCCGGAAACATCTATTTGGTGCTGCCGCTGAGTGCGCTCTGCATCTTTCTCGCGTTCTATTTCCTCGCAGTTTCCTATGCGTCGATGACCTTCTTCGTCTCTATCGTGCTGTCGCTGCTCTACAGCCTGATGGGCGTGCTGACCCCACAGCTGCTGCAGCTGCGGCTGGAGGAAACCCTGATCGGCTCCATCGCCGGTACTGTGGTTGCCTTCGTGGTTTTCCCGACCCGTACGCGAACATCGCTTGATCTCGCGATCAAGGCCTGGTGTGGCGAACTGACAGGACTGCTGCAAGCGGCGAAGGAGGGCGCCTCCGGCATGGCGCTGATTGCGCGGTCGCAGTCCGTCGACCGCGCCTACCGCGAGCTTGCCGCGGCGGCCAAGCCCCTTGGCGTTTCCTGGCAGCTTGTCACGCGCCCCGGCCACGTCAGGCAGACGCTGGCGATCTTCATGGGGTGCACCTATTGGGCGCGCGTGTTTGCCCGTCGCGTTGCCGACGAGGCCGACGCCGTCGGCTCCACGTTCCACACCGACATCGACGAAAATCTGACATTGGTTCGCTCGATCGCGGAGAAAGGGGCCGGCTATTTCTACGACGGCGGCCGCGTCGCCGGGCCAGTCAGCCGACATCTGCCGATATCGAAGGACGATGCGGAACTGGGGCTGGAGATGATCGGCATCTCCCTCAGCCGTCTGCATCCGGCAACACCGTGATGCCCGCAGTCCTCAGCATGTCGGCCGGACTTTAATTTTCCGGTCTTTTGTGCGAGGGAAGCGCCGAACAGAAGGCGAAGGCGAAAGACATGGCAGGCACCAACAGCGAACGAGAACTCCTGACCGAAGGACCGGCGATCATTCTCGCCTATCCGCAGCTCGGCGAGAATATCGGCATGGTTGCCCGCGCCATGGCCAATTTCGGCCTGTCTGAACTGCGCCTCGTCAACCCGCGCGATGGCTGGCCGAACGAAAAGGCGCAGTCTGCCGCCAGCCGCGCCGACCACGTCATCGAAGGCGCCAAGCTCTACGACACGCTGGAAGAGGCGATCGCCGACCTCAACTTCGTCTATGCGACAACGGCGCGCGACCGTTACGGCTACAAGCCGGTTCGCTCGCCGATAGTGGCGGCGCGCACGCTGAGACAGCGCTTCGTAGCCGGCGAGGCGACCGGCATCATCTTCGGCCGCGAGCGCACCGGATTGACGAACGAGGAAGTGGCGCTTGCCGACGAGATTGTGACGTTCCCCGTCAATCCGGCTTTCGCTTCGCTCAATCTCGCCCAGGCGGTGCTGCTAATGTCCTACGAGTGGCTGAAGACGGGCATGGAAAGCGAAGACCAGACGTCGTTCCAGGCACTGGAGCAGCGTCCGGCGAAGAAAGACGATCTGCAGGGCCTGTTCGATCACCTCGAGGATGCGCTGGAAGCGCGCAACTATTTCCGCTCCGCCGACAAAAAGCCGAAATTGGTCGAAAATCTGCGCACAGTTCTGACCAGACCAGCCTTTACCGAAACGGAAATCCGGGTGCTGCGCGGCGTGATTTCGTCGCTCGATCGGTTTTCGCGTGAACATCCCCGAGGTTCCGGCGCTCCCGTTGATCACAGCAGGGCCGAGCACAACAAGAAAGTATCAGACAGCGGTGACAGCGACTGAACTGAAACCCATTCTCGTCTTCGACAGCGGCATCGGCGGGCTCACGGTGCTGCGCGAGGCGAGGGTGCTGATGCCGGAGCGGCATTTCATCTATATCGCCGACGATGCCGGCTTCCCCTATGGCGGCTGGGAGGAAGAGGCCTTGCGCGCCCATGTCATCGCGCTCTTTGGCCGGCTGCTGGCCGAGCACGATCCCGAAATCTGCGTGATTGCCTGCAACACCGCATTCACCCTCGTCGGTGCCGATCTGCGCGCCGCCTTTCCGCAGATGACCTTCGTTGGCACCGTGCCGGCGATCAAGCCCGCGGCCGAGCGCACGCGCTCGGGGCTGGTTTCCGTGCTTGCGACACCAGGCACGGTCAAGCGCGCCTATACGCGCGACCTCATCCAGTCCTTCGCCAGCCAATGCCATGTCCGCCTGGTCGGATCGGAGAACCTCGCCAAGATGGCCGAGGCCTATATTCGCGGCGAAAAGCTCGATGATGCGGAGGTATTGGCCGAGATCACCCCGTGCTTCATCGAGATGGATGGCCGCAAGACCGATATCGTCGTTCTCGCCTGCACGCATTATCCCTTTCTGGCCAATCTGTTCCGCAAGCTGGCGCCCTGGCCGGTCGACTGGTTGGATCCAGCCGAGGCCATCGCCCGGCGGGCCCGCTCGCTCGTGCCGCTGCCCGACGGCTTTGAGCCGTTGAACGGCGAGGACCCGGCGATCTTCACTTCGGGAAATCCCGATTTTTCCACACGCCGGCTGATGCAGGGCTTCGGCCTGACCGTCATGTCGAACGTCACTACCCCCGAACAGACGGCCGCCAGCGAAACGATCGGCTAGAAGAAGATCGCCAGCAGGACGCCAATCGACGCGGCGAGCGCAATCGCAATCAGGAAGTTCGCGCGGCCTGATTGCGCGGATTCCTTTTTCGAGACGATGCGTTGACCATCCTCGTAGTTCATCTGGAAGTGGTTTTCGGTCTCGTTCTGATCCATTCGTGGCCCGGAAATCCCGGTCGCTCAAAGACGTATGGGCCGGGGCAGGCGCTTGTTAAAGATGTATCAATAGGTTTATTCAACGTTTCCGCGCAAACAACCGGGTGAACTGGCCGATCTTTCCATGGTCCACAACGCGGTATTCCCTGTGGGTTTTCTGCAGCGGTTGCATGACCGCCGGCAAAACCGTGCTAGGTGTCGCTCGTTTGGCGAACTCAGCATGGTCGCGAATCAATCCAAAATGAAGAGGTGGAAATGAAGGTCGGCATCGACATGGGAGCGACGTCCGAAGGGACCTCGGCCTCGCTCGATATCGAAGAGCTTCTGGCCACCCGTCTTCTGGTGCAGGGCAATTCCGGTTCGGGAAAATCGCACCTTCTAAGAAGGTTGCTGGAGCAGTCTGCGCCATGGGTGCAGCAATGCATCATCGACCCCGAGGGCGATTTCGTCACACTTGCCGACAAGTTCGGCCATGTGGTCGTCGAGGGTGAGCGCACGGACGCTGAGCTGATCGGCATTGCCACGCGCATTCGTCAGCACCGAGTTTCCTGCGTGCTTTCGCTCGAAGGTCTCGACATCGAACAGCAGATGCGCAGCGCCGGCGTCTTCTTGAACGCCATGTTCGATGCGGATCGGGAATACTGGTATCCCGTACTCGTGGTGGTCGACGAAGCGCAGATGTTTGCGCCGTCGGTCGCTGGTGACGTCACCGAAGAAGTCCGCAAGATCTCGCTCGGCGCGATGACCAACCTCATGTGCCGTGGCCGAAAGCGTGGACTTGCCGGCGTCATCGCCACGCAGCGCCTGGCAAAACTTGCCAAGAACGTGGCGGCGGAGGCGTCCAACTTCCTGATGGGCCGCACATTCCTTGATATCGACATGCTGCGCGCTGCCGACCTGCTCGGCATGGATCGCCGCACGGCCGAAATGTTCCGCGATCTGAAGCGCGGCTCCTTCGTCGCCCTTGGCCCGGCGCTGTCGCGCCGGCCGCTGAAGGTGACGATCGGTGCCGTCGAGACTTCAGCACGCTCGACGAGCCCGAAGCTGATGCCGCTGCCGGAAGCGCCGCAGGACGTGGAAGACCTGATCTTCACGCCTGACGCCGACGAACTGACGCGGCCGATCATGCGCCGTGCCGTACCGCCGCCGCGCCCGGCAACCGATATTCTCGCGGAGCTTTCCCGGCCGCGCCCCGAACCGGTCGCCCCGGTGGAAACCAGGCCAGCCCAGCCGGAAATGTCGGCGGAGGAGCGCGGTGCGCTGCTGGACGGTCTGTTTACCGAGATTCTCGCCAATCCCGATGCCGCGTTCCGGCCGGATGCCGAACTGTTCCAGGATTTCCTCGTGCGCTGCCGGATTCGCCGCGTGCCGGGAGCAGCCCTGTCCTTGAGCGCATTTCGGCGCAAGATGGCAATTGCCCGCTCCGGCGTCGACACTGAGACTGCGGCGACAGAGGCCTGGGCGTCGGCGCTCCGGCTTGCCGATCGCGTCACCGAGGACCTGCAGGGCGTGTTCCTGATGATGGCGCAGGCGGCCGTGCGCGGCCTTGCCTGTCCGTCGGACGCGATGATCGCGCGCGCCTACGGCACCCATTCCGCACGACGCGCCAGACGCCTGCTCGGCTATTTCGAGGAGAATGGGCTCGTTGTCGTCCATGCCGATTTCACCGGCAAGCGTATAGTCGCCTTTCCGGACCTCGGCCACGAAACGGCGCCGGGCGACGCCAACGGGCCGGATGCAATGGATCCGTCCGCCGCTGCAGCTGAATAGGCACGTCCTCCGCCCGAGGCTTCAATTCCAAGTATTTGAAGACGAGACGGTACCGATGCACAACGCCACCCGTCGCTTGCGGGGCGTCAAACCCACTCCTGAATCACGCGGTCGGACGCGTGGATGCAGGTCATCTCAAGCCGGGTGTTGCCGCTGTTGACGAAACGGTGCGGCGTGCTGGGATCGACGATGATGATGTCGCCGGCCTTGCCGATGAGCGTCTGCTCACCGACCGTGAACTCCGCCTCGCCCGAATGAATGAGCCAGGTCTCCGGATAGGGGTGAACGTGAAGCGCCGGCCCTTGGCCAGGCTCCGCATCCATCAGGAAAAGCGAAACCGGCGTGCCGTACTGCCCCCCTTCAAAGAGGATCGTCCGGTTGGGGCTCTGTTTCTGCTCTGCACGGGGAATGACATGAAACATGCTGGCCTCCATCGGGGTTGGTTTACCGGTTCGAATGAATTATCTTGACGAGAAGATATTATGTAAAAATATCTTCTCGTCAAGATATATTGCCAAACACCGCGGAGTTGATAATGCAGCATGAGCAAGAGGAGAGGGACCACGTCGACCGGTTGCGCGCGCAATGGGATCGCGAATTGCCGGATCTCGATACGGAGCCAATGACCATCCTCGGGCGGGCCTATCGGCTTTCTAATCTCGTGCGTCCGTCGATCGAGGAAACCTTTGCCTCCTTCGGTCTCGACCGCGGCGAATTCGACGTGATCTCAACACTCCGGCGCTCCGGCCCACCGTATCGCCTCACGCCGACCGACCTTTATACATTGCTGATGATTTCGTCAGGCGGACTGACACATCGACTCGATCGATTACAAAAGGCGGGGCTGATCCTGCGCGAGCGCTCGGTATCGGATGGACGCAGCAGCGTGGTTGGGTTGACGAAGAAGGGCATAGCGCTTGCCGAAGCCGCGTTTCGGGCTGACATGGCGAGCGAGGCGCGCTATATCGCAGGTCTGAAGCCGGAGGAACGCGCAGCACTGGCAGCGCTATTGAAAACGCTGCTTGTTTCCTTGGAAAACCAACAGGCTGGCGACCCTGCCTGAAATGGTGCCGAATACGGTGATTTCGTTTGACAATGGCGGCTGGAAGCCCTAAAGCCGCCCCAACGCCGGGCAGAAATGTCCGGTGTTTCATTTGACATGTCCCGTGGTTTCTCCGGCAGCGTGATCGTGAGAATCCTGTCAGAACTCTCAAAATGGGTTCAGAGGAGGGCGTGTTTCCTTGATCCGGTTTGGCAACAGACCGGTGTAACCGACTGAAAGGAAATGCGATGAGCAAGCGCGAATCGTCCAAGTACAAAATTGACCGCCGTATGGGCGAAAACATCTGGGGCCGTCCGAAGTCGCCGGTTAACCGCCGCGAATACGGCCCGGGCCAGCACGGCCAGCGTCGCAAGTCCAAGCTTTCGGACTTCGGTGTGCAGCTGCGCGCCAAGCAGAAGCTCAAGGGCTACTACGGCGACATCCGCGAAAAGCAGTTCCGTGCGATCTTCGCCGAAGCTGACCGCCGCAAGGGCGACACCCCGGAGAACCTGATCGGCCTGCTCGAATCGCGTCTCGACGCGATCGTCTACCGCGCAAAGTTCGTTCCGACCGTTTTCGCCGCACGTCAGTTCGTCAACCATGGCCACGTCAAGGTTAACGGCGTTCGCGTCAACATCGGTTCCTACCGTTGCAAGCCGGGCGACGTCATCGAAGTCAAGGAAAAGTCCAAGCAGCTCGTTACGGTTCTCGAAGCCGTTCAGCTCGCTGAGCGCGACGTTCCGGATTACATCGAAGTCGACCACAACAAGATGGTTGCAACCTTCGTCCGCGTTCCGGTTCTCTCCGACGTGCCTTACGCCGTCGTCATGGAACCGCACCTCGTCGTCGAATTCTATTCGCGTTAATCCGAGGCTCTGGCCTTGTGAACGATCGAAACCGCCCGGAAACGGGCGGTTTTTTTGTCTCTTCAGATACGTGGCTGTTTGATCTGCCGCGCGTCTTGTTCCGCGACGGGGACTTGGTCGCCTCGGCGGGACAATGGCTCGCGCGACGAAGGGGAAATCGCATGCCGGAGCAGAAGACGCCGCAGGACCTGCAGGCGATCATCGAGGACATTTACCGCGAGCTGACGCCACGGCTCGGCGAGGGCAAGGTCGCCGACTACATCCCACAGCTTGCGCGCGTTTCTCCGAAACACTTCGGAATGGCAATCGTCACCACCGACGGGCAGGTGCACCGGGTCGGCGACGCCGAGGTGCCGTTCTCCATCCAGAGCGTCTCCAAGGTATTCACCCTGACGCTGGCGCTCGGCAAGCACGGTGAGACCATCTGGCACCGCGTCGGCCGCGAACCTTCAGGCTCGGCCTTCAACTCGATCGTCCAGCTCGAGCAGGAAGGCGGCAAGCCGCGCAACCCGTTCATCAATGCCGGCGCGATCACCATCAGCGACCTGATCCTTGCCGGCCACACGCCGCGCGAACTGATCGGCGAGATCGTCCAGTTCGTTCGTTATCTCGCAGATGACGATGCCATCGTCATAGACCACGAGGTCGCGCGCTCCGAGACGGCGACCGGCTTCCGTAATTTCGCGCTTGCCAACTTCATGCGCTCCTTCGGCCGGCTCGATCACCCGGTCGAGCATGTGCTCGGCGTCTATTTCCACCATTGCGCTCTGGCAATGACCTGCAGCCAGCTCGCCAAGGCGGGCCTGTTTCTGGCAGCCGGCGGCACCAACCCGCTGACCGGCCATTCCGTCGTATCGCGCCAGCGGGCCCGACGTATCAACGCGCTGATGCTGACCTGCGGCCACTATGACGGCTCGGGCGATTTCGCTTATCGCGTCGGTCTGCCCGGCAAGAGCGGTGTTGGCGGCGGCATTCTCGCGGTCGCACCCGGCAAGGCCTCCGTCGCCGTCTGGTCGCCGGGCCTGAACGAGAACGGCAATTCGCTGTTGGGATCGCTGGCGCTGGAGATGTTGGCCGCCCGCACCGGTTGGTCGGTGTTTGGCTCCTGATTTCGGACGAAGGGCCGTTTTCCCTTGATCTTGCGGATGGAACGGGGCAAGTGCTGGCCGTGACGTGCCGTGCGCTCTCCTTCCCGAGCCGGCCATTCCAGGATCGTTGCCATGGATCATTCGCCAGCCCTTTCGCCTGACGCAATCGACAATGCCGTTGAAGACGGCGATATCGAGACGGGTCTTCATCCGATCTTCGAACGCATGCCGTCGTCGGTCTCCTTCAACAAGCTGCGCAAGCGGCTCTTGCGGCAGACGCGCCAGGCGCTCGACGATTTCGGCATGCTGAAGGGCGCCAAGCGCTGGCTGGTCGGGATTTCAGGCGGCAAGGACAGCTATAGCCTGCTGGCACTGCTGATGGACCTGCAATGGCGCGGGCTGCTGCCCGTCGAGCTTGTCGCCTGCAACCTCGATCAGGGGCAGCCGAATTTTCCGAAGCATATCCTGCCGGAATACCTGGCCTCGATCGGCGTTAAGCACCGTATCGAGTATCGCGACACCTATTCGATCGTGAAGGAAAAGGTGCCGACAGGCGCCACCTATTGCTCGCTCTGTTCGCGGCTGCGCCGCGGCAATCTTTACCGGATCGCGCGCGAAGAGGGCTGCGATGCGCTGGTGCTCGGCCATCACCGCGAGGATATTCTGGAGACGTTCTTCATGAATTTCTTCCACGGCGGCAGGCTCGCCTCGATGCCGGCGAAGCTTCTGAACGACGAAGGCGACCTGATGCTGCTGCGGCCGCTGGCCTATGCGGCAGAGGACGACTTGGCGAAATTTGCCACTGCCATGGAATTTCCGATCATTCCCTGCGACCTCTGCGGCTCGCAGGACGGCCTTGAGCGCAATGCCATGAAGGCAATGCTTGCCGACCTCGAACGACGCATGCCGGGCCGCAAGGACACGATGCTGCGGGCGCTCGGCCATGTGAACCCCTCGCATCTGCTCGACCCCAAGCTTTTCGACTTCCAGTCCCTCTCACCGGAGCCCAAAGAATGAGCCATTCCGTCGACATCGCCGCCCTTGCCAATCTGCTGCAGGAGGCTGCGGTCAAAGAAATCCTGCCGCGGTTTCGTAATCTCGGCGCGGGCGATGTCCGGATGAAGTCGGAAGCGATCGATCTCGTCACCGAGGGCGACGAGGCAGCCGAGCGCCTGATCAAGGCACGCATGGATGAGATTGCGCCAGGCGCCGTGTTCATCGGCGAAGAATCCGTTGCTGCCGATCCGGCGCTGCTCGACAAGCTGGCAGACGCCGATCTCGCCGTCGTCGTCGATCCGATCGACGGCACCTTTAACTTCGCAGCCGGCCTGCCGCTGTTCGGCGTCATGGCGAGCGTCGTGTCCAAGGGCGAGACCGTTGCCGGCATCATCTACGACCCGCTTGGCAACGACTGGGTAATCGCCGAGAAGGGCTCCGGCGCCTGGATGTGCCGTCCTGACGGCTCGCAGGAGCGCATGTCGGTGACTGCAGGCGTTCCGCTTGAAAGCATGGTCGGCGGCGCCTCGACGGGCTTCTACAGCCAAGAGGCGCGGCGCGAAGTCATGGCCAACTTGGCCAAGGTCCGTATTGCGACCAGCTACCGGTGCGCCGCGCACGAGTATCGCATCCTTGCCGGCGGCTACATCCACTTCTTGATGTACCAGAAGCTGATGCCCTGGGATCATCTGGCCGGCACACTGATCGCGCAGGAGGCGGGTGCCTATGCCGCACGCTTCGACGGCGCGCCCTATCTGCCTGCCCACCTCAATGGCGGCCTGCTGCTGACGACCGACAAGGACAGCTGGGAAACGCTGCGTCGCGAAGTCTTCACCATCTAAACACCGACATCGTCGAAACAGAAAAGCCCGCCTGGAGCGATCCAGGCGGGCTTTTTGTTGGTGAGGTCGATATCACATATGGCCGCCGCCGTGGTCGAGCGAGACATCCTTGTCGCCGGGATGGGTGAAGAGCTTGCCCTTTTCGGCCCAAAGGGTGGCCAGGATCGTCACGAGCCCGAAGAGGGCAAAGCCCCCGAGCAACGGCTGCAGCGTGCCATTGAACAACTGGCCGACGGCGCCACCGAGCAGTGCGCCGCCGGTCGTCGAGACGAAACCGGTGATCGCGGTCGCCGTTCCGGCAAGGTGACCCATCGGCTCCAGGCTGATCGCGGTGAAGTTGGTGGCGATGACAGCGAAGAACATCAGAAGAACCGAGAACATCAGGTAGCTGATGACGAATGCCGGCGTGCCCCAGAGCGACATGGCAAAGCCGATCACGGAAATCAGCGTGAACAGGATCATCGACACGTGCGAGATGCGGCGCATGCCGAAGCTGCGCACGAAGAAGCCGTTGGCGAAATTGGCAACGGCGATGCCGCCGGCAGTGCCGGCAAAGGCGATCGGCAGCCACTCGCCGAGGCCATAGACCTCGCCGAAGATCTGCTGGACGGTGACGATGTAGGCGCAGATGACCGCGGTGAACATCGTCATGCCGATCATGTAGCCGCAGGTGATGCGGTTGGTCAGCACCGTCTTGAAGCCGGATGCGACCGATGAGACGGAAAGCGGCAGGCGCTCTTCCTTCGGCAGCGATTCCTTCATGCGGGCCAGTGCCCAGACGAAGAGGACAGCGCCGACGATGCCGATCAGGATGAAGATCCAGTGCCAGTTGGCGTAGAGGATGACGAGCTGACCGATCGACGGTGCGACGATCGGAACGATCATGAAAACGATCATGACGTAGGACATCACCCGCGCCATCTCGCGACCACCGAAGCAGTCACGCACGATCGCCATGGTGGTGATGCGCACGGCGGCAGCGCCGATGCCCTGGACGAAGCGCAGGACCAGCAGCATTTCGAAACTCTGGGTCAGGGCGGCGGCAAACATCGACACGGTGAAGAAGGCAAGGCCGCCGAGCAGCACGGCGCGACGTCCGAACGTATCGGAAAGGCTGCCGAAGAAGATCTGCGAAAGCCCGAAGCCAAGGAAGAACACGCCGATGACGAGCTGGGTGTCGTTGGAGTTGGCGACGCTCAGCGACTGGCCGATGCTCGGTAATGCCGGCAGCATGCTGTCGATGGCGATTGCCACGCTCGCCGTCATGACGGCAATGGTGATGATGAATTCGACGAGGCCCATATTGAGGCGGGCCGCGCCCGAAACCCCGTCGACATGTTCGGATTGTGTGGTGATCGTGGTCATTGTGCGAACCCGTGAAGAGCAGATCTGGGAGGAATAATCGGCCGGCAGGCTATCGTCAGCCTGCCGGATTGTGTGCCTTGAACAGCTTTCCGCGTTCGGCGATGAGGACGAAGACGACGCCGATCGCCGCGACGGTGAAGTAGCCGATCGCGAGCGGTGTCGCCGTCCCATCGAAAGCCTGGCCGATGAAGGCGCCGATGACGCCGCCGCCGATGGTCTGGGTGAAGCCGAGCACCGAGGAGGCCGTGCCGGCGACGTGGCCGAGCGGCTCCATCGCCATCGCATTGAAGTTCGACGCGATCAGCCCGAACTGGAACATGGCGGCGCCATAGAGCACCACGAACAGCGGGAAGGGCACCGGACCATAAAGCGACGCCGCCATCCAGAGGAAGCTCGCCAGCGTGAAGCCGAGTAGGGCAGCATGCGACAGCGCCCGCATGCCGAAGCGCCGAACGAGCTGCGAATTAGTGAAGGACGCGACCGCCATCATCCCGGCAAATGCCGCAAACACGACCGGAAACCACAGGCCCAGCCCATAGACCCCGACCAGGATCTGCTGGGCAGAGTTGATGAAGCCGAAGAGCGCCCCGAGGATAACGGATGTCGCCAGCGTATAGAACAGCGACAGCCGGTTCGTCAGGACGATCTTGAAGCCGCTGAGGATGACCGAAGGGGTAAAGGCGCGGCGATG
This sequence comes from Ensifer sp. Root127, assembly GCF_001425225.1. Lineage (NCBI taxonomy): Bacteria > Pseudomonadati > Pseudomonadota > Alphaproteobacteria > Hyphomicrobiales > Rhizobiaceae > Ensifer > Ensifer sp. Root127. The sequence goes on from NZ_LMDX01000012.1 coordinate 435,797, forward strand.
ATCCGGGTTCAGCGTTTCCTGAAGCCGGAACACCACAAGCGTTGCGATCGTGAAGGCAAAGAGCGCGATGACGACGAAGATCATGTGCCATTCGGCAAAGATCATGATCAACTGGCCGACGCTCGGCGCTATGACCGGCACGATCATGAACACCATCATGATCAGCGACATCACTTCAGCCATGCGACGGCCGCCATAGACGTCGCGAACGATCGACACGGTAATAACACGGGTCGCGGCTGCACCGATGCCCTGGACGAAGCGCAACGCCAGCAGCGCGCCGAAGGTCGGCACGATGACGATTGCGATCGCGCAGACACCATAAATGCCGAGGCCGACGAGCAGCGGCGCCTTGCGGCCGAATCGATCAGACAACGGGCCGAAGAAAAGCTGCGCCACGCCCATACCGATAAGATAGGCGGTGATGACATATTGCCGATGGTTTTCGTCGGTTACACCAAGGCTGGCGCCGATCTCCTGCAGGCCGGGCAACATGATATCGATCGACACGGCATTGACCGCCATCAGCATCGCCATCAAGGCGATGAACTGAAATTTGCTGAGGCCGGGAGCGGCCGCTTCGTCTGTCATGCTCGTCATAGGCAAAATCCTTGCGGCGCGCCGGACGCAACCGAAATAGGTCAAGACCGGAGTTTGTTCCGGAAAGAGGCGACGTCGGCTGGCAAAATGCCGGTCGGCATGTCGAGAACAGTTGAGGGGACGGGCCTGGTCCGGCGCAGCGGTGCAGGCGGCATCCGATGTGAAGCGAAAGGGACTATCGGCGATGGGCAGCCGGGCCAAGCCGGAGCATGGGAACGGGCGAACGCCCTTTCAGGCTGCTTATGCCGCTTTATCGCGACCACTTCATGACAGAGCGTGAGTGTGCTCCGCCTAGTAAAGAACAACGAAAATTAGACGATCCGGATTTAATTCCGGAATCAAAAAAGGCGGTCACCCGCCTTTTCCGACCAGATCGGAGTTGGCGGCCTGACTTAGGCAGCGGCGCCCTTGACCGAGATTCCCTGTTCCTGCAGGTGCGACTGGAGCTCGCCAGCCTGGAACATTTCGCGGACGATGTCGCAACCGCCGACGAATTCACCCTTCACGTAAAGCTGTGGGATGGTCGGCCAGCTCGAATAGTCCTTGATGCCCTGACGCAGGTCCGCGTCGGCAAGGACATTGATGCCCTTGTAGTCGACGCCGATGTAATCGAGAATCTGGACCACCTGGCCGGAGAACCCACACTGTGGGAACTGCGGCGTACCCTTCATGAAGAGCACCACGTCGTTGGTCTTGACTTCGTTCGCGATGAATTCGTGAATTCCGCTCATCTTTTCATCCTTCCTGCGCCCGGTTTCAAGGACCGGATATCGATTGGGCCTTAGATAGCATGCATATCGGTGATTTTCATCACCCAAGTGCAACAAATATTGATGGGCCTCAAGATGTGGTTTTAATACAACTGCTCAGGCCGAACGGCGACGGGTCTTGCTGCGTGCGCTGGCGGTTCGCCGCCGGCTCACCTGTTTCTTGGCCGGCTTTCCGATGGCGGCTTCCAGGATATCCCCTAGAATGCCACCCGTCGCCGCCTTGCGCGTCCGGCGCTTGGTCCGCTTCGTCGCGGTCCGCTTGACGCCGGTCTTCTTCAGGATTTCCTTCAGCGCGCTGTCGACAACGCCACTGACCAGTTCCTTGATCAGGTCGGCCATTCCAGCCTTACTCCGGCGCGCTGGTCTGAAGGGCAAGGGCGTGCAGAACGCCGCCCATGTTGCCCTTCAATGCGTTGTAGACCATCTGGTGCTGCTGCACGCGGGTCTTTCCGCGAAAGACTTCGGCCACGACTTCGGCGGCATAGTGGTCGCCGTCACCGGCCAAATCGCGGATCGTGACCTTGGCGCCGGGAATTCCTGCCTTGATCATGTCTTCGATGTCGCCTGGTGCCATGGGCATGATATGCCAACTCCCTTTATTATTCTGCGGCAGCAGCAGCGTTGCTGGAGCCGTCCATAAAGTCAGGGAACCACGATTCATGGGCCGAGCGCAATTGCTGAATTGCGACGGCGCGCGCTGCACCGAGCTTGACGGCATCGCCGCCGGTCTTGCCGATTTCCGGCAGGGCAACGCCTGCCTTTTCCGCACGGGCGCGAACGGCAGCGACGTTACCGGCCGCAACCGTCAGCACGTAGCGTCCCTGGTCTTCGCCATAGAAAACAGCAATCGGATCATGACCTTCGACCACATCCACGGTCGCGCCGATATCCGAAGCCATCGCCATTTCGGCAACGGCGAGAGCCAGGCCGCCGGACGAGCAGTCATGAACTGATGTCGCCAGACCGTCGACGATCAGCCCACGGACGAAGTCACCGACCTTGCGCTCATGTGCGAGGTCGACATGCGGCGCCGGACCGTCAGTGCGGCCATGGACGTCGCGCATGTAGACCGACTGGGCGATGTGCGAACCGAGGCCTTCCGGCGCGCCGGCAAGCAGGATCGTTTCGCCGGCAGCGGCAAACCGGATGCGCGCCATCTTCGACCAGTCCTTGATCAGGCCGACGCCGCCGATGGTGGGGGTCGGCAGGATTCCCTGGCCGTTGGTCTCGTTGTAGAGCGAGACGTTGCCGGAAACGATCGGGAAATCAAGCGCGGTGCAGGCCTCACCGATGCCCTTGATGGCATGGACCAGCTGGCTCATGATCTCAGGACGTTCCGGGTTGCCGAAATTGAGATTGTCGGTTGCTGCCAGCGGCAGCGCGCCGGTTGCCGTCAGGTTGCGCCAGCATTCGGCAACCGCCTGTTTGCCGCCTTCGAACGGATCCGCCTCGACATAACGCGGCGTCACGTCGGAGGAGAAGGCCAGCGCCTTGCTCTGGTGACCCTCGACGCGCACAACGCCGGCGTCGCCGCCCGGCAGCTGCAGCGAGTTGCCCTGGATCAGCGTGTCGTATTGTTCGTAGACCCAGCGGCGCGAGGAATTGTTGGCCGAACCGACCAATTGCACGAGCGCATCAGCAACGTCCGTCTGCGGGATGTCGTTGGTCGCAAGCGCGGTCGGGACCTTGGCCGGGGTCCAGGGACGGTCGTATTCCGGCGCTTCGTCGCCCAGTTCCTTGATCGGCAGGTTCGCCACTTCTTCGCCCTGATGCAGAATGCGGAAACGCAGGTCGTCCGTGGTCTTGCCGACGATCGCGAAATCGAGGCCCCACTTGACGAAGATCGCCTTGGCGACTTCTTCCTTGGCCGGCTCAAGCACCATGAGCATGCGCTCCTGGCTTTCCGAAAGCATCATTTCGTAAGCGGTCATGCGCTCTTCGCGCACCGGCACGGTGTCGAGGTTAAGCTCGATGCCGAGGTCGCCCTTGGCGCCCATTTCGACGGCCGAGCAGGTGAGGCCGGCTGCACCCATGTCCTGGATGGCGATGACGGCACCCGTCTGCATCAGCTCGAGGCAGGCTTCGAGCAGGCACTTTTCGGTGAAGGGGTCGCCGACCTGCACGGTCGGGCGCTTTTCCTCGATCGATTCGTCGAACTCGGCCGAGGCCATGGTCGCGCCGCCGACGCCGTCACGGCCGGTCTTGGCGCCGAGATAGACGACCGGGAGGCCGACGCCTTCGGCCTTGGAGTAGAAGATCGCATCGCTTTTGGCGAGACCGGCGGCAAAGGCGTTGACGAGGATGTTGCCGTTATAGCGGGCATCGAACTCGACTTCGCCGCCGACGGTCGGAACACCGAAGGAATTGCCGTAGCCGCCGACGCCGGCAACGACGCCGGAAACGAGGTGGCGGGTCTTCGGGTGATCCGGCGAGCCGAAGCGCAGGGCGTTCATCGCCGCAACCGGACGGGCGCCCATGGTGAAGACGTCGCGCAGGATGCCGCCGACGCCGGTCGCAGCACCCTGGTAGGGCTCGATATAGGACGGATGGTTGTGGCTCTCCATCTTGAAGACGACGCAGTCGCCATCATCGATGTCGACGACGCCGGCGTTTTCACCCGGACCCTGGATGACGCGCGGGCCCTTGGTCGGCAGCGTGCGAAGCCACTTCTTGGAAGACTTGTAGGAGCAGTGCTCGTTCCACATCGCCGAAAAAATGCCGAGCTCGGTAAAGGTCGGCTCGCGTCCGATCAGGCCGAGAATGCGCTCGTATTCGTCGGGCTTGAGCCCGTGCGAGGCGATGAGTTCCGGGGTGATGGGGCGGGTGTTGGAAATCGTCATCGTCGACCGTCAAATCCTTCGGGCGGCGCGCAATCCTTCCACGGGATATGGCGCGTGCGAACCGCAACAGACACAGGGGGCGCTTTGCCGCTTCTTTAGCGTATGCTGCGGCGCGGCGCGACAGAAAAATACGGGCGATCAACAACGGTTGCCGCCCTTTTTGATGCCCTCACGCGCCTCAGGTGGTGCCGACCTGTCAGAACTTGTAGCCGAGTGCGAGATCGGCACGGGTCGAGCCATCGTTGGGGCCGCCGCAAAGTTCGGCATGCGAGGCATGCGCCACCGTTGCCGACAGGTTCCAATGCTCGTTTAATCTGAATCCGGCTGCGGCATATTCGCAGGCGCTGTCGAAAGCAAACTGACGAGAACAAGCGACGATGTCGCGAGGCGGTGGGATGAACGAAGAAAAAGCAATGCTGGCATGCCGAATTGTTGAGGCGAATCGATCTACACAAGACTGCTAAAACATACGGGACACCGGGTTATCAGTCGAAACTGTCGTAACCCACTCGTCCGCTGTCGAGCAACCGCCGCAAAGTCTGGAAGCCGTTGCGCACTTCGGCACGGTCGGCCGGTGAGGAAAAGCCGATACGGATACGGTGAAAGACGCGGTCCGCCCGGCCGGCCTTGAATTCGTCCTCGTCGTCGACGAGCACGCCTTCCTGCAGTGCAGCCTGCTTGAATGTGCCGGAAAGCCACGGTTCCGGCAGCTTCATCCAGAGGAAGGGAACGCACGGATGCGAGCTGAACTCGATGCCATCGAACACTTCGCGGGCAATCGCCTCGCGCGCCCGGATCTCTTCGATACCCTTGCCGCGCAGAATAGTGGCCGCTCCGGAAAGCACCAGCCGCGAACACAGCTCCGCCAGGATGAACGGCAGGCCGCCACTGACCATCTTGTGGGCAATGCGAATGCGCTGGCTGAAATGGGGAGGGCAGGCAACCCAGCCGCCGCGCACACCGGCAGCAACAGACTTTGAAAGACCACCAACCAGGAAGGTCCGCTCAGGTGCAAGCTCCGCTAAAGGCGGCGTCGGATCGCCGGTCATGGCGCCGTAGAGATCGTCCTCCACCAGCCAGACACCGTACTTGCGGGCGATATCGGCAATCGCCTGACGCCGGGCGAGCGGCATGACGGCAACGGTCGGATTCTGCGCGCTTGGCATAAGGAAGGCGAGCTTGGGATGCTGCTGCGCGCAGACCCGCTCGAAATCCTCGGGAATCAGGCCGAATTCATCCGATTCCATCAGGGTCGTGCGGCGCCCGATCAAGCCGGCGCTGCGGCTGACCTGGGAATAGGTCAAGGTCTCGAAGGCGATACGATCGCCGGGCGAGGTGACTGCCGCGATCACGGCAATGACAGCCGCGTGCGCTCCGAGCGTCGGCACGATCGTTTCAGGCGAGGGACGAAAGCCGCCGCGCGCCAGCCATTGGCATCCGGCCTCAAACCAGTGATCCGGGAAATTGCGCGCGTAGCTGGCAATGTCGGCGTGGTGATCGCGGCTGATCTCGCTCAAGAGCTCACTCAGGACAAAGCCCTGGCCGATGTCCGGCGCCGCGGTGCTGTCGAAGCGCAATTTGCCGGCGGGTGCAATCAGCGGCCGGGTGCCGGCCAAGGATGTGGTCAGCGGATCGGCCTGCTCGGGCGGGCGGCTTTCCTGGTGATCGAGAACATAGGTTCCGCGCCCGACCTCGCCGCTGACGAGGCCGCGTTCGCGCACGATATTGTAGGCGCGTCCAATGGTACCAATGGTGACACCAATGTCATAGGCGAGATTGCGCTGCGGCGGCAATTTTGCGCCGACGGGCAGGGCGCCTTCGCCAATTGCCTGTTCGATCTGGTCGGCGATCCGCGCATAAAGCGGACCATGACCCTGCTGAATGTCCGGGAGCCAATTTGTCATAGTGACAATTACCTAGATTACACAGCGAAATATGTCAATTATCACCAATGCAATGATAGCAATCGATGCATTGGAGCCTACAATGAGTACAATTGATACAATTTGCTCGGCAGTCGTGAAAAAGGCCCCTCGCGCGCGTCGCAAGATCGGGTTTGATGTCGAAATCTCGGGGAGTGCTAAGAACGCGCTTCAACGTCTCTGGCGGCTCTATTGTTTCCTGGCCGCCAAGAGACGCAGCCGGTTAGCTCTCGAAGAGATGAGCGATTGGCAACTGATCGATATCGGGGTCTGCGAGAAGGATGCCCGGCGGGAATCGTCCGTTGCGTTCTGGCGTTAACGGGCATCACACAAAGCGTGCGGTGGTTTTGCGATAGCGGCATGCGAACAAAGCGCCGTATGCCCTAGAGATTGCGACGCGCATCAGCGAACGCTGAGGGCACCAGCCAACAGCGTCCGAACTCTCAACCGGTGCCTGGATTAATTGCAGCCCTGGCCGCCAGCGGCCCAACGCCGGATATCTGCACTCATGCGGGTGGCGACCGGTTCGCTCATGAGCGGTCCGAACGCCTGCAACCGCGCCGGCTGGCCTTCCGCCTGGATGACGGCAAGCGGCCGTGCTTCCGGCGACTTGCGCGGCACGATCAGGATGCGGGGACGTCCGGAGAAGGAATTGAGTTCAGGGGCAAGCCGGTAGTTCTTGAAGGCAGCATCGCCCGATTTGAACCAGCAGCTGTTGGCGCCGAGCGCCACGCGTTCCATTGTCGGCAGGGCTGCCGAGCTTGCCGTCGGCGCCGGCGGGCGCGATGTTTGGCAGGACGCCAGAAGCGTCAGGGCGAACGCCGCGCAAGCAGGGCCGGTCAGGCGTCTAGAAAACATGGAAGGCATCGACGGTCTCGCTTGCGTTACGGGGATGGTCGGATGCCTTCTATCAGCGCGACGGTTAAGCGGCGATTACTTCGAGAGCCGAAGCGAAGATGCCGCGACCATCGGCGCCGCCATGAGCCGCCTCGATCAGGTTTTCCGGATGCGGCATCATGCCGAGCACGTTGCCGGCCGTGTTCATCACGCCGGCAATATCGCCCATCGAGCCATTCGGATTGGTGCCTTCGGCGTAGCGGAACACGACCTGGCCGTTGCCTTCGATCGTCTTCAGGGTCTCCGCGTCGGCGAAGTAGTTGCCGTCGTGGTGCGCAACCGGGCTGCGGATGATCTGTCCCTTGGAATAGGCGCGGGTAAAGTCGGTGTCGGCGTTGACGACTTCGAGCTTGACCTCGCGGCAGACGAACTTGAGCGATGCGTTGCGCATCAGCGCGCCCGGGAGCAGACCGGCCTCGACCAGGATCTGGAAACCGTTGCAGACGCCGAGGACCTTCACGCCCTTTTCGGCCTTCGCCTTGATCGCCTGCATGACCGGCATGCGCGCGGCAATCGCGCCGCAGCGCAGATAGTCACCGTAGGAGAAACCGCCGGGGATGACGATCAGGTCGACATCAGGGATCTCCGTTTCGGTCTGCCAGACGGTTACGGGCGCCTTGCCGGAGATCTTGGTGAGGGCAGCGATCATGTCGCGATCGCGGTTGAGGCCTGGAAGCTGGACGACGGCTGACTTCATGGTGCGGTTCAAACCCTGCCTGCGCCTCTTGAAGCTCATGCAATTCGAGGCGGTTTCCGATGCGGCCGAAGCGCAATTTGACGCGCTCGGGCCGATATTGGATGCACTGCGCATCCTGCTATTTCGAAACCATCGAGCCGCGGACAGTATGCCCCTTCGATGTCGTTTCGGCTGATCTGCGTGAGGATGGCCCATGTCAGATGGGCCTCCTCATTATTTCCAGATCACGCCGGCCTTCACGTCAGGCCATCCGCGGCACTCCGCCGCCATCAGGCGAGGGAGATGGTGTAGTTTTCAATCACTGTGTTGGCGAGCAGCTTTTCGCACATCGCCTTGAGGTCGGCCTCGGCCTTGGCTTTGTCGCCGGTTTCGATCTGTAGATCGAAGACCTTGCCCTGGCGGACCTGGCCGATGCCGTCGAAGCCGAGTGCGCCGAGCGCACCTTCAATTGCCTTGCCCTGCGGATCGAGAACGCCATTCTTCAGCGTCACGGTTACACGTGCCTTGATCACTTTCACTTTCCCCGAACTAACTTGACCAGAAATTACTTGACCAGAACGGGGCCGGTGCCGCGCACAGGCTCGTTCTCGTTCATGATGCCGAGACGGCGAGCCACTTCCTGATAGGCCTCGACCAGCCCGCCCAAATCACGGCGGAAGCGGTCCTTGTCGAGCTTTTCCTTGGTCTCGATGTCCCACAGACGGCAGCTATCCGGCGAAATCTCGTCCGCCAGGATGATGCGCATCATGTCGCCTTCGAACAGGCGGCCACACTCGATCTTGAAATCGACGAGCTGGATGCCGACGCCGAGGAACAGGCCGGTCAGGAAGTCGTTGATGCGGATGGCAAGCGCCATGACGTCATCGAGTTCCTGCGGGCTTGCCCAACCGAATGCGGTGATGTGCTCTTCGGAGACCATCGGGTCATCAAGAGCATCGGCCTTGTAGTAGAATTCGATGATCGAGCGGGGGAGGACGGTGCCTTCCTCGATGCCGAGGCGCTTTGCCAGCGAGCCGGCAGCAACGTTGCGCACGACGATCTCAAGGGGGATGATCTCGACTTCCTTGATCAACTGCTCGCGCATGTTCAGGCGGCGAATGAAGTGCGTCGGAATGCCGATACGGTTCAGATGCGTGAAGATATACTCGGAAATCCGGTTGTTCAGCACACCCTTGCCGTCGATGACGTCATGCTTTTTCTTGTTGAAGGCGGTCGCGTCGTCCTTGAAAAACTGGATCAGCGTGCCCGGCTCGGGACCCTCATAGAGGATCTTTGCCTTGCCCTCGTAGATACGGCGGCGACGATTCATGGATATTGTCTCTGTGGTTGTTGGCGCACTTGGGTCGCGCTAGTGGAGTCTTCTCACGGCGTCCATAGCTGAAAAGAACGCGTTTCACAATCGGCGTATCTTCCCTTCCCCTGATTTACCTAAAGCGTGTCGCAACCTTTCAGATTCGCTCCTTGCGCATCCGTTCTTTGGTTTTTCGCATGCCGTTGTCGCAAAACCGCTGCGCACTTTTGCGCGACATGCTTACGGTACCACGAAAGTCACGAAACGAGAAAACTTCGCATTGCACTTTGACCACTGTTTTGGTTTATGGCCATAACTATTTCCGGCATGGAATTCTCACGGGAGATCAATTGATGACGACGATGCAGGATCGCGAAAAGGCCTTCGAAGCAAAGTTTGCGCTGGACGAGGAACTGAGGTTCAAGTCTGAGGCGCGCCGCAACAAGCTTCTTGGTCTCTGGGCTGCCGGCTTGCTCGGCAAGAGCGACCCAGAGGCCTATGCGAAGGAAGTCGTTGTGGCCGATTTCGAAGAGGCCGGCCACGAGGACGTTGTGCGCAAGATCAAGGCCGATTTCGACGCTGCCGGCGTTGCCCAGAGCGAAGAGCAGATCCGTGTGCGCATGCTCGAGCTTCTCGGCGTCGCCATCGAGCAAGTCCAGAGCAGCTGATCTTCGAGGCTATCATACGCCCATGATATCGCCGCTCGGCCTCAGTTCGGGCGGTTTTTATTTGACCGCCTTGTAGCGACGCCCTTTTTCCGGCGGCGCATCCGCGTTCGGTGACAGTTTCCAGCCGCTCTTGATGCGCTGTTCGAAATCGAGGCGGCTCATCGGCTTTGCCAGGGCGTAGCCCTGCAGAATATCACAGCCAAGCTCCCTCAGTATCGCCGCGTGCTCCCACGTTTCCACACCTTCGGCCACCACCTTGATATTGAGCGAATGCCCGATGTCGATGATGGCACGAACGAGCTTTGCCTGCTTGGCGCTTTCGTTGATCGGCCCCACCAGCGCCCGGTCGATCTTCAGGCGGGCCGGGTTCAGGTTGAGCAGGCCGATAATCGAGGCATGGCCGGTGCCGAAGTCGTCAATTTCGATCTCGATACCGAGCGTGTTGAGCGCGGCGATCGTCGCGGCAATCTCGTCTTCGAGATCGTCAAGAAAGATGGATTCCAAGAGCTCGAAAGACATGACACCAGGCGGGATGTTCATGGCGCGAAGGTCTGAAATCAGGCTCGGGTCCCGCAGTCTGCGCGAGGAGACATTGACCGAGATCTTGGGGACGGTCAGACCGGCACGCCCCCAGGCCGCAAAATCGGCATAGGCCATCTCGACGATGTTCCTGTCGATCGCGGGCAGGGCGTTGATCTCTTCAGCTACCTTCAGAAAGTGGCTCGGAGGAAGAATTCCGCGTTCCGGGTGGTCCCATCGCACCAGAGTTTCGACGCCGGTGAGCTCCAGCGAGTGGGCGTCGAACTGCGGCTGATAGTAGGGCACGAACTGGCCTTCTTCGATCGCCTGACGGATATCGTCGCCGGTGCGTTTGGCGCTGAGGATCTGGTTCTGGATCTGCTCGGAAAACACCTCGAAGCGATCGCGGCCGAGGCTCTTGGCCCGGTAGAGCGCGATATCTGCATTCATCAGCAGTTGCTTGGGATCCGTCTCGACCTCGCCCCTCCAGGCAATGCCGATGCTGGCCCCGAGCCGGCAAAGCTGGCCGTCATAGGGAATGGGCCGGCGGAAGGCATGGACGATGCGGGCGGCCAGATCTCCAAGCTCGTCCATCCCGCGGCCGCGCCGACAGAGGATCACGAATTCGTCGCCGCCGATGCGGGCGATGAAATCGTCCTGGTCGGCATGAGACCGCAGGATTGCGGCTGCATGGGTCAGCATCGCATCGCCGGCCTGATGCCCGAGCGTGTCGTTGATCTGCTTGAAGCGATCAAGATCGAGGTGGAGGATAGCGTTGAGCGTCGGATCGTCCGCCAGTATCTGGTCGAGATAGCGCCTGTTCGGCAGGTCCGTCAGGTAGTCGTGCAACGCGTTGTATTCGATACGGATGCGCGCTTCCTCAAGCTCGCGGTTGCGGGCCTCGGTTGCGGCCTTGGCCTTGCGCAGTTCCTCCTGCAGCGCGATGTCTTCGGTTACGTCCCAGTTCGCGCCGATCAGTTTGCGGGTGCCATCGCGGTCGACATAGAACGCCGTGTTGGCGCGAATGTGCCGGATTTCTCCATTCGCCAGGACGATGCGGAACGCATTGGTGAAGGGTGCACCCGCGGCGACGCCGTCATTGACGCGGGCGATCGCCTTTTCGCGGTCGTCGGGGTGGAGCATATCTTCCCAACTGCGGCCGCTGGGCGCGCCGGCTTTGGGGTCAAGCCCATAAATACCGAGGATACGTTCGTCCCAAAGCGTCTCCTGGGTTTCAAGGTTATGGTCGAAGACCCCGATCTTCGATACGTCGAGGGCAAGTCTCAGGCGCCGCGAGATTTCCTCCAGCCGCGCCTCGGCCTCCTTGCGCGGCGTAATGTCGGTGTCGGTGCCGATGATGCGAGTGGGCTTGCCGTCCGGCCCATAGGCGACGGATGCGCCGCGGCTTTCGATCCAGACCCAGTGTCCGTCCGCATGGCGTTCGCGGTACTGGAAGGTGTTGTACGTGACCTCTCCAGAATCCTGGCGTCCGATCGAGGCCATGACATGCGCGCGGTCGTCCGGATGCACATTCTCGATCCAGCGATCGAGCGCGCCATCGACCTCGGCGTCATCAGCCAGACCACGCAGGCGCTTCCAGGTGGCGGAATAGAAGAGGTTTCCGGTCGAAAAATCGTGATCCCAGACGCCTTCAAGTGCGCTTTCCAGCGCATACTTCCACCGCGTCTCGTCGTTGCGAAGCCCCGCGATCTCGGCGATCAAGTGGTCGACCGGCAGCATCAGCAGCATGCGACCGTCCGCCATTGCATAGGAGGTGCAGACCACCGAAACGATATCGGCTGCTCCATGCAAGCGGATCGTCTGGGCGGACGCGGAAGATCGCACCGTCCCGGTCGGCCTCAGCAGGTGATGGTCGTCGGGGTGAACAAGGTCACGAAGAGAACGGTTGAGCAACTCTGCCGGCGGAAGACGCAGAAGCTCGCTGGCATAGGGGTTTACCGAAACGATTGACGCTTGTTCATTGAAAACGAGCGCCGCCACCGGCAGCTGGTCCAGCGCCGCTTGCGTCACGATATTCAGCTTCGCCGGCGCGCGGCGTTCGCTCCTGATGGGATCTTTCGGTCCGGTCACGTATCCCACGATCCAGCATTTGTTGCCGGCAGATGATGATCGCGGACCATGAACTTCGGATTAATGCCGAGTCGTCTTATTCGCAGTGCGATCAGGGTTGGAGGCGGCTGAGGAACTGCGCAAAGACCATCGTGCCTTCCGGCCAGGGGCCATGCCCGGACTCGGTGTTGAGGTGGCCGGATTCCCCCGCATCCACCAACAGCGAGCCCCAGGACTTGGCGATTTCGTCGGCATGCTCATAGGAGCCGAACGGATCGTTGCGGCTTGCGATCAACAGCGACGGGAACGGCAGCGGATCGCGGGGATAGGGGCCGAATGTCATGAGATGCTTCGGACGGATCGCGGCATTGGCCACGTCAGGCGGAGCCACCAGGAAGGCGCCGGCGATCTTCTTTTCGATGTGGGGCAGGGCATGGACCGCGGTCGCGACGCCGAGGGAGTGGGCGACGATGACCACCGGCTTTTCAGCGGCATTGACCTCCTCGACCATGCGCGCCACCCAATCCTCGCGCACGGGCTTGGCCCATTCGGCCTGCTCCACGCGGCGGGCGGTGGACATTTTTCTCTCCCAGCGTGACTGCCAATGGTCAGGGCCGGAGTTGGTGTAGCCGGGAACGATGAGGATATGGGCGTCGGAAAGTTTCATAATGGCCGCGATGTGGCGTCGAAAATCGTCGAAGTCAAGGCGTAGGCGACAGAGGCATCATTTTATGTATAATCGACACTGCAGGTCGCGGTCGATGCGGCTCGAGTTTTGCCGTTGTCGCTGGTCCGGGACCGCTCTGTAGTGGTTGAGGAGTGTGAGCCATGACAACATTCCATGTTCTGTCGGGACCGGACGCCAGCGTCGCCCATCCCGGAATAAAAAAGATCGGCCTGGCTGACGTGATGGACGCGTTGCGCCTCGGGTTCAACGACTTTCGCGAAAAGCCGTCTCACTATGTTTTTCTCTGCTTGATCTACCCCATCGCCGGTGCCGTGCTCATGACGTGGAGCGCGGGCGCCAACATGCTGCCGCTGCTCTATCCGCTCGCGTCCGGCTTTGCCCTTATCGGGCCGGTCGCCGCCATCGGACTCTATGAAATCAGCAGGCGCCGCGAACTTGGCATGGACACGTCCTGGCCTCACGCCTTCCGCCTGCATCGATCTCCGGCACTGCCCTCGATCGTGGCTGTCGCAGCGATGCTATTCGTCATCTTCATTGCCTGGCTCCTGGTGGCACAGGCGCTCTATATCAGGATCTTCGGCGCCGAACCGCCGGCATCGATCGCCGCCTTCTGGAACGGCATCGTCAACACGGAGCAGGGCTGGAACCTGATCCTGGTCGGCAACGCCGTCGGGTTCGTCTTCGCCGCGATCGTGCTGTCGATCAGCGTAGTGTCGTTCCCGTTGCTGATCGATCGTGACGTCGGTGCTGTGGCTGCCGTCGAAACCTCGATACGCGCAACTCTCGTCAATCCCATCCCGGTTGCCTTCTGGGGGCTGATCGTTGCGGCCGGCCTGCTGATCGGGTCGATCCCGGTCTTCGTCGGCCTTGCCGTCATCATGCCGATCCTCGGTCACGCGACATGGCACATGTATCGCAAGATGGTTGAGCCCGGTGCTCGCAGCAGCCGTATGCGATAACGACAAAACGGCCAGCCTCCCGGAGGCTGGCCGCTTCCTCCTGTGAGGATCGTCCGACCTACTTGAAAAATTTGTAGTAGGACGAAATCTGGGCGGCGGTGTTGGACGAAAGATTGAGCTTGATGCCGATCTTGTCACCGCGATACCAGCGGACCATGCCGGTCAGAAATCCGAGTTCTTCGCTGCGGATCGTCACTTCCTGTCCGGTGCGTGCATTGATGTCGAAATAGAGCTGAAAGCAGATGCCTTCTGCGGAAAGATCCGTAACGATGCCGTTGCTCGCACCCGTCTTGCAGGTCACCGTTCCGGTAATCTTCGTCTGCGTGCGCGCTGCCGTGCGCTGAACACTGTCCTTGTAGGCCATGTGAACCCTCGATCTGAATTGATCAGCCTCGATCATCTCACGCAAAGATTGAATTCCTCGCTAACAAAAATGCCCGCATTCGAGCAAACTGCATCAAATGCGGGCATAATAGCGCAATACCACAGAAACGTGCTTCGCTCTGACACGAACCGGGCGGCTATCGCGCCCGGCCCTTATTGCTTGCGCATGTCGTTATCGCAAAAGCGCTACGCACTTTTGCGCGGCGGCGTCAGCCAAAGACCCGGCCGAAAATCGTGTCGACGTGCTTGGTGTGGTAGCCGAGATCGAACTTTTCGCGGATGTCGGCTTCCGACAGGGCCGCGCGAACCTCCGTGTCGGCAAGCAACTCCTCAAGGAAGTCCTTGCCCTCTTCCCAGACCTTCATCGCATTGCGCTGAACGAGGCGATAGGCGTCCTCACGCGAAACACCGGCCTGCGTCAGAGCGAGCAGGACACGCTGCGAGTGAACGAGACCGCGGAACTTGTTCATGTTCTTGGTCATGTTGTCGGGATAGACGAGCAACTTGTCGATCACGTTGGTCAGGCGGGCAAGCGCGAAGTCGAGCGTCACCGTCGCATCAGGGCCGATCATGCGCTCGACCGAGGAATGCGAGATATCGCGCTCGTGCCAGAGGGCTACGTTCTCCATCGCCGGAATGGCGAAGGCGCGAACCATGCGGGCAAGACCCGTGAGGTTCTCCGTCAGCACCGGGTTGCGCTTGTGCGGCATGGCCGACGAGCCCTTCTGTCCCGGCGAGAAGTATTCTTCCGCTTCCAGGACTTCGGTGCGCTGTAGGTGGCGGATTTCGGTTGCCAGCCGCTCGATCGACGAGGCGACGACGCCAAGAGTGGCGAAATACATCGCATGGCGGTCGCGCGGAATGACCTGGGTGGAAACCGGCTCCGGCTTCAGGCCAAGCGCCTTGGCGACGTGTTCCTCGACGCGCGGGTCGATATTGGCGAAGGTGCCGACGGCGCCGGAGATGGCGCAGGTCGCGACTTCTTCACGGGCCGCGATAAGGCGCTGCTTGCAGCGATCGAACTCGGCATAGGCAAGCGCCAGCTTGACGCCGAAGGTCGTCGGTTCGGCATGAATGCCGTGCGAGCGGCCGATCGTCACCGTATCCTTGTGCTCAAAGGCGCGGCGCTTCAGTGCTTCGAGCAGCTTGTCGATATCAGCAAGCAAAAGGTCGGTTGCGCGCACGAGCTGTACGTTGAAGCAGGTGTCGAGCACGTCGGAGGATGTCATGCCCTGGTGGATGAAGCGGCTGTCGGGGCCGACGAACTCTGCCAGATGCGTCAGGAACGCGATGACGTCATGCTTGGTGACGGCCTCGATTTCGTCGATCCGGTCGACGTCGAATTTGGCGGCGCCGCCTTTTTCCCAGATCGTCTTTGCGGCATCCTTCGGGATCACGCCGATTTCGGCCAGCGCATCGCAGGCATGGGCCTCGATCTCGAACCAGATGCGGAACTTGGTTTCCGGCGACCAGATGGCCACCATTTCCGGTCGGGAATAACGGGGGATCATGGGCTCTCAGCTTTCGTCATCAGTGGAGGATGGCTGTGCCTCTAGCAAAGATGCCCGACAAGCTCAACGTTATTGACGGCCTCGCGAACCTGCAAGCCACAGGCTGGCGGCCAGAAGTGCGGCGCCGCCAACCGGAAGATAGAGCCGAACGCCCAGCACAAGGAACTGGTAGAAGGCGACAAGCGAGGTAAAGGCGAACTGGTAGAACCAGGTCCGGGTACCGGTATTGGCATGCCAGCGGGCGTAAAAGACGCGATAGTCGAGTGCGAAGAGCATTGCCGTCACGGCGATCGTGCCGAGCGAAAGGCAGAGCAGATAGGCCGCAAACCGCGTCTCGGCAGGGCGGCCAAGCGTAGAAAACCGTGCGAGGAACAGGGCAGCTGGCCAGGCCAGCATGCCGCCCAGACCATACATCACCAGCAGTTCCACCAGGTGGAAGGTCAGGGCGCCCTCGCGCAGCCAGAGCGCGACCCAGGCGGAAGCGACCATCACCAGCCCCCAGGCTGGCGTGCCGAAGACAAGTTCCGCCGCGGACGGAAACGCCCGCAGGAATCGCGAGCGCTTGAGGGAGGGCGCGGAAGCATATGCTGATTTCACTTCCGCCCCGGCGCCCGTTTCGTTCATTTTGCGATCCGCGTCGGAACCGCAATCCATCGTCCGTCAGTCGTGCCCTCGAACCCGAGCGATTTGACGAGCACCATCACAACGTGGGTTTGCGTGCCGTCGTCATTCATGTGCGTTACCGCACCGCCGATGCGATAGCCCGTCGGGCAACGGCGGCTTTCCGGCACACGGGTATCGTCCTGCAGCACGTCGCTTGCAGGCTTGCCCGCCTTCATCGTCATCGACAGGCGGAAGCCTTTGACCTCCTTCAGGAAGTCCTTGCAGAGCCCACCTGGTTCGAAGCTCTTTTCTTCGAGCGTCAGGCCGTAGGTCTGGCGGAAGGCATCGTCGGCGGCAAAGGCATCGTAAGTGAGGGCCAATGGCGTTGCATTGGCTTCGGTAATCGGATTGTAGGCCGCCAGCAATCCCGGCGCCTCGGCAAGCCTGTAGGCGTCGATCAGCGGAGCGGCGCGCCGATGCGCCTCATGTCTCATCCGGTGCAGGGGGGCGCCATCTTCGCGACCGACTGCGCGCACCGGCGCACCCGGCAGAAAAGTGTCGTTGCGGGTATCGATGACGTAGATCGTGGAATAGGGAAAACCCGAGCCGTCCTGGACACCGTATTCCTCGAACGCAAAGACATATCCATCGGAGGAAAAGCCGATCGGCTGGAATGCGGCATAGTCACCCGCCGATGCCTGCGAGGCGACAAATGTCACCGCCAGGAGGAGGAGCCCTGGCGCTGCCGGGCGCGAGATCATCAGCGGGCCTGTTCGGCAGGCGCTCGGATCGCCTGGATGGCGGAGCGATAGGCATCGACCCAACCACCCTTGAAGATCGCCGAACCGGCGACCAGCACGTTTGCGCCGGCGCCGGCTGCAATCGCCGCCGTTTCAGGCGCAATGCCGCCGTCGACTTCGATCTCGATCGGCCGGTCGCCGATCATCGCCTTGATCCGGCGGATCTTTTCCGCGGTCGCGTCGATGAACTTCTGGCCGCCGAAGCCCGGGTTGACCGTCATCACCAGCACCAGATCGACGGTGTCGAGCACATATTCGATGGCGCTTTCGGGTGTTGCCGGGTTGAGCGAGACGCCGGCCTTCTTGCCGAGCGACCGGACAGTCTGCAGCGAGCGGTGCAGGTGCGGCCCGGCTTCGGCGTGAACCGTCAGGATATCGCAGCCGGCCTTTGCGAAGGCTTCGAGAAAGCCGTCGGCGGGCGAGATCATCAGATGGCAGTCGAAGGTCGCTTCGGTGTAGGGGCGCAGCGACTTGATCACGTCGGGCCCAAACGTGATGTTCGGGACGAAATGGCCGTCCATGACATCGAGATGGATCCAATCCGCGCCGGCATCGACGACATCGCGGACTTCCTGTCCGAGCTTCGAGAAATCGGCCGCCAGGATCGACGGGGCAATGCGGATGGGATGGGTCATGAGAAGGCTCCGGCTGTTTCCCGCGCAATAGCACTCCGCAGCCGCGCAAACAACATGCGCTGGTGCTAATCGCGCCTTAGCCGCGGCTCGACCATGACGGCAAGGGATCGTTTTCGGCAGGTGTGGCGTCGTGGACGCCGCGGGCGATCGCGCGCGCCATCGTCGCGGCGGCGGCAGCACCCAGATCGAGGAAGTCTGCGAGCTCCAGCGTCCGGCCGCTTGCGCCGGTGGCAAGGGCGAAAATGAGGTCGCCGTCGAGCGGCGTGTGCGCCGGCCATATTGCCCGCGAGAAGCCATCATGCGCGGCGATCGCCAGGCGCTTGGCCTCGGCCTTGGTCAACACCGCATCTGTGGCGATGACCGCAATCGTGGTGTTGGCGGCGGCCGACAAATTTGCGCCCATTTTCGTGCGGACCTCGGATGCATTCGCCGGCATGGGGTGGGGAAGGCCGAGCCCACCGAACTCGTCCTGTTTCTCGTGAGGGGCGGCCCAGAAGTGCCGGGTGCTGCCGACAGTCGCAGAACCCAAAGCATTGACGGCCACGAGCGCGCCGACGGTAATGCCGTTCGGCAGCACGATTGAGGCGGAGCCAAGGCCACCCTTGAAGGTCGCGGTCAAGGCGCCAGTGCCGGCGCCGACCGAGCCGGTGGCAAAATCAGCGTCAGCCTTTTGTACAGCCTCATACCCAAGTTCGCGGTAGGGCGGAAACTGCCCCCAATCCTTGTCGCCGCCATTGATCAGGTCGAACAGGATGGCGGTCGGGACGATCGGCACACGGTGCGGGCCGATCACAAACCCACGTCCCATTTCCCTCAGCGCCGCCTGCGCCCCGGAGGCGGCATCCAGCCCAAACGCTGACCCGCCGGACAGAATGATACCATCGACTGTCTGCACGGTGTTGTGCGGTTCGAGAAGATCCGTTTCGCGCGTGCCGGGCGCGCCGCCGAGCACCTGGACGGCGGCCGTTGCCGGTGGATCGCAGACGATGGCGGTCACGCCCGATTTCAAGCGATGATCTTCGGCATTGCCGACAGAAAGGCCGGCGACGTCGGTGATAAGGTTGCGTGGACCAGGCAGCATCATTGCACTCCGGCGGCGTCGGCAACCGGCACGAAGCGGCCGCTCTGCCATTGCATCAAGCGATAGGGGTTGCCGGCGCGTTCATGCCCCGCATTGAAAGCAATCGGCCCAAGAACCGTCTGGTATGGGCCTTTGAGCAGCGCCTCCGTCAACGGCTTTTCATCCTTCTCAGCCTGATCCTTGGCCTGCTCGAGAACAGACATGGCGCCGAATGCCTGGAGCACATAGCCATCGGGCTCGATGCCGGCGGCACGCATGGCCTCGGCTATGGGCTTGCCTTCGGGCGACCGCGCCGCATCGGGCAACGTCAGCGCCAGGACACCGTCGGTGAGCGGCACGGCAACGTCGGCTGCATTCAGCGTGTCACCGCCGAGCAAGGTGAGGTTCGCGCCTTCCTCCTGCGCGTCGCGCGCGATCACGGCAGTATCCTGCCGGTCGCCGCCGGTGAAAACGTGGGTGGAGCCGCTCTTGACGAGCCGTCGTACGAGATTGATCTGCTGCTCCTGGGCGGGGCGATAAGTGTCGGTAAAGACCGGGGTCAATCCGATTTCGCCGAGCGCTGCGCGCACGCTCTCGACCAGTTCGCGGCTATGGATCGTGCCGTCGTCGATCAAGGCGATCGGCTTGTCCTTCCAACGCGCGGTGATCGCAGCAACGACGGCTGCCGATTCGGCCTTGCCACTCGGCGCCAGGCGGAACAGCGGCCAATGCTTCTTGAGTACGTCTTCCATCAGGATGTCGGACCGTACGCTCAACGTCACCGCCGGTATATTGGCCTCGGCGAGGGCGGGCAGTGTCGCGTCGAGGCTCTCGACGCAGAGGAAGCCGATGGCCGCCTCTGCAGCTGCTGCCACAAGCGCCTTGGTCAGCGCTTCTGCACCGGCCGCGTCGCATGTTTCCGGGATGACGACGATTTCGCTGCCGCGATCGCCGGCCTGGAAAGAGGCGCCATCGATGATCTGTTTGCCGAGAAGGGCAAATGGCCCTTCAACGGGGGCAACGACCGCGACCTTGACGCCGGCAGCGGCGGCAGGTGCGGCTTGCGCCATTCCCGCTACGATGAGGCTCAAAACGATCGATCGAAGCATGCAATTCCCCGCTACTGCATAATTCCCAAGCTCGGATTGGTTTCAAGGAAAGATTATGCAGCGAGTCCAAAAATGCTACCGCAATCCTTGGCATGAACTCAATCACCCGCAGCGCTGTAGTGGCCGCATGTTTTAAGGATGTGGCCACCGGCGTCAAAGGAAAAGATGCGAGTGGAAACAACGGGCATCCGATCCGCGCCATGGCCATGTCGCGGATCTGAAAGAATCTCCAGCCGGCGGGTTTCATAATTTACGCCAGCGTCTATATGTGCCTGACCTCGCCCGGAGAGAGATGTGTTGGAGAGAACCCGACTGGACCCGATAAGTTATCGCGACGCCATGAGCCGCCTGGCCGGCCACGTGCAGCTCATCACCGCTGCCAATGGCGGCGAGCGCCGCGGCGTCACGGTCACTGCTTCCTGCTCGGTTTCCGACAGTCCGCCGACCGTTCTCGTTTGCCTGAACGGCGCCAACCCGCGCAACGACATCTTCGTGCGCGGCGACAGCTTTGCGCTGAACCTGCTCGGTGACGAACACCGTGCGCTCGCCCACGCCTTTTCCGGCCGTGACCAGCTCGACATGGATCGTCGCTTTGCGCTTGGCCAATGGAGGCAGCTGGCAACCGGTTCGCCGATCCTCGTCAATGCGACGGCCGCGTTCGATTGCCGGCTGATCGAGGTCAAGACCATTGCGACGCATCTGGTGCTGTTCGGCGAGGTCGTGGACGTCGCGCTTGGCCCGCCGCGCCCGCCGCTCATTTATGTAGACCGCGGATATCACTCGCTGTAGGTTTTCACGAGGCGTAATTCACTCTCTGCGCTTGATTGAGAAAACGCCTGCAACTTACTGATATAAAGGCATTACTTCAACCGAAATAGCTTACAACTGAAACTGGCCGTGGCGGAGGATGCATGACGGCACCGGCGACAGGCGTATTGCCCCAATCCATCGATGAAACGATGGCGATGCTGGAGGCACAGGATTATCTCGCCGGCACGGCGCTTGCGACCGTGCTGTTTCTCGCGTTGCGGATGAAACGCCCGCTCTTTCTCGAGGGCGAGGCCGGTGTCGGCAAGACCGAGATTGCCAAGGTGCTGGCTCGTGCCCTCGATCGGCCCTTGATCCGCCTGCAGTGCTACGAGGGGCTCGACGTCGCCTCTGCCGTCTATGAGTGGAACTACCCTGCGCAGATGCTGGAGATCCGGTTGTCGGAAGCGGCCGGAGCGGTCGACCGACGCAGGGTCGAAAGCGACATCTTCTCCGAACGATTTCTCATTCGACGCCCGGTACTTCAGGCGATTTCCGCTGAGAACGGGCGGGCGCCGGTGTTCCTGATCGACGAACTCGATCGCACGGATGAAGCCTTCGAAGCGTTCCTGCTCGAAGTCCTCTCGGATTTCCAGGTCACGATTCCTGAACTCGGCACCATCCGTGCCATTGAGCCGCCTATCGTCATCATCACCACCAATCGCACGCGCGAGATCCACGACGCCTTGAAGCGGCGCTGCCTCTATCATTGGGTCGACTATCCGAAGGCAACACAGGAACTCGAAATCATCCGCCGCAAGGTTCCGGGCTGCAACGCCGCCCTGTCGCGCGAAATCATCGCCTATGTGCAGCGGCTTCGCACCATCGATCTCTTCAAGAACCCGGGTGTCGCCGAAACGATCGACTGGGCAACGGCCCTGACCGAGCTCGACCGGCTCGCGCTCGACCCCGAAACGATCGCCGATACGCTCGGCACCTTGCTCAAATACCAGGACGACATCGCCAGGATCGACGGAGCCGAGGGGCGCAGGCTGCTCGCCGAGGTCAAGGCCGAACTGCTGGCGGCTGGTTGACGATGGAGCCGGGAGAACATCCGCCTGATGGTGCCATTCTCCCGCCGATCCTGCCCGGCGATGGAAGGCTGGCTGACAACATCGTGTACTTTGCCCGCGCCCTGCGACGCGCCGGGATAAAGATCGGACCCGGGGCGGTGGCCGACGCCATCGGCGCGGTGGCCCTGATCGGCATCGGCGCCCGCGAGGAGTTCTACGCCGCCCTTCAGTGCATCTTCGTCAAGCGCCACGAGGATCAGCCCGTGTTCGAAGAGGCTTTTCGCCTGTTCTGGCGCTCGCGCGGCCTCGTCGAGAAAATGATTGCGATGATGTCTCCGCTCGCGCCGCAACGCGAGAGCGAGCGCCAGCGCCGACGGGCCGGCGAGACGCGCGTTAGCGACGCACTGATGTCCGGCCACGATGACACCCGGCCGCCACGTGACGAACCCGAGATCGAGGTCGATGCGCGCTATACGGTCTCGGGCCAGGAGCTGTTCCGCAAAGCCGATTTCGCCCAGATGACGGCTGCCGAGATCACCGAAGCGAGGCGGGCGCTATCGGCTTTGGTGCTGCCACTCGATCGGGTGCGTACGCGTCGATACCGGCCTTCGGCGCGGCAGATCCGGATCGATCCGCGCGCGACGATGCGCGATGCGATGCGCTTCGGCGGCGAACTGATCTTGCCGCGCTTTCGCGAACGGCGTCTCGTTCATCCGCCGCTGGTCGTGCTTGCCGATATTTCCGGCTCGATGAGCCAATACACCCGCATCTTTCTACACTTTCTCCATGCCTTGAGCGAAAAGCGCCAGCGCGTTCACACCTTCCTCTTCGGCACGCGGCTGACCAATGTTTCTCGACCGATGCGAAACCGCGACCCGGATGTCGCGCTCGACGAATGCCTATCCGCGGTCAAGGACTGGTCGGGTGGCACGCGCATCGGCGAAACTTTGCATGAGTTCAACCGACGCTGGTCGCGGCGCGTCCTGGGGCAGGGCGCCATCGTGCTCTTGATTACTGACGGGCTCGAGCGGGACGATACGACAGAGCTTGAGCAGGAGATCGATCGTCTGCATCGATCCTGCCGTCGGTTGATCTGGCTTAATCCGCTGTTGCGGTTCGACGGCTTCGAGGCGCGGGCGCGCGGCGTCAAGGCGATGCTGCCGCATGTTGACGAATTCCGTGCCGTGCACAATCTTGAGTCCGTGGGCGAGCTAGTCAGATCGCTGTCGGGTCAAAGGTCCGGAGAGGCCGACCCTCGACGGTTCATGAGCGAGCATCGCGCCGTGCTGGGAGGCAAGTAAAATGCAGATATCAGCTGACGTCCTCGATCCGCTCGCAGTCGCCGAGGCCTGGGTCGGCGAGGGCCGCCGGGTGGCGATCGCAACGGTGATCGAAACCTGGGGGTCTGCGCCGCGGCCGGTCGGCAGTCATCTGGTGATTGACGGTGCCGGCAATTTCGAAGGTTCCGTTTCCGGCGGATGCGTCGAAGGTGCTGTCATCAGCGAAGCCGCTGATATTCTTGAGACGGGAAATCCGAGGATCCTGGAATTCGGCGTTGCCGACGAGACGGCATGGCGTGTCGGTCTTTCCTGTGGCGGCCGGATCCGGGTGCTTGTCGAGCGGGTTGACGGCTGAGCCATGGACCTCACAACCCTTCAGGCATTGAATGCAGCCCGGACGGGGCGGCAAGCGGCTGTCGTCTTCAGCGATCTCGAGACCGGCCAAAGCGTGCTCTGCGTCGAAGGCGAGCGCTGTCCGGCCGAATGGACCGAGGCGATGTCGGCAGCACTTCGCTCCGGCAAGCCCGGAATGATCGTCGTAGGTGAGCGGTCCTTTTTCCTCAATGTCTACCTGCCGCCACCGCGCATCCTGGTTGTCGGCGCCGTCCATATCTCCCAGGCGCTCGCGCGCATGGCGCCCATAGCAGGCTTCGACCTTACTATCATCGATCCACGCACGGCCTTTGCGACGGCCGAGCGCTTTGCTGGCGTAGAGCTGATAGCGGAGTGGCCCGAAGATGTTCTCAACGTCCGGCCGCTTGATCAGTTCACGGCCATGGTCGCCCTCACGCATGATCCGAAGATCGATGACGAACCGATCCGGGCGGCCCTTAGTGCCGGCTGTTTCTATGTCGGTGCGCTTGGCAGCAGAAAGACCCATGCAGGCCGCGCCGAACGCCTGCGTCGCCTGGGGCTCACCGACGATGCGATCGCGCGGATCAGGGCGCCAATCGGCCTTGACATCGGCGCGGCGAGCCCAGCGGAGATCGCCGTTGCTATCCTTGCCGAAATCATCGAAGCGCTCAGGCGCCGGGACATCATGTCCGGCAGCGAGGAACATCGATGAGATTTGGGAGCCTCAGTGTTTCAGCGGCCGAAGGCACCGTGCTTGCGCACGCGGTCAAGATTGGCAATCTTCGATTGCCGAAGGGGCACGTCCTGACCTCAGCCGATATTGCTGCATTGGTTCAGGCGGGCACCGACGAAGTTATCGTCGCCCAGCCGGATCGGGGTGATCTGCTGGAGGATGAAGCGGCGGCCCGGATCGCTGCGGCGATCGCGCCCGACCATCTGCGGTTCTCGGCAGCGGCAACCGGCCGCGTAAACATCTATTCCCGCGTACACGGACTGTTCGTCGCCACCCGCGGGACCGTCGACGAGTTGAACCGCATCGACCCGGCCATCACGCTCGCCTGCCTTGCGGACCATGTGCCGGTGCAGCCCGGCGACATGGTGGCGACGATCAAGATCATCCCGCTTGCAGTGGCAGGCTCGCTCGTGGCGAAGGCGGAAACGCTGCTACGCCAACACACAACCTTCGAGGTCAAACCCTTCGCCCCGCGCGACGCGGCACTAATAGCAACCGAGTTGCCATCGCTGAAACGCCAGGTCATGGATAAGACCCATGCCGTGCTGGCTGCGCGGCTGCGGCAATCCGCAAGCCGGCTAACGACCGAGCGGCGCGTCGCCCATACGGAAGACGCCGTGGCTGCAGCCATCGGCGATTTGAAGGCCGACCACGACCTCATCGTTGTCTTCGGCGCGTCGGCGGTTGCCGATTCGGATGATGTCATTCCGGCCGCCATCCGCCGTGCGGGCGGCACTGTCGACCATGTCGGGATGCCTGTTGATCCCGGCAATCTCATCGTGCTCGGCCGCGTCGGCACGGTGCCGGTGGTCGGAGCGCCCGGCTGTGCGCGGAGCCCGCGTGAAAACGGCTTCGATTGGGTGCTTGATCGCATCCTCGCCGGCGAATGGCCAAGCCCGCATGACATTACCGGGCTCGGCGTCGGCGGCCTGCTGAAGGAGATACCCACCCGCCCGCAGCCGCGAGAGCCCGTTGCCTCCAAAGCTCTGGGCCCGGTGGAAACCGTCGTG
Organism: Ensifer sp. Root127; assembly: GCF_001425225.1. NCBI lineage: Bacteria > Pseudomonadati > Pseudomonadota > Alphaproteobacteria > Hyphomicrobiales > Rhizobiaceae > Ensifer > Ensifer sp. Root127. Next base: position 461,017 of record NZ_LMDX01000012.1, read on the forward strand.
CTGGCAGCGGGTCGTGCAAGCCGCATGGGGCCGGAGGGCGGCCACAAGCTGCTCGCGACCTTCGATGGCGTCCCGCTCATCCGTCGCACCGTCGTCAGCGCGCTTGCAGCCGATATCGGCCGGGTGATCGTTGTCACCGGCCATCGGGAGGCCGAAATCCGCGCGGCACTCGGCGATTTGCCGGTGACGCTCGTTTCCAATCCCGATTACATGTCCGGTATGGCATCGTCGCTGACATCAGGGCTTTCGGCACTCGATCAAGGAGCGGGCGGCATGCTGGTGATGCTCGCCGACATGCCCGGGATAACGGCAGGCGATCTGCGCCGGCTCGTCGATACATTTACCGCTGAAGGCGGGCGGGCAGTGATTCGAGCAACGGCCGATGGCCAGCGCGGCAACCCGGTTATCCTGCCGCGCCAGACATTTGCTGCCATCAGCCAGCTGGTTGGCGATGTCGGCGCAAGGCATATCGTCGAGAGATGTGGACTGTCGGTGGTCGACGTCGAGCTTGGAGCAGCTGCGCGTCTCGACCTCGACACACCGGAGCAGATCATCGCTGCCGGCGGCATATTGGAGGAGTGACAGCATGGACAATGCGGCAATCGAAGAGATGTTCGAAACGCTTGGGGCCGTGACCATCAAACGCATGTTCGGCGGCAAGGGCGTCTATTTCGAAGGCATCATCTTCGCGCTTGAAGTCGATGGCGAAATATTGCTGAAGGGCGACGACAGGACAGGCCCGACCTTCGAAGCGGCCGGATCCAGACAATGGGCCTATGACGGCAAGGGGAAAACGGTGAAGATGCCCTATTGGAGCATCCCGGAAGAAGCGTACGACGATCCGGACGAAATGGCGCGGTGGGTCAGGCTTGCCTATGAGGCGTCGCTGCGGGCCAAAAAATAGAATCGACGACGGAGTTTAATTGGCGTCAACCAGCGCCTTCGTCTGCACGCGAATGGCACGGACGGCGTCGGCGGCAAACCGCGAAAGCGGCTGGGGCAGGGCATCGAGATCGTACCAGCCGATGTCGGAAAGCTTGTCCGGTTCGGTCAGTTGCGGTTCGCCCGAAAAGTCGTCGGTCACGTAGATCATCGAGATCCAGTGCTGACGATCTGCTTCGATCAGTTGTTCGCTGAGGCAGAGAAAGCGGGTCGAGCGGATAGACAGGCCGCTTTCCTCTTCCGCCTCACGGCGCGCAGCAAGCTCGCTGCGCTCCATGTGATCGACCTTGCCGCCCACGATATTCCAGTGGCCGGCCTCGGGCGCCTTCAAACGCTTGCACAACAACAGCTTGCCATCGCGCATGATCGCTAGTCCGCAACCGAAGCCCGGAAAGTCGATGCCTGGCCGACCCATTGATAGGATCAGGCCTTGCCGGCGATCAGCATGAATGCGGGGATTTCGTCGCCGAAACCGACAGGTGTCGGGCCGTCGTCGTGATCGCGACGGTGGCGGCTGCGGCGATCGCGGTTGTCGTCATTGGCAGGGTTTGCCGCGCGGACCGGACGTTCCGGACGGTGGCCGTTGCTCTGCTTCGTCTCTGCGTTGCGTGCCGGTTTCACCGATTCTACCCTTTCCACGACTGCTTCAATTTCGGCCTCACTATCGGCACGAACCGTATCGGTTTTGTGATCGGAACGGCCACGTGGCGCCCGGTCCCCATCTTTTTTATTACGGTCCCTGCGACCGTCACGACCGCGTTCACGGCGACCGGTGTCGTGGCTTTCCATCGGCTCGGGAAGGTTCGACAGATCACCGTTCAGCCACTCGACCTTCTGGCCGATCAGCTTCTCGATGGCGTCGGAGAACTTCGTGTCGCGCTTGGTCACCAGCGTGAAGGACGCGCCGGAGCGGCCAGCACGGCCGGTACGGCCGATGCGGTGAACATAGTCTTCCGCATGGATCGGCACGTCGAAATTGAAGACATGGCTGACATCGGGGATGTCGAGGCCGCGGGCAGCAACATCGGATGCGACCAGCAATGTGATGTTGTTGTCCTTGAAGCCGGCAAGCATGGCCATGCGCGAGCGCTGGTCCATGTCGCCATGCAGAGCACCAACCGAGAAGCCATGACGCTCGAGCGACCGGAAGAGGTCGGCGACATCCTTCTTGCGATTGCAAAAGATGATGGCGTTCTTCAGCTCGTCCTGGGCGCGGATCAGATCGCGCAGCACGGCGCGCTTCTCGTAATCCTTCGCGTGCGTCGCGACGAAGCGCTGCGTCACCGTCTGTGCCGTCGATGCCGGACGGGCAACTTCGACCCGTTCCGGGTTCTGCAGGAAGCGGTCGGCAAGCTTCTGGATCTCCGGCGGCATGGTTGCCGAGAAGAACAGCGTCTGGCGCGTGAACGGGATCATCTTGGCGATGCGCTCGATATCAGGAATGAAGCCCATGTCGAGCATGCGGTCAGCTTCGTCGATGACCAGGATTTCGACGCCGCTCATCAAAAGCTTGCCACGCTCGAAATGGTCGAGCAGGCGGCCGGGCGTGCAGATCAGCACATCGGCGCCGCGCTCCAGCTTGCGGTCCTGTTCGTCGAACGAGACGCCGCCGATCAGAAGTGCGATGTTGAGCTTGTGGTTCTTGCCGTACTTGTCGAAGTTCTCTGCAACCTGGGCCGCCAGTTCGCGCGTCGGCTCCAGAATCAGCGTGCGCGGCATGCGCGCACGTGCACGACCCTTTTCGAGCAGGGTCAGCATCGGCAACACGAAGGATGCCGTCTTGCCTGTTCCCGTCTGCGCGATGCCGAGGATATCACGGCGCTGCAGTGCCGGGGGAATGGCACCAGCCTGGATCGGGGTCGGGATTGTGTAGCCCGCATCGGTAACTGCGGAGAGAACTTTTTGGCTAAGGCCAAGGTCAGCAAAATTGGTCAAAGGGAAATCTGTTTCCGTTCCGGTTCGGGAAGAACACTGCTCGATCGGTGGAAAACACACCACCGCGTGGCCGGGCTCTTAAGCCGAATGCCGTCGAAAGTCAAGAAATCCAGCACGTTGAAGCTGGAAAAGGTTGATGGCAACGAATCTGTTGCGTTTCTTGTCAAGTAGCACGGGCCGAGCGGGTCGGCATGATGCTCATTTCATGTAGCTCGCGAGCTTGCTACTGGCGTTGAGAAACCGCATGGGGTCGACTGCCTGACCGTTCAGCCTGACCTCATAGTGCAGGTGCGGGCCTGTCGAACGACCGGTGTTGCCGGACTTGGCAACGACATCACCGGCCTTGATCCGGTCGCCGACCTTGACGAGCACCGTCGAGAGATGGGCATAGCGACTGGAAACGCCATTGCCATGATCGATCTCGACCATGTTTCCATAGCCACCCGTCAGCCCGGCAGTCGTCACGGTGCCCGGAGCCGTCGCGCGGATGCGGGTGCCGACGGTGGCGCGAAAGTCTATGCCCGCATGCAGCGCCAACCGCCCGAGAAAGGGATCGAGCCTGTTGCCGAAGTCGCTGGTGATATCACTTGCGGGCGACGGGTTGCCGAATGGCAACTCCCGGACCTGTGCGCGCGTCCGCTCGAGCTCGACAAGCGCCGAGTCAAGCGCGGCAAGCGATCGACCGAAGCCGTCGTCATTGACGGGCTCTACGAAAGGTCCGCCGATCGCGCTATCTATGGAACCGGTGGTTTCATCTGAGGGCGGCAATTCGGCGACGTCATTTTCTGGTAGGGCAACACCTGTGCGACCGACGATCTTGCGGATCGCCTCGGACGTTTTGGCGGCTCCGTCGGTCAGTTGCTCAAGCCGCAACATCTGGTCGCGCTCAACATCCTTCAGCGAGAGCGTCACTTTCGAAAAAAGCCGATCGGCGCGATCGGAGGTGCTTTCAACCGTGGCAGGCCGGGCATAGGCGAGGGCCGCAACTCGGGCGGGCGCGGCACCCTGTGTGCCGCTCAGCCCCATCAGTTTTTCGATTGCCTGCACACCGCCCGTGGCATCGGCACGTTCTTCGTAGGCGAGGGGTTCGACCGGTGCAGGTTGGGTGAAATCGGTCGACAGACCAGAATTTTCAGCCCGTTCGATCAGCGCGCCGAGTTTGCCGTTTCGAGAAGAAAGCGCCTGCTGCTGCTGAAGCAGCTTTTCGACTTTCTCTTCGACCACCTGTTGATCGAGTAACTGCCGGCTCGTAACGCGATCGACCTGCGCTCGCAACGCGGTGATTCGATCTTCGTATTCGTGCTGCATGCGCGCTTGGCGGGCGATCGTGCCACCGATGAGGTCGTCGCGAAGAACAAGGTAGGATGTGGCGGCGAGGTAACCGATGCTGAACACACCGGCTGCAGAAACGGCAAGGGCCGCCATCCAAGGACGCACGGTCATGTGACGAACCTTGTCGCCGCTCGCCAGGATCAGGACGTGATTCTGCGCGCGATTTCCGAAGGTGCGATTTGCCGAACGTTCAGACACTCCACCGCTCCCGCCATGTGCGAATTGTCTCGCATTGCTTGACGGGCATTACACTTCGTTAGGGTTAATATTTGGTTGAGTGCTCGCGCTACGAGAGGTTGTGGAAGCCGTCATCGAGCGATAGAACGATGGCGTCAACCCGGCTTCGGCGCGGGCGATATCGTTGAATGGCGCCTTGAGGGGACCTCGAAAATTGGCGCGAACGAGCTGCTGGAAAGTCGCTGCCGGATCTTTCCGCTCCCGCGCGCACAGGAAACGAAACCATTTGGCACCGACGGCCACATGGCCTTTCTCGTCTTCGTAGATGACGTCGAGTACCGCGGCAGTCTCGAAGTCTCCGGTCTCGCGCATGCGCGCCTGCAGCGCCGGCGTCACGTCGAGCCCGCGCGCCTCGAGGATAAGCGGGACGACGGCCAGCCTGGCGGTCAGATCGTTGCGGGTGTCGTGCGCCGCCTGCCAGAGCCCGTCATGCGCGGGCAGGTCGCCATAGTCGGCGCCAAGGTCGTTCAGGCGCTGCCGAACCATGCGGAAATGCTTGGCCTCCTCGAATGCAACCTTCATCCAGCCGTCGAAAAACGAATTCGGCACCGATTCGGACGCAAAGCGGGCGACGATATCGAGCGCGAGATCGACGGCGTTGAGTTCGATATGGGCGATCGAATGCAAGAGCGCGATCCGGCCCTTGAGCGAGCCGAGCGAGCGCTTCTTCACCTGCGTGGGTGGCGTCAGAACAGGCCTTTCCGGCCGACCCGGACGCAGAGGAACGGGGCGATCCAGCGGCGAACGCAGCGACAGCGCACGGCGCTGCCAGCGCCGTGCCGCTTCCTGGGCCAGTTCCGTCTTGACGGTCAGGTCGGCAGCACTGATCGCCTCAACGGCAGCGCCGCGTAGACTGTGAAAGTTGGGAAGCGTCTTCATTGCGGCCTCGTCGTTTTGACTTAGAGCGCCTTGGCGGCCTCGAGCACTTCATTGGCGTGGCCATTGACCTTGACCTTCTCCCAAACGCGCGCAATCCGGCCGTCGGCGGCAATCAGGAAGGTGGTGCGTTCGACGCCCATATATTTGCGCCCGTAGAGGCTCTTTTCCACCCATAGACCATAGGCGTTGACGACGGATCTTTCCTCGTCGGCAGCAAGCGTGACTGCCAGATCATATTTCTTCGCAAAGCGATCGTGACGTTTCACCGAATCGGGCGAGAGCCCGATCAACTCAACGCCTGCAGCGGCAAACTCGGAGGCGAGTTCGGTGAAGGAAATCGCTTCCAAGGTGCAACTTTTCGTGTCGTCCTTGGGGTAGAAGAACAAGACGACCGGACGCCCGCGCAAGGCAGAAAGCGAAATCGTGCCGCCGCCGTCACGGGGAAGCGTGAAGTCGGGAGCGAGATCTCCGGGGGTGAGGCTTGCCATGAATAAACCTTCCTTGCGCCAAGTTTTGTGAACAATCGCCGGCTAGGGCATATCGAGAATCGGCGACCGCAGTCCAGCGGATTTGTGCTAGATTTGACAGGTTCCGGACGGGTTGCGTCGATAGGACCCTTTGCCCGGCATTCGCGCACACGAAACCCACGGATGTGTGAATGCTTTCCACAGCATGGTCGGCCAGACGTGATGACACCGTCCGGCCAGATGTGGTCTACGTGACGGCAATGATCCGTCGACCCGCTGCCGCATGATGCGTCGACGGGAGAGGCGGGCTTTCCCGTATGAACTGGAGGGCGTCCGCGCCGATGAGTGAGATCCGCGGCGAAAAAGTCGGCTTTCGCAAGAAAGACATCGTCGCGTTGCATGCGTTGCCCTCGGCGCAGGCACACGAACCCGTCATCGTGCATGCCCCGCACAAACGCGGGCTCTTGCGCTTTCTCAGCAAGATTGCCCTTTGCGGCTTACTGCTCGCCTTCATCACTGCGGCCAGCCTCATCGCCGTCGTCGAGAGCGGGGCGATCGACAGCACACTGAACGCGCGCGCCCGCACGGCGCTGAACGCGGCACTCGGCGGCGCCTATCGCGCTGAGGTCGGTAGCACCGTCGTTCGCATGACCTCGAACGGCGCGCTGGCGCTCAAGGCGCGGGAAGTGGCGCTGAGCGAAGCCACGTCCGGCCAACCTGTCGCAAAGTTGAGTTCGATATCCATTGCCCTCGACCCTCTGGCGCTGTTGACGGGCAGGATTTCGGTTTCACGTCTTGAAGCCGAAGGTGGCGACTTCGACACCGGCCTCCTGCCACGCGGCGAGCCGGTCGATCTGACGAAGATCAAGATCGCCGATGTCGGCGACGCACTGGAGCAGCTTTTTGCCCATGTCGACCGCATGTCGAAGATGGCGGCAGGGCGTGGCGACCAGACGGTGTTGCTTTCCAACTTTTCGTTCACAGTCGCCGGTGCACGTAACCGTGTCGTGCCGGTCGATGCCAAGGAGCTGGAGTTCAATCGTGATGCCGATGGCTCCATGCACGTCAAAGGCAGCGTGACCGTCGATGGAGTCGATGTCGATCTCAGCGCCAACGCTCTTGGTGCAAAGGGTCATATGTCCGGCTTCGAAGCGGCAATCTCGAACATTCCGCTGAAGCCCTTCTTCTATCACGGCCCCTTCGGCAAGGAGGCCGCCTTCGGCATCGATGCGACCGCGGGGCTGACCCTCACGGCGACACGCGCCGCCGAAGGCGCCAAGCCCGACCTTCGCGTGGCCGTCAGGACGTCGGAAGGTGCATTCCACGCCGGTGGGCTGGTTTCGACGATCAATCCCTCCCAGATGGATATCGCCTATGACTTTGAGCGGGCTGCCGTCGAGGTGCTGCCGTCGACGGTCAATATCGGTCGCTCGATCTTCCCGTTTACTGGTGCAGTGAAAGACCTCGACAGAACAGCAGGCGCAACCGATCAGGGTTTTGCCATCGATCTTTTGTTCAGGAATGCAAGTTCCGCGCCGGAGGACATTACCGAACGTCCCTTGATCTTCGATGCGAAGGCAAGCGGCCGCTTCACCTCGGATGCGCGCCACCGCCTGATCTTCGATCAGCTCGCCGTTTCCAGCCCGCTCGGCTCGATGTTCGGTTCGCTTTCGGTCGCCTTCGGCAAGACTTCGCCGCAGGTCAGCTTTGCCGCCGTCAGCGACCAGATGCAACCGACGGCCGTCAAGCAGCTTTGGCCCTGGTGGATCGCCAAGGGCGCGCGCCGCTGGGCGATCCGCAATCTCTTCGGCGGCACGGTCACTGATGCGCGCATCGAGGTTTCGGTGGCAGAGGGGCGGATCGCCCAGAACGAAGGCGAGCTGAAGCTCGACGAGAAAGAACTGAACATCACGTTCAACATCGACGAAACGCGGATCAACATTGCTGGTGAGATACCGCCGTTGCGCGACACATCGGGCACGTTCAAGCTGAGCGGCCAGCGCATGGAAGTGGGCGTAAAGCAGGGGGCGGCCTTTTTTCCCTCCGGCCGGTCCGTCGCGCTCAATGGCGGCGATTTCATCATTCCCGATGTCTACACCAAGCCGTTGATCGCGGAAATGAAGATCGAAGTTGGCGGCGAGGCAGACGCGATCGCCGAGCTCGTCACCTACAAGCCGATTCAGGCGCTGCAAAAGACACCGTTTGTCCCAGGCGACTTTACCGGCCCGCTAACCGCACAGGTCGGAGCGCGGTTTGGCCTTGTCACCGACCAGCACCCGCCACCGCCGCTCTGGCAAGTGGAGATGCAGCTTGAGGACGTCACCGTCACGCGCCCGATCGCCGGACGCGGCGTCTCCAATCTTTCCGGCACGTTCCGGGTCGACAACGAGCAAGCGGTTCTCGATGCCGATGCGGTTGTTGAAGGCGCAAAGGTCAAGATCGCGCTCACCGAACCGGTCGACAGCAAATCGAAGGTCAAACGCAAACGCGAAATCAGCGGCACACTCGATGCGGCAGCCCGGGAGAAGCTGACCCCCGGCCTGTCGAAGATCATCTTCGGGCCGATGGACGTCGATCTGGTGATCGACGAGGCTGATGTTCAGCACGTTACCGTCGATCTGACCAAGGCCAGGCTCTCGCTTCCCTGGATCGGCTGGAACAAAGGTGCAGGCATACCAGCCGAGGTGCGCTTCACATCCGACATCAACGACAGCGTTACAACCATCAAGGACTTTGCAATCGCCGGTGACGGTTTCGGCGCACGCGGTAATCTGCAGGTCGATGGCGCCGGCATCGTTAATGCAAAGCTCAGCAATGTCCGTCTGGCGCAGGGCGACGATTTCAACGTTGCCATCGATCGCCGCAAAGGCATCCATGTCGTGACGCTGAGCGGTGCCGCGGCAGACATTCGTCCGATCCTTGCCCAGATGAAGAGCGGCTCGAACGGCGACGGTGGCGCCGGTGACGACATCACCATCCAGGGTCAGCTCGGTCGCGTCGCCGGCTTCAACGGCGAAGTGCTTTCGAATGTGAACCTGGTCTATTCGGAGCGTGGCCAACAGATCGAAGACATCAATCTGTCGGCAGTCACCGGAAGCGGCCAGGCAGTAGTGGCGCGGCTCGCCAAATCCGGTGCCGACAACATTCTTGAACTGACCACCGGCGACGCCGGCTCGCTTGCTCGGTTCGCCGACATCTATAGCAACATGCGCGGTGGTCTGTTGAACATGAAGTTGCGTGATCGTGGCGGCCGGTCATGGCGCGGCTCGGTCGACATCCGCAAGTTCCAGCTGGTCGGCGAGCAACGGCTGCAGTCGATGGTGTCGACGCCGGCTGGACAGGACGGACGGAGCCTCAACCAGGCGGTAAAGCGCGACATCGATGTCAGCACGGCGCGATTCGAGCGCGGTTTTGCCCAGCTTGCCCTCGACCGCAGCGCCATTCGGGTCGATGGCGGCGTCCTCAGGGGAACCGATGTCGGCGCGACTTTCCAGGGAACAGTGCGTGACGGCAACGGCATCATGGATATGACGGGTACCTTCATGCCCGCCTACGGTTTGAACCGAATTTTTGGCGAACTGCCGTTGATCGGCGTCTTGCTCGGCAATGGCCGCGACCGTGGCCTGCTCGGTATCACCTTCAAACTCAATGGCCCATTCAACCAGCCGAAGCTGACGATCAACCCGCTTTCGATCATCGCGCCCGGCGTCTTCCGCAGCATCTTCGAGTTTCAATAATAAGGCCGGCACAATGGCCGGCCTTCGAGATTCTCTAGGAGTGCACCGGCTTATGCGGGGCGAACGAGGATATGCTTCTTCTTGCCGAGCGACAGCTTGACGATGCCATCCGAGGTCACATCGCCACTGCCGATCAGGCGGCGCTCATCGCTGACGGCCTCGTCATTGATGCGCACGGCGCCGCCCTGAACGTGACGGCGGGCTTCGCCGTTGGACGAGGCAAGCCCCGCACGTACGACAAGCGTCAGCAGGCCGATGCCGGCTTCGAGTTCCGACGCAGGCACGTCGACCGACGGCAGGTTTTCGGAGACTGCCCCTTCCTCGAAGGTCTTGCGGGCGGTCTCAGCAGCTTCCTCCGCTGCCTGCCGTCCGTGCAAGATTGCGGTCACTTCCGTTGCCAGAATCTTCTTGGCATCGTTGATCTCCGATCCGCCTAAGGCAGCGAGACGATTTATTTCGGCCATGGGAAGAGTGGTGAACAATTTCATGAAGCGGATGACATCGGCATCCTCGGTATTGCGCCAATACTGCCAGAAGTCATAGATCGGCAGCAGGTCCTTGTTGAGCCAAACAGCGCCATTGACCGACTTGCCCATCTTCGCACCGGACGACGTCGTCAGAAGCGGCGAGGTGAGGGCGTAAAGCTGGGTCGTTCCCATGCGGTGGCCCAGGTCGATACCATTGATGATGTTGCCCCACTGATCCGAGCCGCCCATCTGCAATCGGCAGCCGGTGCGCTTGTGCAGTTCGACGAAGTCGTAGGCCTGCAGGATCATGTAGTTGAACTCGAGAAACGACAGCGACTGCTCGCGATCAAGCCGGGTCTTGACGCTGTCGAACGACAGCATGCGGTTGACCGAGAAATGGCGGCCAACGTCACGCAGGAATTCAAGGTAGTTAAGCCCGCGCAACCACTCAGCATTGTTGATCATCAGTGCCGGGGTCTCGGACTTGTCGTAGTCGAGGTAGTTGGCGAAGACATGCTTGAGAGAGGCAATATTGTCCTCAATTATCTCAACGGTCATCAGCTTGCGCGCCTCTTCCTTAAAGGAAGGGTCGCCAACCATGCCTGTACCGCCGCCCATCAGCGAAATCGGCTGATGGCCGGTTGCCTGGAACCAGTGCAGCAACATGATCTGTGTCAGGTGGCCAACATGCAGGCTCGAAGCGGTCGGATCGTAGCCGATATAGGCAGTCACGGTTTCCTTGCGCAGCAGTTCGTCCAAACCAGATTCGTCGGAAATCTGATGAATGAAACCGCGCTCGCTGAGGGTGTGGAGGAAATCGGACTTGAACTCGGACATGACCTGTCTCTTTCGGCTGGGTAGAACGTCTGCGCGCGGCGTTTAGCACTGTTTGGGCAAAAGTGCACGTCTTTGCTTGGCCGATGTTTTTGCTATGTAGATGGGCAACGCCTTGGAGGAATGCATGGGCAAGATCATGACCGCGATCGGCTTGATGAGCGGGACAAGCATGGACGGGATCGACGTGGCGCTGCTGCGCACCGACGGCGATGCGATCGTCGAGCAGGGACCTTCGGCGGGATACGCCTATGAGGCACGCTTCCGCGACCGGCTGAAACAGGGTCTCGAAGACGCAAAGTCGATCGCCAGCCGCGAGCAACGGCCAGGAATTTTGGCCGATCTCGAGCGGGAACTGACGCTCAGGCATGTCGAAGCGGTTCAGGCATTTCTCCGGCAGAACAACATCTTGCGCGAAAGTGTTGATGTTATCGGGTTTCACGGCCAGACCGTGCTTCACCGGCCAGACGATGCCCTGACCGTCCAGATCGGCGACGGGGCGCTGCTTGCCCGCGAAACGGGCATCGATGTCGTCTATGACATGCGCGCCAACGACATGGAGCATGGTGGCCAGGGCGCACCGCTCATTCCGGCCTATCATGCAGCACTCGCCCGGAACGCCGCAGCGAATGGCGAACTGGTTCAGCCGGTCGTTTTCGTCAACATCGGCGGCATCTCCAATCTGACATTCATCGGCGCCGACGTCGGACTGGTTGCCTACGACAGCGGGCCCGGCAACACGCTGATCGATCAATGGGTGGAGGCACATGCCGGCATTCCCTTTGACCAGGGCGGCATGATTGCCAGCGAAGGCAGCGTGCTGCCGGATCTTGCCGAACGCTATCTGCTCAATCCCTTCTTCTCCTCGGACAGGCGCCGTTCGCTCGATCGCAACGATTTCGCACCGCCAAAGGGAAAGGACGCCAATCTCGAAGACGGAGCGCGAACGCTCGCCTATGTGACGGCGGCTGCGATCATCAAATCGGCCAGTCATCTGCCAGCAGCGCCCCGAACCTACATCGTGTGCGGCGGCGGCCGGCTCAATCCGGTGATCATGCGGGATCTGGCATCGGAGGCGACAGCCCATGGTGCAAACGTGCTTGCGGCCGAAGCGGTCGGCTTCAACGGTGATTCGATGGAGGCAGAGGCCTGGGCCTATCTCGCGGTGCGTGCGCAGCGGGGGTTGCCGCTCACCTATCCCGGCACAACCGGGGTGCGCCAACCGGTCACCGGCGGCAAATTCGCATCCCGCACCGCAGGCTGACGGCAGGTACCGCCTGCCGCGATTCCCTTTGCCCGATTAATCAAATTTTCGCCTGCCACCGATAGTATCGTCCGGTGCTGCCACATGAGGTGGCACAAAGCGGCCCTGCCGTGGCAACAGACAATTCGGGTTCGTCGATGGGTGGTGCGATTTCTCTGCTGGCTGTGAACTTCGTTATCGCCCAGATATTCACTGCAGCATTTCTTGTCATTGCCGCCAAGAGCCGGTCCAGAAGGGCCGCGCTCTTTTGCGCCGGCGGCTTTGCCGTTGCCTCGCTCGCGGCGGTATTCGAAACCGTCGTGCCCTTCACATCCTTTCCCCGTTTTTTTGCCATCGGTGCATTTGCGAGCGTGCTTGCCGGTTTCTGTCTGCTGCGCTTCGGCCTTGGTCTGTTCTATCGCGTGCCAGCCAACTGGCAGGTGCTTGTCGCCTTCTTCCTGGCCTCGGTGACGCTCGACCTCGCGATCTATGATCTTCCTAGGGGAACGCTGCAGCATGCCGCCCCCTACCAGTTGCCATTCTTTGTCATCCAGGCGTGGTCGGCCTCCGTCGTCATCCGCTCCAAACGGCGCTCGGCGGCGGACTGGATCCTGCTCTCGCTGCTGGTACTGACCTCTGGCTACTATCTCCTGAAAATCTACGCGGCCGTCGCGGCCGGTTCCGGGGCAACCGCGCAGGATTATGTATCGAGCCCGTTCGCGCTGATTTCCCAGGCGCTTGGCGCCGTGCTGATCGTCAGCACCGGTCTTGCGATGCTCGGCGTCATGGTCAAGGAGATCGTCGATGATGCCCGCGCACGCTCGGAAATAGACCTCTTGTCCGGGCTCTATAACAGGCGTGGCTTCACCGAACGCGTCATCCCTATGCTCCAGCTGCGCGAGGGCCGTCAGCCGGGCACCTTGATTCTGGCCGACCTCGACCGTTTCAAACTGGTGAATGACAGCTACGGACACCACACAGGTGACGAGGTGATCCGCCAGTTTGCGCGCGTCCTGAAAGATGTCATGCCCAACCGCGCAGTTGCCGGTCGTCTTGGCGGCGAGGAGTTTGTGGTTTTCCTGCCCTCCACAGATCTGGAGGAGGCGCGGGTGGTGGCGCACGGAATGCGCGCTGCGATGATGTCGCAAAAGATCGACGGTCTTGCGGAGCAGGCGAGAGTGACGTCAAGCTTCGGCGTTGCGGCGATTGCCAAGGGTGAACCGCTCGAACAGGCGATGCAGCGGGCCGACAAGGCTCTCTATGCGGCAAAAGAAAACGGGCGCAATCGTGTGGAATGCGCCGAGGCGCTACAAAATGTGGTCAACCCATTGCCCCCACAATGGATCGGGCGGCCTTAAGAGCCGCCCGCATCGGTATCAGCGGATGCGCTTGGCAGCCGGCTCCGGCGTCAGTTCGCCGTTGAGGCGGCGGTCGAGATAATCCTCGCATTCCGCCATCAGGCCTTCGACCTGGCCGTTGAAGAAGTGGTTGGCTCCCGGCACGGTCTTGTGGGTGATGAGAATACCCTTCTGCGCCTTCAGCTTTTCGACAAGTCCGTTCACGTCCTTCTCGGGTGCCACCTTGTCCGAATCACCATTGATGATGAGGCCGGAGGACGGGCAGGGCGCCAGGAACGAGAAGTCATAGGTGTTCGGCTGCGGGGCGACGGCCATGAAGCCTTCGATTTCCGGACGGCGCATCAGGAGCTGCATGCCGATCCAGGCGCCGAAGGAATAACCGGCAACCCAACAGCTCTTCGAATCGGGATGCAGGCTCTGCACCCAGTCGAGCGCAGATGCGGCATCCGAAAGCTCGCCGGCGCCATGGTCGAACTCGCCCTGGCTACGGCCGATGCCCCGGAAGTTGAAACGCAGCGTCGTAAAGCCGCGCTTCTGGAACATGTAGAAAAGCTGGTAGACGATCTGGTTGTTCATCGTGCCGCCGAACTGTGGGTGCGGGTGCAGGATGATGGCGATCGGGGCGCTCTTCTGCTTCGAAGGCTGATAGCGGCCTTCGAGGCGGCCGGCAGGTCCGTTGAAGATAATTTCGGGCATTGGCTCTCCGGGGGTGTTCCTGGTTCGAATCTTGGTTTCGGATCGCGATGAGTCTTGACGAAAGCACTCAGCTTTTCTAAAACCTAGTTTAGAACCGTTCAAAACTTCTGTGCGGGCATTCCGCCGTGTGCTTCGTCTCATAAGGCAAGCGGTGCGGAAAATTCAAGGAAAATGCATCGTCGGTGGTTGTCGGCGGTGAGCCTATTGTTCTAGCGAAGGAAATTATGTCGACCTCGCGCATCTATATGGACTGGAACGCCACGGCGCCGCTTCTTGCCGAAGCGCGCGACGCGTGCCTGTCTGCGCTCGATCTGGTCGGCAATCCTTCCTCCGTCCATGGCGAGGGCCGGACGATCCGCACGCTGATCGAAAATGCCCGCCGCGACGTGGGCGCGCTTTGCGGCGCCAAGGCGGCAAGCGTGATCTTCACCAGCGGCGCGACCGAAGCGGCCAACATGGTGCTGACGCCCGATTTCCGCATGGGCCGCACGCCGCTGAAGATTGGCCGACTCTATGCCTCGGCGATCGAGCATCCTGCATTGCGCGAAGGCGGGCGGTTTGCGCGCGAGAACGTTTCGGAAATCCCGGTGACGACCGCCGGTGTCGTCGATCTCGAGGCCCTGCGTGCGCTTCTCGACACCCACGACCGCGAAAGCGGCCTGCCGATGGTCGCGGTGATGCTGGTCAACAACGAAACCGGCATCATTCAGCCGATCTCCGAGATTGCCGCGATCGTTCGCACCCATGGCGGTATTCTCCTCGTCGACGCCGTACAGGCGGCCGGTCGGCTGCCGCTATCTATCGAAGAACTGGGTGCGGATTTTCTCATCATCTCCTCGCACAAGATCGGCGGCCCCAAGGGCGCTGGCGCGCTTGTCGCCCGGGGTGAGATCATGATGCCGGCACCGTTGATCCGGGGCGGCGGCCAGGAAAAGGGCCATCGCTCAGGTACCGAGAACGCGGTTGCGATCGCAGGCTTTGCTGCAGCGGCGCGCAAGGCTGCCGACAACCTCGATGATCGCATGGCATCGGTCGCAGCGCTTCGCGATCGGCTGGAACAGGATATGCAGACCTCGGCGCCGGATGTGGTGATCCATGGCCGCGACGTTTCGCGCGTTGGCAACACCATCTTCTTCACGCTTCCTGGCATGAAAGCGGAAACCGGACAGATCGCCTTCGACCTCGAGGGTGTCGCACTTTCGGCGGGTTCCGCCTGCTCATCCGGCAAGGTCGGTCAGAGCCACGTGCTGACTGCAATGGGTTACGACCCCCGTCAGGGGGCACTGCGCATCTCGATCGGCCCGGCCACCACGGAGGCCGAGATCGAGCGTTGCGCGGCGGTGTTCGCCAAGGTCGCCGCAAGGCGCCGAACGACAGGTCAGGCCGCGTGAGAACGCGCGGTTGAACGAAATTGCGGAAAAGCAATTTTCCGCTTGGCAAACGGGGTGAAAAGCGCCTTTTAGCCATTACATAAGCGGTGCGCCAAGTTCGCATCGTGTTGACAAGCTACCGGACCTTGGATCCGGCAAGATTGGAGAACGACATGCCTGCCGTGCAGGAGACCATTGATCAGGTCCGTCAGATCGACGTGGACCAGTACAAATACGGGTTTGAAACCACCATCGAAGTCGAAAAGGCGCCGAAGGGCCTTTCCGAAGATATCATCCGTTTCATCTCTGCCAAGAAGAGCGAGCCGGAATGGATGCTGGAATGGCGTCTTGAGGCCTATCGCCGTTGGCTGACGATGGACGAGCCGACTTGGGCGCGCGTCAACTATCCGAAAATCGACTTCAACGACATCTATTACTACGCCGCGCCGAAGGGCACGACGGGTCCGAAGTCGCTCGACGAAGTCGACCCGGAAATTCTGAAGGTTTACGAAAAGCTCGGCATCCCGCTGAAGGAACAGGAAATCCTCGCCGGCGTGCAGAAGTCCAAGATCGCCGTCGACGCCGTCTTTGACAGCGTTTCGGTGGTGACGACCTTCAAGGAAGAGCTGAAGAAGGCCGGCGTGATCTTCATGTCGATCTCCGAGGCGATCCGCGAGCATCCCGATCTGATCAAGAAGTATCTCGGAACTGTCGTTCCGCCGACCGACAACTACTATGCGACGCTCAACTCCGCCGTCTTCACCGATGGTTCGTTCGTCTACGTGCCGAAGGGCGTTCGCTGCCCGATGGAGCTGTCGACCTACTTCCGCATCAACGAGAAGAACACCGGCCAGTTCGAGCGCACGCTGATCATCGCCGAAGAAAGCGCCTACGTTTCCTACCTCGAAGGCTGCACGGCGCCGCAGCGCGACGAAAACCAGCTGCACGCAGCTGTCGTCGAACTCGTGGCCCTCGATGAAGCCGAGATCAAGTATTCGACGGTCCAGAACTGGTACCCTGGCGACAAGCACGGCAAGGGCGGTATCTACAACTTCGTCACCAAGCGTGGCGATTGCCGCGGCAAGAACTCCAAGATCTCCTGGACCCAGGTGGAAACCGGCTCAGCGATCACCTGGAAGTATCCATCCTGCATCCTGCGCGGCGACGGTTCGCGCGGCGAGTTCTATTCGATCGCCGTATCGAACGGCCATCAGCAGATCGACAGTGGCACCAAGATGATCCACCTCGGCAAGAACACGTCGAGCCGCATCGTCTCCAAGGGCATCGCTGCCGGCGTTTCGGAAAACACCTATCGCGGCCAGGTTTCGGCCCACCGCAAGGCCGAGAACGCCCGCAACTTCACCCAGTGCGATTCGCTTTTGATCGGCGACAAATGCGGCGCGCACACCGTGCCCTACATCGAGGCAAAGAACTCGACGGCACAGTTCGAGCACGAAGCGACGACCTCGAAGATCTCCGAGGACCAGTTGTTCTACTGCCTGCAGCGCGGCATCCCGACTGAAGCGGCGATCGCGCTGATCGTCAACGGCTTCGTCAAGGAAGTGATCCAGGAACTGCCGATGGAGTTTGCCGTCGAAGCGCAGAAGCTGATCGGCATCTCGCTCGAAGGCTCGGTCGGCTGAGGCCTTGAACTGATTATTGAATGGCGCGCATCCGCTTTGCGCGCAAACAGACGTTCGTTTCCCAAGAGGACGATATAATGCTTGAAATCAAGAACCTGCACGCCCGCATCGCCGAAGACGGCACTGAAATCATCCGTGGCCTGAACCTGACGGTGAAGGCCGGCGAAGTCGCCGCCATCATGGGGCCGAACGGCTCCGGCAAGTCGACGCTGTCCTACATCCTGTCGGGCCGCGAAGACTACGAAGTGACCGAAGGCGAGATCCTTTACAACGGCGAGAACATCCTTGAGCTGGAGGCTTCCGAGCGCGCCGCCAAGGGCATCTTCCTTGCCTTCCAGTACCCGGTCGAAATCCCGGGTGTTGCCACCATGCAGTTCCTGAAGGTGGCGATGAACGAGCAGCGCAAGTATCGCGGCGAAGACGAGCTGACGACACCGGAATTCATGCGCCGTGTCAAGGAAGCCGCTGCCGAGCTCAAGATCGCTCCGGAAATGCTGCGTCGCCCGCTCAACGTCGGCTTCTCCGGCGGTGAGAAGAAGCGCGCCGAGATCCTGCAGATGGCGTTGCTCGAGCCGAAGCTGTGCGTGCTTGATGAAACCGACTCCGGCCTCGACATCGATGCGCTGAAGATCGTCGCCGACGGCGTCAACGCACTGCGTTCGCCCGACCGCGCCGTCATCGTCATCACCCACTACCAGCGCCTGCTCGACTACATCGTTCCGGACACGGTGCACGTGCTCTACAAGGGCCAGGTCATCAAGTCGGGCGACAAGGCGCTTGCACACGAACTCGAAGCCAACGGCTACGCTGATATCATCGAGGCTGCAGCCTAGGGCCTGTTGAAGGAGTGTTCGAATGAATATGCAACAGGCAATCAAGATGACGGCAGCCGAAACGGCGCTCGTCGATGCCTATACCGCGCAGATCGGCGATCTACCCGGCGACGGCTCGGTGCTGTCGGTTCGTGACACCTTGGTGCACGAACTGCGGACATCAGGCCTGCCGACGCGCCGCGTCGAGTCCTGGCACTATACCGATCTTCGCACGCTGCTGCGTGCGGTACCTGCCGCCGACCCGACGGCTTTTGCTGATCGCGTCGAGGCGCTTGTCGCCGGCTCGACAGTACTTGCGGTGCGCAACGGCCATGCCGACCTCAAGGGCAATGCGCCCGAGGGCGTGACGATGCGCTCCTACACCGACAGCCTGCTCGACGGGTCGGCTGCTGCCGGCCTTGCGGTGCTCGGCTCGGACGACGCAATCGGCCGCATCAACGGCGGCCTCGTGCGCGGTGGTATCGAGCTTGCGATCGCAGACGGAACCGAGCTGGAAGACCCGCTTGAAATTCAGTTGGTGCAGAGCATCGGCCAGTCGCACACGCGCTTCCCGGTTTCCTTCGGTGCGAACACCAAGGCGACTGTGATCGAACGTCACCTGTCAACCGATGCCGGCGAGAGCCTGGTCTCAACGGTCAGCGACGTTGCGGTTGGCGAGGGTGCCGACATCATCTGGATCATCCTGCAGCAGCAGGGAGCCGCAGACACCCATCTCGGGCAGATGCGCTTCGATCTCGCCAAGGACGCCAAGCTGTATCTTTTCGTCATCAATGCCGGCGGCAAGCTGGTGCGACAGGAGATCCACGGCAAGACGAGCGGCGAAGGCGCTGATTTCAAGCTACGCGGCATCAACCTGCTCGGCGGCGAAAGCCACACGGACGTCACCTTCACGCTTGGCCATAACGTGCCGCACACCACATCGACGGAAATCATCCGCAACGTGGTCTTCGATCGCGCCAAAGGCGTCTTCCAGGGCAAGATCCTGGTTGCCAAGGACGCGCAGAAGACTGACGCGCGGATGGCGTGCAACACGCTGCTTCTTTCGGACGATGCCGACCTTTCGTCCAAGCCCGAGTTGGAGATCTTTGCGGACGACGTGCAGTGCGGTCACGGCGCGACGGTTACTGACATCGACCACACGCAGCTCTTCTATCTGCTTGCGCGCGGTATTCCGGAAAACAAGGCGCGGGCGATGCTCGTCAACGCCTTCGTCGCCGAAATCGTCGAGGAACTCGACGACGAGCCGCTGGTCGAGGCGCTGGAAGGCGTAATCTCGGCCTGGCTCGTGAAGCATGCCTGACAGGCGCGACTGATTGGATTGAAAGACATGGAACACACTGTGCCGGTGCCAGCCTATGACGTCGAAGCGATCCGCAAGGATTTTCCGATCCTGTCCCGGACTGTCTATGGCAAACCGCTTGTCTATCTCGACAACGGCGCATCGGCGCAGAAGCCGCAGTCAGTCATCGACGCGGTGAGCCATGCCTACGCCAACGAATACGCCAACGTGCATCGGGGCCTGCATTTCCTCTCGAATGCCGCCACCGAGGCCTATGAAGCGTCGCGCGAGAAAGTGCGCCGCTTCCTGAACGCGCCATCGGCCGACAACATCATCTTCACAAAATCCTCCACCGAGGCGATCAATACAGTCGCCTATGGCTACGGTATGCCGAAGCTTAGCGAGGGCGACGAGATCGTGCTGTCGATCATGGAGCACCACTCTAACATCGTGCCTTGGCATTTCATCCGCGAACGCCAGGGCGCCAAGCTGGTCTGGGCGCCGATCGACGACGATGGCGTGTTCCACATCGAAGATTTCGTCAAGTGCCTGACGGAGCGCACCAAGCTCATCGCCATTACCCACATGTCGAATGCTCTGGGCACCGTTGTACCGGTCAAGGAGATCTGCCGGATTGCCCGCGAGCGCGGCATTCCGGTGCTGGTCGACGGCAGCCAGGGCGCAGTCCACATGCCTGTCGACGTGCAGGACATCGACTGCGACTGGTACGTGATGACCGGCCACAAGCTCTACGGTCCCTCGGGGATCGGCGTGCTTTACGGCAAGATGGACCGCCTGAAGGAAATGCGCCCGTTCATGGGTGGCGGTGAAATGATCGAGGAAGTGACCGAAGACCGCGTCACCTACAACGATCCGCCGCATCGTTTCGAAGCCGGAACGCCGCCGATCGTCCAGGCGATCGGGCTTGGCTACGCGCTCGACTACATGGAAAAGATCGGCCGGGCGGCGATCACCAGGCACGAAGCCGACCTGACCGCCTATGCGCGCGAGCGCCTGTCGAGGATCAACTCGCTGAAAGTGTTCGGCAATGCGCCTGATAAGGGCAGCATCTTTTCCTTCGAGATCGCAGGCGTTCACGCCCATGACATCTCGACGGTGATCGACCGCGCCGGCGTCGCAGTTCGCGCGGGCACCCATTGTGCGCAGCCGCTCTTGAAACGCTTCGGCGTCACCTCCACATGCCGCGCATCCTTCGGCCTCTACAATACGCGGGCTGAAGTGGACGCATTGGCTGACGCGCTTGAGTACGCGCGCAAGTTCTTCGCCTGATCGGGTTTGGAAAATGGTTCAGAGTTTCAACTCAAGCATCTGAACTGAAAGAGAAAGTCTAGGAGGCCGACATGAGCCTGGATGCAACGGAAGACAAGATCGACGTGCGCGAGGGCATCGTGCATTCGGAAATCCCGTCCGAAGAACTGGCACGTCTGAGCGACGATATCATCAGCGCGCTGAAGACCGTCTACGACCCGGAAATCCCCGCCGACATCTTCGAGCTCGGCCTGATCTACAAGATCGACATCGAAGATGACCGCATGGTCAAGATCGACATGACGTTGACCGCGCCGGGCTGCCCCGTCGCCGGCGAGATGCCCGGCTGGGTCGAAAATGCGGTGGGCGCCGTCGAAGGCGTGTCGGGAGTCGAGGTCTCTATGACCTTCGATCCGCCGTGGACGCCTGACCGCATGTCGGAAGAGGCACAGGTGGCCATCGGTTGGTACTGACCGCAAGGCGCCATATTGATCCGTTAAGCTGCGGACACTACATTTGATTCTGGAAGGCGCCGGGCCTTTACCCCGGTGACGACAAGGAGAAAAGGCCGATGGGCTTTGCCGTGATGAGCTTGACCGATGCAGCCGCCGGGCGCGTCAAGTCGATCGTTGAAAATGCAGGTGGCGATGCCCTGGGCATCCGCGTCGGCATCAAGAAGGGCGGCTGTGCCGGCATGGAGTATGCCGTGGATCTCGTCACCGAGCCCAATCCAAAGGACGATCTGATCGAGCACGCTGGTGCCAAGGTCTGGGTTGCGCCGGAGGCGGTGCTTTACCTGCTCGGCACCCAGATGGATTTCGAGGTGACGACGCTTCGCTCCGGCTTCACCTTCCACAACCCCAACCAGACGTCAGCTTGCGGATGCGGCGAATCGGTCGAGCTGAAGCCGGCCGATCTGGCAGCGCTTGCGGAGCGCGGCGACGCCGTGGTGCGCGCGAACTGATACGCTCCTTGTGTTTCGAGAGATGGCAGGCCCGGGTTTTCGCCGGGCCTTTTTTCTGCTGATATGCGGTCGCGTAACTGGGGGAGATGGGCGTGACGGCGTTCGACGAGGAACTTGTCTTCAATGCGCTCTATGAGACCTTTCCGGATCCGGTGATCATCCTCGACGCTGAGCGCATCATTCGCTCCGCCAACCCAGCTGCACTCACGCAATTCGGCTATGCGGCCGACGCGTTCATCGGCCAACCGGCGCGCCTTATCTATGCTGACGACGACGAATACTTGAGGCGGCTGCGCAATCGCGCGGCAAGGGTCGACGAGACGATCGCGCGCACCTCGACCTACAGCTATATCCGGCGCGACGGCTCGACATTCTCGGGCCATCTGCGCACCACGCCGCTGATCGATGCCGCCGGACGGGAACTGGCCCTGATCGGCATCATCCGCGACGTCTCAGATCTCGCCAAGGCCGTGCTTGAGAGACAGCGGGCGTCCGACATGCTCGACGCAGCATTCGACGTTATGCCGGAAGGTTTCGCAATCTTCGATGCCGAGGAAAGGTTGCTGGTCTACAATCGCGCCTATGTGACGATCTGCGGCCCAGCCGGCCCCTTGCTTCACCCTGGCATGACCGCCGAAGAGATCCTTCTGCTTGCGCAGAAGGAGGGGCACTATCCCGAAGCCTTGCCCGGTAACCCGGATTGGCCCGCCTGGGTGGCGCATCGGCTGCAGGACTTTCGTCAACCGGACAACAGGGCGAAGATCTACCGCTACGCCGGCGACCGCTGGCTGAGGGTTGAAAATATCAAGACCAAGGACGGAAACACCGTCGTCCTGCGCGTCGATGTGACCGAACTGAAGCGCGCGGAACTGACGCTCGAGCGCCAGCGACAGGAGCTCGAGCACAAGAACGAGGCCCTCGATCAGTTCACGGCAACGGTCTCCCATGACCTGAAGGCACCCTTGCGGCACATTTCGATGTTCTCCGAGATGATCGAGGATGAATTGGCCGCCGGCAATCAGGATGAGGTTTCGGCCAGCGCCCGCCATCTGCGCGACAGCGCAAGGCGGATGAACCGGGTGATCGACAGCCTGCTCGATTATTCGCAGATTGCCTATCAGATCAGCACATGGTCCGATGTCGACCTCGGCGACATCGTCGCCGATACTCTGGGCGTTCTCGGCGGTCACGCGCGCGAGGCGAATGTGGCCTTCGAGATCGGTCCGCTGCCGAAGGTCCAGGGCGATCCGGAACTGTTGCGCCGGCTGGTGCAAAACCTTGTTGGCAATGCCATCAAGTATCGACATCCGGATCGCGGGCCTATCGTGCGCGTCAACGGCCGCGCCGTCGGCCAGCAGGTGGAGCTTGCGGTCGAGGACAATGGCATCGGCATCGACCCGCGATTCGCCACGCGCATCTTCGAAGTGTTCCAGCGCTTGCACCACGACGAAAGCACCTATGGCGGCACGGGCATCGGCCTTGCGCTTGCCAAGCGGATCGCCGAAAGCCACAACGGATCGATCCATCTTGACACGAGCTTCACCGAAGGCGCACGATTTGTGGTGACGCTTCCCAAGCGCATGCGGAAGACCAAGTAAGGCGACAAGATTGGCCAAGTCACCGAAGCGATTGCTTGTGGTGGAGGACAACGTGCACGACGCGCGTTTCGTCACGCGTGCCCTTTCACAGACCGACGACACGCTCGACATCGTCCATGTCACCCACGCCGACGAGGCCGTGGCGCGCCTCGGGCACGAGCACTTCGACTATGTGCTTCTGGATATCAAGATGCCCGGTGTCGACGGGATGGAACTCTTGGAGCGCATTCGCAGCAATGAGGGCACATCGGTGGTGCCGGTCATCGTGCTGACGTCGTCCACCAATCCGAGCGACGTTTTCCGGTCCTACAAGGCCGGTGCAAACGCCTATGCGGCCAAGCCGTCGTCGCTTTCGGGCTACAGGCAATTCGCCGAGGCCTTCGTCCGCTTCTGGATAGAAAACACCCTGCCGCCGCGCGGCGTCGTGCTTGATCAGTAGGGTAAGATCGGGGCGCACCATCGGGCGCGCCCCGCTTGTCATCGGTTTATTCCGCTGCTTCCGCGTAGCTTTCCAGCGGCGGGCAGGTGCAGACCAGGTTTCGGTCACCGAAGACGTTGTCGACCCGGTTGACCGGCGACCAGTACTTGTCGACCCGGAAAGCGCCTGGCGGGTAGCAGGCCTGTTCGCGCGAGTAGGGACGATCCCAATCGCCGACCAGGTCTTCGACCGTGTGCGGAGCGTTCTTCAGCGGGTTGTTGACCTTGTCCATCCGGCCTTCCTCGATGGCGCGGGCTTCCTCGCGGATTGCCAGCATTGCCTCGCAGAAGCGGTCGATCTCAGCCTTGGTCTCCGATTCCGTCGGCTCGATCATCAGCGTGCCGGCAACCGGCCAGCTCATGGTCGGAGCGTGGAAACCGCAGTCGATCAGGCGCTTGGCCACGTCGTCGACGGTCACGCCGGCGCTTTCGACCAGCGGGCGGGTGTCGATGATGCACTCATGCGCGACACGACCCTTGGACGACTTGTAGAGCACTTCGTAGGCGCCCTTCAGCCGAGCAGCGATGTAGTTGGCGCTGAGGATCGCCACCTTCGTCGCCTGGGTCAGGCCTTCTCCGCCCATCATCAGGCAGTAGCTCCAGGAGATCGGCAGGATCGAGGCCGAGCCGAAAGGAGCAGCCGAAACCGCACCGTCATTGCCATCCGTTTCCGGGTGACCCGGCAGGTAGGGTGCCAGATGCGCCTTGACGCCGATCGGGCCCATACCAGGACCGCCGCCGCCATGCGGGATGCAGAAGGTCTTGTGCAGGTTCAGGTGGCTGACGTCGGAGCCGATGTCGCCGGGGCGGGCAAGGCCGACCATGGCGTTCATGTTTGCACCGTCCATGTAGACCTGGCCGCCGTGCTTGTGCACGATCTCGCAGACCTCACGGACGTTCTCTTCGAACACGCCGTGCGTCGAGGGATAGGTGATCATGCAGCACGAGAGGTTTTCCGCGTACTGCTCGGCTTTTGCACGGAAATCATCCATATCGATGTCGCCGTTGTCGCTCACCTTGATGACGACGACCTTCATGCCGGCCATCTGGGCGGACGCCGGGTTCGTGCCGTGCGCCGAAGTCGGGATCAGGCAGACGTCGCGATGGTCGTTGCCCTGTGCCAGGTGGTATGCGCGGATCGTCAACAGACCGGCATATTCGCCCTGTGCGCCGGAGTTCGGCTGCATGGAAATCGCGTCATAGCCAGTGACGGCGCAGAGCTTATCCGACAGGTCTTCGATCATGTGCTGGTAGCCGGCCGCCTGATCCTTCGGAACGAAAGGATGGATTTCGGCGAATTCGGGCCAGGTGATCGGCAGCATTTCCGCCGTAGCGTTGAGCTTCATCGTGCAGGAACCGAGCGGAATCATCGCCCGGTCGAGCGCCAGGTCGCGGTCCGAAAGACGGCGGATGTAACGCGTCATTTCGCTTTCGGCGCGGTTCATGTGGAAGATCGGATGCGTCAGGTATTCGCTGGTGCGCAGCAGCGGCTGCGGCAGGCGATAGCCCGGCTCGAACTCTTCTACCTTGAAGTCACCACCAAAGGCGCGCCAGACGGCTTCGAGCGTGACGGGGCGCGAGCGCTCGTCGAGGCTGATGCCGATCTTGGTTTCGCCGATCTTACGCAAGTTCACTTCCTCGGCGACGGCAGTCTTGAGGATGATGCCCTGCAGCTTGCCGACATCGACGGTGATCGTGTCGAAAAACACGTCCGGTTCGACAGTGTAGCCAAGCTTTTCGAGGCCCATGGCGAGGCGAACGGTCTTCTGGTGAACGCTCTGAGCGATCGCCTTGATGCCCTTCGGTCCATGGAAAACAGCGTACATCGAGGCCATGACGGCCAGCAGCACCTGCGCGGTGCAGATGTTCGACGTCGCCTTTTCGCGGCGGATATGCTGTTCGCGGGTCTGCAGCGAAAGGCGATAGGCGCGGTTGCCGCGTGCATCGACCGAGACGCCGACGAGACGGCCGGGCATCGAGCGCTTGTGCGCGTCCTTGACGGCCATGTAGGCAGCGTGCGGACCACCGTAGCCGACCGGAACGCCAAAGCGCTGGGTGCAGCCGATGGCGATATCGGCACCCATTTCGCCGGGCGACTTCAAGAGGGCAAGCGCCAGCGGGTCGGCCGCGACCGTCGCGATCGCGCCGGCCTGGTGCAGGCGGGCGATCAGGCCGGTAAAGTCATGCACGTGGCCGTAGGTGCCCGGATACTGGAAGATGGCGCCGAAGACGTCGACCGGATCGAGATCGGTGAACGGATTGCCGATGACGATCTGCCAGCCGAGCGGCTCGGCACGGGTCTTCAACAGAGCAATCGTCTGCGGGTGGCAGCTCTCGTCGACGAAGAAGGCCTTCGCCTTGGACTTCGACACACGTTCGGCCATCGCCATGGCTTCGGCGGCAGCCGTCGCTTCGTCAAGCAGCGAAGCGTTGGCAACGTCGAGGCCGGTCAGGTCGCAGACCATCGTCTGGTAGTTGAGCAGCGCCTCGAGACGACCCTGGCTGATTTCCGGCTGATAGGGCGTATAGGCCGTGTACCAGGCCGGATTTTCCAGGATGTTGCGCTGGATGACCGGCGGCGTGATCGTGCCGTAATAGCCCTGGCCGATCAGCGACACGAGCTTCTGGTTGCGGTTGGCCGTTTCGCGCATCTTGTCGAGCGCTTCACGCTCGGTCATCGGCGCGCCCCAGGCCAAAGGCGTCTTCTGACGGATCGACGGCGGCACGGTGTCATCGATGAGCGCGTCGAGCGACGGATAACCGACGACCTTCAGCATCTCATCCATTTCCGCCGGCGACGGGCCGATATGACGCCGGTTGGCAAAGTCATACGGCTTGTAGTCGGTAAAGGTGAAGTCCTTGGGCATGCTCATCAGGCGACGAGCTCCTTGTAGGCCGCTTCGTCGAGAAGGGCGTCGGCTGCGTTCGGATCGGCGAGTTTCAGCTTGAAGAACCAGGCAGCGCCCTGCGGATCGCTGTTGACCAGCGACGGGTCGTCGACGATCGCCTGGTTGACTTCGACGATTTCGCCATCAAGTGGACAATAGACGTCGGATGCCGCCTTGACGGATTCAACCGTTGCCGCCGTGTCGCCCTTGGCAAAGGTGGAGCCAGTTTCCGGCAGTTCCACAAAAACGAGGTCGCCGAGCTGGCCGGCCGCGTGTTCGGTGATGCCGACCGTTGCTACGCCAGCTTCGACCTTCAGCCACTCGTGTTCGTCGGTGAACTTCAACATTTGCGCTCTCTCCTGATCAGCGTTTGTAGGTTTGTTTGACAAAGGGCAGGGCGGCGACGACGACCGGCAGATATTTGCCGCGCACCTCCGCATAAACCGTCGTGCCGTTGTCGGTATGGGTGGCGTCGACATAGCCCATGGCAATCGGGCCATCGACGGTGGGGCCGAAGCCGCCCGAAGTCACCTTGCCGACGAGCGTCTTGCCCTCGGTGTCGGCAAAAAGATTGGCACCACCGCGCACGGGCGCGCGGCCCTCTGGCTTCAGGCCGACGCGACGGCGCTTGGCGCCGTCTGCGAACTGGCCAAGAATCCGGTCCGCACCGGGAAAGCCGCCCTCGCGGGCACCGCCGGCGCGCCGCGCCTTCTGCATCGCCCACTCGATCGCGCCCTCGACCGGTGTGGTCGAAGTATCGATATCGTTGCCATAGAGACAAAGTCCGGCTTCGAGACGCAGCGAATCGCGCGCGCCAAGGCCAATCGGCTTGACATCAGGGTGTTCGAGCAACCGCTGCGTGACGTCGGCGGCCGATACCGAGGGAATGGAAATCTCGAAACCGTCTTCGCCGGTATAGCCGGACCGGGAGATGATGCAGGCTACATCGTGCAGGTCGGCTTCGGCGACATCCATGAAGCGCATGGCCGAAACATCGGCCCACAATTCGCCAAGAACTGCTTCTGCGTGGGGGCCCTGCAGCGCGATCAACGCACGGTCGTCGAGCATCGTGACTTCACAGGTGTCGGCGAGGCCCTTCTTCAGGTGCTCGAAATCGGCATCCTTGCAAGCGGCGTTGACCACCAGGAAGAGGTGGTCGCCGCGGTTGGCGATCATCAGGTCGTCGAGAATGCCGCCTTCGGCATTGGTGAAGATCGCATAGCGCTGCCGGCCTTCACCAAGGCCGAGCACATCGACGGGCACCAGCTTTTCCAGCGCCAGCGCTGCGTCCTCAATCTTGCCGGACTTTGGCCGAACGATGACCTGGCCCATGTGAGAAACGTCGAACAGACCTGCCGCGGTGCGCGTATGCAGGTGCTCCTTCATCACGCCGTCAGGGTACTGGACCGGCATGTCGTAGCCGGAAAAGGGCACCATGCGGGCACCCAGCGACAGATGCAACGCATGCAGCGGCGTATGTTTCAAATGGGAAATCTCTTCCAACTCCGGCCTCCAGGTCTGGCGCGCACGCGCGCCGGCTCACACTTCCGGCGTCAAACGCCGTCAAATTCGAGCCCCCTCTGTCCCTTTGCCTGAGATTGTTATCCCTTCGGCGAGCGCAAAAAAACGCTTCTCTCCAGAGTCCTACCGGCACCTTGCTGGTCCTTTGGCCTGAGAGTTTCCGGGGCGGTTGCTCCTTCGGCACCGGAACGAACCGGTTTCTCCCAACAAGATCGCCTCCAAATAACGGCGAACCTGTGAACTTGGCAAGGGGGCGGTGTCGCGGTCAAACACATTTTTGTCGCAGCACTTCCCATCGCCGGACTGGGGGTGCGTCAATTCTGTCTTTGCATTCTCCTCCGCTTGAGGATAACTCAGGATCGATACCGGGGACGACAATGACTAGGTGTAAGGGACATTTGCGGATCGCTGTGCGCATCGTCGCCGCTTTCGCGCTTGTTTTCCTGTCCTTCGCCCACAAGCCGGCGATGGCAAAAAGCCTGACGCCTGCAGAGATCGCAGCCTATCAGCTACCCGATGGCACCATCGCCGATATCTGCTTCGGCATGGATGGCATCGACAACGGCAAATCGCCATCGATGGCGCCGGTCTGCGAGGCCTGCCGGCTTGCGGTGGCTGCCCTGCTGCCGACGCCGCCGCAACATAGCGAACGCGCCGAGACCGGCAACTGGCTTGCCGATTTGCACCGCGCGCAAGACGAAATTACCGTCCGGCATCTGCGCCTTCTGCCGCCGCCGCGCGGACCTCCCCACCAGTCGTAACGCTTCCCCACGCATTCAATTTCAATGCGCCGCGATGGCGGCATCGACCACGACAGAACCGGGCTCTGACCGGCACGTGGTCAGGAGTGTACGACATGAACAAGACCGCACTGACTATATTTTCCCTCGGCCTGGCGCTTTCAACCGCTGGCGTCGCCCACGCCCATGCGACGTTCGAAACCGACAGCGCGCAATCCGAAAAGAGCTTCAAGGCGGTGCTGCAGGTTCCGCACGGTTGCGATGGCAAGGCAACGACCGAGGTGCAGATGAAGCTGCCGGAAGGCTTCGTCTTCGCCAAGCCGCAGCCGAAACCGGGTTGGGAGCTGGAGATCATCAAGGGCGACTACCAGAAGACCTATGACAATCACGGCGAGAAGGTCTCTTCCGGCCCAATCGAGATCCGCTGGAAGGGCGGCAATCTGCCCGAAGAGTTCTACGATACCTTCGTCGTCAAAGGTAAGATCTCGGGCTTCGACAAGGAAACCGTGCTTGCCTTCCCGACGGTTCAGCTGTGCGGCACGGACGGCAAGGTGGTGTGGGACGAGGTAGCAGCCGAGGGGCAGAGCGCCCATGACCTGAAGAGCCCGGCGCCCACGGTGACGGTGACGCTTGCCGCCGGTGGCGACGAGCATGCCGGACACGGCGGGCAGATGGCCACGGACGGCCCGGTCAAGCTGGGCGACCTTGAAATCTTTGGCGGCGCGGCCAAGGCGATGCTGCCGGGCGCCAAGGTTGGCGGCGGCTTCCTGACGATCAAGAACGGCGGCGGCGCCGACGATCGCCTGGTCGCAGTCGAGAGCCCGGTCGCGGGTCGCGTCGAGATCCACGAAATGGCGATGCAAAACGACGTGATGAAGATGCGCAAGCTCGATGACGGCGTTGCCATCCCGGCCGGCGAGACCGTCGAGCTCAAGTCCGGCGGCCTGCATCTGATGTTCATGCAGGTGTCGAAGCCGTTTGCCGAGGGTGAAACCGTGCCGGTTACGCTGGTCTTCGAGAAGGCTGGCAAGGTCGATGCCACGCTTGCCGTGGGAACGGCGGCCGGCGGCGCTGCGGCAACCGGCGGGCACAAGCACCACTGAAGGACCTGATGAGACGAAGGGCTTTGCCTCAGGCGGCGCCGTTCTCATCCTCTTGGCCGGCGGGATCTTCCTGCCGGCTTTCGTTTTCGCGCCATTCTGGCATGTCCCCGTCGTCGCGCATGTATTCGAGATATCGGCGTAGCGTTTCCGCCTCGCTCTGCTGCGGCAGGCGGCCATCGGCGCTCATCAGCATCAACGACAGGGGCAGGGCGCCCTTCATCTTGGGAATAGATGCCTGGGTGATCGTCGGCTCGCTGGAACGGCGGGTCGAAAGCAAGGTGATCGCCTCATCGGCCGGGCCATCGCCGGACACGCGCGCCTTCGGCTTGACGGCTTCCGCCGCATAAGCCGCTGTGGTCGCGGATACCGTGACGACCTGTACCACCTTGTTCCCCTGCCTTCCTTGCTATTAATCCTTTCCTTTTTGCGCTGTTTCGCTTGAAGCTGGGTGAAAATTGGCGGTCGCCTTTTAGTCGAATCCTAACGATTGCTTCTAAGGGCGGTGCGGATCGGTTTTCGAAGAGTCTATGTCGGGATGCGCCCATGCGATCCATCCCTCGGGCATGAAGGCCGGACACTTCGGGCATCCCCGACGGGGGAACGCACAGGTTGAAGACCACCCTGATTGCTCTCTTTGCCTCGACGCTTGGGTCAGTCGCCCGGGCGACGGCAGGCGTTGCCACCACAGGCCAGCAAAGACGAACGCCAGGCTGAGGTTGTACTGCAGCCTTCGCATATACTTGCGACATGCCTTAAATACGCGCACACTCACCCCGGATACAAAAGGCGTGCCCAGATTTCACAAGGGAGCAATTTGATGCCAGATCGCACCGCGCTCGAGCAAACCGTGCACTCGCTCTATGCAGCGCGCGATGCCAACGACCTTGAGGCCATGCTGGCCTGTCTGCATCCAACCTTCAGCTTCCGTATCGTCGGTAGCGGCCGTCTTGGGGCCATGACCCAGAAGGTCAGCAATCCGGAAGCAGTGCGCTCCGCTTTTCGCGGCCTGGTCGACGCCTGGGATTTGAGCCAGATGAAGACGGTTCAGCTCGACGTCGACGGTAACACGGTTTACGCCCATCGGGTTGGGCCCATCCGCTTCGTTCCTTCCGACACATGGTTCGATACGGAAATCCTGGACAGGTTCAGCTTCAGCGACGACCGGATGGCTGACCTGACGGAATTCGTCGACACCTTGCTTGTTGCCGAAACCGTCGGTCTTGTCGCGATGCCGGCGATCGCGGTGGATTATTCGTCGTCCACACGAGACAGTATCAGCCTCTGAATATCCGGATCCTGGCTGCGGATTGCCGTCATCAACGCACTCAACCGGCCGCGTAGGCCGTGAATCTGATCGAGCAGTTGCATGGCGACGTCGACGCCGTCGTCGTTGACGCCCATGGGGCCAGTCAGGTCCTGGATCAGGCGGGCGCGGGCAAGATCATCGTCTTCGAATATCCAACCTCTGTCGGCATGGCGCGGCACAAGCCAGCGCTGCTCGACCCAGACCCGTAGCACCGTGACCTCGATTTCGAGGTGTTCGCAAAACTCGCTGTCGTTCATGCGTTGCCTCCCAGGTTCTTGCGTGGATCCTCCGCCTTTCCGGCTGCCCAGCCCTCGACGAAGGCGGCGAGCGCCGGATCGGCCTGCGGCGCAAGCGTGATCTTCAGCGTCACATAGGCATCGCCGTGGCCACCGCCCGGCTTGCGCATGCCCTTACCCTTCAACCGCAAGACCTTGCCGGTGTTGGAGTTCGGCGGGATCGTGACGTTGACGGCGCCATCCATGGTCGGAACGCGCATCTTGCCGCCAAGCACGGCTTCGCTCAGCGAAATCGGGATCTCATAGCGCACATCCTCACCATCCACCTGGAACAGCGGATGCGGCCGCACACGGATGTCGATCAGCGCGTCACCGGCAGCCGCGCCGTTGGAGCCGGGCTCTCCCTTGCCGCGCAGGCGCAACGTCTGGCCGTCGCGTGTGCCCGGCGGAATCGTCAGATCAAGGGCCGGCCCGCCCCCCGGCAGGCTGATCTGCTTCTTGGCACCATTGACCGCCTCGAGCAGACTGATCTCCATCGAGAAATGTGCATCGCGCCCGCGCATCGATTGTTGGCCCCGACCACGACGAGAAAAGAAGTTGGAGAAAATATCGTCCGAATCGCCGAAATCCGAAAAGCCGTGAGCGCTTTCGTAGCGACCGGCGGTGTCGTTGGCGCCGGCATAATCGCGGTAGAAGTTCCGAGGCGCCGTTTCCGCGCCGGTTTCGTCGATCTCGCCGCGATCGTATTTGCCGCGCTTCTCCTCGTCGCTTAAGAGCGCATAAGCGGCCGAAACTGACTTGAAGCGATCCTCGGCTCCCTTGTCCCCGGGGTTGAGATCGGGATGTAGTTTCTTGGCAAGCTTGCGGTAGGCGCTCTGAATATCTTTCTGCTTGGCGTCCCGGCTGACGCCCAGGGTTTCGTATGGACTGCTCGGCATGGGTCTCCCTCAAACTGAAGCGATCGGCAGTGGATCGGGCTGTGCGGTACAGCTCACATATCCCAATCCAATCGGGTGATCGGTCGCTTGACTACAAGCATAGGGCACCCGTGCGGAAACGACAGGGAGAAAACGAACCGCGGCCGGTTTGTGCTCTCATTTCGCGAGTAGGCCGTTTCTGCTACAATCGGGATTTCGGAACCATTCGAAAAAGGCAGCGTTCCCATTGGGTGGTTTTTCAACGGAGGCCGACATGTCCGTGCGCCTGCAACTTGCCATCATGGTTGGACTGATGATCAACGCCGTGCTCTTCGGCATCGGTGCGGTGATCGTGCTTTCCATCCCGGTGCTCGCCGACAACGCCAAGTATTCTCTGCCAGTCGTGGTCGTCACATGTTTCATCCTCACGCCTTTCATCGCCTGGCTGATGGCTCCACGCCTCAGGCTGCGTTACTGGCGGGAGCGCGAGCAGCCGGGCAAACACCTGTCGACGTGAACCTTCGCCTCGGCTTTTCCCAGGGGCAGGCGGCTGAGTTCTACTGCATGTTTCCTTAAATCCTATTCGTTTTAAGGATAAAAACCTGCAGCAATTCAAAGTGCTACAGCGACCTTTGCGCGTCTAAGACGCGCGGCGCTGTAGAAGCTGAAAGAAGCGTGCTGCTGTTTGCCCCGCTCACCCTTGTGAGTGCAAAAGCGCCAACGATTTGCCGCGCCCAATATGCGCGCAGACGTTGAACACATCACAGGCAAGCACAAATTAGCTTTAAACAATCAATGCCCTTGATAGATGCCCGGTTGAGTATCATAGAATTGGCGGGTCAAATCGTCATGCGTCGCTTCGGCGTAGCGCACGGCCGAAGATCAAACGACGCTGAAGGAGCAAATGCCTATGAAAACTGCGATGTTGCTACTCGTTCTCTCCACCTTGGCGGCCTGTGCGCAAACCACGGGCGGCGGTGGTGTGAATTATGTCAGCGGCGACGGCGACTATTACCAGGGCATCGTTACACCGAAATAATCCGGTGAAGGCAGCCTGAAATCCCATGGAAGTGGGCTTTTCACCAAAAAGGCTTCGGTTGCACGGTTGCGCTCTCCCACGCACCGATCAACCGAAGCAACACTCGCACCAAGAACGGCAGAACTCTTGTCGACGCGCCACAACTCTGCGGCGCTCTCCGTAACTGATCCATCCCGCATTGATCATACGCAGCGAAGCTGCATGCCACCTGTCTTTGGCTGTCGGCTAATTCTCAAACCGCTTCTTCAGGAAGTAACGCGCTATTGCGCCCGGCGCGCCCTCCAGCTGGCCGAAAACCACAAAACCCAGCTTTTCGTAAAAAGGCCGCGCCTGGAATTCGAACGTATCGAGCCATAGGCCGATGTAGCCGCGATCCCGCGCGATCTTCTCCGCCTCGGCGATCAGTCGCTGTCCCAGACCTTGGCCGCGAAGGTTTTCCGGTATGGCGAGATAGCGGATGAAAGCCCAGCCATAGCCATCGGTCGCATAGAGCCCGCCGATTGCCGCCTTCGTTTCGGGATCCCGAATGAAGACGGCAAAACCGGGCTGATCGACCATGCCGCTATGCGCATCGTTATAGGCGTCAAGCGTCGTGACGATCGCACGCAGATCATCCTTGCTCGGATCTTCGAGGGTGATGTCGATGATGGGGGCTGTCATTTGGAACGAGCCAGATAAGCGGGGCGAATGGGTAAAGACTGCGGATGCACAATTGCGACGGTCGGCGGTGCCTCTCTAGCCGCAACAGATACATAATCTGTGCTGGCTGCCAAGTGTTTCATCCCGACGGCTCTGGCGCCTTACACGGTTGCGATACGCCTTCTCGTAGGACGATCGGCGATTTGGTGCTGAGCCACTCATCGTAACTGAGATGGCGCGTCTCGTAGCCGGGTTTGGCGACACACCACCGCCAAGAGAACACGTCGTAGCCATGCACGACCAGCGCCTCAACACGCCATTCACCTTCTTATGAAAGCGTGCGATTCCTGATGCGTCCGTCTCCGTCACCTCGGCAAGTCCGCGGCGATTATGAGGATGAACAATTGTCCAAAGATGCACCTTCGCGCCCGCAATCGGGACCTCGCTGGTGTCGTGGACGGAGACACGAGCTGCCGGCTTCAGTTGCTTGCAAATCGGGTAGGCGCAGCTAGCCGGCAAGACAAGCGGCAGCAGTAGCAATAGACGGAATGCACTCATTACACCTGCCTCTCCTGTCAGAGAGAAACCAAATCCGTAACGTTTCAAATGCGGGAAGCAAGGTCAGGCAGAAATCCGGAGCCTGCCCCAACACAAAAGGCGCTCTAAGGAGCGCCTTTTGTTTCTTCAATGTCTCACTGCACGCATCTTACACCACGTGGCTTCAGTGTCGTAGCTGATCAGCTGCAGCCGCTGGTGGCGCCGCAGGTGTCGCACTTCTCGCAGGTGCCGTTGCGCACCATTGTGAAGTTCTGGCACTCGGAGCACATGTTGCCGGTGTAACCCTGCATGATCGAGCGGGCGCGGCGTTCGGCTTCGAGCTTCTTGGCGTCCGACTTGGCCGATGCCGCTTCTGCGGCCGCCTTGTCGGAGAACAGAGCCGTCACTTCCGTTACCGTCTCGACTGTTTCCTCGGGGATCTCTTCGGCAAGTTCGGCGGCGCGCTCTTCGTAGTCGCGCTTGAAGGCAACGATTTCAGAAGTTGCGATCGACGTTGTCTGTTCGATCTTGCGGACGGTGTTGCCGGCAATCGAGGTTACCGTTGCACTGGAGGAGGCGCGGGCAGGGGCTGCTGTCGCCGAACCCTTCGGCTCACTGGTGCGATCAGCCGTGCCGCCGACGATGGTCGGCTTGTAGCCGCGGGTCCAGCCGGTGGAGATCAGGTTCGTCTTGCCTTCCTGGATACCCTTGCCGAGCGCCGTGTTGCTGAAGTCGGACGTGTCGACATGGGCCAGATCGTGACGGCCGAGGTAGGACACGGCCAGTTCGCGGAAGACGTAGTCTAGGATCGACGTCGCGTTCTTGATCGCGTCGTTGCCCTGCACCATGCCGGCCGGCTCGAACTTGGTGAAGGTGAAGGCCTCCACATATTCTTCGAGCGGCACGCCATATTGTAGGCCGAGCGAGATGGCGATGGCGAAGTTGTTCATCATCGCCCGGAAGGCAGCGCCTTCCTTGTGCATGTCGATGAAGATCTCGCCGATGCGGCCATCGCCGAATTCGCCGGTGCGCAGGTAGACCTTGTGACCGCCGACGACAGCCTTCTGGGTGTAACCCTGGCGGCGGTTCGGCAGCTTTTCGCGGGCGCGGATCACCTTCTCGATGACGCGCTCGACGATCTTCTCCGTGATGGTCACGGCCTGGGCAGCGGCCGGCGCCTGGATCAGATCCTCCAGCGCATCCTCGTCATTCTCGTCTTCGATCAGCGAGGCATTGAGCGGCTGCGACAGCTTGGAACCATCGCGATAGAGCGCATTGGCCTTCAGCGCCAGCTTCCACGACAGCATGTAGGCGTTCTTGCAATCCTCGACGGTCGCCTCGTTCGGCATGTTGATCGTCTTGGAGATGGCGCCCGAGATGAACGGCTGGGCGGCAGCCATCATGCGGATGTGGCTTTCGACCGAGAGGTAACGCTTGCCGATCTTGCCGCAGGGGTTGGCGCAATCGAAGACAGGCAGGTGTTCGTTCTTGAGGAACGGCGCACCTTCGAGCGTCATCGCACCGCAGACGTGGATGTTGGCCGCTTCTATGTCCTTCTTCGAGAAGCCCATGTGCTCCAGGAGGTTGAAGTCCATCTGGGCGAGCTGCTCGTCGGTAACCTTCAGCGCACCCTTGAGGAAGTCCGCACCGAGCGTCCACTGGTTGAAGACGAACTTGATATCGAAGGCCGACTTCAGGGCAGCGTTGACGGCCTCGACCTTCTCATCGGTGAAGCCCTTGGCCTTCAGCGTCGAGGGGTTGATGGCAGGCGCCTGGTTGAGGTTGCCATGGCCGACGGCATAGGCCTCCATCTCGGCAAGCTGGCTCTCGGAGTAACCGAGCGAACGCAGAGCCTCGGGAACGGCGCGGTTGATGATCTTGAAGTAGCCGCCACCGGCGAGCTTCTTGAACTTCACCAGCGCGAAATCGGGCTCGATTCCAGTCGTGTCGCAGTCCATGACAAGACCGATCGTGCCGGTCGGCGCGATGACGGTTGCCTGGGCATTGCGGTAGCCGTGCTTCTCGCCGAGTTCCAGCGCCTTGTCCCAGGCGCTCATGGCGTGAATGACGAGGTCCTGGTCGGGGTTTTCGCCATGGATCAGCGCAACCGGGTTGACCGAGAGGCCTTCATAGCCCGTCGTCTCGCCGTAAGCGGCGCGGCGGTGGTTGCGGATGACGCGCAGCATGTTGTCGCGGTTCGGCGCGAAGCCCGGGAACGGACCGAGCTTGGCCGCCATTTCCGCCGACGTGGCGTAGGAAACGCCGGTCATGATCGCCGTCAACGCACCGGCAATGGCGCGGCCCTCGGTCGAGTCATAGGGAATGCCCGACGACATCAGAAGGCCGCCGATATTGGCATAGCCAAGGCCGAGCGTGCGGTATTCGTAGGACAGTTCGGCAATCTCGCGGGACGGGAACTGCGCCATCATCACCGAAACTTCGAGAACGACGGTCCACAGACGCACGGCGTGCTCGTAATCGGCGATGTTGATGCGCTTCGTCGCCGCGTCCTTGAACATCATCAGGTTCAGCGAGGCGAGGTTGCAGGCGGTGTCGTCGAGGAACATGTATTCCGAGCACGGGTTCGACGCGCGGATCGGACCGGCGGCGGGGCTGGTGTGCCAGTCGTTCATCGTCGTGTTGAAGTGCAGGCCCGGATCGGCCGACGCCCATGCGGCGTAGGAAATCGACTCCCAGAGGTCGCGTGCCTTCAGCGTCTTCATCACCCGGCCGTCCTTGCGGGCGGTCAGGTGCCAGTCG
Source organism: Ensifer sp. Root127 (assembly GCF_001425225.1). Taxonomy (NCBI): domain Bacteria; kingdom Pseudomonadati; phylum Pseudomonadota; class Alphaproteobacteria; order Hyphomicrobiales; family Rhizobiaceae; genus Ensifer; species Ensifer sp. Root127. The sequence goes on from NZ_LMDX01000012.1 coordinate 498,263, forward strand.
CCATCAGCTTCGACGGCGCGCAGGAAGTCGTCCTTGATCGAGACGGAGTTGTTCGAGTTCTGGCCCGAAACCGTGAGATAGGCTTCCGAATCCCAGTCGGTGTCGTAGGTCTTGAACTCAAGGTCCTTGTAACCCTGCTTGGCGAACTGGATGACGCGCTGGACGTAGTTTTCAGGCACCAGCGACTGCTTGGCAGCGCGGATCTCGCGCTTGAGCGCCGGGTTCTGCTTCGGGTCGTAGCAGGCGTCGTCCGTGCCGTCGCAGTTGACGCAGGCCTTCATGATCGCCTTCAGATGCTTGGCGACGACCTTCGAGCCGGTGACGAGCGCTGCAACCTTCTGCTCTTCCTTGACCTTCCAGTTGATGTATTCCTCGATATCCGGGTGATCGATATCGACAACGACCATCTTGGCGGCGCGACGGGTGGTGCCGCCCGACTTGATGGCGCCGGCTGCGCGGTCGCCGATCTTCAGGAAGGACATCAGGCCCGAGGACTTGCCGCCGCCCGAGAGCTTTTCGCCTTCGCTGCGCAGATGCGAGAAGTTGGAGCCGGTGCCGGAGCCATACTTGAACAGGCGCGCTTCACGCACCCACAGGTCCATGATGCCGCCCTCGTTGACGAGGTCGTCGGCAACCGACTGGATGAAGCAGGCGTGCGGCTGCGGGTGTTCGTAAGCCGACTTGGACTTGGTCAGCTTGCCGGTAAAGGGATCGACATAGAAGTGGCCCTGGCCGGGGCCGTCGATGCCATAGGCCCAATGCAGGCCGGTGTTGAACCATTGCGGGGAGTTCGGCGCAACGCGCTGGGTGGCGAGCATATAAGCAAGTTCGTCACGGAAGGCGGAGGCGTCTTCTTCGCTGGCGAAATAGCCGCCCTTCCAGCCCCAGTAGGCCCAGGTACCGGCCAGGCGATCGAAAACCTGACGGGCATCGGTTTCGGAACCGTACTGTTCGTCCTTCGGCAGCGCCTTCAGCGCATCCGTGTCGGGAACCGAGCGCCAGAGGAAGGAGGGGACATCATTCTCCTCGACGCGCTTCAGCTTCGCCGGCACGCCGGCCTTGCGGAAATACTTCTGGGCAAGGATATCGGCGGCAACCTGGCTGAACTGGGCCGGCACGTCGATATCGGCCAGACGGAACACGATCGAGCCGTCGGGATTCTTGATTTCACTCGTAGCCTTGCGGAATTCGATCTCCGCATAGGCGGATTGCCCAGCCTTGGTGAAACGACGTTCGATCAGCATTATCCCGTGTCCTTCGTGTTGCGAGCGCCCGCCACAGGCGCAAGTGTCCCCGCCCGACCGCGGAGGCATTCCGCAGCCAGTCTCAGCTTCCATCCATGAAGGGAAACCCAGATCTGGGTGACCCTGTATCTTGTGAGGTAGGCTGCCTGCAAACACTAAATATAGTATCAACAGCTTCTTTATGCCAGCCAAAAGTTGCTCAAGCGGGCCCGAAAAAGCGCACAGGATTCCTCACTGCGGCTCAAGCGGGGAACCCGCGTTTGCCGCATGTCAGAACCGACGATTTCGTGAAATGAACCGGGCTCAAAACAATCCGGTCCGCCGCCGTCGCAACGTGAAATCCATTAACCGTGAATCGTCCCAAGGCGTCAAGGGGTGGTTTGTGACGGAAGTTTGAGCGCTAGATGTTGTGTGGATCGGCTGTGGAAAACGGGGACAGCGGCCAATGCCTTGTAAATCAGGCACTTCGGCAGGTTGCCTGTGACACTGCCGCAGCGGCAGGCGAAAAATCAAACTTTTGAAGGGTAAAAAAGCACATAAATAGCATCCCCAGGGGCAACCGCGATTGCACAACCAACGCCGATGTGAGGGGCACTACAAATTGATTCGTTTTCAGGTTTTGGGGGTGAGCAATTAGGGTCGCGTGGAGAGGCGCGGGAAGGTCCCCCGCGCCTGAACTTGACATCAATCAACGCGCTTTTGCAGCTCACGCGCGCCATTCGGCGCGTTCACCTTGCCCTCGGTGATGAAGAAGGCAAAGACATCGCGCGGCTCCTTCTTTGCCTTGCGATCGGGCGCGTTCTTGGCGAGATCACCCGGCTCCCCGCCGGCGGCAAAGGTTTTCGCGCGATCCGCCCAGAGATCAAGCTTGTCGGCGGCATAGCAGGTCTTGATATCGTCGCTGCCCTTCTGCAGGCGCAGATAGACGAAATCGGCAGTGACATCGGCGATCATCGGATAGTCCGCATGTTCTGCCAGAACGATGGCCACCTTGTATTTTTCCAGCAGGTCGACGAACTCGGGCGCCTGGAACGTTGGATTGCGCACTTCGACGACGTGGCGCAGCGGCAGACCGTCCTGCTTTTCCGGCAAAAGTTTGAGGAAGCCTTCGAAATCTTCCGGCTCGAACTTCTTCGTCGGCGCGAACTGCCACAGGATCGGCCCGAGATGGGGTCCTAATTCTGTCAGCCCCTGCGTCAGGAATTTCTGCATGGATTCACCAGCTTCGGCCAGAACCTTGCGATTGGTGACGAAGCGGCTGGCCTTCAGCGAGAAGATGAAATCATCAGGGACTTCGGCTGCCCACCTGGCGAAAGTTTCCGGCTTCTGCGATGAATAATAGGTGCCGTTGACCTCGATCGCTCGCAACTCCTTGCCGGCAAATTCGAGCTGGCGCTTCTTCGACAGGCTGTCGGGATAAAACGTGCCCTCCCAAGGCTCGAAGGTCCAACCGCCGATACCAACGCGGATCTTTCCGGATTTCGTCATCCCATCCTCCTCATGGCGGCGAATTCAAGCCGCAACTAGTTTCGTTCGGACGCCATCTGCCCCGCGGGCTTGGCCATATCCACCAGCGTCCACCCTGGCCGATAGGGGTTCGGGCGGCGACCCGTTTCTTGAAAACCATAGGCACGATAAAGCGCGATGTTTCGCTCCATCCGCGCATTGGTATAGAGCCGCACGTCTGCCACGCCGCATTCCTCCGCCTGTGCATCAACAAACCGCAACAGCTCGCTCCCTAGCCCCTGACGCTGGAAGGAGGGCGCAACGGCAATGCTGAAGATCAAAAGATGATCCGCATGCCGTTCGAAAACGGCAATCGCAGAAACCGCATCGCCATCGTCACGGATCCAGACCTCTTCGCGGGCGATGCGAGGCACGTAATCTTCGGTAACCGGCAAAGGCAGTCCACCGAGCAGGTCGGTATAAGGCGCGTAGGCGGCAACGGTGATATCCCGCACGGCGGGCAGGTCATCTAGCGTCGCCGGCCGCATCATCGCGAAGCCGGCGACGGTGTCGCTCCGCCTATTGCCCGAGACGCTCACTCGGCCGCCTCAACCTTTTTCATCGGACGACGCTCCAAAAGCTCCTTCAGGAACTGGCCGGTATAGGAACGCGGCTCCTTGACGACATCCTCCGGCGTGCCCTTGGCGATGACTTCGCCGCCGCCGTCGCCACCTTCGGGACCGAAGTCGATGACCCAATCGGCCGTCTTGATCACCTCGAGATTGTGCTCGATGACCACGACCGAATTGCCCTGGTTGACGAGTTCATGCAGAACTTCAAGAAGCTTTGCCACATCGTGGAAATGCAAGCCGGTTGTCGGTTCGTCGAGAATATAGAGCGTGCGTCCGGTGGAGCGCTTCGACAGTTCCTTGGCGAGCTTGACGCGCTGGGCTTCGCCGCCCGAGAGCGTGTTTGCCTGCTGACCGACCTTGATATAGCCAAGCCCCACCTGGTTCAGCGTCACCAGCTTGTCGCGCACTGCGGGAACGGCAGCAAAGAACTCCACGCCTTCCTCGACGGTCATGTCGAGCACATCGGCGATCGACTTGCCCTTGAAATGCACGTCCAGCGTTTCGCGGTTGTAGCGCTTGCCGTGGCAGACGTCGCAGGTGACGTAGACATCCGGCAGGAAGTGCATCTCGATCTTGATGACGCCGTCGCCCTGGCAGGCTTCGCAGCGCCCACCCTTGACGTTGAACGAGAAGCGACCGGGCTGGTAACCGCGGGCCTTGGCTTCCGGCAAACCGGCAAACCAGTCGCGGATCGGGGTGAAGGCACCGGTGTAGGTCGCCGGGTTTGAGCGCGGCGTGCGGCCAATCGGCGACTGGTCGATGTCGATCACCTTGTCGATGTGCTCGAAGCCGTCGATGCGATCGTGTTCGGCCGGGTTTTCGCGCGCGCCCATGATACGGCGGGCGGCGGCCTTGTAGAGCGTCTCGATCAGGAAGGTGGACTTGCCGCCACCGGACACGCCCGTAACCGCGGTGAAAATGCCGAGCGGAATGGACGCCGTGACGTTCTTCAGGTTGTTGGCGCGTGCACCGACGACGGTGATTTCCTTTTTCTTTTTCGCCTTGCGGCGTTCGCTCGGGACGGCAACCGACAGTTCACCGGAGAGATACTTGCCGGTCAGCGACTTCGGATTGGACATCACGTCGGCAGGCGAACCCTGGGCGATGACCTCGCCGCCATGGATGCCGGCGGCCGGGCCGATGTCGACGACATAGTCGGCCGTCAGGATAGCGTCCTCGTCATGCTCGACGACGATGACCGTGTTGCCGATGTCGCGCAAATGGCGCAGCGTCTCGAGCAGGCGGGCGTTGTCGCGCTGGTGCAGGCCGATCGACGGTTCGTCGAGCACGTAGAGCACGCCCGTCAGACCAGAGCCGATCTGCGATGCCAAGCGAATACGCTGGCTTTCACCACCCGACAGCGTGCCGGAGTTGCGCGACAGGCTGAGATATTCGAGACCGACATCGTTGAGGAACCGCAGGCGGTCGCGGATCTCCTTGAGGATGCGAACGGCGATCTCGTTCTGCTTGGTGTTGAGATGTCCCGGCAATGCCTCGAACCAGTCCCGTGCGATGCGGATCGACATCTCGGTGACCTGGCCGATATGCAGCGTGTCGATCTTGACGGCGAGCGCCTCCGGCTTCAGGCGGAAGCCAGCGCAGGCCGGGCAGGGGGCAGCCGACATATAGCGCTCGATCTCCTCGCGCGCCCAGGCGCTGTCGGTTTCCTTCCAGCGGCGCTCGAGGTTGGGCACGATGCCTTCGAAATTCTTGGTGGTGTTGTAGGAGCGAGCGCCGTCTTCATAATGAAAGACGATCTTCTCTTCGGTGCCGTGCAGGATGGCTTTCTGCGCGTCGACGGACAGTTCGCTCCAGCGATTGCCGAGCTTGAATCCGAAAACCTTGCCGAGCGCTTCCAGCGTCTGGTTGTAATAGGGCGACGACGATTTGGCCCAAGGCGCGATCGCGCCATCACGCAGCGTCCTGTTATGCTCTGGTACGATCAGCGCCTCGTCGATCTTCTGCTGGCTGCCGAGGCCATCGCAGGTCGGGCAGGCACCGAAGGGATTGTTGAATGAGAACAGGCGCGGCTCGATCTCGGAAATCGTAAAGCCGGAGACCGGGCAGGCGAACTTTTCCGAAAACAGCACGCGCTCATGGGTTTCGTTGAGCGACTTGTTGGCCGAGCCACCGGCCGCGGTTTCTTCCGGCGGCAGCGGCTTGTCGGCGAATTCGGCAACGGCGAGACCGTCGGCCAGCGTCAGGCATGTTTCCAAGCTGTCAGCAAGCCGCGAGGCGAGATCGGGCCGCACGACGACACGGTCGACGACGACGTCGATGTCATGCTTGTACTTCTTGTCGAGGGCAGGAACCTCGGCGATCTCGTAGAAGGTGCCGTCGACCTTAACGCGCTGAAAGCCCTTCTTCATCAGTTCGGCGAGTTCCTTCTTGTACTCGCCCTTACGGCCGCGCACGAGCGGCGCAAGAATATAAAGACGCGTGCCTTCGCCGAAGGCGAGCACACGGTCGACCATCTGGCTGACTGTCTGGCTTTCGATCGGCAGGCCGGTCGCCGGCGAATAGGGCACACCGACGCGCGCAAACAGCAGGCGCATGTAGTCGTAGATCTCGGTCACGGTGCCGACCGTCGAGCGCGGGTTGCGCGAGGTCGTCTTCTGCTCGATCGAGATTGCCGGCGACAGGCCGTCGATCTGGTCGACATCCGGCTTCTGCATCATCTCGAGGAACTGGCGCGCATAGGCAGACAGGCTCTCAACGTAGCGACGCTGGCCTTCGGCATAGATCGTATCGAAGGCGAGCGACGACTTGCCGGAGCCGGAAAGCCCTGTCATCACGATCAGCTTGTTGCGCGGCAGATCGAGATCGATGCCCTTGAGATTGTGCTCGCGCGCGCCACGAATGGAGATGGTCTTGAGTTCGCTCATCGGAAGCCAGCTTTTGCATGTCGGTTGAAAGCCCCCTATGTAATGACGCTAACGCCCATGTCGAGGCGCAATCGGCAAAACTGGTGGCCATTTCGATTCGGTTGACAGGATCATAGGGAAATATTAGAACAAAGAAAGAACAAACAACACGCAAATCGACTAAATCTGTTGTGGATTATGTACGATGCGGGGCGTATCCGCGGCAGCGGACCGCTAAGATACGCGTTCTTGAAATTCGAAAGCCGTGCCGGCGGCGCGGCAAAACCACGGGAAAAGCAATATGGCTGGTAGCGTCAACAAGGTGATCTTGGTCGGAAACGTCGGGGCGGACCCGGAAATCCGGCGCACGCAGGACGGCCGGCCGATCGCCAACCTGCGCATTGCCACATCGGAAACCTGGCGTGACCGCAACAGCGGCGAGCGCAAGGAAAAGACCGAATGGCACACCGTCGTCGTCTTCAACGAAGGCCTGTGCAAGGTCGTCGAGCAATACGTCAAGAAGGGCGCGAAGCTCTATATCGAAGGCGCGCTGCAGACCCGCAAATGGCAGGACCAGACGGGCAATGATCGTTACTCGACCGAAATCGTGCTGCAGGGCTTCAACTCGACGCTGACCATGCTTGATGGTCGCGGCGAGGGCGGCGGCTCCGGCGCCGGCCGTGGCGGCTCCAGCGATTTCGGTGGCGGCGCTGGCGGCGGCTACGACGACTACGATCAGCAGCCGCGCCAGTCCTCCGGCGGCGGTCGCTCCGGCGGCGGCCAGGGTGGTCAGGGCAGCCAGAGTGGCGGCAACTTCTCGCGCGATCTCGACGACGACATCCCGTTCTGAGCCACGCGAACACGGCGATTTTCAGTTGCGGACGCCCTTTGGTGAGCAGACTGGAACGGCACGGGCCTTTAATGGCAATATCGTGACATTGAAAAAGGGCCGGGAAACCGGCCCTTTTTGCGTTCGAATGAACGTTTCTGTCGGTTGGAGCATTTCCAGGAAAAGTGCGAAGCGGTTTTCCGTCCGGAAGTGCGTATGACCAGGAGACGGGACGCTTCCGCAACTCTATCCAAAGCGGAAGCGCTCAAACGTCCCGATGGCCTCAGACCGCCATTGCCGATTTCACGCCGTCGACGACGAACTGGACTGCAAGTGCCGCCAGGATGACCCCAAGCAGGCGCGTGAGGATTGCCCGGCCGGTGACGCCGAGAAAACGGTCGATGCGTTCGGCGATGACAAGCGCCAGGAAAAGACTGACCATCGACAGCGCGATGACGATCAACAGCTGCGTGCGCTCGACCGCCGTCGGGAACGAGCCGGCAAGCAGGATCGTCGCGGAGATCGCGCCCGGCCCGGCAATCAGCGGCAGGGCAAGCGGGAACACCGCGATATTGTGGATGTGGTCCTTGGTGGTGGCGTTTTCGCCGGTCTTTTCCTTTCGCTCCTGACGCTTCTCGAAGATCATCTCGAAGGAAATCCAGAACAGCAGCAGACCGCCGGCGATGCGGAAGGCACCGATGGATATGCCGAGCAGGCCGAGAATGCCGTTACCGAAGACGGCGAAGGCGGCAAGGATGAAGAAGGCGATCAGCGAGCCGCGTGTGGCGACCTGAAAGCGTTCCTGCCGGCTGAGGCCGACGGTGAGGCTCAGGAAGATCGGGGCGAGCCCCGGCGGATCGAGCGTGACGAGCAGGGTGGTGAGTGCGTTGACCAGGAGGTCGACATTGAACATCCGTTTCCCCTTCCGGATTGTCGCGTGCGTGCGCGCGCGCCCCGAGTTTTCCCGGTGGCAGATCGGCATTGTTAGGCAAGCGGAGGGGGCTTGGGAAGGGGTCGGTGGCCAAAGCTTGAGCAATAGCTTAATGAGGATGTGACGGAACCTTCTCACAGCCGTTCAGGCCGGGCAGCCGACTTTGTCGCCAGCACTTCCGATTTCCGCTGCAATGCCCTAGAAAAGCCTGTTCCGACGGCAAAAGACTGTTCACAACCACGGGCCAAAATTGGCGCTTCCAGGCGCATTCGGCTATAAATATCCGACTGATTCTGAACAAAGATCGTGATCACAATTGACTGAGCAAAGCACTCCCGGCGGCGGAAAGACTCCGCCAGGCATCGAGCCGATTTCCATCATCGAGGAAATGCAGCGGTCCTATCTCGATTACGCCATGAGCGTCATCGTCAGCCGCGCGCTTCCAGACGTGCGTGACGGCCTGAAACCCGTTCATCGCCGCATCCTCTACGGGATGAGCGAACTCGGCATCGACTGGAACAAGAAGTACGTCAAATGCGCCCGTGTCACCGGGGACGTGATGGGCAAATACCACCCGCACGGCAATTCGGCGATCTACGATGCGCTGGCACGTATGGCCCAGGATTGGTCGCTGCGGCTGCCGCTGATCGACGGCCAGGGCAACTTCGGCTCGGTCGACGGCGACCCGCCGGCGGCAGAACGCTACACCGAGTGCCGCCTGCAGAAGGCAGCGCACTCGCTGCTCGACGACCTCGACAAGGAAACGGTCGATTTCCGCGACAACTACGACGGCACGATGAGCGAGCCGGTGGTGGTGCCCGCGAAGTTCCCGAACCTGCTCGTCAACGGCGCCGGCGGCATCGCGGTCGGCATGGCGACCAACATTCCGCCGCACAACCTCGTCGAAGTCATCAACGGCTGTATGGCGCTGATCGACAACCCGGCGATCGAATTGCCGGAGCTGATGGAAATCATCCCGGGGCCGGACTTCCCGACCGGTGCGCTCATCCTCGGCCGCTCGGGTATCCGCTCGGCCTACGAGACCGGCCGCGGTTCGGTCATCATGCGCGGTCGTGCCCATATCGAACCGATGCGCGGTGACCGCGAGCAGATCATCATCACCGAGATTCCCTTCCAGGTGAACAAGGCGACGATGATCGAGAAGATGGCCGAACTGGTGCGCGATAAGCGCATCGAAGGCATCTCGGATCTGCGCGACGAATCGGACCGTCAGGGCTACCGCGTCGTCGTCGAACTCAAGCGCGACGCCAATGCCGACGTCATCCTGAACCAGCTTTACCGTTACACGCCGCTGCAGTCGTCTTTCGGCTGCAACATGGTGGCGCTCAACGGCGGCAAGCCGGAGCAGATGACGCTGCTCGACATGCTGCGCGCCTTCGTCTCGTTCCGCGAGGAAGTCGTTAGCCGGAGAACGAAGTACCTGCTGCGCAAGGCGCGCGACCGTGCGCATGTCCTGGTCGGTCTCGCCATCGCGGTTGCCAACATCGACGAAGTGATCAAGCTGATCCGGCATGCGCCCGATCCGCAGACCGCGCGCGAACAGTTGATGGAGCGCCGTTGGCCGGCGCATGACGTCGACAGCCTCATCCGGCTGATCGACGACCCGCGTCACCGGATCAACGAAGACAATACCTACAACCTGTCGGAAGAGCAGGCGCGCGCCATTCTCGACCTGCGCCTGCAGCGCCTGACTGCGCTTGGTCGTGACGAAATCGGCGACGAACTCAACAAGATCGGCGAGGAAATCAAGGATTACCTCGATATCCTGTCGTCGCGTCTCCGCATCATGACCATCGTCAAGGACGAACTCACCGCCGTTCGCGAGGAGTTCGGCACGCCGCGTCGCAGCGAGATCGCCGAAGGCGGTCCCGACATGGACGACGAGGACCTGATCGCCCGCGAAGACATGGTCGTGACCGTCTCGCATCTCGGCTACATCAAGCGCGTGCCGCTGACCACCTATCGCGCGCAGCGCCGCGGCGGCAAGGGCCGCTCCGGCATGGCAACCAGGGACGAGGATTTCGTTACCCGGCTATTTGTTGCCAACACTCATACGCCGGTTCTGTTCTTCTCCTCCCGTGGCATCGTCTACAAGGAGAAGGTCTGGCGCCTGCCTATCGGCACGCCGCAATCGCGCGGCAAGGCACTGATCAACATGCTGCCGCTTGAACCCGGCGAACGCATCACGACGATCATGCCGCTGCCCGAGGACGAAACGACGTGGGAAAACCTCGACGTCATGTTCTCGACGACGCGCGGCACGGTGCGCCGTAACAAACTGTCCGACTTCGTCCAGGTCAACCGCAACGGCAAGATCGCGATGAAACTGGAGGAGGATGGCGACGAGATCCTCTCGGTCGACACCTGCACCGAGCATGACGACGTCATGCTGACGACGGCGCTCGGCCAGTGCATTCGCTTCCCGGTCGACGACGTGCGCGTTTTTGCCGGCCGCAACTCGATCGGCGTCCGCGGCATCAACCTTGGTGACGGCGACCGCATCATCTCGATGGCGATCCTCGGCCATGTGGATGCTGAGCCATGGGAACGGGCGGCCTACCTGAAGCGCGCAGCCGCCGAGCGGCGCACGAACGGCGAGGAAGAAGAAATCGCTCTGGTCGGCGAGGAAGTCACCGAAGGTGGCGAACTCACCAACGAGCGCTACGAAGAGCTGAAGGCGCGCGAACAGTTCGTTCTGACGGTTTCGGAGAAGGGCTTTGGCAAACGTTCGTCGTCCTACGATTTCCGCACCTCGGGTCGTGGCGGCAAGGGCATCCGCGCCACCGACACCTCGAAGACGACGGAGATCGGCGTACTCGTCGCGGCCTTCCCAATCGAAGACAACGATCAGATCATGCTCGTTTCCGATGGCGGCCAGTTGATCCGCGTGCCGATCAATGGCGTCCGGCTTGCCAGCCGCGCCACCAAGGGCGTGACGATCTTCTCGACGGCCAAGGACGAAAAGGTCGTCTCGGTCGAGCGCATCAGCGAACCGGAAGGTGACGAAGAAGGCGAGGACCTGGTGGCAGCCGAAAACGGCGCACCGGAAACGCCGGAAGCCGAAGCCTGATAGGCGGCTCCAACCGACTGAAAAGCCCGCCGATCGGCGGGCTTTTTTATTGGGCAGCCATGATTTCCGGCGGGCGAATGTAGGTTCTCAGGCCCTTGGCCAGCGCATCGAAGACCACCCGGCAACGCGGCGCCGCCTTCAGGTTTTCGTGCATGACGAGCCATGTCTCGAGCTTCATTACGAACCCGTCTGCCAGTACCGGGAGAATATCGGGGTCGCGGGCAGCAAGCGCATTCTGACAGATACCGATGCCGAAACCGGCGCGAATGGCGGCAAGCTGCGCGAGGTTGCTGTCTGCCTTCAGCGCAAAGCGCACGTCCGGCAGGCCGGGTGTGCGGGCGATGATTGCCCGGATCGCCGCCGTCTCGCGGTCATAGCCGATCAGGCTGTGGCGGCTCAGATCGGCAAGCGTGGCCGGGGTGCCGCGCCGGTCGAGGTATCGCCGGTGGGCGTGAAAACCGAGCGGCACCGCGCCGATATGAAGCGCCACCAGCGCATCCTGACTGGGCACCGCCATGCGCACGGCGATGTCCGCCTCCTGCCGCAGGATGTCCTCGATCGCATCGGAAGCCGACAGCTCGATGGTCAGATCCGGATATTGCACATGCAGCTCGGCAAGGATCGGCGGCAACACCTCGATACCGATCACTTCGCTGGCACTGATGCGCACCGTTCCGCTGACCGTATCCTGCTGGCCGGAGGCAGCGCGAAGCAGGGCCGCTGATGTTGCTGCGAGCGCTTCGGCATAGGGTTGAAGCGCGCGGGCGGCATCGGTCGGCAACAGTCCCTGCGGCGAGCGAGTGAAGAGCGGAAAGCCGAGCATCTCCTCCATTGCATCGACATGGCGCCCGACCGTCGGTTGCGTCAGGCCGAGCTCGCGCGCCGCCGCCGACAGCGAGCCTTCTTTCAGCACCTTCAGGAAAGTCCGGTAGTAGTCCCAGCTCGGCTCGATCTTGCTCATACATAAAAGTATAGCAATGAAACAGAAAACGACAATTCCGTTTATCCCGGAATTGCACGACATTTCCTCCATCAGAACCGATGGAGCAGACGCAATGACCGACAATCTGGAAAAGGCAAGAACAGTCCTGGTATTGGGCGCGACCGGCGGCATCGGTGGTGCCGTCGCCCGCGGCCTCAGCCAGCGGGGATGGAAAGTGCGCGCACTCAATCGCAATATCGCCAAGGCCGCGCAGAAGGCGCCCGCGTACGAATGGGTGGAGGGCGATGCGATGAAGCGGCTGGACGTTCGCGCCGCCGCAGAAGGCGTCGAACTGATCGTTCATGCCGTCAATCCGCCCGGTTACCGCAACTGGGGCAAGCTGGTACTGCCGATGCTCGACAACACCATTGCCGCCGCGAAAGCGGAAGGCGCGCGCATTTTGCTGCCGGGCACGATCTACAATTTCGGTCAGGATGCCTTCCCGCTTCTGACCGAAGACAGCCCGCAGAACCCGCATACGGACAAGGGCATGATCCGCAAGGAGATGGAACTTCGATTGAAAGCTGCGTCAGACGCCGGTGTCGGCGTGATCATCCTGCGGGCTGGAGATTTCTTCGGCCCCGATGCCGCCAACAACTGGTTTTCGCAAGGGCTGGTCAAGCCGGGCAAGCCGCTGACCGCGATCAGCTATCCCGGAAAGAAGGGCGTCGCCCACCAATGGGCCTATCTGCCCGATGTGGCCGAGACGATGATCCGTCTGGTCGAGCGTGCCGAGGATCTGCCGGCCTTTGCCGTCTACCATATGGGCGGTTTCGTCGATGATGACGGCACGAAGATGATCGCCGCCATCCGGCGCGCAGCGGGACAGCAAAGGCTTCCGGCACGTGCCTTTCCATGGTGGCTGGTGACGCTGGCTTCCCCCTTCGTCCCGCTCTTTCGGGAGTTGCGCAAGATGCGCTACCTCTGGCGCCAACCGCTACGGATGCCGAACAATCGATTGCTGGACTTGCTCGGCGAGGAGCCGCGTACACCGATCGATGAAGCGGTGGCCAAAACCCTCAAGGCGCTCGGCTGCTTGCCGCAGAGTGCCGGACAAATCGGCGCCGGCGAGGGACTCACCCCAGCCAAAATGGCGATCAGTTCCTGAAGACCAAGCAAGCGCCACCATTTTTCCGAATGGTGGCGCAAAGCGCATTGGCTTCCACCTGGCTATCGCGGCCGATTCGGGCGGCATAACGAATGCGGCGGCCGAAGCTGGCATTGCGTTCGCGCAGGAGCAGGGCCTTCTCGCTACGGATCGGGGCCGGCAGACGTTTGACAGCGTTGACGAAGAGCCGCTGCGCCACCGATTTCTGAAAATGCGCCGCAAGCTGTACGCCCCAGGGCGCCCACTCCGCCTCATCGATCACGTCGATCTCGCGCAGTTGGCGGGTGCTGGCCAGCGCCACGCAGCCGTCGAGAAAATTCTTGCTCTTGTCGAGCGTCAGATCGAGTGTCTTTGGCGGATTGTCCCGCCAGTCCTCGACGCTGTAGGCGGTGATCGCCAGCACATAGTTGCGTGTCTCCGTCGGCAGCCAGTCCACTTCGAGGAAACGCTCCAGCCCATTTTCACCGGCATTGTAGGCGGCGGCGGCAAAACCGAGATTGCCGTAGCGCGACTTCAGCTCACCAAGATATTCGGCTGATTTTCCCAGAGCGGCAACGACATCGAAACTGTTGGAAAGGCCACGCATTTTCGCCGTTCCCGGCATGAACTGCGCGATGCCTTCCGCCCCTTTCGGGCTGACCGCATTCGGCCGAAACAGGCTTTCGCGCCAGATAAGGCGCGCAAAGAAGGCTGAAGGCAAGTCATTGGCGGCGGCATAATGATCGATGACGCCGCAAACATCGCGCTCGAAGCTTTCCTTGCTGATGCACAGCGATTTAACCGGGTCCGTCACCGACCGGCCGACATAGATGCACTTGGCGCGCACCGGCAGCTCGTCGATGCGAGCCTGAGCGATATCCGGCGACCCCATGCTCACGGCCATCAAAAGCGCCAGCAGCCCTCTGGCGGCAAACGCAAGACCTTTTGAGCTGCCGTTCCCCATGCCGTACCGCCCGCAATGCCTCATCGAAACAGACCGGCTTTATACATAGCATCTCGCGAGGTCAGGAAAAACAGGTCCTTCAGGCGGGTGAGCCGGTGGAGAGCACCAGTTGCATGAAGGTCAAGTCGAGCCAACGGCCGAACTTCGTTCCAACTTCGCGCATTCGACCGGTCTCTGTGAAACCCAGCCGTTGGTGAAGCCGGATCGAGGCGGCATTCTCCGACTCGATCCCCGCCACCATCACATGCTTGTTGAGACGTTCGGCCTCGGCGATCAAGGCAACCATCAGCTCGCGGCCGATGCCGCCGCCACGGCTTTTGCGGTGGACATACACGGAATGCTCGACCGTGTGCCGGTAACCGTCAAACGCACGCCAGTCGCCGAAGGAGGCATAGCCGACGATATCGCCGCTGTCTGCCACCGCGACCAGGACCGGGTATCCGGCATCGCTTCGCGCCCTGAGCCAGGCAGCTCGATTGGCGACATCGACGATCGTGTCGTTCCAGATGGCGGTCGTATTGGCCACCGCGTCGTTGTAGATGTCGCAGATGACCGGCAGGTCATCTTTCGTTGCTTGCCTGGTCAGCATGTTGCCCCGCATGTTCGTACACCATATGACTACGTCATGGATACTAAAGTGTACAGCCTTGATCAACGCATCAGTGATCGCATTCGTCTCGAGCGGGAAATCCGCGGCTGGTCACTGAGCGAGCTTGCGGAACGCTCCGGCGTCTCCCGCACGATGATCCACAAGATCGAGCGCGCAGATAGCAGTCCGACGGCAACATTGCTTGCGCGGCTTTCCGGTGCCTTCGGCCTGACCATGTCGACGCTGATCGCCCGCGCGGAAATTCAGGAGGGTCGCCTGTCGCGGCGCGAGCACCAGCCGGTCTGGCGCGATCCGCAAAGCGGATATCTCAGGCGGCATGTCTCACCGAACTCCGAGCTGCCGCTGGAACTGATCGAGGTCGAACTGCCAGCGGGTGCGGACGTGCCTATGCCGGCGGCCGCCTATGCAATGTTTCGCCAGTTGATCTGGGTGAAGCAGGGCGCCTTGACCTTCACGGAAGGCGAGGAGACGCATGCGCTGGCAGCAGGCGATTGCCTTGAGCTCGGACCACCCACGGACTGCATCTTCCGCAATGGCAACGATACGTTATGTGTCTATGCGGTGATCCTCTTAAGCAGCCGCTGACGCTACCTGTCGATTTCGGCTGCAGCGATCCGCGCGACCAGCATTTCGCCCTCGACATCGAAGTCGTCATCATCCTCCAGAAACCATGCGGCAGAGAGACCCGCATAGGCCAGAATCCAGGAAAGGATACGGCGCGGCGCCAGTCGAGTCGCCTCTGCGACAATAGCGAGATGGCGTTGCAGGCGACCGGGCTCGCTCACCACAGCCAGTTCCGGATTGCAGAAGAGATTGGCATAGTCGTAACCCGGATCGCCATAGACCGGCTTCGGGTCGATCGCCAACCAGCCACGGGCACTGAAGTCGAGAATGTTGCCGTGGTGAACATCGCCATGCAGCACGACCGGCGGATGCGGATCGGAAAACAAGGCCTCGGCCGCCGCAAGCGAACGCGCCAGCACGCCGCCATGGGTTCGTGCTGCCGGCGCCAGTGCCGCAAACCATCTCTCAAGCGGGACGAGATCGGGAATGGCCGCATCGCGGGGCGCATGGAGCGCAGCCACCGTCCCGCAGATGATCCGTGTCGCCACCTCGTCGCTTCCCGTCATCGCCATATGAAACAGCGATCGCCGGCTGTCGGTACGCTCCATCACAAGCGCATCCTCGTCGTCGGCATAGACTTCGGCAGCACCCTGGCCGGCCCACCAGAGCATCGGCAACCGGCCGAGCTTCTCTTCCACTTCGTGAGCGACCTTCAGCATTGCCGGCAGGCCGCGCCAGCGCACCGGCAGCAGTTGGCTCGATCGCGTTGAGACCCGGTCACCGTCCGGCTGCAGCGACCATTTTTCGAGGTAGGGAGCAAACATACAAGGAGGGATGGTCCGTTGGCGATCAAGCCCCGCCGACCGGCGGGGCTTGAGGGATGTGGTGGTATCAGGCGACCTGTTCAAGAGACGGGTAGTCGGTATAGCCCTTTGCGCCGCCGCCATAGAACGTCGCTTGATCCGGCGCATTCAACGGAGCGTTCTCCTGCAGGCGCTCGACAAGGTCAGGATTGGCAATGAACGGCTTACCGAAGGCGACCAGATCGGCCTCGCGACTTTCAACTGTCTTTGCCGCCAGATCGCGATCATATCCGTTGTTGGTCATCCAGGCAGCCTTGCCGCCGGCAGCGGCATAGACGGCGCGTAGAGCGTGGTAGTCGAACGGACGCTCGCCCTGTTGGTGATCGCGCGGACCGCCGGTCGCACCCTCGATGATGTGGAGATAGGCGAGGGGATAACGGGCCAGGTTCTTGACGACATAGCTGAACAGCGCCTGCGGCTCCGGATCGAAGGCGTCGTTGGCGGGCGTCACCGGCGAGAGACGGATGCCGACACGGCCGGCGCCGATCTCCGAGGTGATGGCATCAACTACCTGGAACAGGAAGCGGGCGCGGTTCTCGATCGAACCGCCATAGGCGTCGGTGCGCTGGTTCGAACCGGAGCGCAGGAACTGATCGATGAGATAGCCATTGGCGGCGTGGATCTCGACACCGTCGAAGCCGGCATCGATCGCGGCGCGGGCAGCCTTGCGATAGTCCTCAACGATCCCGTCGAGTTCGCTGATGTCGAGCGCACGCGGTTCGGAGGTTTCGGCAAACGAACCCGTGCCATCGGGATTGATCAGATAGGTCTTGGACTTTGCCCTTATCGCTGAAGGTGCAACCGGCTTGCCACCGTCCGGCTGCAGCGAATCATGTGAGATCCGGCCGACATGCCACATCTGTACGACAATCCGGCCACCCCTGGCATGCACGGCATCGGTGACCTTGCGCCAGCCCTCGAGGGCTTCGGATGTGTAGAGCCCGGGCACATCGGCATAACCCTGGCCCTGCTGGGTGATCGCAGTTGCCTCGGTGATCAGCAGGCCAGCCGATGCGCGCTGTTCGTAATAGGTGGCGTTGAGTGTGTTCGGCACGGCCTTCGGCGAACGATTGCGCGTCAACGGCGCCATGACGATGCGGTTCTTCAGGGTGATGTCACCAATGGTGATGGGATCGAATAGGGTAGCCATTGCAGGTCCTTTCGGTTTCAGTTTGGTCTTGGGGGGGGTGTCAGAGACTGCCGATGTCCTTCAGGAACGCGGCAATCGTCTCTTCGTTGCGCCTGTAGAAAACCCATTGGCCGAGACGGCGGGTTGTCACCAGGCCAGCGCGCTGGAGAATGGCGAGATGGGAGGATACGGTCGATTGCGACAGGCCGCAGCGCTCGAACTGCCCCGCGCAAACGCCCATCTCAAACGGATGCTCCTGGGTCGGAAAGTGCACCTCGGGCTCCTTCAACCAAGCAAGGATGCTCACTCTTGCCGGGTGTGCCAGGGCCTTGAAGATTTCGTCTCGATCCATCGTCTATCGCCATATCGTGTTTTATCGATAGATGTATCGGCTACACTCGATATTCAAATCACAAGAGCGTGAGGAGGAAATGAGCAAAAAAAGAGGGCCGCAAGAAAACTTGGGCCCTTGTAGTTGTGAAGGTAATTAGAACCTCCAGAGGGGAACAGCTGCTGCGGTGGCGGGGAGGAGAAAGCCACCAAGAATGCATCAGCTACATTTTGATATGGGAAGCGAAGTACCAGCTTTCAATAGCCGGCTGTGAATTTCGTCACGGCTCGCCCGTGTCCACACAGTAGACAAAAAAAGAGGGCCACAAGATGACTTGGGCCCTTATAGTTGTGAAGGTAATTAAACCTCCAGAGGGGAACAGCTGCTGCGGTGGCACTGGGAGGAGAAGCCACCAAAGATGCATCAGCTGAGGGTGGTATGCTGCTTTTTTGGGCGAGCAGCAATCATTTAATATGCATGTCAGCCATGCCATGTGCGCATCACTGCTCATTTTTGCACCGCACAAACAAAATGCGGCGCACCAAATGCGCCGCACGATCTAAATTACGATTATAAAACAACGAGCTAATCAGCCATCCGGCAAATGCTCACAAATCGAGCAATGGCGCCTTTGGCGTCAGAAGCTCCAGTTCCTGGCCTTGGCGACGATGTAATCGCGGAAGACCTTGAGCTTGGCAGCATTCTTCATCTCGTCGGGATAGCAGAAGTAGGTGTCGAACGACGGAATGTCGGCACTGATCGGAAGTTGTATCAGGCCTGGATCGCGGCCGACGATATAGTCAGGCAGCATCGCTATGCCGATGCCGAGCAGGCAGGCGCGCTTGATCGAGGTCTGGCTGTTGATCTGCAGATGCGAGGTCCGCGGGTTGTCGGAATCGCGGCCGGCGATTTCGAGCCAGTTGACGTCGAGCAGGTAGTTTGGCGCAGGTTCGCCGAAGGTAATGATGCGGTGGTTGTCGAGATCGTCGAGCGACTGCGGTTCGCCGTGCTTGTTGATGTAGGAGGGCGCCGCATAGACGTGCATATGCACGGTGAAGAGCTTGCGCTGGATCAGGTCGGATTGCTGCGGCTGGCGCAGGCGTATGGCGCAGTCGGCATGGCGCATGTTCACGTCGAGCTCCTCGTTATCGAGGATCAACTGTACCTGGACATCAGGGTGCAGCGACATGAACTCCTGGATCTTGTCGGTCAGCCAGCCCTGGCCAAGGCCTACGGTCGTCGTGATGCGCAGCTTGCCGCTCGGCTTGTCGGTCGTCTCGCTCAGCTGAACCTTGACGCTTTCGAGCTTCATCAGCACTTCGTGCGCAGTCCGGTAGAGGATCTCGCCCTGCTCGGTCAGGATCAGGCCGCGCGCGTGGCGGTGGAACAGCTTGATGCCGACATCCTGCTCAAGCGAGCTCACCTGACGGCTGATCGCCGACTGAGAGAGATGGAGCTTGTCTGCCGCATGCGTGAACGACCCAGCCTCGGCCGCCGCGTGAAAAATGCGCAGTTTGTCCCAATCCAGCGACATGAAGTCCCCCATATGAAACCACCCCGGGGGACGGGATCATGTCCTCCGCGTGCGGCTGATGCATCTGTTCCCATACGGGAAGGCTCCTTGCCTGGAGCTTCCCGATTCGCAGCTTCTATTCGGCTGCAATTGCGACGGGCATATGACCCGCCAGGTATTTCTCGGCCTCGAGCGCCGCCATGCATCCCATGCCTGCAGCCGTCACGGCCTGGCGGTAGATGTCGTCGGTGACGTCACCTGCGGCAAAAACGCCGGGTATATCGGTCGCCGTCGAATCAGCGGCCGTCCAGAGATAGCCATTGGACTTCTGCCGGAGCTTGCCCTTGAACAGTTCGACAGCCGGCGCATGACCGATTGCGACGAAGACGCCGTCGGTCACCATGTCGCTCGTTTCGCCCGTCTTGGTGTTGCGCAGCTTCACGCCATTGACCGATGCAGGCATCGGCGGCTTGGGGGCGGCACCAAGATATTCGACGACCTCGTGGTCCCAGATGATCTTGACGTTGGGCTTGGCGAACAGGCGCTCCTGCAGGATCTTTTCGGCGCGGAACGAATCGCGGCGATGAACGACGGTGACGGTCTTTGCGAGATTGGAGAGGTAAAGAGCCTCTTCAACGGCCGAATTGCCGCCGCCGACGACGATGACGTCCTTGTTGCGATAGAAGAACCCGTCGCAGGTGGCGCAGGCCGAAACGCCGAAGCCCATGAAAGTCGGCTCGGTTTCGATGCCGAGCCACTTTGCCTTGGCGCCGGTGGCAATGATCAAGGCGTCAGCCGTCCAATCGTTGCCGCTGTCGGTCTTGACGCGGAAGGGGCGAACGGAAAGGTCAACATCCGTGACCAGATCATTGACGATCTCGGCGCCAACATGCGTCGCCTGCTTCAGCATCTGCTCCATCATCCACGGACCCTGAACCGGATCGGCATAGCCCGGATAGTTCTCCACATCGGTGGTGATCATCAACTGGCCGCCTTGTTCCATGCCGGCGATCAGGACCGGTTCCAGCATCGCGCGCGCCGTGTAGATGGCGGCGGTATAACCGGCCGGGCCGGAGCCGATGATCAGCGCTTTTACGTGGCGGGCAGTCATGGTCTTGTCCTTCGCTCACCGAATGGCCGAAGGGCCCTGTCCGGTTCCGTTACATCACAGGCAAATAGTGCCATACTTTAGGTATTCCCCCCCGGGACTTTCAAGGGCGGTCGCGGTGATACACACAAGTGCTTGAGCCCAAGGCGCCGATTTGACACCAGATCAGGCATTTTTGCACCGCTTGCGTCCCCCTTCTTCACGTCACAAGCCCGTGATGACATCGCATGAGAACCGGATCCAGCGAACGGAACATGAGATACAGGGATCGAGGGCAACACGACATTGCCCCCTTACACGCCTGACGGAAGACCTAGGACGGGCGCGAAGGCGTGGATCGCCACAGGTTTTTCGACGAACGCCCCCAAAAGAATCGACGTCAACCGGGCGCGACCGCCTCTGAACGCCGGTTTTCCCGCGAATAGTCGGCGCAGATGCTTGTTGTCGGATCGGTTTGGCGATATTTCACGCGGATTCACTTTGCTGGAGAGGCATATGGGGTTGAATGCAAGCCGCGTTTGGCTCGACCGCGAACTCGCCGCGTTCGGCAATTCACGACCGGAGAGTAGCCTCGCCTTCAGTGCGGGAACCGGATCGCAAACATACGCCTCCACGCCTCCAAGATCGCCCGCCGATAACACAAGGCTCACGCGCTACGAGCGAGAACTGCACACGCAGGGTCCGTCACTACGTGCAGGTCGAACGGACGGTCGACTGTCGATCAATTCTCTATGGCCAACCTGATAAAATCGGCTCGGTGACGACAACCTACCGGGCAATCCAAGCAAAGATACTCCTCTTCGGCTTTGCCCCATGCATCAAAGTCGCTTTGTGAAAAGGACGAACCTTCATGACGAAACAAGTCGAGCTCGACGCAATCGATCTCAAGATCCTTCGCGAGCTCCAGCGTGACGGCAGGATGACCAATGTGGATCTCGCCCAGCGTGTTGGCATTTCGGCGCCCCCCTGTCTGCGACGGGTGCGCAAACTCGAGGAAACCGGCGTTATCAAGGGCTACCACGCGCTGCTGAACGCACCGGCGCTCGGCTTCGATCTGGTGGGTTTCTGCATGGTGGGTCTCAAGCGGCAGTCGGAGGCGGATCTCAAGGCATTCGCCGCGGCAACCGCGGAATGGCAGATCGTGCGCCAGGCATGGACAGTCTCGGGCGAAAGCGACTTTCTGCTTCATTGCGTCGCCGAGAACCTGACCGCGTTCCAGGATTTCGTCATCGAGGTTTTGACCGCCAACGAGCGCGTCGATACGGTTCGCACGATGTTGACCATTCGTCAGGTCAAGGATATCGGGCTGGTCCAGATCTAGGATCCGGAACACTTGCGGATCCGCAACGGCAGCGAGGCTCCCTTGGAGAACGCAGACACGACCGAAGTTGAGTGGCGTCATCCATGAGCAAACTTCCGCTTTCCGCCTTCATCATTTGCCAGAATGAAGAGGCCTACCTCGGCAACTGCATCGAGAGCCTCGAGCAGTGCGCCGAGATCGTCATCGTCGATTCGGGATCGACGGATGGCACTGCCGCGCTCGTGCAATCCTTCATCGATAATGGATGGCCGATCCGCTTCATGCACGAGCCCTGGCGGGGCTATGCGGGCCAGAAACAGTTCGCGCTGGACCAGTGCACGCAACCCTGGTGCTTCAACATCGACTCCGACGAACGCCTTGATGAACCGCTGAAGGCGCTTCTGCCGTCGCTGCTTGACGGGCCGGCCGAGACGGTCGGCTGGCGCGTGGCGCGCCGCCCCTATTTGATCGGTTACGGTTATACGCCGGTGCGCGTGCATGAGAGGCGAAATCTGCGCCTGATCCGCAAGGGCAGGGGACGCTACGACCTCAGTCAGAAAGTGCACGAGGGTATCGTACCCGATGGTCATGTTGGCGCCGCCAGCAAAGGCAGCCTGCTTCATTATCGTCCGCTTGTTATCGACGAACAGATCCTGAAGGAAAACAAGTACTCCACGCTGAAGGCGGATCAGCAGGCAGCGGCCGGAAAACCACCGCGGCCATACAAGATGCTGTTCAGCCCACCGCTTTACTTTTATCGTCTCTATTTCCGAAACGGGCTTTGGCGCTGTGGCTTTCCGGGCTTCATCGAAGCCATGACGGGCGCCGTATACGCATTCTTGACCGCCGCAAAAATCTATCAGAGGCACGCACTCAGTAAGCGTCCCAACAACGATGATGCCGCTCTGCATTGAAAGCATCCAGGTGATTTTATGAAAGTGATGCATATCCATTTTGGCAAGGACGGTGGAGCGGAACGGTTCTTCGTCAATCTCGTCAACGCATTGCATGATCGTGGTGTCGAGCAGCGCATGCTGATCAGGCCCGACAGAAGCTGGCGTCAAGAGCTGGAGCATTGCGGCAAGATCTACGAAGGCGTCTTTCGCCGAATTTCGCTCTCGCGCTTTGTCCTTCAGGCACGCATGCAGCGGATATTGCGGGAGTTCCAACCCGACGTGATCATGGCCTGGCAGCTTCGCGCAAGCCGTTTCATGCCTGTCTACAACAAGGCCTTCCGCATTTCCCGACTTGGCGATTATCCGGAGCACCTCGGTTACTACACGAATGTCGAGACGCTCGTCTGCATAACACCCGATATCGCCGATCGCGTCAGAAAGCTCGGCTGGAAGCGTGGGGTCGAAGTGATCGCCAACTTCACACGGGCAACGCCGGCGGCCGCGATAGAGCGCCGAGACCTCGAAACGCCGGAGGATGCCTTTGTCGTCGTCGGCATGGGGCGGTTCGTGCCGCGAAAGGGCTTCGATCATCTGCTGCGCGCCGTCGCCAAGGTCAATGGCGCCTATCTTTGGCTGCTGGGCGATGGTCCCGAACGCGCCAACCTCGAACGGCTTGCAGAAGAACTCGGCATAAGGGACCGTGTGCGCTTTCCTGGCTGGAAGACGAACGCCTATGGCTACCTGTCGGCGGGCGATGCCTTCGCGATCACATCATTGCATGAGCCTTTGGGCAACGTCTGCTTTGAGGGGTGGGGTGCGGGAGTAGCCACTATTGCGTCTCGCGCCGAGGGGCCGTCCTGGGTCATGACGGATGGCCAGGACGCACTGATGGTTGATTGTGCCGATGCGGAGGGTCTGGCAATCGCTATCGAACGGCTGCGCGACGACCCGGCGCTTCGCACGCGCCTCTGCGAAGGTGGGCGCGATACGCTTGCCAAGCGTTTTTCGGAGCAGGTGATCTCAGAGACCTACCTCGAGCTGTTTGCCCGGGGTTCGAAGCAAACATGAAACTCGTCCATTTTCACTTCGGCAAGGATGGTGGCGCCGAGCGTTTCTTCGTCCATCTCGTCAATGCCTTTGCCGAGCGCGGCGTTGAACAGAAGGCGATCATTCGACCGGATCGGATCTGGCGCAAGGACATCAGCCCTTCCGTCGGAATCAAAGAGAGCCATTTCCGGAACCTGTCGGTCGACCGCATCCTTCTTCCATGGAAGACAGCACGGCTCGCCAAGACGTGGAAGCCGGATGCTCTTATGGCATGGGCGCCCCGTGCCAGCGAATTGATGCCGAACTACAAGGGTTGCATCAAGATCTCGCGGCTCGGCGACTACCCGCCGCGGCTCGACTACTTCCGCAACACCGACTGCCTCGTCTGCAACACTCCTGGCATCGCCGCGCATGTGCGCGAAATCGGTTGGAAGCGCGACGTCGAGGTTATCTCCAATTTCACCAATACCGAACGCGTCGCTGCCGTCAGCCGCGCCACGCTGGATACGCCGAACGACGCGCCGGTCGTCATGTCGATGGGCCGCTTCGTTGAGCGCAAGGGCTTCCATACGCTGATCGAAGCGATCGCCAAGGTGCCGGGTGCGTATCTCTGGCTTGTCGGAGATGGGGAAGAGCGCGAAAACCTCGAAAAGCTTGCCATCGATCTCGGTGTTTCGGGCCGGGTGCGATTTGCCGGCTGGCAAAAGGACACGCGTGCGTTCCTGGCCGCCGCAGACATCTTCGTCATGGCGTCAAGCCATGAACCACTCGGCAACGTTATTCTCGAATCCTGGGCGCAGGGCACGCCAGTCGTTTCAAGCCGCTCTGAAGGACCGCAATGGTTCATGCGCGACGGTGAAAACGGCCTGATGGTCGATATCGGCGATGCCGAGGGTTTCGGCCACGCCATCGAGCGCATAGCAAACGACCGACAGATCGGGTCGCGTTTGGCAGAACGCGGCTACGAAACGCTGATGAACCAGTTTTCCAAACAGGCCATCACCAACGCCTATTTGAAGCTGTTCGCCTCGAAGAAATAGGCGGCAGTCGGCCACTAGGCCGGTCAGCGCATCAGCCGTTCGTACACTGAATTGATGGCGGCCGCTTCGCCTTCGATCGCAAACGAAGTGGCGGTGCGGACAAGGCCATTCGCACCCGCTGCTGTGCGCCGCCGGTCACCATCCATGAACGCGGCCGTCGCCTCGACCATGGCTTGAAGGTTATCGGCCGGGACGATCGTCCCGGTTTCGCCTGCACCGCTCACAACCAGTTCGGAAAATGCGCCGACATCGGTCGCCACGACGGGAACGCCCGTTGCCATGGCTTCGAGCGGTGTCAGACCGAATCCTTCCCAGCGCTGCGGCGCGACGAAAAGATCGAGCGCCCGGTACCAGTCGGGAATGT
Source organism: Ensifer sp. Root127 (assembly GCF_001425225.1). NCBI lineage: Bacteria > Pseudomonadati > Pseudomonadota > Alphaproteobacteria > Hyphomicrobiales > Rhizobiaceae > Ensifer > Ensifer sp. Root127. The sequence continues at coordinate 523,098 of NZ_LMDX01000012.1, forward strand.
TGGTGTGTTCACCGACAAACAGGATACGCTCGGCAAGCCCGGCTTTGGCGACGCGCTCCTTGAGCTCGTTTTCAAATGCCACATGCGGACCCGTCGCCCGACCGGCAACGATCGCGCTCCAGCTTGGACGGCAGGGCAGGAGGGCGATCATGCTATCAACGAAGAGATCGGTGCCCTTCTGACGGCGGACCCGCCCGAAGCAGCCGACGAATTTCTGGGCCGGATCGACGCCAAGTGCGGCCTTCGCCTGATGCTGATCGACGGGCGGCTGGAACCGTATGGTATCGATCCCGTGCAGGATGACGTCGTTCGGCACTTCGAGATAGGCGGCTGTCTTGCCGCTTGTCGCGATCACCGCATCCATACGGCCGATCAGAAATTTACTCCAGCCCGTATGGCGGCGCTGGGATGCCGAGGTGAAGGCAATCTTCAACTTCATGCGCAGGAGATCGCGCAGGATGATCGCCGGCAACATCTCGACGTTGCGCCGAGCGTGCCAGACGCGGCAGCGCCGGCCGTCGGGCGCTTTCCAGAGATGCAGGAGATCGAGAAACCTGATCGAAGGCAGACTGTCGGGAAGACCCGGACCGAGCACCGCGATCTTCTGACCCAGCGCGCGCTGGATCGGGATGAGTTGGATGATTGTCGAGGTAACGCCCGAGAGGCGCCGCTTGAAATTGGGAGCGATCACCTCGACGTCCCGGATGTCAGCCACGGAATCGCTCTCCTTGCGCATGCGACAGTCAATGTCTTGGAGGCAGGGGGATCGGGGCGAAGCGGAACCGTCGCCCCAAAGGGGCGATCAGCCCCAGTTTACCGCGAGGATTTCGTAGGCCTTGGAACCGCCGGGTGCGTTCACTTCGATGGAATCGCCGACTTCCTTGCCGATCAGCGCGCGGGCGATCGGCGACGAGATGGAGATGCGTCCAGCCTTAACGTCCGCTTCCTGATCGCCAACGATCTGGTAGGTTTTTTCTTCCTCGGTGTCCTCGTCGACGAGCTTCACCTTGGCACCGAACTTGATCTTGGAGCCGGACATCTTCGACAGGTCGATGACTTCGGCGCGCGCGATCAGGTCTTCGAGTTCGCCGACGCGACCCTCGTTGTGGCTCTGAGCCTCTTTGGCGGCATGGTACTCGGCATTTTCCGACAAGTCGCCATGCGCGCGTGCTTCGGCGATGGCCTCGATGATTCGTGGTCGCTCTTCCTGCTGGCGCCAGCGCAGCTCCTCCTGCAGGTTGACGAATCCACCCTGTGTCATCGGCACTTTGTCGACCATTTCAATGTCCTTCATCAAGCACGAGGCGCCGCTTGGGGGCGGCGCCAACGCAAAAGAAAACGGTCTCCGGCGCGCAAGCACCGGAACCGTCCGAAATATCCGAACCGTTCTTATAGCAGAAAGGAAACTGCCAATGCCAGATTTTTCGCCATGATCCACCGCGTCCTTCACTTGGGGGGCGCAACTTGCAGACGCTCCTACCAATTTGACATCCTCGATAATGGGCTTTACCTCAACCGCGGTTGAGGTCGTAACAGTTCTGTTTCCGAAACGACGAACACACGGAAATGACAGGATGAGCACGACAAAAGACGACCGCGACGCAGGGAAAGCCGAGGGCCATTCAGAAGCGGAAGGGCGTTGGGCCGAGTTGTTGCAACCCAACCATCTGGCGGCGACCGTGACGCTTTGCCTCGGTGTCGCGCTCTTTGCCTTCAACGAGTTCTTCATCTCGACCGCGCTCCCGACGGCAGTCGAGGAATTTGGCGGTGCGGCACTGCTCTCCTGGGCCTTCACCCTCTATCTCGTCTTTGCAATCATCGGCGGGGCATTGGCTGCCAATCTCAAGGCGCGCTTCGGCGCCCGCAATGCGTTGATCGCAGCAGCGCTTGTCTTCGTCACCGGCACAGTGATTGCGACGCTGGCGACGAGCATGCCGCAGGTCCTGGTCGGAAGGCTGTTTCAAGGGCTGGGCGAGGGCATCATTGCCGCTATTTGCTATGCACTGATCCCGGAGCTTTTCCCGCCTCGGCTCGTGCCGAAGGTCTTCGGTGCAGAGGCCATCGTCTGGGCAAGTGCTGCCTTTGCCGGTCCGCTCATTTCAGGATTTCTCACCGAACACTGGTCATGGCGTGCGGCCTTCTTCGTCAACATTCCCGCCGCCGCCATCTTTATTGCGCTGGTCCTTGCCATCGTACCCAGACGGTCGGCTTCGGCGCAGATCGTGCAACCCATTCCGCTTTTTCGCCTGATCGCATTTGGCCTGGGCATACTGCTGATCTCGGTTTCGAATATGCTCCAGAACGGATTTGCCATGGCGGCGCTCGTGGTCGTAGCGATCGCCGTTCTCGTCAACACTGTGCATCTCGACCGTCGCTCCAGGCACTCAATTCTCCCGCTTGGCGCATTTTCGATCGGGCGCCCGCTCGGCACCGGCCTCTGGATCATTCTGCTGATGCCGTTGGCGCAGGCTTCCGGCTCCGTCTATCTCGTCTACGGCTTGCAACACCTCTGGAATTTCGGCCCGACGGCCGCCGGATTCTCGAGCGCGCTGATGGCGATGTCGTGGAGCTTGACCGCCATTCTGGTGGCGAGCCTGCGCTCGCATGATCTGCGTGTACGATTGATCTGGGTCGGGCCACTGCTGCTTTGCCTCGGGCTCATCGGCCTGACGGTCGCGATCGCGACAGCGGAGTTTCGGTTGGTTTTCGCAGGTCAAATTGCCATTGGTGCCGGCTTCGGCGTCTGCTGGGGCACGCTCAGCCAATTGCTGATGGATGTGTCGCCGCCCCCTGAGCGAGACAAGACTTCGGCACTGCTGCCGACGCTGCAATCCGCAGGTTACGCAGTCGGCGCAGCCGTCTTCGGGCTGACCGCCAACATACGCGGCTTCGATGAAGGCGCACGGTTGGCCGTCATGCGCGACGCGCTGTTAGCGGTGTTTGCCTTGAGTTGCGTGATCTCGGTTGCGTCGTTGTTCTTCGGCATCAGGACTGTCCGGCTTGCGCGCAGCCGAAGGCCAACACGCAGCGAGGCTCGGGCACAGCGGCCCGTGACGGTCGATTGATCACCAGGCCGTGGGCAGGGCGGCGGCGGTTTCGGTGGGGCGGCGGAATACGCCAAGGCTGCCTCGACCGATCAAAGCGTCCTGTTCACGGCCACGACCGTCTGACGGCGCAATCGTCGCCAGAATCTCGCCGCTGCCCGAGCGCACATGGACCCTCAGCGATCCATAGTCGGCATCGCGGCCAATCTTGTCGGCAATTCGCTGGCCGTAATACAGGGCGGAACCTTCGTCGAAGTGGCTGATGCCGTCCTCGTCGACAAAGCGCTCGTCGCCCCAATACAAATCGAAGAAATAGACCTGCACGATGTTGCCCCATCCCATGCGCAGTGCCGGATCTTTCCGACTTGGGAGCGCATGTGGGCATGTAAGCACCCGGCGACCGAACCTAGGCTGAACCCGGCGTTCAGGTGGCGTTCACAACAATGAGGGGGAGATTGCGCACTCGTAGAGCGATTTCGGCTGAGCATCGAGCCGCCGCTCGTCAGCGGCCCAACTGCGCGCACCCAAAGATGCGCGCAGCCGTCGTTCGATCAGGCCTTGAAGTAGCTCTGGAGCGGGCGAACCTCGAGGTTGCCGGCCTTGAGCGCCTTGATCGCGCGCGCTGCCGCCTCTGCACCTGCCATGGTGGTGTAGTAGGGCACCTTCTGCATCAATGTCGCGCGGCGAAGCGACTTGGAATCCGAGATCGCTTTGTTGCCATCCGTCGTGTTGATGACAAGCTGGACCTGCCGGTTGCGGATCGCGTCCTCGACATGCGGACGACCTTCCTGGACCTTGTTGACCTTGACGGCGGCAATGCCGTTTTCACCGAGGAAGCGGGCGGTGCCGCCGGTCGCCATCACCTTGAAGCCGATGTCGACGAGAATGCGGATCGCCGGTAGGACGCGGGTTTTGTCTTCGTCGCGGACGGATACGAACACCGTTCCGTCGCGCGGCAGATCGACGCCGGCACCGAGCTGCGACTTGGCAAAAGCAAGCGCGTAGTCGGTATCAAGGCCGATGACTTCGCCAGTCGAGCGCATTTCCGGGCCGAGCAGCGTGTCGACACCGGGGAAGCGGGCGAACGGGAACACGGCTTCCTTGACGGCGATGTGCTTCAGGTTGCGCGGGTCGGGCTTTTCGCCGTAGGCGGCGATCGCCACATCCAGCGCTTCACCGGCCATCACGCGGGCAGCGATCTTGGCGATCGGCGCACCGATGGTCTTGGCGACGAAGGGCACGGTGCGCGAGGCGCGCGGGTTGACTTCGAGCACGTAGATCGTGCCGTCCTTGATCGCGAACTGGACGTTCATCAGACCACCGACATTGAGTGCTTTGGCCAGCGCCGTCGTCTGGCGTTCCAGCTCGTCGACCATCGCGTTGTCGAGCGTGTGAACCGGCAGCGAGCAGGCACTGTCGCCGGAGTGAATGCCGGCCTCCTCGATGTGCTCCATGATACCCGAGACGAACACATCCTTGCCGTCACAGAGGCAGTCGACGTCGACTTCCGTGGCGTTGCTCAGGTAGCTGTCGAACAGCAGCGGGTTCTTGCCGAGAAGCGTGTTGATCTGGCCGGTCTTGTCGTTCGGGTAACGCTGCTTGATGTCTTCCGGAACGAGGCCCGGAACTGTATCGAGCAGATATGTCTGCAGCATGCTTTCCGAATGGATGATCTGCATGGCCCGGCCACCGAGAACGTAGGACGGACGCACGACCAGCGGGAAGCCGATTTCGGCGGCAACGAGGCGTGCCTGTTCGACCGAATAGGCGATGCCGTTGTTCGGCTGGTTGAGATCGAGCTTCATCAGCAGCTTCTGGAAGCGGTCGCGGTCTTCGGCAAGGTCGATCATGTCGGGTGCGGTGCCGAGGATCGGGATGCCGTTCTTTTCCAGTGCTTCCGCCAGCTTCAGCGGCGTCTGGCCGCCGAACTGCACGATGACGCCGACCAGTTCGCCCTTTTCCTGCTCGGCGCGCATGATCTCGATCACGTCTTCAGCGGTCAGCGACTCGAAGTAGAGCCGGTCCGACGTGTCGTAGTCGGTCGAAACGGTCTCGGGGTTGCAGTTGATCATGATCGCTTCATAGCCAGCGTCCTTCAAAGCGAAGGCGGCATGGCAGCAGCAATAGTCGAACTCGATGCCCTGGCCGATCCGGTTCGGACCACCGCCGAGGATGACGACCTTCTTGCGGTCGGAGACATCAGCCTCAGAGCGGGCCGCACCAACGAAAGGCGTCTCGTAGGTCGAGTACATGTAGGCGGTCGGCGAGGCGAATTCGGCGGCGCAGGTGTCGATGCGCTTATAGACCGGGCGGACGTTGAGCGCGTTTCGAAGTTCTGCCACTTCCTTCGGGCGCTTGCCGCCGAGCGTTGCCAGCCGGGCATCGGAGAAGCCCATGGCCTTCAGCATGCGCAGGTTCTCAGCATCCTGAGGCAGGCCGTGCTCGCGGACGCGCGCTTCCATGTCGACGATCGCCTTGAACTGGGCGATGAACCACGGGTCGATCTTGCTTGCCTCGTGAACTTCGGCCTCGCTCATGCCGAGACGCAGCGCCTGGGCAACCATGCGCAGACGGTCCGGCGTCGGCGTACCGATCGCGGCACGGATAGCGTTACGGCCATCGCCGTTCTCGTCCATGTCAGGGATTTCGATTTCATCGAGACCGGTGAGCCCGGTCTCAAGGCCACGCAGCGCTTTCTGCAGCGATTCGGCAAAGGTACGGCCGATCGCCATGACTTCACCGACCGACTTCATCGCAGTGGTCAGGACCGGCGAGGCGCCTGGGAATTTCTCGAAGGCAAAGCGCGGGATCTTGGTGACGACGTAGTCGATCGACGGCTCGAAGGATGCCGGCGTCGCGCCGCCGGTGATGTCGTTCTCGAGTTCGTCGAGCGTGTAGCCGATGGCGAGCTTGGCCGCGATCTTGGCGATCGGGAAGCCGGTTGCCTTGGAAGCGAGAGCCGAGGAGCGCGAAACGCGCGGGTTCATCTCGATGACGACGAGACGACCATCCTTGGGGTTGACGGCGAACTGCACATTCGAGCCCCCGGTCTCGACGCCGATCTCGCGCAGCACCGCGATCGAGGCGTTGCGCATGATCTGGTATTCCTTGTCCGTCAGCGTCAGCGCCGGAGCAACGGTGATCGAATCGCCGGTGTGCACGCCCATCGGGTCGATGTTTTCGATCGAGCAGATGATGATGCAGTTGTCCGCCGTGTCGCGGACGACTTCCATCTCGTATTCCTTCCAGCCGAGAACCGATTCTTCGATCAGCACTTCGGTGGTCGGCGATGCGTCGAGGCCGCTGCCGACGATGTCGAAGAATTCGGTGCGGTTATAGGCGATGCCGCCGCCGGTGCCGCCGAGTGTGAACGACGGGCGGATGATCGCCGGCAGGCCGACATCGTCGAGCGCCTGCGCGGCGATGGCCATCGCATGGTTCATGTAGCGCTGCTTGCGATCGCCTTCGCCGAGGTTCCACTGGTTTTCCAGTTCGTCGAGCGCCGTGTCGAGTTCCGGCCCGGAAAGGCGGCCCTTCAGTTCGGCGCGTTCGGCCTCATGCACCTTGCGGTCGTGGTCCTTGATGTCGGTGGCGTTCGCCAGGCGCGACTTCGGCGTCTCCAGGCCGATCTTGGCCATCGCCTCGCGGAAGAGCGCGCGGTCTTCTGCCTTGTCGATCGCGTCCGGCTTGGCGCCGATCATCTCGACATTGTAGCGGTCGAGAACGCCCATGCGGCGCAGCGACAGCGCGGTGTTGAGCGCGGTCTGGCCGCCCATGGTCGGCAGCAGTGCGTCTGGGCGCTCCTTGGCAATGATCTTGGCAACGACTTCCGGGGTGATCGGCTCGACGTATGTTGCGTCCGCCAGACCCGGGTCGGTCATGATCGTTGCCGGGTTGGAGTTGACGAGGATGACGCGGTAGCCTTCCTCCTTCAGCGCCTTGCAGGCCTGGGTGCCGGAATAGTCGAATTCGCATGCCTGACCGATGACGATCGGCCCCGCGCCGATGATGAGGATCGATTTGATATCTTGGCGCTTCGGCATGGTCGGTCATCCGTTTCTAGCTGCGCGAAAAACCGGCCAAAGTGGGAGGTCACCGGCCGGGCACGCATTGATGGTCTTTTCAGGCTAGAAGCGGCTTATAGGCAAATGTATCTGCAAGCGAAACCCCGAAAATTCCGGAATCGACAGGAAAGCCGACATATTTCGGCATGGGCTTTTGCAACGTGTCGGACGGCGGTCCCAAAGCCGCATGCGGGCCGTCAAATCACGCCCGGTACCACCAGAACCTCGACCTCGCCGGCAGCAGGCGGATGGGCAATCACGCTGGCGGCTTCATCGAGCGAAACGTGCCGCGCGATCCTCCGTGCAAGAGGTGCCTGTCGGTGCCACACGCCTCGACGCGCACCAGCAGGTCACCAGGGCCGGGAGCAGGCGTCCACCTTACGCAGGAAGTTCACTTCACCCAGGAACAGGTCGTCAATCGCCTCGAGCCGCAACGCCTTCATGACCATGCCTCCCTCCACAATTTCCCTGGTGCCAATAGGATTGTCAAAGCGGGACGGTCAAGGACGCGATCGAGGAAGGCGATAACCCCAGCGCTGCCGCACGGCCGCAGCATAGGTGCGGCTCACCGGCACTTCGGTTCCATCGCAAAGCAGGATCGTCATGCGACCGTTATCACGGACGAGGCGTGCAACATGCGCGTCCGCCACCCAATGGGAACGATGGACCTGCAGGCCCGCCACCGGGCCGAGTTCACCGAGCGCATCGGCGAAGCGCAACAGGACGAGTTCACGGCCGAGAGTGGTCGTCACTTCCGTGTAGTGATCGCTAACCGTCACGTGCAGCGGCAGGCCGCGATTGGCGGGTTTCAGGCGCAGAAGCAGCGGTACCCGGCCCGTCTCCTTGAGAAGAGCCGGGTTGCGGGACGTCTGTTGCCCGGCCTCGTCGGACGCGATTGCGGTGGTGCCGGCGTCATTCAGCTCCAAGGCGAATTCAGTGTTCATCGTCATCCAGGTCAAGGTGCAGAACAAGAGCGACAGGAACAGGCCGGTCGCGATGTCCGTCATGACGTCAGCGACTGTTGGAATGGCCGAAAAGGTCGCCGAGCCGATCGCGGTGGTCACGAGGCCGATCGGTATGCTGGCAACGGCTGCACCGATCATCATGCGAACGAAACCGGAGGCAACCTTTTCGCGCAGCAGGCCATTGGCAAGCACGGCCGAAACGATTGCGATCGCCCAGGTGACGGCGTGCAGCACGAGCCAGAACCCGAGCCGCGGCACGACAGCCAGGCGTTCGGCAGTGCCATAGGGCCCCGTGACCCAAAAGATCAGCACGACTGCAGCAAAGGTTGCCCAGAGGCGTGGCGCCTTGACGACAAGATGCAGCTCACGAAGCGTGGATTGCAGAAATGGGCGTTTCACGAAGTTTTCCGTCCGTTCCAGTCAAAGCGTTTGAGCGCAGCCCGGAGCCTGCCGCAAGTTCGGGGAAAATCAACAGCATAGAAATTTTTCATGACATTTTCACCTCTTCTCCATGCATCGTTCGCAGTGCAGCTGCACGTCGCGACCGTCATCCCGGCTGCCATCCTTGGTGCTTTCCTGCTTGCCCGTCCGAAGGGCACACGCCTGCATAGGCTGCTCGGCAAAATCTGGCTCGCACTCATGGTCGTGACCGCATTCTCCACGTTCTTCATCCATGAAATCAAGCTGGTCGGCGGTTTCAACCCCATTCACCTGTTGTCGATCTATGTGCTCTTCGGCAGCTGGCAGACGATTGCGGCCGCCCGGCGGCACGACATCCCCGCGCATCGCGGGCATGTGGCTGGCATGTATCTCGGCGGCATTGTCGTTGCCGGCCTCTTCACACTGCTGCCCGGAAGGCTGCTGCATGCGAGCCTGTTCTCCGAGCTTTCGATCTGGCAGTCAGCGGTGATGGCGGCTCTGCTGGCTGCGCTGCTCATTTCCGCAGCCGTCCTGTCGATCCGACAGGGTCGTCTCTTCGGTCGCCGCAAGTCCTCGAAAAGATTAGCTTGATCGCAACCTTACGGGCCTGATTGCGTTTTACAACGGCATTCGGCCCGGCATATAAAAGGTCTGACCGATATTGCGTATCGATCCATGCCGGGAGGACAGATCATGGAATGGAAAGGCCGCCGCCAATCCGGAAACGTTGAGGACCAGCGCGGGGCGAGCCCCGGCGGCGGTCTGGGCGGTAATCCATTCGGCCGCGGTGGTGGCTTCCGCATGCCCGGCGGTGGCGGAGGCATGCGTGGCGCCGGCGGCGGCATGAGCTTCGGCACCATCATCTTTCTGGTCGTGCTCTATTTCATCCTGAAGGCCTTGGGCATCGACATGCTGCAGGTGCTGAACGGCGGCGGCGGTCCGGTCGCGCAGCCGGGCTTCGAGCAGAGCGATGGCTCGCCGGTACCCCGCGGATCGGCGCAGGAAGAAGAGATGAAAGCCTTCATGTCGACGGTGCTGGCCGAAACCGAAGACACCTGGAACGGCATCTTCCAGGCGAGCGGCGAACAATATCAAGAGCCGAAGATGGTGCTGTTCAGCGGCTCCGTGCGCTCCGCCTGCGGCTTTGCCTCGGCAGCGTCCGGCCCGTTCTACTGCCCTGGTGACCGCAAGGTCTATCTCGACATGGGTTTCTTCGACGAGCTTGAGCAGAAGTTCGGCGCATCTGGCGACTTCGCGCAGGCCTATGTCGTTGCGCATGAAGTTGGCCACCATGTTCAGAACCTGATCGGCGTGCTGCCGAAGTTCAACCAGATGCGCCAGTCGATGGGTGAAGCCGAAGCCAACCAGATGTCGGTTCGCGTCGAACTGCAGGCTGATTGCTTCGCCGGCGTCTGGGGCAAGTATACCCAGCAGAAGGGCCTGTTGGAGCAGGGCGATCTGGAAGAGGCGCTGAACGCCGCCACCCAGATCGGCGACGACACGCTGCAGAAACGCATGCAGGGCTACGTCGTCCCGGAAAGCTTCAACCACGGCACATCGGAGCAGCGCATGCGCTGGTTCAAGCGCGGCTTCGACAGCGGCAAGATGGCGGCCTGCGACACCTTCTCCGGCCAGGTCTGATTCCAGACCGTCCAGGGAAAAAGCAAAGGGGCCGGCGAGAACTGTCGGCCCCTTTCGTTACCCGGGATTAGAGCGCTCTGGGTTAGACAAAGTTGCAGAGAACACTCTACAGCGCTGCGCGTCTTATTCGACGCGCAAAGATCGCTGTAGCACTTTGAATTGCTGCATGTTTTCACGCATTTCCTGACGGAAAACCGCTTCGCACTTTTCCTGGAAATGCTCTAATGGCGCTCGCTGTCCATATGGGCGAGCTGCGCCTCGGGATAGCGCGCGCCTGCGGCCGCATCCCTCGGCACCGCCCGCTCGATCGCGGCCAGATCTTCCGGTGTCAGATGTACCGCTTGCGATGCCAGCGCTTCGGCCAGCCGGTCGCGACGACGTGCACCGATGAGCGGCACGATATCCTTGCCTTGGGCTGCGACCCAGGCGATCGCAATCTGTGCCACGGTGGCGCCCTTCGCATCCGCCACGCGCTTCAGCGCGTCGACAAGGGCCAGATTTGTGTCGACATTGCCCGCCTGAAAACGTGGGCTGGCCGCGCGGAAGTCGCCACGTGCGACCGCATCCTTCTGCCAATGGCCGCTGATCAGGCCGCGCGACAGCACGCCATAGGCGGTAATGCCGATACCGAGCGCACGGCACGTGGGCAGGATATCGTCCTCGATGCCGCGCGAGATCAGCGAATATTCGATCTGCAGATCCGCGATGGGATGGACGGCCGCTGCCCTTCGGATGGTCTCGGATCCGACTTCCGAAAGCCCGATATGCCTGACATAACCTGCCTGCACCAGATCAGCGATTGCGCCCACTGTTTCTTCGATCGGCACGTCCGGGTCGAGACGGGCAGGGCGGTAGATGTCGATATGGTCGACGCCCAACCGCTGCAGGGTATAGGCGAGAAAGTTGCGCACCGCCTTCGGTCGGCAATCATAGCCCACCCAACTGCCACCAGCGTCTCTCAAGGCACCGAACTTCACGCTGAGAACGACCCGATCGCGGTCCTGGCCCTTGAGCGCTTCGCCAATCAGCATCTCGTTGTGGCCCATGCCATAGAAGTCGCCGGTATCGATGAGCGTAATTCCCGCATCGAGCGCCGCATGGAACGTGGCGATGCTTTCCGTACGATCCGACGGGCCATACATGCCCGACATGCCCATGCAGCCAAGGCCGATGTTGGAAACCATAGGGCCGACTTTTCCGAGCGAAACCTGATCCATTCTCGTTCTCCTTCGGCGGCGCGCCTTTGCGCCCTTCTTCGTCCCCATTGTTACGCCCGGTCCTATCGTGCGATAATCCCGTACAGTCAGAACAAGCCGTACGGCATTTCGCACAATGAACGATCTTCCTCTCGCCGACCTCGATGCCTTCACCGCCGTTGCGCGCGAGCGCAGCTTTCGCGCTGCCGCCGAGAAGCGGGGCGTTTCCGCTTCGTCGCTGAGCGAAGCGCTGCGGCGGCTCGAAGCCAAACTCGATGTGCGGCTCCTCAACCGCACGACCCGCAGTGTAACACCGACGGAAGCCGGCATGCGGCTACTCGAGCGCCTGCAGCCGGCACTCGGGGAGATTGCCGGCGCGCTCGACCAGGTGAGCGAATTGCGCGACAGTCCCGCAGGAACCCTGAAACTGAACGTGCCCACGGTCGTCGCGCGCGTGATCCTGCCCTCGATCATTGGGCGCTTTCTGAAGGTAAATCCTGCCATTTGCTGGAGGTGACGGCAGACGACGGCTTCATCGACGTCCTTGCCGCCGGCTTCGACGCCGGCATCCGCTACGAAGAGCGGGTCGAGCGCGACATGATCGCCATTCCGATCGGACCGCGGCAGCAACGCTACATCACTGCCGCGTCGCCGGACTATCTCGCGCGACACGGCCTTGCCGCAACACCCGCACGATCTTCTGGAGCATGCCTGCATCCGGCATCGCTTCGCAAGCGGCGTCAGCCTAGCCTGGGAGTTCGGTGACGGAGACGCAGCAATCTCGATCGCCCCTCCGACTGTCGTCATCGCGAACTCGGTCGATCTTGAAATTGCCGCTGTAGTCGAAGGTCTCGGCGTCATCCGGACGTTCGAGGAGTTCCTGGCGCCGCATCTCAAATCCGGCGCCGTCGTGACGATCCTCGACGAATGGGTGACGCCCTTTCCAGGGCCGTTTCTCTACTATGCCAGCCGCCGCCACATGCCGGCGCCGCTTCGAGCCTTCGTCGACTTTCTCAAGGCCGAGCAACGGTCAGGGGTGCGCTGAATGGCGGCCATTTTGGGGAGCAATGGATCAACAAACGCGATTGTTCTCATAAAAAACTTTGAGATGTTCACGTATTGTTTCGACTAAAATCATGCGTTACACCTAAATTGGTAACGTCGTTCACGTTCTGTCTCCGCGCTGGCGACGGATGGCGCAGGGAGAGTTTCATGCTCGACGAAAAGTTCGTGCGGCGCGGCCTGTTCCTCGTCTTTCTCATCCTGCTTCTCGACATCATCGGCATCGCCATCATCGTGCCGGTGCTGCCCACCTATCTGGAGGAGCTGACCGGCGCCAATGTCAGCGACGCGGCGATCGACGGCGGCTGGCTGCTGCTCGTCTATGCCGCGATGCAGTTCCTGTTCGCGCCCCTCATCGGCAACCTCAGCGACCGTTTCGGACGCCGGCCGATCCTGCTTGCCTCCGTGCTCACCTTCGCCATCGACAATCTGATCTGCGCTCTCGCGACCAGCTACTGGATGCTCTTCGTCGGCCGTGTGCTCGCCGGCATCAGCGGCGCCAGCTTCGGCACCGCTTCGGCCTATATCGCCGACATCAGCCATGACGGAAACCGGGCGAAGAATTTCGGCCTGATCGGAATCGCGTTCGGATCCGGCTTTGCACTGGGGCCGGTCATTGGCGGGCTGCTTGGCGAACTGGGTCCGCGTGTGCCGTTCTATGGTGCCGCGGCACTTTCCTTCATCAACTTCCTGCTCGGCGTTTTTCTGCTGCCGGAGACATTGGACAAGGCGCATCGTCGCCGCTTCGAATGGCGGCGCGCCAATCCACTCGGCGCGCTCAGGCAGATGCGCAACTATCCCGGCATCGGCTGGGTCGGGCTGGTGTTCTTCCTGTTCTGGATGGCGCATTCGGTTTATCCGTCCGTCTGGTCGTTCGTATCGTCTTACCGGTACGGCTGGAGCGAGGGGGAAATCGGCCTGTCGCTCGGCATCTTCGGCATCGGCGGTGCCATGGTGATGGCGTTCGTACTGCCGCGCGTCGTGCCGCGGCTTGGCGAGTGGCGGACGGCCGTCCTCGGCCTGATTTTCACGGCACTCGGTGCCGCGGGCTACGCTGCTGCCTGGCAGGGCTGGATGATCTATGCCGTGATTATCGCCACCGCGCTCGAAAGCCTCGCCGATCCGCCGCTGCGCAGCATCGCCGCCGGCCATGTGCCGCCGTCGGCGCAGGGAGAGTTGCAAGGGGCGCTCACCAGTATCGGCAGCATCACGACGATCATCGGCCCGCTGATCTTCACCCAGATCTTCGGCTACTTCACGAGCCCGACGACCACGGTCTCCTTCTCAGGCGCCCCCTATGCACTCGCCAGTTGCTTCGTCGTCGGTGCGCTCGCGGTGTTCTGGCTCAAGGCACCAAAACGGCTCGCGGTCGCGGCTGAACATATCGAGCCCGCAGTGTCCATGGCCGAACCGCGCTACTCCGATCGCAGTGCCATGCACTGAAATTGATCAATATTCGTGATCTTTGGATGAAAAATTGAGCAGTCGGAGCTTTGTTACTGGTTCTTTTGCCGGCCGTGATCTATTTCGGTCATCCTTGCCTTCGTTCTGACCTGCCGCATTTCGGCCGCGTCGACATCCAGGAATCCGTCATGCTGACCGCCACTGCGAGCCCGACCCCGGTGCAAACCGACAATTCATGGCGCACTCATTATCGTGCAAGCCTCTATCTCGGGGTGCCCTTCATCGGCGCACAGCTGGCGCAGCTTGCGATCAACACAACCGACGTCTTGATGGTGGGCAAGCTTGGCGCAACGCAGCTTGCGGCAATCATCCTGGCGACGCAGATGTACTTTACCATCTACATCTTCGGCAGCGGCTTCGCCAACGCGGTCGTACCGATGGCCGCGCAAGCCCAGGGCAGGGGCGACAAGGTCTCCGTGCGTCGCTCCGTGCGCATGGGTCTCTGGGTGGTGCTGTGCTATGGCGTGCTGACGGCGCCGGTGCTCTGGCTGGCGGAACCGATCCTGCTGCTTGCCGGCCAGCAGCCGGAGGTCGCGGCACTCGCGGCCGAGTATCTGCACATTGCGCAATGGGCGATCTTTCCCGGCCTCATCTTCATGGTGCTGCGGGCGTTCCTGAGCGGTCTGGAGCGGGCGGGGATCATTCTCTATGTCACACTGGCAACGCTGGTTCTCAATGCAGCGCTTTGCTACGTGCTGATCTACGGCCACTACGGCTTTCCGCAGCTGGGCATCTTCGGCGCGGCCGTCGCCGCCCTTGGCGTGGCCGTGCTCGGCACGGTGCTGACCATCGCCTATATCAAGAGCAAACCGGAACTGAACCAGTATGAGCTGTTCGTGCGTTTCTGGCGCCCGGATTGGCCCGCCTTCAGGGAAGTCGTCTATCTCGGCATACCGATCTCGCTGACCATTCTTGCCGAAGTCAGCCTGTTCACCGTCGCCTCGTTGCTGATGGGAACCATCGGCACGATCGAGCTTGCCGCACACGGCATCGCGCTGCAGTTCGCCTCGCTCGCCTTCATGATCCCGCTCGGAATTGCGCAGGCGGCAACCGTGCGCGTCGGCCTTGCCTACGGCCGTGGCGACATGCTCGGCGTCCGGCGTGCCGCGATCTCGGCACTGGTGCTCGGAGCCATCTTTGCGATCATCGGCAGCGCCATCTTCGCTCTCTTCCCGAGCCAGCTCGCCGCCCTTTATCTTGACACCAACCGGCCGGATGCCGCGCAAGTGCTCGCCTTTGCCGCTCCGCTCATCGTGATCGCCGGCGCGTTCCAGCTGGTGGACGGATTGCAGGCAATCGCCGCCGGCATGCTTCGCGGGCTCAAGGACACAAAGGTGCCGATGATCCTGGCGATGATCTCCTATTGGCCGATCGGGTTCCTTTGCGCCTGGGCCTTCGCGTTCCCGCTCAAGTTCGGCGGCATCGGCGTGTGGTTCGGCTTCGTGCTGGGACTTGCCGCTGCAGCATTGTTCCTGAACTGGCGGTTCTTCCGGATGATCCGCGACCACAAGGTGACGGCGGCTTAAGCATCGACCAAAGAAAAAGCCGGACGGGCAGGGGATGCCGTCCGGCTTACAAAAGGCGACCACATCAGGGGAGAATGTCGGTCGCTTATTCCGAAACTCCTGGAGGAAGTTTCTCAAGGTCTCTAAACGTTGAACCCGCCGGTCTCATTGGAGCCCAGTCGATCGCGCTGGAGGTCGCGTATCGTGCGGGCAAAATCGACGAGAAAGACGAAACTGATTACCGCCGCGGCGGTCATGAAGACTGTCGCCATGACATGATACCTTTAGCCGAAGATCTTACGGTTGCTTGAACGGTCACGTTGCTCACGGGACTCGTCGCGGAGTGCATGTATCGTCGCAAATATCATTGCGAAAAACATCGTCATCGAAAACAGAGCAAGTCCCATAGCCGTCATCCTTTCAGGTTCCTAAACGGCAGTATCTTCAAAAAGGTTCCGTTCTTTCTTGCTTCACATTACCGATTGCAACGTGAAACACTCTTGAACATGGCATTCATCTAGCATTCATTTCTTTGGTGCCACTGTTTCCCAGGGAACAGGCCCGCGCTCCTGCACAACTCTTGCGATCTGTCGCCGTCCATGACAAAAGGCTTCACCAAACGGAAACAGGTGCGATGACGACGGCATTCTACCCCGGCTCCTTCGATCCGATGACGAACGGGCATCTCGACGTACTTGTTCAGGCGCTGAACGTGGCGCGCAAAGTCATCGTGGCAATTGGCATCCATCCGGGCAAGGCGCCGCTTTTCTCGTTCGACGAGCGCTCGGACCTCATTCGCCAGTCGCTGCTCGAGTTTCTGCCCGAGCGTGCCGCCGACATCGACGTCGTCTCCTTCGACAATCTCGTGGTCGACGCTGCGCGGCAAAGCGGCGCAAAGCTGCTTGTGCGCGGCTTGCGCGATGGCACTGACCTCGATTACGAGATGCAGATGGCTGGCATGAACCGGCAGATGGCGCCGGATGTCCAGACCTTGTTTTTGCCGGCTGGCACGGCATCGCGGCCCATTACAGCCACATTGGTCCGCCAGATCGCGGCCATGGGCGGCGACGTCAGTGCCTTCGTGCCCAAGGCTGTTCACGCGGCGCTGCAGGCCAAACGCAAGGCCTGAGCCGCCACACTCCATTCACCACTCAGGGAGAAACCATGAAAATCCTCCACCTCGCTTTCGCCGGTGCCGTCACGCTTGCGTCCTGGACGGGAACGGCGCTTGCGCAGTCGGCCGACAACTTCCTCACAATCACGCTGAAGGATGGCCCTGTTGTCGTCGAGCTTCGCCCTGATATCGCGCCGAAGCACGTCGAGCAGATCAAGGCGCTTGCAACAGCCGGCGAATACGACAACGTCGCCTTCCACCGCGTCATCAAGGGCTTCATGGCCCAGACAGGCGACGTCCAGTACGGCGACATGGAAAACGGCTTCCAGCCCCAGGCTGCGGGCACGGGCGGTTCGTCCAAGCCGGACCTGCCGGCCGAATTTTCCGACGTACCGTTCGAGCGCGGCACGGTCGGCATGGCCCGTTCGCAGGATCCCAACAGCGCCAATTCGCAGTTCTTCATCATGTTTGCCCCGGGCGACTTCCTCAACGGCCAGTACACGGTCGTCGGCAAGGTCGTCTCCGGCATGGAGAACGTCGATAAGATCAAACTCGGTGACGACGCCAACAACGGCTCCGTCGCCGATCCCGACCGCATGATCAGCGTCAAGGTCGGCAAGTAAAGTCAACAGAAGGAGAAAACCCATGGCCGAGATCAAAGATCCGGAAAACACGATCATCATGGAGACCACCAAGGGCAAGGTCGTCATCGAGCTTATGCCGAACGTGGCTCCGGGTCATGTCGCCCGAATCAAGGAACTGGCACGCGAAGGCGCCTATGACGGCGTGGTGTTTCACCGCGTGATCGAGGACTTCATGGCACAGACCGGCGACGTCCAGTACGGCAAGACCGGCGGCGAGCACTTCAACCCGTCGCGTGCCGGCATGGGCGGCTCATCCAAGCCGGACCTGAACGCTGAATTCTCGAACGTCAGCCACATTCGTGGCACGTGCTCGATGGCGCGCAGCCAGATGCCGAACTCGGCCAATTCGCAGTTCTTCATCTGCTTCACCGATGCTCCGTGGCTGAACAAGCAGTACTCGGTCTGGGGCCAGGTCATCGAAGGCATGGACAACATCGACAAGATCAAGCGCGGCGAACCGGTGCGTGATCCCGACACCATCGTGTCCATGCGGGTTGCCGCCGACGCCTGATTTGCGCTAATGCACAAACCCGCCCCGGTCGCGCCGAAAGGCCCTGGGGCGGGTTTGCTTTTTTTTCAGAAACGATCCATGCGCGTAGACCTGTTCGACTTCGACCTTCCGGAAACCTCGATTGCGTTGCGGCCCGTAAATCCGCGCGACAGCGCCCGCATGCTCGTCGTCGACCCGCAGGCGCCGGAACTCCTGACGGATCACGGCGTGCTCGACCTGCCGTCCTTCCTGCGTCCCGGCGACGCACTGGTGTTCAACGACACCAAGGTCATTCCGGCGCAGCTCGAAGGCATTCGTCGACGCGGCGAAGAGATTACCACGCCCGTCTCGCTGACCCTGCATATGCGGGTCGCGCCGGATCGCTGGAAGGCGTTTGCCCGGCCGGCACGCCGCCTCAAGGTCGGCGACCGCATTGCCTTTGGCCACGGCGGCAACAGCTGCATGCTCGGCACACTCGACGCAACTGTCGAGGAAAAGGGCGACGCCGGTGAGGTGACGCTGCGCTTCGATCTCGCCGGACCGCTGCTCGACGAAGCGATCATGGCCGTCGGGCACATTCCATTGCCGCCATATATCGCCTCCAAACGCGCAGAGGATGCTCAGGACCGCGTCGACTACCAAACGGTCTACGCCCGTGAGGAGGGCGCCGTAGCCGCCCCTACCGCTGGCCTGCATTTCACCGAGCGGCTGTTTTCCAGGCTGAACGAACTCGGCATCGAACGTCATTTCGTCACCCTGCATGTCGGCGCCGGGACATTCCTGCCGGTCAAGGCCGATGATACCGACGACCACGTGATGCACCTGGAGATTGGCCAGGTCGATGCCGCAACCGCCGAACGCCTCAATGCCGTCAAGGCGAGGGGCGGCCGGATGGTCTGCGTCGGTACGACGTCGCTACGGCTGATCGAAAGTGCGGCGGACGAACACGGTATCATCCATCCCTGGTCAGGCCCGACCGGCATCTTCATCACGCCCGGCTACCGCTTCCGCGCCGTCGACATGCTGATGACCAATTTTCACTTGCCGAAATCGACGCTGTTCATGCTGGTTTCGGCCTTCTGTGGCCTCGAGACGATGCGCGCGGCGTATACCTACGCGATCGAGAGCGGCTACCGCTTCTATTCCTATGGCGATTCCAGCCTGCTTTTTCGGAAAGACTAGATGACCGAAACCTTCCAGTTCAAGCTGCACGCAACCGACGGCAAGGCGCGCCTCGGTGAGGTTTCCATGCCGCGCGGCACCATCCGTACGCCTGCCTTCATGCCAGTCGGAACCGTCGGCGCGGTCAAGGCGATGTATCTCGATCAGGTCAAGGATCTCGGCGCCGACATCATCCTCGGCAACACCTACCATCTGATGCTGCGCCCTGGTGCTGAACGCGTGGCGCGGCTTGGCGGTCTGCACAACCTCATCCGCTGGCAGGGTCCGATCCTCACCGACAGCGGCGGCTTCCAGGTGATGTCGCTTGCCGGGCTGCGCAAGCTCGACGAGCAGGGCGTCACCTTCAAGAGCCATGTCGACGGCGCGCTGTTCCACATGTCGCCGGAACGGTCGATCGAAATTCAAGGCTTGCTCGGCAGCGATATCCAGATGCAGCTGGACGAGTGCGTGGCTTTGCCGGCCGAGCCCAAGGAGATCGAGCGGGCAATGGAAATGTCATTGCGCTGGGCGGAACGCTGCAAGGTGGCGTTTGGTGACCAACCGGGCAAGGCGATGTTCGGCATCGTCCAGGGCGGCGACATTCCGGCACTGCGCGTGCGCTCGGCGGAAGCCCTGAAGGGGCTGGATCTCAAGGGCTACGCCGTCGGTGGACTTGCGGTCGGCGAGCCGCAGGAGGTGATGCTCAGAATGCTCGACATCACATGCCCCGAGCTACCTGCCGAAAAGCCGCGCTATCTCATGGGCGTCGGCACGCCCGACGATATCCTAAGGTCGGTCGCACACGGCATCGACATGTTCGACTGCGTCATGCCGACCCGCTCCGGACGACATGGTTTGGCCTTCACCCGCCATGGCCGCATCAACCTGCGCAATGCGCGCCATGCCGAAGACCTGCGGCCGCTAGACGAACAATCCTCGTGCCCGGCGACGCGCGACTATTCGCGCGCCTATTTGCACCACCTGATCCGCTCGAATGAGTCACTCGGGGGCATGCTGCTCAGTTGGAACAACCTTGCCTATTACCAGGAACTGATGGCGGGCATTCGCCTGGCAATCGAAGAGGGCCGCTTTGCCGACTTCATGGCCGAAACCCAGGAAACCTGGCGGCGAGGGGATCTGGCGCCACTCTGAGGACCAGACCTGCTCAGATCTCCGGACCTGGGGCCGACTGGAGCATCATGACGCCGTTGATCTTGTAGCTGCCGTCGGGCTGCTTCATCAGCTGGTAGACCGCCGTCCAGTCCTTACCATCGGGAGCCGAGATCAGCACCTCCTGAATGACCTGATCGCCCACCACCTTGGAGCGGCCAAAGGCAAAATTTCCGGGCCGATAGACCGGCTGGTAGCCGCGCGTGACCATGTCGAAGAAGGCCGTCTTGTCGGGAAACTTGCCGCGTATCGCCGGCGAAGCGAAGGAGTAGGCGGCGTCCGCATCGTCATTGAGGAAAGCCGCGATCTGATCCTGGATGATCGAGCGTGCCGTATCGACCGGTTCTTCCGCCCGACAAAGGCCCGCGCCTGCGAGTTGCGCTGCGATACCGAAGGCAATGGCAAATGTCCTGATCATCACCGATCTCCACCAGACGTTTCTGCCTGCTCCTGAAAGCATAGGTCGTTTGCACGTTCTGGAAATGGCGCGGACAGCGCCGTGCGCTTCTTCACACCAAGCACATATATACAATATCGTTCATATTCAATGCCTTAAACGGAACTTCTAAATTAATCTTTCAAACATCATAACTTAGTGATATTCGCAATTGTCACCTGAGCGCACCCAATCGCATTCCCAATGGCCGAACTGTTTGCGCTCGGCGACGGTGTCGGGACGGTAGAGAATGTTGACATCCGGGCTGAACCGCCTGCCATGACGACGCCTGGCATGCCGCGGCCGACGTCTGGCGCGGTGCTCCGGCAGATGCCGCCAGAGCTTGATCGCGTGCCCATCCGCGGAATAGGCGTACTTGTAGATCGTCTCATGGCTGACAGAAACTGGATCGCGCTCCAGCCGCATGCGGCCGGCGTTCTGCTGCGGCGACCAGCCATGCATGATGCGCTCGATCACCGATTGGCGCACATGCGAGAAACGAGCAAGCTTGCGTAGCTTGGCTCTGCGCTCACGCGCCATCGCGTTGGCGGTGACGCAATAGTAGCCGCTAAGGTCTGGCATCTGCGGATCAACAAAAGTATTGCGCCTGAGTTCGCGGAAAATCGTCGAACGATGTCCGTGCAGTTTCTCAGCGATTACGTCAACGCTGATGCCAGCCGATCGCCAGCGGGCAATCTTGCGGCGTTCATCCATATCGATCTGGGAGTAGGTGCGTCTCATGAGCCATTCCTTGCGCGTGACAACCCATTGGTATCTATCGCAAGTCGCACTTCGAATTAGAATGTACCCSGCTACACGAGATGTGGCAGCAAGGTTGAACTGTCCACGTTGGCGCAAAGTAGAAATGTCACTTTGGGCGGCGCGTCGTCAGCCATTTAGACATGCGACACTCGACATCTCCACTGGCGCTGAGGCAAGCCCCCGACCGGACCGGCTGGRCCGGGTTGCAAGGGAAGGGAGGGGGCGGATGAGACGCTCCCCTTCGGCTTTAGCTTGGACAGTTGAAGCAGCCGGTCATTCCGCCGCATCGAGGTCAGNCCGGGTTGCAAGGGAAGGGAGGGGGCGGATGAGACGCTCCCCTTCGGCTTTAGCTTGGACAGTTGAAGCAGCCGGTCATTCCGCCGCATCGAGGTCAGAGAGCGCCTGTCGCCGCCGGGCAATGACCGCAGGATCGTTCATGAAATCCTTCCGACGTCCCGGGCCGCGCGCGCGTCGAACGTAGCCGTTCTTCTCGCTGTTCGTCTTCACGGCGGGCTTCGTCTGCTGCTCCTGACGTTCCTTGATGTAGGTCAGGAGTTCACCGAGCCGCTTGTTCTCGGTGATCGCCGCATGCGTCACCCGCTGGTCCTTGYCGAACACCCGGTAGGGTAGGGAATGCCCCTTCCAACGCACATCCAGCCTGCCGTCGGCAAGCGCGTAGGTCTCGACATAGCGACCGACCAGCCCGCGCGTCACCTCGTTCTCTTCCAGYATGATCCGCTGGCGCTCGAACGAAAACGTCAACTGGGCACCGACATAACGCTGCTCACGTTTGCATAGCACGTCGCGCAGCCGATCCGGGGCAAGGTTCAGCGGCCGATGCAGATCATCAGATCTGGCAGGGGTAATGGCAAACYGSYGGTTATAGCGCTCCATGAACCGAGGCAGGAAAGCGTTGCCGTCGTCCATGCCGCAGACGCCCTCCAGGCGCAGATCCTTAATCAACCGGTCCTGYAGCGTCCGGTTCATCCGCTCGACSCGGCCCTTGGCCTGGCTCGAGTTTGCGCAAAGAATCTCGATGTTTAACTCGCAAAGTGCACGCCCGAACTGGGTCATGCCCTGGCCGCCCTTGGCATCCTTCTTCGCAACCCGGAACACCGARTGCTTGTCGGAATAGAAGGCGACTGGAGCACCATGCGCCTTCAGATAGAGTTCCAGCGCCTCGAAGTAGCTGAACGCACTTTCCGATCGTACAAACCGCAACTGCATCAGCTTGCCGGTCGCATCATCGATGAACACCAGTAATGAACATGGATCACCGCGATCTTCGAACTCGCGGCGCGACCGTCTCTGGCTTTTTGGCTGGCGAGGGTGGTTGCCCCCGATAGGATGAAAAAACGGGCTCTCGATTGGAACCGGGCCCAAACATCGGATGGAGGCAACCATGAACCAATATATTGGGCTTGATGTTTCATTGAAAGACACCGCAATCTCGATCCGGGAAGACGGGAAGCGGATCTGGCGGGGGAAATGTCCTTCGGATCCCAATCTTCTCGCACAGATGATCCGCAAAAAAGCTCCGCGCGCCCAGCGCGTGGTATTCGAAACGGGACCGCTGTCGACGTGGTTCTATCACGCGCTGACGAGCGAGGGGTTGCCGGCGATCTGCATTGAAGCGCGACACGCGCAAAAGGTACTGAGCGAGACGCTCAACAAAACTGATGCCAACGATGCGGATGGTTTAGCGCAACTCGCTGAAGCGGGCTTTTACAAAGCGGTTCGCGTCAAGTCGTTTGACGCTATGATGACCCGCACATTGGTGGCTGCCCGCGAACAACTCCTGAACATCTCGACACAACTTGGCAATCAAATCCGCGGCCTGATGAAGACCTTCGGTCTGATCATCCCGAAAACGAAGGGGCGAGTGTTTGATGGCGATGTGCGGAAGCTTTTGGATGGGAACAACGAGCTTGCGAAGATTATCTTGCCTCTTTTGGAGGCGTGGCACGATATCCGCAAGCGCGCAGCCGATCTTGGTCGCCAGTTGCTGATAGTGGCACGTGAGAGCGAAGCCACGAAGCTGTTGATGACAATCCCGGGCATCGGCGCAGTCACGGCGGTATCCTACGTTACGGCAATTGAAGACCCAGGAAACTTTCGAACGTCGCGGTCGGTTGGCGCCTGGCTTGGGTTGACAACCCGGCGCTACCAATCAGGCGAAGTCGATTGTGACGGCCATATCTCGCGAAGGGGTGACAATCGTTTACGTGGGCTGCTTTATGAAGCGGCGACAGCGCTGCTGACGAGAACCAGTGCCAGGACCGAGAGCAGTCTCAAGAGTTGGGGACTTAAGCTGCGGGAGCGACTTGGCTTCAAGCGGGCCGCTGTGGCCGTCGCCCGGAAACTCGCGGTCATCATGCACAGCATGCTCAAGACGGGAGAAGTGTTCAACGCATCGGCTGGCGCGACCATATAGGAGACGCTCAGCCTTCGTCCCTCAGCGCGCCATGTAACTTTGCGTGCTGAGCGTCCCTGCTGCGGACGTGGGCAGGATCATTCCGCTATCGCTGGCTGCAGCTCGTTGAGACTGCGTTTCGAACATTAGGAAGATCCCACCTGCGAAGACCATTGTGCGGCGACATTTGTCGACCGCGGAGACAACCCTGCTCCCAGCACTGGATAGCTCTGAAGGACATGGCCGGTGAGGGCAGTCCATTCAATCCGTTCCAGCCGTGTTGCCTCTCTCGCAAGCCGGCAAGGGAATTGCGTGCTCAAACCAGCTTGACGGATGGAGTGCGATTAGATGGGATATTCGGCTTTGCGTTTCAGCGTTGACCGTTGTGGATTGCGGTGCTGCGCTTCTGACTGATGGTAAAATGAGGTCATGTCTTTCAACAGCCTCAAACGTCAGAGGGAGAAGCGCAGTGAAACACTATTGTGCACTGGATGTATCGGTGAAAGAGACCGCGGTCTGCATTGTTGATGAGACAGGCAAGATTTGCCGGGAGTCGAAAGTTGCTACTCACCCTGAGGATTTGATCTCGGTGATCAAGGATTCGAAGTGGCAGATTGAGCGGATCGGTCTTGAAGCCGGACCACTGTCGCAATGGCTTTATGAAGGGCTCGCCAAGGCAGGATTGCCGGTGATCTGCATCGAGACCAGGCATGCCAAGGCATTTTTGAAAGCCCAACCGAATAAGACGGACCGCAACGATGCGCGTGGCATGGCCCAGATGATGCGCGTCAATCTCTATCGGCCTGTGCATGTGAAGACATTGACGAGCCAGAAGCACCGAGCATTGCTGACCGCGCGCAAACTCTTGCAGGAAAAAGCCATCGCCATCGCGAATGACATTCGCGGATTGTTGCGCAACTTCGGTCTGAAAGTCGGATTGGTCGGCAAGATCAAATTCGAGGAGCGGATCAATGAGCTCGTCGAAGACAGGCCTGATCTACACGACATCATGCAGCCATTGTTGGCTGCACGCAAACTACTGCGCGCCGAGTTCACCAAGCTGCACAAGAAGGTTTTGGATTTGGTCCGCGAGGATGAAGTCTGTCGCCGATTGACGACGATCCCTGGTGTCGGCCCTGTTGTCGCTCTCACCTACACGGCAACCATCGATATTCCTGGCCGGTTTGCACATTCAAAGGCGGTCGGTTCTGTGCTCGGGCTGACGCCGAAACTGAACGAGTCTGGTGAAAGCAAACGGGTCGGGCGAGTATCCTGTTGCGGTGACGCGATGATGCGATCCCTGCTGTACGAAGCAGCGCAAGTCCTGCTTGTAAACGTTAAGAAATGGTCGTGGCTAAAAGCGTGGGCGATGAATATCGCCAGACGCCGCGGGAGGCAAAAGGCGGTTGTAGCGTTGGCCCGACGGCTTGCTGTGATCATGCATCGCATGTGGAGTGACGGAACCGAATTCTGTTGGACACGGGAGAGCTTGCCTGTTGCTGCGTAATTAGCAACCAAGGTGACAAGAACAAAAGGAGACAAGAAGATTCCGCCGACGGTGGAAAGATGTCCTTCGCAGGACGACGGATGGGGTGAGTTCGCTGGTTGTCTTGGTACGGTCGTCTATTGCGATCAGGTCGCCGATTAGATTGTTCCGCCTCATTCTTCTGGTCCCATAGTGGGAGGGCCACGCAGGCCGATCCCGGAGAGAAGCGCGATACTGCGAAGACATCAATCAACCATAGCTACGGACAGTCAGAAGGTGCTTGACCTCACCACGCCGAATAGAGAAGACAACCAGCGATGCTCGGAACCGTCGATCTGAACCAGCTCGCCGTAGGCCTCGCGCCGCAGCCGCGGCTGATGGAACGTCCGTCGCTGCTTGCGCGACAGGGCCGGCCTCCGACATCCATTGGCGCAAGGTCTCGCGCGACACCGTCAGACCATCACGCTCCGCAAGCTTCTCGGCCGCCAGCGTCGGACCAAAGTCCGCATAGCGCTCGCGCACGATCGCCATGGCGTAATCGCGTACGCCGTCGCAGATCCGGTTGTTCGATGGCCGGCCGATCGCCTGGTGCCGGATCGACGCCGCACCGCCAGCGCCGATCCGGTCCAACAGACGACGCACCTGGCGGGTACTYAAGCCMAGSACATGSGCYGCCGACACCARCGTCATSCGCCCGGCRRTCACTTTCGACAARAYCTCRATCCGCTGCAGGTCACGCTCGCTCATCGCAATCAATCCCATCCGCAATCTCCCAGGTCATCAAAACCCGGGGAGAGTGACATTCTTACTTTGCAGGATCAGGACACTTCAACTTTGCGGCTACACG